>DAISIK010000001.1:0-136370 GCA_036822055.1 Puniceicoccaceae bacterium
TCTGGACGATCCAGACGGTGGTATCAATTCCGAGTCGCTGCGCTCCTCTCCATGACACACCTCTACGTTCGGCAAAAGCAAATATGAACAAGCACACTCTTGTCGATTCTATCATAGAAGGGCTTGACCAATTTGGATATTCGGAACCACAGGCTACAATCATCATCGATGGAGCCGAAGGTGCCGTTATAGCAAGACCACGGCGCTGGATGTGTCGCTACGTATGCGTAGTCATGCAAATTCCGGAAAGGTGCCAGACACTCCAAGATACCGAGTTATTTTTCGAGAAAACAAGGCGAGAATTGACGGAACGATACGCAAAGTTCCCTTATTGGAAGGAGGTCGGTGCATATCTCGTTTGGATTTGCGGTGACGATCTATTTCAACGTCTGGAAACCCAGATGACCAAGTTCAAGGATTCTACCGGATACCATATGACAGTCATGCTCGGCACTGTATTGGTCAATCGCGATCAATACACAATCTCCTCTGAATCGACTTGGGGCCTCTACTACTCGGGCTCACACTTTGGTGCTCTGAGGGCAAAAGCAATCGAATGGTGCATGCGAATGCGCAATGAACAAGGTGCGATTTCGGGATCTCCGAACGAATCATCAGGTAACCCTGGGTGAATCCATCCTTTCAGATATGATTGCCATAAGTACCCATCTCGAACAAGATTATCCGATAAGAGAAGATGAATTTGCCTACCCTACACCATTCGATTCAGACGAGTCCGACCAGCCGAACAAGACGGTGAAGGAAACCGGTACCGTGCCCTGAGATGACCCATAATCCCCTACAACTTCAACCCCTGTCGTGTCAGCGAACACCGGCTTTCGGTACCGGCTCCTGACCTCGACGTTAGCCAAAAATATATGCACCCATACACTAAATACAAAACCGGATCATGGACCACCATCATAGGGGAAAGCTTCACCCTGCCTGGAACAAATATTTCTGCTCCAGGGAAAATCTTCCTTCGGGAAAAGGCAGGTTTAACCTCAGCTGAGATTTCAATGAACGTCTTTCCGCCCGGTGCGGCAATGCCGTTCTCCCATCGACACAACAAGAATGAAGAAATTTATATTGCTCTCAACGGAAAGGCTGAATTCGTCGTTGATGGTGACAGTATCGAATTAACAGAAGGTGACATACTAAGAGTCTCAAGCACCGCAGAACGGACTTGGAGAACTCTTGGAGATCAGAACTTCTGCTTTCTGTGTATCCAAGCGGTTGAAGGAAGCATTGGTTCCTCTACCATAGAAGACGGATCGATAGTTAATCCTGCATTCGATTGGAGTGCCGTTGGAAAAGTAAAAGAAGGCTAACAAGGCGCATGCACCCAACCCTCAGTCGCTAAGGCTCCCTCGGGCGGGCGATGCGCGACGTTCGAGCAGCCAGTTGCGAGGAAATTGCTTCGAGTAACCAAACCCAACAGGCGAAAGAAATGGTTCGTCTCCATTCATTTAATCATTCTGGACCAATCCCACCCCATCGACCTCACCCGTTCATCCATTTAGACCAATCGACGACCCACAGAAGATGGAACGCACCAGGCATAGCAATCGTTATTGCCTCAATCACGATTACGATTTCAGTAGACCAAGTTGAGAAGTGATCATTCACGATTGACAGACCAGACGCTTTCAACCACGATTTACCCATCCACCATGTTCCAATATGATCTCTTTACATCATACGATTCAGACCAGCCTGACCATTCGAACAAGACGGTGCAGGAAACTGGTACCGTGCCTCGCGATGACTAATCTTTCTCTTCAATTCAATCAACCCACAACCAATCGAACCTCAGGGCACGGTACCAGCTCCTGACCTCCGCGTTCGCTGAAAAATATGAATTTTATTCGCCACATCACCTCGCCACAATGTCTATTATCGATAAGTATTATCGTTATTGGCTCAATGACTCTAGCCGGGTGTGATCCGATGAAAGATAGTTACTCTGATGAAATTATAAGCAAAAGATTGACAGAGATTGAACGCAAGGCTACAGGATGGAGCGATTCGGTAAGTCGCGAGGGACCAGAAACACTCCAGATCGTTGTTGATGGTTCATTTTACGTGATTTCAAATATAGAGTTTAGCATTCGCGAATCCGGCATCAAAGTTGACAATGAGGCAGAGATAGATCCATCTAGATATTTCATGTTTCCCGCTCAAAGGTGGTTTGAAACGATTGAGGAGGTTATTGGAGAGATCCGACTCATGGAAACTTCTCAGCGAACAAGGCAGGAGAGACAATGAGTGTTCCGCTGCGCTCCACACTCATGTCTCCCTTTGACGTTCGCGGAAATGCAATCTATATGAACGAAACAAAATTAGCATTATTTATTCCTATTCTTCTATTTCTAGTGATCATCGTAATCGCCGGTGGTTTCATCACAATCAAGAATCGTTTGTACTCACAATTCTTACTAGCCATCTGCGGGATTGCTTCTATCGTTTGCGGATTTGCAGGCATTAACAGGCTTAATTCCCATCATTCGGAAACTGAATTGGTTGGTGCCATACTCCTCGGGATAGCAATATTTTCCATGCTTGGCATCGCCGTGACAACCAAGCTCCTATTCCAAGGGAGAGCGAAGGACGCGAACAAGACGGTGCAGGAAACCGGTACCGTGCCCCGAGATGACCAATAATCCCTTACAACTTCAACCCCAGTCGTGTCAGCGAACCCCGGCTTCCGGTACCGGCTCCTGACCTCAGCGTTAGCAAAAAATGAAGAAAGAAGCAGAAAACCAAGGATTTCCGTGGTGGGCAATTCCGCTCATCGCCTTAGCATCATTCCGATTCGAATACCACAGTGAGAACGGCTCCAGTTTCTTTTATGACGGAACGGGAACCGCGATACTTGTTATTGGAATTATCTCACTCGTAATGGTCTTTGGAGTGACAAAGAGAGTTCAGAGGGTTTTGAAGTCCCATAACCTAATTGAACGAATTCCTCGAAGCAGGTTTTGGGTTTTGCTACCGTTTTCGATCATCCTTCCAGCAATTGGTTACCGTGCGCTTTCTGGTGCAGGGTTTATTGATGACGTTTCGGACAAGCATGTACATCATTGGGACTTCCAATGGGGGGCTTCACCTTTGCATATTTGGTTAGTTGTCGGCACACTGGCGATTATTTTTCTGCACACTACAATTCTAACGTTGACCGAAATCGAGCGCAAAGCCAACAACAGCTAACAAGTCGGTCCTGGACAACGTCGCTAACGCGCCGTGCCAGACCTCGACGTTCGGCAAAAATAGTAATATGTTTCTACTTTTTTCACTTTACACCTTAGGATTACAGGCGTCTGTTTCAACGCGGAATAACGCATTTACTCTGACATTTTATGATGAAGCAATTACTGCAAAAAATAATCTTAATGACCCTCAACCCCTAACCCCTCAATTATGACACCAAAAAGTATAATCATTATTTTACACATTCTACTTTTGCTCGCCGGACTATTTTATATCCGCCGCGCAAACATTGACGAACTACCGCGAGTTTTATGGGTTTTCCTTATTATTTGCATTCCAGTGCTTGGACCAGTCTCGACCTTCATCGTTTCGCCGGGACATACCAGAAAACAAAAATAATCCGAACAATGCGATCCACCGAATGGCTACCCGCGTCATGCCTCCTGCTGACTCCGCTTCGCTCCGTTTGGGCAGGAGTCACGCCACGGGCAGCCATCGGTGATCGCGGACGTTCGCTAAGGAAATGAACCCTGACCTAGACGCCGCATTCGAACGCTTCACTTCAGCCTTCGTTAACCAATTTTGGCGCGCGGTCAAAGACGGCACATTTTCGATGCCACCGAATGAACCGGTCGAAGACTCTCTGGAGGAACTCCTTTCGGCAGTTTCGTTTACCACTGAACAGAAAGGCGCTCGGAATCAGGCAGGGAAGGAATACATGCTTCGAATGACGGGCGAGATGGGGGATTGGTGGATGTTTGGATTCAGCCACTGCGGCAAAGCGTGGAAGCTAGTGAGCGCGTCCGCGAGATCCGATAAGAGAAATTCCCCTCATGACCTTTTGGGTGCTGTCTATGAGTCCTATTTTCGACCTATGTTGGAGCATGCAACGGCCAGCGCAAACAAAGACAGCGAACAAGTCAGTGGTGGCAACGGCGGACAACGCCGCTAGTTCGCTTCGCTCTGGAATCCTTTCTCCCGCCGTGCCACACTTCAAACGTTCGGCAAAGAATATGAATATCCTTATCGATGATTCAGTACACACTTTCGAATCCATTGATTCTCTAGAAACACATCTCCGAGAAAAGGAACGCGACTGGGAAATACTAGAGTTTCAACCGAAAGAGAATCAAATATATGGGTTCCAAATCACCATGGTGGCTGAAGCGGATGACGGATTTGCCTATTCGATCAATTATTTCCCACGGGAAGAAGTTGGCACGAGGTTCTTTCTTTTCGATGATTTCGACACTACAAACTTCGATTGGGCATTCGGCATCTTCAAAGAATTTTGTGTCGATCAGGAAGCAACTATTTCGAGATACAAATGGGAAGAGATTTCCCTGAAAGTCTCATTCCGGAACATACTCTACATTGTAGGATGCTTCGTATTTCTCCTTATTATTTTCATGCTATTAAACAAAAACTGATTCATACAGTCGGTTCACCTTATCAAGACCAACTGATGACACCGGAGGATTCAAATATCCCACAAATTTCACCCCAGACAATATAATCGTTTCAGGACCGCATTATACCGATTTTCATTTGCTCAGTTTGACCAGATCTGTATCCTCTACAGTATGCTTAGCAAGATGAATTTCGACCTAGGTAGGCCGATCACCACAGACCAATCATCCCACAGCCCAACAATAATCGTTCTAGCCGAGCTGAGGAACGAAGCTCGGACTTGAACGACGGTTGAACAAGCCGTCGGAATTGACAGTTGGGGTATATGGCACAGATTCTGCCAAATTGTATTTTCTTTTTCGCCACGAATATCAACAACTTGCGGAATAGCGTTTTCCGCCTTAAATTGACTTGATGAAAAAAAAGTTTCGCATTTTTTAAGACCCAGGGCAAGAAGGTACAATGGTGTACCTTTTTGCCATTAGAAAGCGTGATCCAATACCCTGGGAATTGTGCCTGCTGCCTTTAATTGCCGCGCAGCAGCTTAGTTCAACCAGACAGTGCAGGAAACTGGTACCGTGCCCCTCGATGACTAATCTTTCAGTTCAATTCAACCATCTCACAACCAATCGAACCTCAGGGCACGGTACCAGCTCCTGACCGCGACGTTGGCAGAAAGAATTGTTGCTATTCGGTTGATCTTCTCCCCCAAATTGGCAAAAATATGATCATGAAATCGAAGATCACATACTGGCAAGAAACAGACGGTAAATTTTTGGGCTACCTGAATGATTATCCCGATCATTGGACACAAGGTGATGATCTCGAGGACCTTAAGGCGCACCTCCGAGATCTACATCATGAATTCACGACTCACGATCTTCCAGGAATTAAGAAAACGGAAGAAATTGAAGTCGGGTGAAGCGTAGGGATCTAATCAAGCGAATTGAAGGATTCGGGTGTACACTACTCCGCCATGGAGGCAAGCACGATATATACCACAATCCAAAAACTGGAGCAACCCAACCAGTTCCGCGCCACAAAGAAATCAATGAAATTCTGGCCCGGAAAATCATTCGTGATCTCTCTGGAAAATGAAGCGCCAACCAGACGGTGCAGAAAACTGGTACCGTGCGCTGTGATGACTAATAAATTACTCCAATTCAATCATCCCACAACCAATCAAACATTCGTGGTCAGTACCAGTTCCTGACCTCGACGTTCGGCGATAGAAATGAACTGCGAGACTCACCCAGTAAATCTGAAATTCGAGCGCGTTTCCGGCTTATGGATCGCTCCGCTCATGACACCTGATGGCACTGTGGAGGTGATCGTTGATGGTTCAGATGAGAGACCAAATTCTACTCATTTGGCGGCCTTGGGAGGATTCTTTCCCTGTGGATGGGACATTACAATCCAAGCAAAAAAAAGACTTCGATTCTCCTTTCTTTACAAACTTGTTAGAATCGCCCCAAACGGACAAAGTAGAATTGGACTCCAGTTCCGAAATATTCTAACCGGGGCACAACCAATAGTGTTTCCCGAATGAAGCTAGAAGCCGAACAAGGCGCATGCACTCAACCTTCAGTCGCTTAGGCTCCTTCGGCGAGTGATGCGCAACGTTCGAAAAAGGAAATGAAACCCGATATCCAGAAAAGGCTCAAAGATGAATTCGGGGATGATTTTTATAGCATTCTGAAAGAAATTAATGAATGGGATGCGCAGACGAAGAGCCTCTTGGATGATCGACTGCTAAGATCAGCAATCTTTCTCTCAAGAGGGAAAATTGAATCTTTCTTGGCGATAAAAGAAGCAAGCCGAAGAGACTATCGAGACGTTCTCTGGCAGGCTGAATACGACGGGGAAGAAGAAAGAATCAGAGATTTCAACAGACCATTCGGAAGCGAATGTGACTTACCCATCCAACAGTGAAAACCAAACTAATTCGAACCAGTCGGTGGTCTCAATTCCTTTCGCGCTCCGCGCTACAGTCTTGAGCCACCTCCACGTTCGGCATAAAAATAGACCTGACCGCATATGGGATTCGCAATTACATGGTGTGCCGTTCCTGAGGCAGAGGGGGACGCGTTTCTAAACCGTCTCGGGCTGCTCGACACGGGAGAGACCGAAGAGATACCGGAATCATTGATTGGGGTCGCACGACTGGATTCCGGTTGGCGCCTCCTTTGGTATAACGAGTATGATTGCCCCTTCCTCGGAGAGTCCGAGTGTCGCGAACACTCGAAGCACCAGACACAGAAAGGGGTCATTCCGTATATCTCTATGTTTTTGACCGAGCCCTCGGTATCTAAACAACAACTTCGTCACTGCCACCCATTCAACGGTTTAAAATCAACCGCACCCTGACCGGAATGGCACCAAGTAAAGCGATCTTTCGAGGAAATGTATCAATTCTTCTGATACTACGCTCCACCGGAAAAGGATGGAATTCTTAGGCCTACGGCACGCATCATTTTGCTTCGTTCCTTCCCGATTCTCCGTCTTCCTCTCGGAAAGCCTCGAAGATCCGCCTTTAAAACGCATGAGGATGCCCGCAAGCCGAACTCCGATCGTCTCCCAGGAACTCTCCCCCTTCCCATTTCAGCGAAGCCTTGCCGATGGAGTCCATGCCCAGGCGACCCGGGCAGCGTAATTGAGGATTTTCGTCTATCGCTGTCGTTTGGCACATGATCAGCCAAGAAAAGGTCGTGCCGAATCCCCGTTTGACGTTTCCATTGGCGGCGTAAAGGTACCCCCGTCCAGACCGTCGGTCTCATCTGCCAGGGGTGCTCCAAGGTTTCCAGTCGCGTCCCGCGACCCGGCCAGATCGAGTCCCGGTTGGTAACGGTTCGTGGCAAAAGCATCACCAGAGTGTTCCTCTAAAGGCTCCCCGGTCCAAGCTCTCCCCTCCAAGCTATTACCCAAACGGCCAACAGGCCCTCCTCAAAACTCGGCCACCCGTGGGCGACCCTCCAGCCAAGCCGCCATATTGAGAACCAGGTAGTTCCAGTTTTGGAATCCTCGGTTTAGAATTGGCTCTCCATTCTCAGGCTGATAGTATTCGTGAAGGGCTCCAAACCGCCTCAGATCCATCGCAAATAAACGAACCGTTTTCTCTGCCAGCTCAGTTGCCTCGGCATCGAATCCATAACGAACCAGGCCAGACCAGGTCATGTAATTCGAAATCCCCCAGACAGGCCCCAACCAAGTCGAGGGATTCCCGCTCGCCTTGAGATTGTACATCTTTTCCATCCGGGAGAGGGTCCGGATTCCAAATGGGGCATTGTAGGTTCTCTCGTTGGCGAAATGCTCAGCCACAATCCGGTCCGCTTGCTCCGCCGTGGCGATCCCAGCCCAGAGCGCCAAAAAACCACTCCAAACCCCGATTCTCTGGATGAGGCAATCCCAGGAACGTGGCATCCCCAAATGGAGGACAAATCCCTCCCCCGCTGCCATCGCTTCCGTCAGTCCCTCCCGGCTTTTCAGATTGATATCGCAGCTGTAGAAGAACCCTGTCCATTCATCCCAACAATGTTCACGGATCGCCGCCCGCAGTGCTTCCCCGTCCCTCCGATACTGGGCCGCCACGTCTCCCAAACTGACCGCTTCCAGGAGGTAAACCAGTGCCTCATACTCCTTCAGCATCATCGCGTTCAGATAAAACGAAGCCGACGAATTTTCCGGGCGACCATAGGTACAGGGATCATCATCCACCCCAATCGCGTTGTCCGTTTTCCAATAAAAAAGCCCCGTCGCCAGATGCCGATAGTGGTTGTGGTAGCAATTGATGAAACGCATCAGTGTCTCGATTGAACCCCGCAACCAGGCTGCATTCCCACCAGCCTCCCGAACCAGAAATGCCGCATGCTGAGCCAAACAGGGCTTGTGCATATTCTCATTCAAGGTGTTTTCCTTTGGGATATAGGGTGCTGGATGGTCCCGCCCGACGACGATGGGCACCCAACCCGTCATCGGATGGGCAAAATCGAGAAAATTGAGAATATTCCCCCGCTCATAGGTCTCCGCCTCTTGAACCGCTCCTTCGTCTCCGCTGTCCAACAGAATTTGCCTCAACGCAATGTTAGACCACCACGAGTCCCAATCCCATAAAACATCCGCATAGGATTGGCTTCCTGGAGTCAAAAATGGGTGCCGGAAAACCCCGCCCGGCTCACGAAACATTCCTCGGTAATCAGCTCCCAATGCCTCCCTTAACAAAGAAATATCCGCTTCAATTGTACGCTTCATCATCAAGTTCAGGGTTCTCCTAATTCTCAAGAGCAACCTATCCTTCCCGCAACCCGTTTCAACCAGTCCTCTCAGCTCAAGCATTTCTCTGCAACGGATTTCACCCGGCTGGCCTTCTCCTGTCCTTGCCCGTGGATTTATGTTAAGCGTTCACTCAATCAACTGAAAGCTGTCTCAGATAAAAAACTTTACAGCTTCTGAGTCCTGCTCGGAATTCTTCATTTAAGGTTACCAGTCTCCCACCACCGCCATTTGCTGACCAACCAGGCCGAGGCATTCAAAACCTTCATGCTCCTCCTCTCCATTCCCAACCTTCCATTCACCCGGCCAAAGTCTATGGGCTATGAATTAGCCCGCTTCGCTCTTCTTCTCAGCCTCGCCTCCAATGCACTTGGCGATCAACCGGAGCCCCTTGGTTGGACCCTTTTAAACTCCGGAGAGTACCGTGCCACCATCGGCCCATGGATCCTCAAGGTGGATCCTCAAAAAGCCCGTCTCACCCATCTCGAACGCTACTCGAGTTCCAACCGCTTGGCCGAATCTGGCCACCGCGTCTGGCTCGGGCCTCAGGGCGAATGGCCAGAGTTCTGGCCACCACCGACCGATTGGGAATCCTCTCCGGCCATCTCGCATCATCTCTCTCCAGACCTGCTCACCCTGACCCTTCTCCTCCCACATACCAGCCCTCATTTTCCCCAGCTCGCCCGGACCTACCAGCTCCATCCCGAGGGTCTCGACCTTGGCGTCTCCTGGAAGCCAAACTCAAACCCTACACCACTCGAGCTCTCCGGGCCTCAGGCTTATCAAGCTGTCCACATCCTCCAACTGGCCCCCGAAGCCACAGTCAAACTCAGGATTCAACCAACGCGAGAACTGCCCCTTGGCTATGGACTCCTACCCCTCCTCCACCGTCGCGAAATCATCCTCAATCGGCCCCTCTCCCCCGGATTTTTCAAAGCCTCGCCCTCACCCACTGTCTCTTCCGTTCTTCAATTCACCGGCCAGGAAGAAAAGATCGGTGTTCCCCTGCAACCCCTCTGGGTGCACTTCCCCGAGGGCGATTGCTTCCGGCTCGAACCTGCCACCTTTCAGGGGCAACCGTCGGTTCTCCCACCTCCCGAGGCCGGGCTCTATTCCCAGATTTATTTTGGCGCCGATCAGTGGCCGATGGTCGAAGTTGAACAGCTCAGCCCACGCCTTGAGCCGACCACCCCCGGTGAAGCGGTCTCCGTTACCGTTCACCTTCACCTCCCTCAAGACCGGAAAGCTTTACCCCAAACCGCCCCAGAACTTTAAACAGACAACCAACTGTTCCCAAAACCTCATGAACCATCAAACAGCCGAAAAACCTTGGTTAAACTCTGAAACTCCCATCGCGCAGAGGGTCGAGCTACTCCTCAACGCCATGGGCCCCGAGGAAAAAATTGGCCAGATGTGGCAAGTGGCCGGTGACCTCAAAGACCGCGATCAATTGATTAAAGACGGGAAAATCGGGTCCATTCTGAACCTCGGGTTTGAACACATCACTGAAGCTCAGAAGATCGCTGTCTACCAAACTCGCCTCGGCATTCCCCTGATCATCGGGCGGGACGTCATCCACGGTTTCCGCACCATCTTTCCGATCCCCCTCGGCCAAGCTGCCACTTTCAACCCCGATCTCGTCCGCCAGGGGTCCCGGGTCGCTGCCCGTGAAGCGAGTTCCCAGGGTATCCACTGGACCTTTGCCCCCATGGTCGACATCTGTCGGGATCCCCGCTGGGGTCGCATCGCCGAGAGCTACGGGGAGGATCCCTACCTCGCCTCGGTTCTCGGTGCCGCCTCCGTTGCTGGCTTTCAGGGAGAGGATCCACGAGCTGCTGATTCGATCGCTGCTTGTGCCAAACACTTTGCCGGGTACGGGGCAGCCGAGGGCGGACGCGATTACAACACAACCCTCATTCCCGAAAGCGAGCTCCGAAATGTTTATTTGCCGCCCTTCAAGGCATGCCTCGACGCCGGTTGCCTGACCTTTATGTCCGGCTTCAACGACCTTAACGGCGTTCCCGCCACCGGACACCGGTTCCTCCTCACCGACATCCTCAGAACCGAATGGGGCTTTCCTGGCTGCGTCGTTAGTGACTGGGCCTCCGTTGAGGAGATGATCAATCATGGTTTCGCCGCCGATACCCAAGCCGCCGCTTCCCTCGCCCTCCAGGCTGGCGTCGACATGGAGATGGCCTCCGCGACCTATCACCACCACCTTCCCAAGCTTCTCCAAGACCACCCAACTCTATCCGAAAAAATTGATCAGGCCGTTCGGCACGTCCTCCACCTCAAGTTTAGCCTCGGGCTCTTCGAAGATCCCTTCTCGTGGGAAAAAGTAACTGACTCACTCCTTTGTTCCTCTCATCTCCAACTCGCCAAACAGGCCGCCACCGAAAGTTGTGTCCTGCTCAAAAACGAAGGAGTCCTCCCCCTCCAACCCTCGCCTGGTACCAGCCTAGCCGTGGTTGGCCCCCTCGCCGATGCCCCTGCTGAACAAATTGGGTGCTGGGTTTTTGACGGTCTCAGCCAAGACGCTATCACCCCCCTCCGCGCCCTCCAACAAACTTTTGGCGACTCCTGCCAAATCAACTACGCCCCTGGTCTCGAGACCTCCCGGTCCACGGATACCCGGGGATTCACCCGCGCCATCCAAGCTGCCGAAAACTCTGATCTGGTCCTCTGCTTTCTCGGGGAAGAGGCTATCCTCAGTGGCGAAGCTCACTCCCGCGCCTTTCTCAACCCACCCGGAGCCCAAGAGGAGCTTCTCGCTGCCCTCGCTGAGACCGGGAAGCCGATTGTCCTCATCATCATGGCCGGTCGTCCCCTCCTCCTTTCCAAAGTTCTACCACACTGCCAGACCCTTCTCTACGCCTGGCACCCCGGAACCATGGGTGGCCCCGCCATCGTCGATCTGCTCCTTGGCCGGTTCAGTCCCTCGGGCAAACTACCGGTCAGTTTCCCCTCTACCGAAGGTCAGATTCCGGTTTATTACAACAAGCGGAATACCGGACGACCACCCCGCGATGTTCAAAGAGGCATTCCCGAGGGCACTCCTCTCGACCCCGTTGATTTCTGCGCAAACTACATCGATAGCGAACACCTTCCCCTCTTTCCCTTTGGTTTCGGACTCAGCTACAGTTCCTTCGAGCTCGGCCAGCCCGTCCTCGAAAGCCAAACCATCCATTGTGAGGATCAGCTCAAAGTCTGTATCCAAATTTCCAATACAGGTGAGTTTGCTGCCACTGAGGTGGTCCAGCTTTACCTTCGCGACCTCGCTGCCTCCCTCACCAGACCCGTTCGTGAGCTCAAGGGCTTCCAACGGGTTACCCTTCAGCCCGGGGAATCGAGGGCTGTCACCTTTGCGCTCCCGGCGCGGCAACTCGCCTTCTACGACGGCTCCGGCAACCATCTTCTCGAACCAGGCGAGTTCGATCTCTGGGTCAGCTCGGATTCGAAATCAGGCCAACCCGTCCGCTTTCGCCTCGTCCAATAAGTCAGAGTAAAATGGCCACCCTACCATATGCCCGTCGGCTTAAGCGGAGAGCTTCAATGAGGCCTTCAATGTGGGGCAGACATTGCTATCTACTGCCACCTCGATAGAGCCAATACTTGCCCGCTTTCAAGCCCGGCTTAGCCGGATTTTCCGCAATGTACTGGAGAAAATGCTGGTCTTGCGCCTCACCGCGAACGATGTGATCACAGGCTTTATCAAGCCAGAAGGTTTCGCCTGCTTGACCAAGGAACTTATTGGCTACCCTTACGGAGGCTCCTTTGATGCCTTTGAGGAGTTTTTGGAGATCTTGTCCGGGGAGCGGTTCAAGCAGGGCGTGAACGTGGTTGGGCACGATGGCCGCTGAGTGAATTGGCAAGCATACGCCGTCAAAACGCAGCAAGCAGGATTTCACAGCCTCGCGGACATCTTCACGTGCAAGCGCACGCGATCCCACTATGGCATGGAGCCATTGGTCAATTCTTTCACCAAAGCGCTGGTTGCACTCCTTCCAGGTTGCAGCATCCCATGGTTCGGGGTGATGCCTGCTTGAAACATCGCGATCGGCTTTCCAAGCCTTTTTTTCTCCCGTGAGAGGGAGTCAACCATACGGAAGGTGAGACCCGGTAGATGGCACCGTCTTTTTTTCCAATGTGGGAATTCACGGCGCGATTTGGAAATTTCTTTCGGAGGAGAAGCAGACAGGAATGTCTGCTCCCGTTCCGGCAATGTGCGCTTTTGGGGATTTATCCACCATGTTGTTCGCGCAGAGGCGGAAGACTTTCGGGGACGTCCTTGTCGTCCTCAAGCTTGGTTGTTGTGGAGGAAGAGTGCGAGGCAGACAAGAATGGCTGCCACACATTCAAATCGCTGCACAACGGGCATTGAGCGGTGGCATCTGGAGCAGGGTAGCGCCTGTACGGTATTCGCCTGGTACCGACGACGACGACGACGACTATCCCTCGCCGCCTGACAGCTCTACCGTTGAGGCAAGACCGCTTGGAACGAGCTTCCAATCCGTAATTCGTCGAACTTCACCGGCGTGTCCGTAAACATCGCGAATGAAATTCGGTCGAACCGGATGTCCTGACCGTCAAGCCTGACCACCTCGCGGTTGCGTCGCTCATCCCGAAAATCTGTCGGGTTCCGAAATACCGTCACCACGTCGCCGCCCGGCTTGTCAGTCAGGTCAAACTTCACCACGAAGAGATTCGGTGCCGAATCGGCGAACCCGAGATCCTCGTTTGCATCATTGCCCACTCGAAAGCCAAAAATATCGTCCCGAAATCCGTTGGCCCCTCCGCCGTTGCCGAGGCGGAAGTTGCGGTCCTCTTTATCATCGAATCCACCATCATGAAGCTCCAATGCCTGGTAGTTTCCATCCACGACCGAGATCTCCATCAGAAAACTGAGGTAGAAAACACCTTGCGTCCGATCTGTCACCGGCGTTGTCAAAAGCCTGCCATATCGGTTGTTGCCGCTGACAAAAGCCAAAGCCCCGCCACTGCTGCGAAGCGAGGGATAGGTTAACCCCTTGGGATCAACAACCGCCTCACCGACTACCGCACCCATCCATGGACCGTCAAACCCCGGCAATCGAGGACTCTGCCCGATTAGGGGAATCGCCCCATTGTAATGCCCCGGACCTACTAGAAAAGAATCCTCCGCATAGAAAGAGGCTATCGCGCTCAAGGGTAGGGCAGCAAAGACCGCCGACCCAATGATCCACTTGGTGATGCGTCCTGAATTCACAGTTTTCATACATTCAAGGGTCTCTGCCAGAGCCCTCCTCCCGCAAGGATAAAATCGAAACCAACCCAACGCTGAAGGCACTCTACAGAGCTTACCCAACGCTTCTTCTAATCATCACCGAGGAATGAAACAACCATCAACCCGCCGCGTTTCGGGAGCCGCATTTCCCTATCGCATCGCTCCGTTCGAGCCTTTTAGGATGATTTCGTCATTAAACCCCGCCGCTAGAGCCCCTGCGAGCTCATCCAAAGAGCGACCGTCTGTACCAGACTAGAGCCATCGATCTGCAACGATTATCCAATCAAATCTCCTGCCAGTGGTTTCATTCTCGAACCATCTTTACCCCATGCACCCGGACGCTATCGCTCTCAATTCAATCCTTCTTCAAAAGGTGATACCCAATGACTCGCCCCCAGAGCTAAGCTTGCTCCCGGAGTCCACCCATGCGCGGGTTGTTCCCCACCGCGAAGCAGTCACTGGGCTCCCGGAGTGCGGGCGGCAATCCTACCGGGCAACCCAGGCTTCTCCGCTGGTCCAAGTCAGAAGAAGCGGAGAGCCCTTTGCCGGAGGCTTTCGTTCCGGAATTACTCTCATCGACAGTCCCACCACCATGGAACTTCGAGCGGTGCCTTCCGAAGAGCAAGACCTGCTCCCCCAACATCCCCATGCCCACATCATTGTTATGGAGACTGCCGATCGGAAATTAAGGGTCTGCCAATATCTCCTCCCTACCCCGGTTCCCGGAACCCTCCGGTCGCTGACGAGGGCCACCAATCAATCCTCAGAGCCGATCGGTCTCGATCTTCTCAGTAGTTTTGTCCTCTCCGGCATTACCCCTTTCGCCGCTGATGATGCACCCCATCGCCTGCGCCTTCACCGCTTTCGCTCCTGGTGGAGCCACGAGGGGCGCCCGGTTAGCGAATCGATTGAATCGCTCAACCTTGAACGCAGCTGGGAGGGCTTCAACACTCCCACCGAACGCTTTGGCCAGGTAGGCTCGCAGCCCGTTCGTCAATGGTTCCCTTTCGTCGCCGTCGAGGATACCCATGCCCGGATCCTCTGGGGTGCCCAGCTCGCCTGGTCAGGCTCCTGGCAAATCGAGATCACCCGTCGATCCGACCATCTCTACGTCTCTGGAGGTCTCGCCGACTACGACTTCGGCCACTGGCGCAAATATCTCCAGCCCGGCGAGTGTCTGCTCTCTCCCGAAGCTCACCTGGCCTGCGTTGAAGGTACCCTCGAGGATTTAACCGACGCCCTCGTTCGCCTCCAGGAGGCACTTCTCCCCCCGCCTCCATCCCGCGAAGACGGTTTGCCCGTCATTTTCAACGAGTGGTGTACCAACTGGGGCTCTCCCAGCCATGATAAAACCATTGCCCTCGCCAAAGCGCTCGAAGGTTCCGGCGTCGGCTACCTCGTCATCGACGATGGTTGGGCCGAGCGCCCGCCAGAGGCTAAAATGCAGTCCAATGGCGACTGGATCGTCGATTCCGACAAATTCCCCTACGGCATGGCCCGGCTCTGTGAGGAAATCCGGCAGTTCGGTCTCATTCCCGGAATTTGGTTTGAGTTCGAGGTCTGCAATCCCAAATCCCGGAGCTACCTCGAAACCGACCATCTCCTGCAGCGGGATGGCCTTCCCCTCACCGTCGGCTCCCGACGTTTCTGGAATCTGAATGACCCATGGGTTCAGGATTTTCTTGAGCGGAAGCTGATCCACTTCCTTCGCGATCACCATTTTGGATACCTCAAAGTCGATTACAACGACAGCATCGGCCTCGGCTGCGATCACCCGGACTCCTACGGAGAAGGTCTCCGCCTCCAGACCCTCGCTTCGCTTTCCACCTTCGAAAAAATCTCCCGAGAGGTTCCCGATCTCGTCATCGAAAGCTGCTCCTCTGGAGGTCACCGGCTAGAGCCTTCCGTAATGGCTCGCAGCGCCATGAGCTCCTTTTCCGATGCCCACGAGACCTGGCACATCCCAATCATCGCCCGCCAGCTCCATCGCCTCCTCCCTCCCCGCCAATCTCAAATCTGGGCGGTGCTCTACCCGGATGATAGCGTCGAACGCCAGGTCTATTCCCTGAGCGCCACCTTCCTCGGGCGGATGTGCCTCTCCGGTCCCATCCACTCCCTCAGCGCGTCCCAAACCAAACTCTACCGCGAAGCCATCGCTCTTTACCGGCGTTGTGTCCCCCTCATCCGCGAAGGCCGCACCCACTTCATCGGCCAAACGCCCCCCAGCTGGAACCACCCGACCGGCTGGCAGGGCATTATGCGCGTCAGTCGCTGCGGTTCCCGTGCCCTCATTGTCATCCACACCTTTGCTTCGCCCTCCTCTTTTCAAACGCTTCAGTGCTCCCTCCCTGCAACGGGCAATTGGAGAATCGCCGAAGCACTCCATGATCACCTCACCGCTCCAGCGTGCCTGGACGGTTCCACACTGTCATGGGAGGACCCCACCGGATTCCGAGGAATGGTTCTCCTCCTCGAGTCAGATCCCCCGTCCTCCTGATCGGGAAAAGGATTCGTCAACCCACCTCCATTAATCGGAGGCATCCGCCAAACCTAACATCTAGACATCCCCAGTTCTGGGGGTCCTCTCAGAAGATCGGTTTTTTGTGCAGCGAAGGAATAACGGAATCGTGAATACTCTCGATCGTGTATTTGTGCGCGTCCGGTGCGGAACCTTCTTCTCGGTGCTGTGGAAGTACTGAAGTAGGTCTACGACGACAGGGCCAGCCGGGCCCCGGCAAAGTTCAGACTTCTTCGATCGAGACCTCGTAGCGGGTCCCACCAATGGAAACCGCCATCCGGGTTGGAGCCACACCGCTTGACGGCACCTCCGGCCCAGCACCCCCATTTGCCTCCACCGCTTTCGCAGGGGCTGAAACCCCAGCCGGAGAAGCGACTGGCGCCGATCGCTTTTTCATCAGATCGCTCAGTTCTTTGGGAAACATAGCGTGAATCACCGCGTACTCTTCAGTTTCCGGGTAACCGAAGCCTTTGATTTCAGCCAAAAGATCAGGCATCCGCGGTTTTAAAAGGTCGGCTGGTCGCTCAGTGATGAAACCTTTACCGGCCTTTGTCTCTGCCAACTTACGAATCTCTGGATCCACCGGAGCTGGAGTGCGTCCATAGTAGCCGAGTGCGATGTCAATAGCCTGCGGACTGAAGTTTTTCCACCTCCCAAACTTCACATTCAACATGGCTTGCACCCCGACAATTTGGGAGGTGGGCGTCACCAGGGGGATCCAGCCAAGCTTTTCACGGACATGGGGAATCTCGGCAAAGACGTCCTCAAAACGATCTTCCATTTTTTGCTGCTTCAGTTGAGTTCGAAAATTACTCAACATCCCGCCAGGAACCTGGTAAACCAGCGCTTCCGAGTCCACCCGCTCGTTAAGGAAACTGGTGAACTCCCCGAGGCTCTCGTAAACTTTCTCAAGGTGTTTTCGGATCTCGAGCAGTTTTGAGGCATCAAAGGAGGGACAACGGGGCGAACCATCCAACAAAGCGAGCATCCTCGTCACATCGGGCTGACCTGTGCCGTTGGCAAAGGGAACCACCGAGCAATCGATTGCATCGACACCAGCCTCGATTGCAGCGTAGTAGGTCGTCGCTCCGAGTCCGGCCGTATCGTGGGTATGGATGATGACCGGGACAGAAACTGCCTTTTTCAAGCCCTTGATGATCGCATAGGCCTCTCCTGGAGGAATCAGCCCCGCCATATCTTTGACACAGATCGAATCAGCACCCTCATCCACCAACTCTTTCCCCATGGCAATGAAGGCCTCTGTTGTATGAACCGGACTCGAAGTATAACAAATGGTCCCTTGAGCACCTTTTCCAACCTCTCTCGCCGCCCGGATTGCCGTCCGCATATTTCTCGGATCGTTCAGAGCATCGAAGATTCTAAATATATCCATCCCGTGTTCCGCCGATGTCCTGACAAAGGCAGAAACCACATCATCAGGGAAATTTGCGTACTGGACGATGTTCTGGCCACGCAACAGCATCATGTGGGGCGTCTTCGGACTCAGCTTCTTAATCGCATCCAACCGATCGTAGGGAAATTCCCCCAAAAACCTCAGCCCGGCGTCGATCGTTGCCCCGCCCCAGGTCTCCAAAGCTCCAAATCCCATCGAGTCGAGAATTGGAACAATCGGCAGCATCTGCTCGGTTCGCATCCGCGTGGCAGCCAGCGATTGATGGCCATCCCGCAGGACCGTATTGTTGAACTGGACCGTTTTCACTTTATCATCAGGCATATCGATTGATCTTGGTTATCTCATTGATTGCCTATCCCCACGCCCAGATTTCATGGCTCAACGCTCGAGATATCAAACCAAAAACGGGTTCCCCGACCAACCTCACTTTCGACCTGCAGCTTGGAACCGTGCAGCTCAAGTAATGAATCGCAGAGGAGCAAACCGATTCCGGCGCCCCGCTCACAGGCCGTTCCGAGGGTCGATTCCCGCACCTTTTTGTCGAAGAGGGTCTTTAGTCGTTCTTCCGGGATTCCCACACCGGAGTCCTCCACCGACAACCTGTAGCCCGCCTGCGGATCCACTTTACCCTCCACCCGGACCAGACCCCCGTCTGGAGTAAACTTAATGGCATTAGAGATCAGATTCCGAAGGACCGTCGAAAGAATTCTCGGATCCCCGCGCACGCTCAAAGATTCCGAAAGCCCAGATTGGAATGATATCTGTTTTGCCTCGGCCTTTGCCCGGAAAAGGACGATTACTTCGCGCACCAGATCTCCCAGGTCGACCAGCTCATAAATTACCATCTTCTCATCGGTTTGCAGCCGCGCCCAATCCAGCAACTCGTCGAGGAGTCTAAACATCGTCGAGACAGAATCTTGAATCATCTGCAACCCCTCGTATTCGTCTTCGCCGATCTTGCTCCGCAAGTCAGTGAGAAGGTCTTCAAGATAGAAAACCACCCCGGAGAGTGGTGCTCGAAAATCGTGCGATAACACCGACAAAAAGAAATTCTGGTCTTGGATCGTCTGGTCCAACTTCCTGTTGATTAAGCGCATTCGTCGCTGAGTTCTTCGCAACTCTACGTGCGCCTTCACCCGAGCATTCACTTCGGCGATCTGAATCGGCTTGGTTATGTAATCTACCGCCCCCAAACTCAGGCCGTGAACAATGTCCGGAGTTTCGGCCATCGCAGTCACGAAAATAACCGTCGGAGCATCCTCTCCAAACTCTGCTTTGATTCTCGTGCAAACCTCAAACCCGTCCATTTCAGGCATCATTACATCGAGTAGCACAAGATCAGGAGAGAGCCGGGCAACCTCTTTTAATGCCTCAGCCCCTGATCGGACGGCCACCGTCCGGTAGCCAAGCTTCAACAAACTATTGCTTAACAACTGCAGATTGCTCGGCTGATCATCCACCAGAAGGACAACCGGAGTCTCGTTCGCAAACTCCTTTACCATCGATTCACGTCTCTCTCTTGGTCAATCATGATGGCGCTCATGATTCATAGGTTGAACTGTTTCGCTGCTTGGGAATGGAAACCGGAGCCGCAGGCTTTATCTCGTAAGCGGAAGAAGTAGAGCCGGATCGAATCCGCCCCAAATACATATTCCACCAAAATTTTAACATTGCATCTATGAATTGAAGACGTGATCCCCAAGGTCAAGCCGAGGATGGTACAGTTTCCTGTCTCTGCCAGCCGCTACCCCGTCGGCCCAAAAAAGCTCCGGGCCTCAATTTGTATCCAATTTTTGATTACATTTGAGCCTATCCCGAGCCAATCGTTTGATCCTTAACCGCCGTGAAGTGATCTCTTTCATTAATTCTTTAAACGCGGGAAAAATTAATCTTTGGACTCGAGCCACAGCTCGACTACTCGTTCTTAGATCGACACTCTTTCGATGATGCAGCCGTTTTTTCCTCTGGCATAGTGAACCAAACATTTTGCCCCTGGCCCATGCTGGGTTGCGTTATTCTTACCTCTCATGTGTTCCGTCCCGTTGGGTTGGACGGACCGTAGAATCGGGGTTTTGCAGGTCTTGGTCGAGGCGATGCGCAGGCATCTTCCGCTATCGGATGCGAGTGCGGAGGATTCGGTCCGAGGAGTGCTTTGCTGGGAGAAGTCTGTATCCCTAGCGGTGGTTTGCGAACTGCCCCGGACGCTGCTTTTGCCTCTGGACGACCTATTGCTTCTGACCCGGGAGTTCGTCAATGCCCGGGCCTCGCGATCGGTCCTGGACCGGCTCCCGGGTCGGGAAGGCATATCCCGGCTGGGCGATCTCGTCACCTAAAAGGACAGGCCCGCCCACGAGTCCTTCAAAACCTACGAGCCGGGACTTCGTACACATCGACGTGAAGTAGCTCCCAAAAATGTCCGGGGATGGCAGGGGCAAGTACCTGTTCGCAGCCATCGACCGGCCCACCCGCTGGGTCCACTTCGAAATCCATCCGAACAAAAGCGCCGCATGCGCCACGGCCTTTCGGCGCCCCGTGCGCGAGCGCAGGCCCTTTGCGATCAAAAAGATCCTCATTGACAACAGACGCGAGTTCATCAAACGCAAATTTCCCTACGAAACCATGATCCAGTGGCACCAATGACATCCCCACCTTTTTTCGAGAAATCCTACCACCCTTCCGGTTCCTGACACTTTAGTCTTTCTTATAACAATAATCATTTTCGCTTTTTAAAATTAACACACCAGCTCAAATCCTTACCTCGGATTATATCGTCCTGATCACGGATGACTTCTGTTTCTCGAGCGGCGAATTGCCCGAAAGTTCTGGAAAAACAATCATTGCAACTTCGCCTCCCAAACGGGCGCATTCCGCATATCATGGAGTTGAGTTCTACCGCCGCCGGAAAGGAGTCAAAAATGCTACAATTAAGAATGCGAATTTATCTCGACGCAATTGCCCTCTCGCTTTCGCTTGGTCAGTAGTCTTATGGTCAAAACAAAAAAGCCGCCCGTCATTTCACAAATCGAAAAGGTCCGATCCGGGTCTCTCGGATCCACGGCGGGTGTAGGTCCGGGACTAGTGATCTTTCTTGTCGCCGTCACCGCAGCGACCGCCGTGATCTTCATTGCCATTAGTGCGACTAACGAGGAGATCATCGAAACTGTCAAACGCGAGGCGGCACTGCCACCACCAGAATCGGAACTCTTCGTACCCACGGAATCTAGCGAACCCTCTTCCGCTAGACTAGAGGATTCGGAATCTACACCAGCTGAGGCTTCTATAACGACCGATCCAACCGAAGCGCTGACTCTACCACCAGCCACCGAGCCAGCGGTCCCTCCCAGCCCCTCAAAACAAATTCCCACGGTCGAAACAGAGATCATAGAAACGGTCTCTCGGGACCTCAAGTCCGAGGCCGAGACTCTAAAAGCGGAGGTCGATCAGATCTATAACCTCGCCACCCAAGCGAATGCATCAAGCCATGCCTTCGCCGATTTTCGCCGAGGGTCAGCTCTCAAGACAGCTGCTCAAGAAGCCTATGACGAAGGAGACTACGAGCAGACGATCACCCTTCTAAAGAGAAGCAAGGGAGCACTTTCGACTGCTGCTTTCACTGCCGAACTCACCTTGTTTGAGAGAGGAATAGAGGAAGCCGGCCTGGGCGGACTGCGCGAGTCTCCGACCCCCCAATGGATCAGGGTCGAGGCGGAAATCGAGCTCGCGGGCGAGAACCCTACTGCCGGATCAACCACCGCAAGGATTGAGTCTATCCAATCACTTCGACGATCAATCCCTGAATTAAAGGCCGACACACTGAAGATTTGGCTGGCCTCAGCCCGAGAATCAAGCGATGCGAATCGGCGGGAAGTCGCCATCCGGATGTTCAAAAACGTCCTCAAAATAGACCCCAAAAACACCGAGGCAAAGAATTATCTATTTCGCAATGCCTACGAGCCGGGTGTGACTCTAACCAACACCGTCGGGATGCAATTCGCCTACATCCCCCCAGGCACCTTCATTATGGGAACTCCCAAAAATGAGGCATTTCGAGATAATGATGAGATTCAGCGGGAAGTCACTCTAACCCGTGGGTACTTTATCGGCGTCCATGAGGTCACTCAGGAAAATTGGCGCGAAGTCATGAATGAGCCTACTGCGGCGAGGGTTTCTGATCCAAGGTTCTTTGGACCTAAGCTCCCGGTTCACAGTGTTAGCTGGGAGGACGCAGTCGAATTCTGTCGGCGTTTGAGCAATCGAGAGGGTCGGGTCTACCGCCTACCGACGGAAGCCGAATGGGAATATGCCGCGCGTGGTGGCACCACCACCCCCTACAATAACGGCCAAATCAACCTCACTTCCAGAGACGCCAATGTTTACGATCCAAGCGGTACTGGCCCCCGAGCTCCTCTCGCAGTCGGGGTGGCCGGAAACGCCAACAGCTACGGCCTGTACGATATTCATGGAAACGTTTGGGAATGGATAGCTGATTGGTCTGGTCCTTACGACCTTGACGATCTTACTGATCCCAAGGGGGTTCCTGAGGACCAGCTACCTACCCGTGACCTGGCTATGAGAGTCGTTCGTGGAGGTTCCTATATCGACGATGCCCATTTGGCTCGATCGGGAAACCGTTGGGAATATTCACCCGCTGCAGGGACTGAATTTATCGGCTTCCGGATCCTCCTCGAGGTCGACTCTTTTTGAACCAATCTTCGAGTAAATCTTCCAAGATAACCAAACCATGAAAATCCATCGTCACCACTGCCGAGCGGCTGTCCTTACCCTCCTCGGGTTCCTCGCCCTCACCGGCTGTAAAGCATATAGAACTTCTACCGGCCAGCCCACCGTTGGAAAAGCTGAAGTAACCGCGGATCAAACCACCATCCCTCAAGCTCAGAGCTTTGCCGATTCATCGCGAGAATCCTACGAACCCACTCGATTGATCACTGGTCGGCTTCGAAGTATTGGCTCAGATACCATGGATGTGCTCGTCGCAGAATGGGAAAAAAAATTCAAAACCTATCACCCTTCCATCGCGGTAACCCATGAAGGTCGGGGTACCTCAACTGCCATTCCCGGACTCACTGAAGGTCGATCGGATTTCGGTCCCATGAGCCGTTCTACAAGACCCGCCGAGATTGAGAAATTTGTGGCCCGTCACGGGTACGAACCCGTCCTCCTGGCAACTGCAATTGATGCCCTCGCAGTCTATGTGCACCGCGACAATCCAATCGCCGACCGTGGCTTAACCTTGGCCGAGGTTGATGCAATCTTTTCCTCAGATCGAAGGCGCGGGGCACCCCAGGACATTGTAACCTGGGACCAACTCGGACTGACCGGAGAATGGGCGAACGCCCCTATTACCGTTTACAGTCGAAATAAAGCCTCGGGGACCTACGGATTTTTCCAGGAAAACGCACTCAAGAAAGGTGAGTTCAAGACTTCGAATATCGAACTTCCTGGTTCTGCAAGGGTAGTCGAGGCGGTCAGCAACGATAAGTTTGGGATAGGCTTCAGCGGCTTTGGATACATGACCGACGGAGTCCGCGCCGCTCCCCTGGCTATTGAAGCCGGATTAAAACCTATTCCCGCAGACGAGACAAATGCCGTCAGTGGATTATACCCACTTGCACGATTCCTCTACCTCGCCGTCAACAAAGAGCCGGGCAAGCCATCAAGTCCGCTCCAGCAGGAATTCTTTAAGTTCATCTTTAGCGCCGAGGGCCAGCAAGTCGTCACCAACAATGGATTCTTCGCAGTAAGCCCTAAAACTGCCAATGAGGAGCTTTCCAAACTAGATCTTTGACCCTCTAGTTACCGGAGATGACGGGCTGAGGGCCGATTATTCCCAACTAGAAGACAGGGTTCCAGGAATCTTGTTGAGGAGCCTTTTCCCGGTAGAGGGCATCAAAGGTATTCAGCCATCGATGCACCCTGATGGGAGAAAGCCGCTCCACCAAGTCGGGCCGCTGAAAACTGTCGGCAAATAGAATAATCGAAATCGGCTCGTGGCCGGATTGGCGGTTTACACCGTTCCCCTTGAGTCACTCAAACCAGTGGAAGAACTTCCGAAAGCCAAAGTATGGGAAGCGCGTTGATCTACCCTCGGTTTTCGATGTCTCCTGACCTGGCGGTCGGGCTCCGAGCCTCACCGCCCGGATAACCCGACCCTGACAAAGGGTTGCGTCTACCGGTTGATTCTATCCCAGAGCTTGGCCCATCCACCTCTGAGGATCTTCATCCGGTCCAGGCAGACCCTCCCAAGGGTGAATCTGTCCTGATACTTGAACCAAGCTCCACGGAAGGGGAATGATAAAGCGATCCCAGCTCTGCAATTGTCGTTTTCTATTATACTCAACCTTCACCAGGCACAGGGAACATTTTGATTCGCGACAAATAAACAGAGCTCCGGGTTTCGCTACGTGGATCGGTCCTCGTGATCCATCCGGAGTTATCGCGATGTCCACGCCCTCTCCTAATCGCCGGATAGCTGCCTTGGTTGCTGAGAGACTGAGCCCCCCCTGGGAACCGCGAACTGCCTCAACCCCGATCGAAGAAAAGAAAGCTGCTAACCATGAGCCGTCGCGACTGGCACTAACCATCCCTCCAATCTTGCGCCTTCCTCGAAATCGGCGATGAAGTTCGGGTGCAACAAAGAGATGTTGATGCCAAAAGGCGATCACCAAAGCTCCTGAACACTCCCGAAAGTTTCTTTCGAAATCCGAATCTACTCGAATACGTAAGGTCCGGTTCCAGAGCCGAAGAACGAGACCCAAAGGGACCAAAACCAATCGCTGTTTCCAACCAACCGGCTCGATACTGCGATGACGCGACGTTTCCCTAGCCTTGTCATTCCCCTCTACCGAACCAGCGCTCAACGATTTCCACTTCCAGGGTTATTCCCACTCGATCGTGCTGGGAGGTTTACTGCTCACATCGAGCACCACCCGATTGACGCCATCAACTTCATTGATGATTCGATTGCTCACCGTACGGATGATCTCGTGAGGTATCCGGGCCCAGTCCGCCGTCATCGCGTCGAGACTCTCAACAATCCGCAAGGCTACCACGAAGTCATACGTTCGTTCATCGCCCATCACCCCAACCGTCCTAACCGGCAGGAAGACACAGAAACTCTGCCAAACCTTATCGTAGTACCCCGACCCAACCATCTCTTGCTGCAAAATAGCATCTGCCTCTCTCAAAATTCTCAGGTATTCCCGCTCAACTGCTCCAATGACTCGCACCGCCAAGCCTGGCCCGGGGAAAGGCTGCCTCCACAGAACCTCTCGTGGCAATCCGAGCTCCTTCCCCAGCTGCCGCACCTCATCTTTGAAAAGCTGGCGCAAGGGTTCCAGTAGCTTGAGCTTCATCCTGTCCGGGAGACCCCCAACGTTGTGGTGACTCTTGATCAAGGCGGCCGGATTCCCGTCGATTGAAACGCTTTCGATCACGTCGGGATAAAGGGTCCCTTGGGCGAGAAACTTGACCTCACCGAGGTCCTTAATCTCGCTCTCAAATACTTCAATAAACTTTCTGCCAATGATCTTCCGCTTCTCCTCCGGGTCCGAAACCCCCTCCAAAGCACTCAGGAAAAGCTCCTCAGCGGCTACCACCCGCAGATTCATGGCGAAGTTATCCCGAAATAATCGCTCTACCTGCTCCCGCTCCCCCAGCCGCAACAATCCATTATCAACGAAAACGCAGGTTAACTGTTCAGGAATAGCGCGATGGATTAAGGCCGCCGCTACAGAAGAATCTACCCCACCGCTCAAACCGAGGATAACCCGATCTCGCCCGACCGTCTCCTGGATCTCCCGCACCGACCGCTCAATGTAATCGGCCATCGACCACTGCCCAACGCAGCCACAAATCTTGTAGAGGAAGTTTCGAATGATCGAGGTCCCAGCCTCAGAATGGGAGACCTCTGGGTGAAACTGCATGCCGTATATCTTTCTCGCCGCGTTCTCAATCACCGCGAACGCGGAGTTCTCGGTAGTAGCCAGGACCTCGAAACCGAATGGCAGGCTGGTTAGATGATCACCGTGGCTATTCCAAACCCGAATTGTTTCAGGCAGCCCATCCAACAACTCTCCACCATTCTTGATTGTCAAAACCCCATGGCCATACTCCCGGCGATCACTTCTCGAGACCGCCCCGCCCATCTCCACGCCCAACAATTGCAGGCCATAGCAAATTCCGAGAACGGGAAGCCCGATCTCGAAAATCTCTGAATCCGGTCTCGGAGAATCTTCGTTCAACACACTTGCTGGTCCGCCCGAAAGAATAATACCTTTAGCTCCATCGGTGAATAGCTTACTCGCCGGGGTATTGAACGGATAAATCCTTGAGTAGACCTGGCATTCTCGAATACGCCGGGCAATTACCTGAGTGTACTGAGATCCAAAATCGAGAACAGCGATAAATTCGGTCATGAGAATTAAGGGGTTTCCACTGAAACCCGAATCATTCGACGTTCCAGCAAGCAAGTATCGTCCCACTCATCAGATCGAGAGATGAATGTTCTCAAATCCGCAGCGGGGACAAGCATGCTTACCCCCGGTGCGAGGAGCGTCGTAGAGCTTCCCGCATCTGGTGCACTGGCATGCACCTTTATTTGCCACTTGCTGGTAGATGCTGGTACGGGACTCAAGGTAAGTCCAAATCAGAAAAAGCAAGAACAGCCCAACTGCCATCAAAGCTGAAAAAAAAATGCGAAGATCTACCTCAATCATGGCTGCCTTGAATGAAAGACAAAAGCCGCCTCGTAAGGCGGCTTTGAATCATTGATTAACAACAAGCTGGTCTCTAGTCAGTCAATTACTCCTTCTTTGTATCCGCTTCGGGTTCAAATCCCGGCTCCTCGGGTTGCTCTGTAGCCACTTCGACATCAACCGCATCGGCCTCAAGGGTGGTTGCCTCCGCTGCAGTCGATCCGCCTGTTGCTTTGATGGCTTTTGACTTCGAGCGTGCCCGCTTCCCGTAACCCTCGTCGTCGGCTGGTATCAATTCGATCAATGCCATTGGAGCAGCATCACCGACTCGGTTTCCGATCTTGTAAATTCTTGTGTATCCTCCCTCTCTGGAGACGAATTCCGATGCCCTTTCATCAAAGAGCATCGTCACTGCCTGTGGATCTCTGACCTTCGAGAGAACCTGGCGGTAGAAATGGAGCTTTTCCTCGGGTGTCGACGCAGCGTTCCCCTTTTTCGCAAAAGTGATCACCCTCTCGGTGTAGGGACGCAAAGCCTTGGCCTTGGCGAGGGTCGTTTTGATCCTTCCGTGAGTGATCAAGGAGCTGCAAAGATTGGCCATTAAGGCCGACCGATGGGCCGACTTAACTCCAAGTTGGTGACTATGCTTTCTGTGGCGCATCTTATTTGTTCAGCAGATTCAATTATTAGTCTTTTTTCTTATCGAGGAGCCGCTCATCGATTTTCATCCCGAGCGAGAGGCCCAAGTCCTCAAGCTTGGCCTTGATCTCATTCAAAGATTTCTTTCCAAAATTTCGGTACTTCAGCATCTCCTGCTCATTCTTCATCGAAAGCTCGCCAACCGTGGTGATGTTGGCGTTGTTTAGGCAGTTCGCAGCACGGACCGAAAGCTCGATTTCGTTAACACTCATATTCAGAAGCTTGCGCAGCCTGTTTTGCTCTTCGCTAACTTCCTTGCTCTCACTCTCAAATTCCACCTCTTCCTCGGAAACATCCTCGAAGATGGTCAAGTGGTGTTTGAGAATTGCAGCGGCATGCTTGAAGGCGTCGTCCGGAGTTATCCTTCCATCCGTAGTGATCTCAAGAATCATTTTATCGTAGTCGGTCATCATTCCTACCCGCGTGTTTTCAACGCTGTACTTGACCAGACGTACCGGGCTGAAGAGCGAATCGATTGGGATAAGTCCGATAGGCTGGCCTTCAACTTTGTTGTCCTCGCCCGTGCAATAGCCCCGTCCCATCTTGATTTCCAGCTCTGCCAGGAAACGCTGCTTCCGATCAATGGTGCAAATGACGTGTTCCGGATTGAGGATCTCAATGTTCGAGTCGGCCTGAATATCCCCGGCGGTCACCACGCCCTCTTTCTCCACATCAATCATTACCTTAACTGGTTCCCGGCTGTGGCTGACAACAAGCAGCTTTTTCAGATTGAGGACAATGTCTGTAACGTCCTCGACGACACCATCGATCGTCTGAAACTCGTGGTGTACACCATCAATCTTGATTGCCGAAACCGCAGCACCCTCAATCGAGCTGAGAAGAACACGCCGCAGAGAATTTCCGATCGTGTGTCCATAGCCAGTCTCAAAAGGCTCCGCAACGAACCGTCCAAAGGTATCCGTCGAAACAGACTCGTCTTTGGTCAAACGTTTCGGCAGCTCAAATTTTCCTAATCTTCTGGGCATCGTGAATTTAGTAAAGGATCAATAAGGTTCGGACGAGGTAAGGCCCCGACCCGCAAGGTGTTCTTTTATCGGCTGTAAAACTCGACGATTAACTGCTCGTTAACCGGCGCGTCGATCTCGTCGCGGCTGGGCTCCCGATTCGCCGTTGCCTCAAGCAAATCTGAATTAACCGATAACCATGGCGGAGTGGCTCGGTACTGATTGTCGGAAAGGTATTGGGTGGCGAGGGAGCGTGAAGATGAATTGTCGCGAACCGAAATCTTCATGCCTGGAGTGACTTGAAAACTGGGAATGTCGACCTTCTGTCCATTCACCTTGATGTGGCCATGCGCCACGAACTGCCTCGCGGCTGCCCGCGTGCGCCCGAGACCAATCAGATAGGCCACGCTGTCGAGACGAGTTTCAAGCAGTTGAAGGAAAATTTCGCCCGTCACCCCGCGGCGGGCCTTGGCTCTCTCGAAAGTTCTGCGAAACTGTTTCTCGGTCAACCCATAAGAAAAGCGAAGCTTTTGCTTTTCGTTCAAACCAATCGAGTATTCACTCAGTTTTCGGCGAAGTCTCGGCCCATGCTGTCCGGGAGGATACTTCTTCTTTTCAAAAGCCCGGTTGGCCGGGAAGAGCGCCATCGAGAAACGGCGGTTAATGCGGGTTGTTGGACCGGTGTAACGGGACATGGTGGAAAATCCGGGTTCTTGAAGTGAAAAGGACTAGACTCGACGGCGCTTCGGAGCGCGACAACCGTTGTGAGGGACCGGTGTTACGTCAATGATCTCATTGACGACAAGGCCAAGTGCCTGGAGGGCACGAATCGCGGAATCACGACCCATTCCAGGTCCCTTCACCTTGACCACCACATCCTTCATTCCGTGGGATATGGCAACTCTGCCCGCCGTCTGGGTTACCACTTGCGCAGCATAGGCAGTCGACTTGCGCGATCCTCGGAAATTGCACTTACCAGCGCTCGCCCAGGAAATGACGTTTCCGCGCATGTCCGAGAAAGTAACCATCGTGTTGTTGAAGGTCGCCAAAATATGACAAATCCCGACAGAAATATTTTTACTTCCCTTTGCACGACGGATTTTAACACCCTCGAGGTCCGACTTCAGCAAATCTGCGGCCGTTTCGCGCGGTTTTTCTGCCGTCGGCTCCGTCGATTCAGCAACACCCTCTTTGGGGGCAACGGAGCCCGCTGGGATTTTTTCTTCTTGGTTGTTATCTTCGCTCATCCTGATTCAATTCAAAAGGTCCTACTTCTTCCGGATCACACCCACTGTCTTGCGGCTTCCTTTTCTCGTCCGTGCATTTGTGCCCGTCCTCTGGCCCCGTACCGGAAGACCGCGTTGGTGGCGACCCCCGCGATAAGAGCGGATCGCCTGAAGGCGCTTGATGTTGGAGGCCACGTCTCGACGCAAATCACCCTCGACCACAAACTGCCTCTCGCCTATCAGAGTGGCAATCTTGTTCAGCTCCTCCTCAGAAAGGTCTCCCGCCCGCCGGGCCGGGTCGATGGCAGTCTCTTCAACTAAAAGCTTTGCACGGGTTGGCCCGATGCCGTAGATATAGCGAAGAGAGTATTCAATGCGCTTGTTTGAAGGAATGTCGATACCGAAGATGCGAGGCATAATGAAATTGGGTACTGGTGGAGAAAACGGAGAATAGTAGCAAATCCCCCTAAAAGGTACAGAAAAAAATTTGAATCCAGTGAAATTTTTTTGGCGGACTAACTGCTCGCTGATTCTTTCGGCACGGTTAGGACCTCCGGGCCGTCGTCCGTGACCAGCACGGATAGTTCAAAATGAGACGCTGGCCGCCGATCAGCCGTGACCGCCGTCCACCCATCCGATTGAATCTGGATGCGGTGAGTCCCGGCCGTCACCATCGGTTCAATCGCGAGGACCATCCCCGTTTTCAGAATCGGTCCGTGATTTCTTCGCCCAAAGTTCGGAATTTGGGGTTCCTCATGCATGGTGCGACCGATCCCGTGCCCCACAAACTCCCGCACTACCCCAAATCCAGCCTTTTCAACGTGCTTCTGGATCGCGCTTGAGATGTCACCCACGCGATTTCCAGGCAAAGCTTTGGCGATTCCCAACTCAAGAGCCTCACTCGCTACCCGGTTCAGGAGCTCTTTCTCATCAGAAACCTCGCCCACCAAAAGGGTTCGCGCGTTGTCCCCGATGAAGCCTTCGTACTTAACCGCTACATCGAGGGTAATGTTATCACCCTCTCGAACAACCTTTTGAAATTTTGCGATTCCATGGACCACCTCCTCGTTGATCGAAATGCAGGTGTGGCTCGGAAAAACCAGATTTCTGCTCCGGTACTGGTAGCAGGCACTCCTGGCCCCCATGGATTCCATGAGAGACTTCGCTAGTCGATCCAGATCGTAGGTGGAGACTCCGGGCTTCACCGCAGCGCAGACCTCCTCAAGAACAACTGCGGCAATCCTGCAGGCCTCGCGTATCCGGCCTATATCCTCGGCAGAGTGCAAAGCAAGTTATTTGGAAACCGCAGCAAAGACTCCTACCAGGAAGATCAAGCTAGCGCCGATGATAAACGGTCGCCAAAGCTTCCAGAAATCCTTCAGTTCGCCAGTTTCCACGACCTGACGGGTCCGCGCTTGAGCAGTCCGTCCCCGGATCCGGCCTTTTTTCAGGAAGCCGTCGTAGTGCCGCTGGAGGAGGACTGTTTCAACTTGGCGGAGGGTGTCCAAAACGACCCCTACAGCGATCAAAAGCCCCGTTCCCCCAAAGAAAATAGCCACCGATTGAGGCACTCCAGCAGTAGCGAGGATCATATCTGGCATCAGGGCAACCGCCGTCAGGAAGGTGGCACCAGCCAAGGTCAGCCGGGTCATTGTGTAGTCGAGAAACTTCGCTGTCGGCTCCCCTGGGCGAACCCCGGGTATATAGCCATTGTGCTTTTTCAGGTCGTCGGCGATCTGGATTGGCTTAAACATCAAGGATACCCAGAAGTAGCTAAAAGCCATGATCAAAGACCCATAGAACAGGTAGTAGAACCACGTTCCATGAGCGATGAAGGCAGACATGTCGCCGAAGAACCGATAACCTGTAGCACCCTCGAGGGCTCCCAGAATCTGGGCAGGAAAGAGGAGAATTGCACTGGCGAAGATCACCGGCATAACCCCGGAATAGTTAACCTTGAGCGGCAGAAAGCTACTTTGGCCACCGTAAACCTTTCGCCCGACTACCCGTTTGGCGTACTGAACCGGCACCTTTCGCTGGCCTTGGGTCATCAAGACAATGAAGGCGATGACCAAAACCAGAAGGACGACCATCATCACACCGGCGAGTGGAGTGAAGGAGGCCTGGTCTGCCCCCAGATTCCTTCCAAACATAGCGAAGAAGGTCACCACTGCCTTGGGTAAGTCCGCGAGAATGCCGATCGTGATGAGGATCGAGATGCCGTTTCCAATCCCCGACTGGGTAATCTGCTCACCGAGCCACATCAGGATAATGGTGCCGCAGGTTAGGATAATCATGGAAGAGAACAGGAACCAGAACGATCCCACACCAACGATGATTGGCCCGTATTGCTGGACGCTAAACTCTGCTCCAATGAGAGTCGATGGCGACCTCATGAGCGCTGATATGATCAAGACGGACTGCACCAGGCAGATAGCGATCGTTAAGTAGCGGGTATACTGGGATATCTTTTGTCGCCCGACATCGCCCTCTTGCTGGAGCTTGGCCAGCCCGGGGAAAACCGCACCCATCAGCTGCATGATGATCGAGGCACTGATGTAGGGCATCACGCCCAAAGCGAAAATTGCCCCGTTGAGCAAAGCTCCCCCGGTAAACATGTTGTAGAAGCCAATCAGAGAGGTCCCCCCCTTCAAAGCTTGGTCCGCAAAGAAGGCTTTGATCGGTCCCGGATCAATCCCCGGCAAGGGGATGTTGGCCCCCACTCTGGCAATGAAGACCAGGCTTAGGGTAAAGATAATCCGGCGTCGCAGCTCCGGAATTTTCAGCGAATTGGTAAATGCAGATAACATCGGTTAGTGGCAAAGTTCACGAGGGTGGCTCCGCTTGGGAAATCGCGGAAACCCCTGTTCTTTAAAGTGGAGATTCACCCGTTTTGAAAGCTCAGAACGAGGATGATCAATTGAAGTGGCCCTTGAATGGCCCTCAAGCTTCCGAAACTTCGCCTCCAGCCGCCTCAACCTTGGCTCTGGCGGAACCCGAGACTTTATCAAGCTGAACCTTGTAGGCCCGGGTAACTTCACCTTCACCGAGAAGTTTAACCAATCCCGCATTGTTCCGGATCAAACCAGCAGCGGCCAAAGATTCCCGGTTCACAACATCCACATCTCCCAGTCGAGCAAGGTCCTCAAGGTTCACCACCGCGAATTCCTTGCGGAATTTGAAGTTGCTGAATCCACGCTGGGGCAGGCGCCGGTAGAGAGGAATGTGTCCACTTTCAAAACCCACCCGGATACCGCCGCCGCTGCGTGCTTTCTGGCCCTTATGACCCTTGCCACAGGTTTTGCCGTGCCCGTTGCCCTCGCCCTTGCCCAAGCGCCTTTTTTGGCGGTTAGCTCCGTTACTATCAATAATGTCGTGCAGTTGCATAATATTCCTTCATTCTACCGGGCAGAAGGGCTCATCCCTCTACTGGCATTGCCTTCAAAGCTTTGATCTGTTCGGCGGTCCGCAGTTTGAGCAGGCCTGCCATCGTCGCATTCACCACAGCTAGCTGGTTGTTTGAGCCCAGAGACTTCGAAAGGACGTTGTGAATCCCGGCTCCCTCAAGGACCGCCCGCACTCCTCCGCCCGCGATAACCCCCGTACCGTCGGTGGCCGGACGCAAGAGAACCTTGCCCCCGTCTGCCTCTCCCAAAACCGGGTGCGGGATAGTATCGCCCTTAAGTTCAATGAAAACCATGTTCTTATGCGCCTGCTCCGTTCCCTTCCGAATCGCCTCCGGTACCTCCTTGGCCTTCCCGTAGCCACAGCCAACCCGACCCTTGCGGTCACCAACCACCACAAGCGCTGAGAAGCTGAATCGGCGACCGCCTTTCACGACCTTGGCACAACGATTGATGTGGACCACCTTTTCAACGAACTCGGACTCTTCCTCAGGAGGTTGGGGACCTCGACGATTATTTTGCTGCTGCATATAAAAACAATTGATAATTAAAAGTTCAACCCACCCTCGCGCGCCGCGTCGGCAAAAGCTTTAACACAACCATGGTAGCGACGGCCCGCCCGGTCGAAGACCACATCGGAGATCCCCTTTGCCTTGGCTGCCTCAGCGATTGCTTTTCCCATGATCGTAGCGCCCTCAATGTTCGGGCGGACCTGCTTCGCACGAAAGTCTCCAGCTACCGAAGTGACGTGCGCCAGGCTGTTGCCAACCGTGTCATCGATCACTTGGACGTGAATATGCAAGTTCGTGAAGCGAACCACCAAGCGGGGTCGTTCCGAGGTGCCTTTTACCTTCCGACGAATCCGCCAGCGGCGCTTTTGCAATAGCTTCTTTTTCTCTTCAAGTTTCATGATACCAATTTGGGGCAAAATTTACTTCGCGGATTTCTTACCTTCTTTGCGTCGGACATACTCCCCAACAATCCGTACTCCTTTGCCCTTGTACGGCTCGACAGGGTAGTAGGACTTGATCTGGGCTGCCAGCGCGCCGACCGCTTGTTTGTCCGCACCTTCAATCTTGATCTTCGTGTTGTCGGTCACCACTACCGAAACCCCATCAGGGATCGGGTGTTTGATCGGGTGGGAATACCCAAGACTTAAGTCGATCTGTCCACTGGCTGCTGCAGCCTTGAAACCTACCCCGTGGATTTCAAGGCTCCGGGAGAATCCGTTGGTAACCCCCTCAACCATGTTATTGATGATCGAACGAGCTGTCCCGTGCATCGCCTTGGCATGGCGACTGCTGTTCTCAGGGGAGACCGAGATAATCCCATCTTCAATTTCAATCCGCACGGCACGGTCGAAAGAATGCGCCAATTTGCCTTTGGGCCCCTCGACGGAAATCGTGTTCCCCGTAACCGAGGCTTTCACCTTCTCCGGGATATGTACTGGAAGTTTTCCTATGCGACTCATGATCTATCTCCTCTACCAAACTTGACAAACGATCTCTCCACCCAGCTTCCCGCGGCGGGCATCAACGTCCTTCAGAAGCCCTTTCGAAGTTGTCAGGATTGAGATGCCCAGACCACCCAAAGCCTTGGGGATCTCATTATGCCTCGAGTAGATCCGACATCCTGGCCGACTGACCCTCTGGATATCAGTGATCGCCGAGGTCTTTCCCTGGTACTTTAGTTTCAAACGCACTACAGGTTTACCCGATTCACCCATCCCCTGCTCGAAACCGGCGATGTAACCCTCGGCGAACAGAATTTCTGCTATCGCCAGGCGCGTCTTCGAAAAGCCAGCTTCGATCGACTCCTTGCCAGCTCGACTCGCGTTACGAATCATTGTCAGGTAATCCCCAATTGTATCGTGTACTGCCATCTTTATTTTTCTCTTGGTTGGGACGAATTACCAGGAAGACTTGGTCACACCGGGAATGAGACCGTTGGAGGCCATCTCCCGGAAAGTGATGCGACTCAAACCAAACTTGCGAATGTGTGCACGAGGGCGCCCGGTTACCAGGCAACGATTTCGAACCCGGATTGGGGAAGAATTGCGCGGAAGTTTGGATAGCTTCTTTTGCGCAGCAAAAAACTCTTCATCCGGGGTCTCCGGGTTGGAAATGATCGACTTGAGCTCGGCCCTCTTGGAAGCGTACTTCTCAACAAGACGAATGCGCTTGAGGTTGCGCTGGATTGCGGATTTTTTGGCCATCGGATTTTCTAAAGGTTAAAAGTTAAGCAGCTGCGGCTGGAGAGGGCTTGCGGAATGGCATCCCGAGCATCGTTAAAAGTTCCCGACCAGCCTGATCAGTCTGTGCCGTTGTGACGAAGGTGATGTCCATCCCCACCGTGCGTTTGTTTCCTTCTACCGTGATTTCAGGGAAAATGGTGTGATCACTGATTCCGAGCGTGTAGTTCCCTTTCCCATCGAAACGGGTTGGCACGCCGCGAAAATCCCGGATGTTCGGGAGAGAGATGTTGATCAGCCGGTAGGCAAAATCATACATCGCATTCCCGCGAAGCGTGACCTTGACGCCAATTGGCATACCCTGCCGCAGCTTGAAGTTCGATATGCTGACCCGAGCGCGGGTAAAGATAGCCTGCTGCCCGGCGATCGAAGAGATGTCCTTGAGAACCTCTTCAAGACCAGATTTGTCGACCGAGGCGTTGATCCCGGAATTGATCACGATCTTTTCGAGCTTCGGAAGATCATGGATGTTGGAAATCCCCAGAGACTTTTTGAGTTCGGGGACGATCTGCTCAGCGTATATTTTTTTGAGTGGTGATTGGTGCATCGTTGATGGGTTTTGCCGAATTTCCGACCCGGCGTTGGTGGGGATGCGAAAAAGAGGAGGAGAGAACAGAAGTTGAGTAACCGAATCAAGAAAAATCAGGTTGAAGCGGAATGTTTTTCGTCGTAGCGCGAGGCTGCCATTACGTTCGACACATGCAAGGGCGTCTCCCGCTCAACTATGCCGCCTTCGGAATCTTGAGTGCGGCGCTCGTGCTTCTTACGCATGTTCACACCCTCGACGAGAACCCGTTCTTTTTTGCGCTGGATATCCAGCACCTTGCCTCTTGAGCCCTTGTGGGCTCCAGCGATGACGACGACCTCTTGACCTTTTTTAATTGAACTTGCCATTTTACAAAACCTCCGGTGCCAAAGAAATGATCTTCATGTAACTCCCACGAAGCTCGCGAGCGACAGGCCCGAAAATACGACTCCCGCGAGGATTTCCATCCGGATTGACGATCACAATCGCGTTCTCATCGAAGCGAAGATAGCTTCCGTCGTTTCGGCGCACTGGCGCTTTCGTGCGCACTATCACCCCGCGGACGACAGAGCCCTTTTTCACCGCAGCGTCCGGGGTGCTGTCTTTGACAGCGCAGATTACGACATCGCCGACCGAAGCCGTACGTGACAACTGGCCGAGGCGGCGGATCACCGTGGCGTACTTAGCACCCGTGTTGTCCGCGACCTCGACTCTGGATTGCATTTGAATCATTGAATTTCCTCCTCGAGTAAAAGTTACAGAATCGGTGCCACCTCGACGATACGGGTTACCCGCCAGCGCTTCAGCTTACTAATCGGACGCGTCTCCATTAGCTCAACACGATCGCCAGGCTTACAGGCGTTCTCCTCATCGTGGGCATGAAGAATCGTCCGCCGCTTGATCTCCTTTTTATAAAGGGGGTGGGGAATCTTAAACTGGTAGGTCACCTTGATGGATTTGTCACCCGACCGGCTGGTCACTGTGCCAATAAGTTTTTTACGTCTGTTGCGATCTTGCATGGCTTCTTTTTTCCTTAAACTGTTTGAGTCGCCTTCGCCCGCTGCTTCTCGATCAGGATGGTGGTGTTGCGGGCAATCTGGCGCCGAATTTCTCTGAGTAGGTGAGGCTTTTCGACCTGACCGGTGCTTTTTCTCAACCGTAGTTGAACGAGTTCAGCCCGCAGATCTCGGATCTTCTTTTCGATCTCATGGACGGGTAACTCACGTATATCTTGAGGCTTCATATTAATTTAAACTATCGATGGCACATTGCCGATCAAACGATCTCTTCCCGGGTGATGAAACGGCATGGAAAAGGTAGTTTTCCGTCAGCTTTGCCCATCGCCTCACGAGCTGCGGTGACGCTGCATCCAGAAACTTCGAAGAGAATCATCCCCGGCTTGATCACCGCGACCCAGTACTCAACTGGACCCTTACCCTTACCCATGCGGGTCTCCGCAGGTTTCTTGGTAACCGGCTTTTGTGGGAAAACACGAATCCAGACTTTCCCTTTCCGCTTGAGGTGGCGAGTGATGGCCACCCGGGCAGCCTCAATCTGCGCTGCCGTCATTCTTCCACGAGCAAGCGCCTGGATTCCAAAGTCTCCAAAGGCGAGAAAGTCTCCGCGCTTGGCGCGTCCGCGAATCCGTCCCTTGTGGACCTTGCGGTATTTAGTGCGAGCTGGAAGTAATGGCATGACAGTGGTTGTTTAAAGGTTATCTGGAATATCAGGGTTGCTTGCCTCAGAATTGGGTATCTTGGGGCTTCAAGCACAACCAGCACTTGATGCCAATGATCCCGTACACGGTGCGAGCTTCGGCAAACCCGTAATCAATGTTTTCACGAAGGGTATGGAGGGGAACCCGGCCTGCCCGTTGCTGTTCAGTCCGAGCAATGTCGGCTCCGCCCAAGCGACCGGAGACCTGAATACGGATGCCCTCAGCACCCATTGCCATGGAGGTTTGGACTGCTTTTTTCATTGCCCTACGAAAAGAAATCCGTCGCTCAAGCTGAAGTGCCACGTTTTCTGCCACTAACTTCGCCACCAGATCAGGCTTCTTAATCTCCTGGATGTCGATCAAGACCTCCCGGCCCACCTTTTTGAGAAGTTCGGCCTTGAGCTTTTCAAGGTCCTGCCCTTTTCGCCCGATCACTGCACCAGGACGGGCTGTGTAGATGGTAACCCGTACCCGGTTGGATGCTCTTTCAATGAAAACGTGAGGAACCGAGGCAGCCTTCAGGCGCTGGTGTACAATTTTCCGAATGATCGAATCCTCGTTGAGGGTGGCCGGAAAGTCCTTTTTCCGGGCATACCAGCGAGCCCGCCAGTTGCGCCGAACGCTGAGCCGAAAGCCGATTGGATTAACTTTTTGTCCCATGATTTGTAATGTCTAAGGTTTATTCTGTATCGCTGAGGACAATCCGGATATGACTCATTCGCTTCTTGAACGGATGGGCCGATCCTTTGGCCACCGGACGGAAACGCTTCAGCGCTGGTCCCTCTTCCACGATTGACTGCCTGATCACCAACGAATCTGCCACCAAATTGTTGTTGTTCTCAGCGTTGGCGATCGCCGACTTCAAAGTCTTATGGAGCAAGCGAGCCGACTTCCTTGGAATAAAGCGAAGTAGTTCGAGAGCTTCTGCAGCGTTTCTCCCCTGGATCTCGCGGGCAACCTCGCGGACCTTCTTCGGAGACATACGGTTAAATTTGGTATAGGCTTGGATTTCCATTGTTGGCTATTTGAAAAATTACAGGGTCTTGACCCGAATCGGGTTACCGGGGATCAGGGTGACGTCGGGTGAGAGGGCGGTAATCAGCCCCACCGAGAATCCAAAAAAACTGTCCGTGACGATGATCTCGCCGACGGGCGCATCATCCTGGAAAACAACGCAGATCTGCCCCGTCACAAACCCTTCCAGCAAACCGTTGGAGAGAATCACAATGTCCGCATCGGCCGCCTCCACGATCTTCTCGATTACCGCAGCGTTCGAGGGGTACAGACTCTCAGCGAGAAAGGCCGGCTGGCCATCCAGTGACCTCGCCGAAAGCGCTTGGCCAGCAAGGATCAACGCCAGCAAAAATAGCCTGTTTATCAGATTGAACATCGTCTTTGATTCACGCCCTGTCCTCGGGGAAGGGTTATCGCTGGGTCCTGGGGTTGTGACTCCGAAAGGATCGGGTCGGTGAAAATTCCCCCAACTTATGCCCCACCATGTTTTCCGTGACGTAAACCGGAAGGAAGGACTTTCCGTTGTGGACATTAAAATTCAGGCCAACAAAGTCTGGCGTGATCGTTGATCGCCTGGACCAGGTCTGGATCGGCTTGCGCGAACTGGTTTTTACAGCCGCGTCGACTTTGTCTTGTAGACTTGGATCTACAAAGAATCCTTTTTTTAGAGAACGTGCCATGAGATAAACTTCCTAAGATTGCAGATTAACGTTTAAGGCGACGACCATTCCGACGGACCAGAATTTGAGAGTTGGAGGTCTTCGACCGGGTGCGAGTCGGGTATCCCTTGGAGAGTTGTCCCCAGGGTGAAACCGGGTGCCCCCCGCCAGAGGTGCGCCCTTCACCACCGCCCATCGGGTGATCAACTGGATTCATGGCTACCCCGCGTACTCGAGGACGCCGACCTTTCCAGCGGTTTCGACCGGCCTTGCCGAGCGACTGGTTGTCGTGGGCAACGTTGCCTACGCGCCCGATTGTCGCGCGACAGGCTGAATTGATCAAGCGGATCTCACCGGAAGGTAATTTGATCGTAGCGATCTTTTGATCGACGTTGACCAACTGCGCTGAGCCACCCGCTCCCCGAACCAACCTCGCTCCCCTTCCGGGCTCCATCTCGATGCAGTGGATCGAAGTGGCAGGCGGAATCAAGGCGAGCGGGTAGGAATCCCCCGGATTAAACTCGTCGGTGACCGCCGTGTGATTCATGACCGTAGCTCCGGCTTCCAGCCCATTGGGCGCGATGATGTAGCGCTTCTCACCATCGGCGTAGAAGATCAGGGCAATGTTGGCAGAGCGATTGGGATCGTACTCTATGCGCTCGACCTTCCCGGGTACTAAGAACTTGTCGCGCTTGAAATCGATCTGGCGATAAAGACGCTTATGTCCGCCGCCGCGTCTGCGGGAAGTGATCCGCCCATAAACGTTGCGCCCCTTTTTACTGTGGTGGCTACTCGTCAAGGAAGTCTCCGGACGCCCCTTGTAGAGGTCCTGCTTGTTTCTCGCCAAATAGCGTTGCCCGGGTGTTATCGGGCGGGATTGGATGGTGGCCATATCTTTTGTCTCCTCTCGCTTAAATCAGTTCGATCGCATCTCCCTCATTGAGAGTCACGATAGCTTTCTTTATCCCCGAAATCCGTCCAGGTCGTCCACGCCGGGTCCGATTAGTCTTGAGCTTCGGTTTGATGTTTAAAATGTTCACCTTGGTCACCGAAACCTTGAAAACCTGCTCAATCGCAAGCTTTACCTGGGTGCGGTTGGCATCCGGAAAAACCTCAAAGGTGTATTGGTTGAGGTTTGCGGTAAGATCGCTGGTCTTTTCCGTAACCCGGCTGTTTAAAAGTATGGTTGATGGATCAATCATGACGCTTCCTTCCCGTTGACACGCTCAAGCAGGGCTTCAAGACCCTTTTCGCTGATTACTATTTTTTTGAATCGCGCGATGTCGACCGGGCTAATGTCAGCAGCCTCGCCAACATGCACCCGTTCGATGTTCCGGCTCGCCAAAGCAGTCGTTCCCTCGAACCGATCGTCAACCACCAGCACAGTCCCCTGCGGCACCATCTTCCCGATCAACTGATCGAATAGACGCGTTTTCGCCTCTGCGATTTCCCATGCCTCAATCACCTCAAGGCCCCCGGTCGATGCGGAGTCAAAAATGGCACGCTGGAGAGCCAGCCGCTTCATCTTCTTATTGATCTTCTGCGAGTAATCACGGGGCTTCGGCCCAAAAACCACGCCGCCCTTGCGCCAAAGCGGTGACCGGCGGCTACCTTGACGCGCCGAGCCAGTGCCTTTTTGGCGAAATGGCTTCTTACCCGATCCAGAAACCTCGCCACGGGTCTTGGTCGAGGCGTTGCCCTGCCGTTGGTTCGCCTGCACCGCAATGATGACTTGGCGAAGGGCCTGCAACCCGCGCGTCCCTTCAAAGGCTGGGATTGCAAAATCCTTTTCCGTTACGGTAGAGGCGTCTTTGCTGTAAAGTTTGAGTTTCATTGGCTAAAATTCCCTTTCGTTCAGGCTGCCCGCTTTTGCTTTTTAGAGGGTCGAATGGTCACCAAACTCCCATTCGCGCCGGGCAAACTGCCCCGCACGAGGATGAGGTTCTTCTCCGGGAGTACTTGGACGATGTTGAGGTTTTGAACCGTCCGCTGCTTGCCACCCATATGGCCCGGCATCTTCTTGCCCTTCATTACGCGACCGGGTTCCTGGCAGTTCCCATAGGAACCACCTCGCCGGTGAGTCATGGAACCGTGGCTCGCGGGACCTCCGGCAAATCCGTGGCGCTTCATGACGCCTTGAAATCCGCGGCCCTTGCTGGTAGCCACCACATCGACGCGATCGCCGACCTGGAACTTCCCTACCGTCAGGGTCTCCCCTGGCTCGTATTTCGTGCCAGAAGCATTCCTGAACTCCTGAAGAACCCTGACCGCATCAACCCCGGCCTTCGCGAGGTGGCCAAGGCGAGCCTTCGACAGGCGACTTTCTTTCTGGGCTCCAAAACCAACTTGGACTGCGTCGTACCCGTCGGATTCGACCGTTTTGACTTGGGTCACGCTACACGGACCCGCCTCGATGACGGTCACCGGCTGGAGACGATTGGCGGCATCAAAGACTTGCGTCATGCCGATCTTTTTTCCGATCAGGATAAAACTCATATCTAAGCGGCAGGCGGGCCCTGAATGGGACCCATTGAATACCTGCTTTAGGGTTAATTAGGTTAGGAGGTCTTCTGGGAATTAAACGTTAATGGTGATCTCAACTCCAGAAGGGAGGTTGAGCTTCTTGAGGTCGTCGACCGTGTTGCTGGTCGGTTCAATGATGTCGAGCAACCGGCTGTGGGTGCGAATTTCAAACTGATCCATCGACTTCTTATCCACGTGGGGCGAACGGTTGACGGTGAACCGCTCTACCCTCGTGGGCAACGGAACAGGTCCAGACACTTTCGCGCCCGATCGCTTCGCTGTCTCGACAATGTCGGAGGTGGATTGATCAACAATACGGTAGTCAAATCCTTTGAGTCTTATACGGATACGTGGTTTCATCGCTTAAAGTTTAAAATTTCAGGAATAGTTGTAAGGGTCCCGAATTCGACCGACCTGATTCTCCGGTACCTCCTCGAAGCAAGATGGAACCATTGTGTAGGTCGCCCTCCCCTTTGAAAGAGAGCGAACGTCTGTTGCATAACCAAACATTGCCTCCAGTGGGACCAGCGCTTCAATCGAAGTGACTTCAAAGCGGGTGGACATCCCCTGGATTTGACCCCGCCGCCGGTTCAAATCGCCAACGATGTCGCCCTGGTATTCATTTGGAGCTTCCACCGTCACCTTCATGAGCGGTTCCAGCAAGATCGGCTGGGCTTCCTTCATGGCGTCCTTAAAGGCAAAAATGCCCGCCATCTTAAATGCCATTTCAGAGGAATCGACCTCGTGAAAGCTTCCATCGAAGAGTTCCGCCCGGAAATCAACAACCGGATATCCAGCCACCGCACCGTTTCTTGCCGCCTCGACAATACCGTCGAGGGCAGGTTTTATGAACTCCTTGGGAATAACTCCTCCAGTGCTGGTATTGACAACCTCTATCCCAGCTCCCCTCTCCCGTGGCTCCAGACGGATCTTAACATGGCCATACTGGCCCTTGCCTCCGCTTTGCCGTATGAATTTCCCCTCGGCTTCTGCCGCCCCTTTCACGGTTTCCCGGTAGGCAATCTGGGGTCTTCCTGCATCGGTCTGAACCTTGTGCTCCCTGAGCAATCGATTGCGAATGATCTCGAGATGCAGCTCCCCCATTCCTGCAATGATGGTTTGCCCAGTCTCTTGGTTGGTACGAACATCGAAGGTTGGATCTTCTTCGGCCAAACGCTGAAGCCCCTGAGCCATTTTGTCTTGGTCAGCAGTCGTCTTCGGTTCGATAGCCATCGAAATGACCGGTTCCGGAAAGGACGGCGGCTCCAGCCGCACGTCAAAATCCTTTGCCCGAAGAGTGTCTCCTGTCGCTACCTCACGGACCCCGATCACCCCACAGATTTCTCCAGAGTAGGCGACTTCAATATCTTCTCGATTGGCTGCCTTCATCAGCAGCAGCCGGCTGATCCGCTCCGTCTTGCCAGTGCGGCTGTTCTTGAGGGCCATGCCTTTACGAAGAGCCCCGCTGTAGACTCGCAAAAATACCAGCTTACCGACGAATCCATCATTCATCAGCTTGAAGGCGAGCGCCGCCACCGGTGCTCGGTCATCCGCATTGATGAGGACCTCGGCCCCGGAGTCGTCCTCCCCACGGATGGCCGTGACATCGATCGGCGAAGGCAGATAGTCGACCACCGCATCAAGCAGGGGCTGGATCCCCTTATTTTTAAAAGCACTTCCTGGGATCACCGGGACAAAGGTCCGCTGTAGAGTTCCCTTGCGAATGGCCCTCCGAATCTGATCCGTATCGATGTATTTTCCCTCGAGATAGGCCGAAGTAATCTCGTCATCATGGTCAGCCAGAGCTTCCAGTAATCCATCCCTCCAACGTGCCACATTTTCAGCTTCTTCAGATGGGATTTCAATCGTGTCGAACTGCGTCCCGGTGAGATCAGAATCGATATACTGGAGAACCTTCATTTCCACGAGATCGATCAACCCCTTGAAACCCTCAGCTTCTCCAAAAGGGAGGAAGATCGGGTGGGCATTGCATCTCAGGCGATCCCGGATTGAGTCGACCGCTCCGGAAAAGCTCGCTCCCATCCGGTCCATCTTGTTTACGAAGGCCACCCGCGGCACCTCGTACTTGTCCATTTGTCTCCAAACCGTCTCGGACTGCGGCTGCACGCCAGCAACGGCGCAGAAAACACCAACCGCGCCGTCGAGAACACGCAGGGAACGCTCCACCTCAGCGGTAAAATCGACGTGGCCGGGAGTGTCAATAATGTTGATTCGACAGGTTTCTCCCGCCTCGCCATCCCGCTTTACCGACCACTCGCACGAGATGGCGGCCGAGGTGATGGTGATGCCCCGCTCTCGCTCCTGCTCCATCCAGTCGGTCACTGCCGTGCCGTGATGAACCTCACCCATGCTGTGGACAACCCCCGTGTAGTAGAGGATTCGCTCTGTGGTCGTCGTCTTACCGGCGTCAATGTGGGCAGCAATACCGATGTTCCGCGTCCTCTCCAATGGGAAAAGGCGGTCCGGCGAATTGGCCTCGGATATTGACGACGTTGCGATCATGACAGGAAAAGTTGGCTCGCCTACCAGCGGAGGTGAGCGAATGCTCGGTTAGCCTGAGCCATTCGATGGGTTTCTTCCTTTTTCTTAACGACGGAGCCAGTGTTGTTGTAGGCGTCGATGATTTCGAGTGCCAGTGCCTCTCCCATTGGCACCCCCCGGCGTCCGCGAGCCGATGCCACCATCCAGCGAAACGCCAATCCCTGCTGGCGTTCGTAGGATAGTTCGACCGGAACTTGATAGGTGGCACCCCCTACCCGGCGGCTCTTGACCTCCAGCTTGGGACGTGCGTTTTCTAACGCCCCCAGGAGAAGATCTACCGGATCGCCCTTCTCGAGTTTCTCGGATACCTTCTCAAACGCTTGATAGACAATGCGCTGCGCAAGGGATTTCTTCCCTCGCTCCATTACCAGGTTTATCAATTCGGAAACCAGATTACTCTGGTAGCGTGGGTCGGGAATGACCGGACGTTTTACAGCTTGACGACGACGTGACATGATTGGAATTCCTTGGGGTTCTCAGGACGCAGCCTTCGGGCGCTTCACACCGTATTTTGAGCGGCTGCGTCGGCGCTTTTCGACCCCACGGGCATCAAGGGCTCCGCGGACAATATGGTAACGCACTCCCGGCAGGTCCTTTACCCGACCCCCGCGAACCAACACAATGCTGTGCTCCTGTAGATTGTGCCCCTCATCCGGAATGTAGGCGATGACCTCAATGCCGGTAGTCAAACGCACCTTGGCAACCTTCCGGATCGCCGAGTTCGGCTTTTTTGGCGTGCGAGTCATCACTTGAACACAGACGCCCCGACGAAATGGATTCGACTTGAGCGCAGGCGACTTCGACTTACCTTTCACGAGAAGGCGAGGTTTCCGAACGAGCTGGTTGATAGTCGGCATAGAAAATGAAAATGCGTTGGCAGATGAGAAAACAGAGGATTCTGCCCTCAAAAGATTTTCGTGCAAGCTAAATCTGCGGGAAATTATCCAAAAATATCCAGCTGTTCACCTTCCCCGCTACTTTTGGACCAAGAGATCAGCTCTCCTAGCGACTGCAGATGGCCGTTGCTGGTTAGAAAGTGCCGAAGGATGAGGGCAGAGGCAATGGCATCGTATAGCGCGGCATGAGGTCGACAACGATCCTCAGGACACCGCTGCCCAGCCTCTGAGGCCAGTTCCTTTTCCAAACCCAGGGTCTCGATCAAAACCATCAAGCCATAGGAGCGGGCATTTGGAAGCAAGCGCTTGGAAAGGCTGAGCGTGTCAAGCCAGGGGCCCCAACGGGTAAGGGTCCCACCCTCCGGCGCCCGAGCGCTCGGCGGGAAGGGAAAATAATCGAGGAGCAAGTGATGCTCGGTCGACGCCTGGTGGGCTGCAAAGATCGCCTTCTGCCTAAGTTCTGAGAACCGCTGATACTCCCCGACAAAATCCGCACGCCCCCCCAAATTATCCACCGAGATTCCGGAGAGCTCCAGCTCGTGGAGAGCCGGACGCTTCTTCGGTTGATAAAGCGAAGTGTGGAAGTCCAGAAGATCACCGCCTCCGCTCAAAAGAATCCATCCGGCTTCGAATACTCCGGACCTCCGACTCCCCTCGAAATCAATGCAGGCGATCTGTCCGATCACCGTTTGAGAATCATCTCTGGCTCAAAAGAGAAAAAGTTCCTCAGTGCAGGAATGACCCGCACCGGGTCGGGACTACGCGTTTGAGCCACTGCCTCCAAGCCGTCGAGAAACCACTTCCGCTCAAGCCCGTCAAAACGCATGTCTTGACGAAGGTCGATCAGCTCCCCCCTCGCCTCAAGCCAGGCGTCCCGGAAGAAGCGTAGTCGTTCAGGCCTGTCTTTTGGCAAGGTCTGAAAACAACAGCTACCTGTAGTGATACTGCGCGAAATCAGGAGAAATCGCTGCCGTTCCTCGGGATCCTCGGGCACTTCAAACTTAACCAAGCGGCACCGAATCTCACAAAGCAACTTGTCCAACTCTTTCGGGCTCAGTCGGCAGGCCCGGCAAATCCGTTTCAGGTCCCAGCCCTCCATCTCACGCAGCACCACCAGGCAGCGTTCCATGGGATTCAAACGGAGGATCCTTCCCAAAAGGTGGTTTCCATTCGGCAAGCTATTCTTGTTCCTGTTGTCTGCCACCAGAGTCGCCACTATTAAACGCTCGAGGTCCGAAACCCGGCGCAATTTTGGCATCTGGCTCCAAACCCTGACAAAAACTTCCTGACTCCGGTTGGTAATCGATTGCACCGATCCCGGGTTGGCGAGTGTCACACATTCGGCAACCAAGTTGATGAAAGGCTCCACCGCAGCACGAAAGTGCTGGGAGGAACCCTTAGATGCTCGGTAGATGGAGCGACGGATTTCGCTTCTGTTCATCCTGCTGGGATTGGCGACAATTCAGTCCTCGTCCGGATCAGAGCAATTCTCTCCCTCGAGGTCTTCACGGCATTCGCTCAACACCCGAAGGGCAACCTCGCGAAGGTCAAACAGAACTTCAATGCCTTCTATCCCGAACTTTTGCCCCTTCAAATCGATTCTCGATTGCACCATCCGAAGTAAATCATTCACCGAAGCTAACAAATCCTTAAAATGGCAGATGGCCAGTTCAAGGTCCCCCATATCGAGGGCCTGGGCGCCATGAACTGCGTGCACCTCGGCACGACCGAGGGTGTTCCCATACGTCCAGCCAAAGACCGCGTCCTCCCGGCTCTGCATCCCATTCCGAAGTTGGCTATCCCACAGCATTCTCAAACGGGCCAGGAGACCACGGGAGGCAATGTAGACTGGGTGGCGATGAGCGCTCAGCGGCTGGTCATACTCGGTCTGGGTTCCACGATTTCGCTCAAGCTTAGCGAAGAGCTTCCCGACCGCTGTTTTGAGGAAAGCCTCATCTGGCTCCCACTCAGCGGTACTCCAGCCCATTAGATGGGCCGTTAAATCGAGATGGTCCGGGAAGCGCCGAAACCTCCGATAGTAGCCCATAAAACGAACGACTTCTTTATCCGCAGTGTTTAGGTACTGGCGCCAATCTCCTTCGGCCCATTCGGGCTCCGCCCGATCTTCCCAGTTCCCGTCTTCAAAATAATCGAAGGATTCTTGACTCATACTCGTGAACTTCCTGAGTTCGATTTGAACGTTACCTACCCGCGATATGGTTGCAACCAAGAAATCCGGGTAACGACCAATTACGACTCAGCAAGAAGCGCACCACTTCTTCCTTTGGTTGGCATCCGCCTCCCACAGAGCCTCTCACGCCAAGCGACCCCCGTCTCACTTTTCAGGAGGCAGGTTGGGTTGAGGTTCCTCCTCAGCGGCCAGCGGTCCCCTTGTCACAAGAGACTCCCACGCTTCATCGCTCGCCTCAACCGATTTTCCCGCAGCGCGCACAAGATAGGTGCGTTTCCCCTGCGACTCAAAATAGGTCCGGGTTACCAATTCGCACATCAACCCAAGCAGCACCGAGATGATGCCAATACCGCCGAGCATCACGACAATCTCAGGGAGCGGAGTGCCACTTAGCTGGACTTCTTCGACAAACTTCAGCCAAAACATCCAGGTCGCGAAGAGCATTGAGCTAACCCCGCAAAAGATTCCAAACCCTCCAAAAACATAAATCGGCTTCGCCGCATAGACGTGAAGGAACTTAACCACCAATAAATCGAGGACGACCTTGAAAACCCTTTCCAGCCCGTAGCTGCTCTTGCCATGAATGCGCGGGAAGTGGTTCACCTCTATCTCAGCCACCCTCGCTCCCTGCCAGGAAGCATAGATGGGAATAAACCGATGCATTTCTCCATATAAGCGTACCCCCTTGAGCACCTCTCGGCGGTAAGCCTTCAACGAACACCCGTAATCATGGAGGGGAACGCCTGAAATCTTCGAGATGATCCGATTGGCTACCCGGCTTACAAAGACCCGCCGCACCTTCTTATCCTGCCGCTTTTTCCGCCACCCGGAGACCACATCATAGCCTTCCGCAATCTTATCCAGCATGCGACCGATATCAGCTGGATCATTCTGAAGATCTCCATCCATCGGGATGATTACATCCCCTCTCGCAATATCAAAACCCGCTTGCATCGCTGCGGTCTGGCCAAAGTTCCGACGAAACTGAATTGCGAGGTAGCGACTATCCTCAGCCACGATGGCATCGATCAGCTCAGCGCTTCGGTCAGAGCTTCCATCATTCACCAGGATGCACTCCCACCGGTAGGGTAAAGCCCCCAGCACCGTATCGAGTTTTTCCCGAAGAAGGGGGATGTTCTCCTCCTCATTAAAGATTGGTATGACTACCGAAATACTGGAAATCGTTTCCTTCTCTTCCTTCATAAAGCTTCAAGCAAATCAATCATCAAAAAAAATGGAAAGCTTTCAGTCGGACACGAGAAGCTTGTTCACGAAAGATTCCCAAGTTCCAAAGGTGCGCTGCCGGGCTTGCCGAATCAACCGTACCAGCGTCTCCCGCTCCGTCAAAAGACGCTCAGCCGCCACGGCGATCGCTTCAGCATCGGCTACCTCCGTCGGGAAACAGCCCCCGTGGCCAGCGCGCTCCCCAATCGCCCCGTCGTTCGAGCAAATCACCGGACACCCGTGCCACAAGCTCTCATCGATCGGCAGACCGTAGCCCTCCGCCAATGACGGATAAACGGTGAACCACGAACTCCGATAAGCTGCGACCAATTCGTCATCACTCGCCCGCTCCTGCCAAAGAAGTTCAACCCCTGATTCCCTAACCTGCCGAAACTTCGCTATCACCTCCGTGGCATGGGGATAAACTGGACGTCCAATCAGGTGAAGCCTCACCTTCAATCCGCTCTTCCCGATCCGGGTGAATGCATCGAGTAAAGCGAGATGGTTCTTGCGTGGTTCGATTGTTCCCACGCTCAGAACCGAAGGCCGATCAATCCGCAGATCAGAAAATTGGCGCTTCCCCTGAAAGGACACTGGCCATGCCTCGACCAAAACCTCCTTCGCCTCCTCACTGGTCTCTCCCCAAAAATCCTTAAGCGCATCGGCTGACGTTCGCGAGGGAGACACCACCCGATCAAAGCTGGCGAGGGTTCTCAAATAATCAGTAAACCGGTCCCGCCGCCGAGAGGAACTCCACTCAGGATTCAAAAGCGTTAGTGCATCATGAAAAAAGGCTGTACTCCTCCACTCCCTTTCCCGCCCCAGGCATTCGGACCACCAGCTCGCCCGTCCATCGGAAAAAATCTCTGGGATCCACACCTCACCAATCTCCTCTCCCTCAATTTGAATCCGATCCGTCTTGCGAACGCTTGTCCAATAGAGCCTCCGTCGTCGCCAGAGACGTGCAATCCGCTCACCTCGGGGAGAACGGTGCCATCCCTTTTCAAAAATCCGCAGAAGACGGCTTTCTTCGATCGGCCTGAGGCGATAGTAGGACTGACTTCGCTCAGACCAGATCGCAAACAGCGGCTCGTTGCCGTATTTTCTCCTCAATTCGCCTGCCAGCGACCTGACTACCCGCTGAACCCCGGTCAAGAGAACTTGTCCAGCCGCAGAGGTGACGTCTACGAAAACCCTTCCTGAATGAGATTCTCTCAATTTTCCCCGAATCCAAAAGAATTGAACGGTTCCCCAGCCTCCGGTAGGATGCGGATCCGCTCATCTGCCGCTTGCTGCCGTTCCCTAATCCAGCTCGGCCAAGTCCGCCGCAGACCAGTAGCCAGTCCCATGGCATCTAGGAGCTTGGGGCCATTGAAGAGCCATGGAGATCTCAGTTGGGACTGAATGTACCAGCAGGCCCAGTCCCTTCTCCCGAATTCCCGCGTCTTTTTACTCCAACGCTTCAAGAACCGCAATCGATTCAAATCTTCATGGTCCTTCCGCCCTTCGGAGACCGAGACGTGATGCGCCACCAAACTCGACCTGGCCACCAAATGTTCAAACCCCTGTTCGGCCATTCGCAAGCAAAGATCAATATCCTCAAATCCATTGCGAAAACCTTCATCAAATCCTCCAGCCCGAATAAACGATCGACGCCGCACCAAGGCACAGGCAGCCGTGACCCCACGGGACCGTCGAACCCCTTTTTCACGAATGAAGAGGGCGTTCTTTCCTTCGTGAACCGGGACTCCGAGGTAGTCGAAATTAATCCCCACATGGTCCACCCTCTGATTGTCCGCCCTTCGCTGCACGTTTCCCACCATTCCACAGCCATCACGGGTTTCCGCGACCTCGATCATTGGCTCCCACCAACCCGGCTCCAGAATCAAATCGTTGTTCAGGAAAAAAATCCATTCTCCTCGAGCCTCCGACACTCCCCGATTGTTGCTGAAGGCAAATCCACGGTTGTCATCGTTCCTCAAGACAGTAATCGGCAGGTCGAGGTTTCTCAGGTACTCGAGGCTTCCATCATCGGAACCGTCATCAATCGCCACGATCTCCAGTTGTCCATCTCCAATCAATCGCTCGGTTGTCTCCCTGAGAGTTTCCATGAACACCCTCGTGTATCCAATTCCATTATACACCGAGGTCACTACACTGAAAATGGGCGAGATCATCATGGTTGGTACCCGTCCACGATTTCCCGCAAATATTCAGCGTATGCGGTCTTCCCGAGCGCCTCAGCCCGCTCCATCAGATCAGCGCAACTGAGCCAACCTTTCTCAAAACCAAGCTCCTCAAGGCAGGCGATCTTGAGCCCCTGACGCTTCTCAATCAGTTGAACAAATTTACCCGCGTCCAATAAATTGTCGTGAGTGCCCGTATCAAGCCAGGCAGTTCCCCGTCCCAGCAACTCGACATTCAATTTTCCTGCCTCCAGATAAAGCCGATTCAGGTCGGTAATCTCCAACTCACCGCGGCTGCTCGGTCGCAAACTCTGTGCCAGCCGAACAACCTCCGCATCGTAGAAATAAACCCCGGGGACCGCATACCGCGATTTGGGTTTTTTCGGCTTTTCCTCCAGAGAGACAACCTTGTCTCCAGAAAACTCAACCACCCCATAGGCGCTCGGATTGGCCACAGGGTAGCCGAAGACTGTTGCACCCTCGGTGCGATTGGTCGCCGCCAATACCCGCCGACCAAAATCGTGACCGAAAAAGAGATTGTCCCCCAGCACCAGCATAGCCTCGTTCCCATCCAGAAAATCGGCTCCGATCAAAAAGGCCTGAGCCAAGCCTTCGGGTCTGGGCTGCTCCGCATAGGTAAAGGTCACCCCAAATGCCTTGCCTGACCCAAGGAGCTTCTGAAACAGGGGCAGATCCTCCGGAGTCGAAATGATGAGAATCTCCCGAATCCCGGCCAGCATCAAAACCGAAATCGGATAGTAGATCATCGGCTTGTCATAGATGGGCATCAACTGCTTACTCACCGCCATCGTCAGGGGGTAGAGACGGGTTCCAGAACCACCGGCTAATACAATTCCTTTGCGCATAAATTATCTCTTTCGGATTAGATTATAGCGAAAAATCGCGTAAATCGCTCTTATTCCGTCTTTCCAGCCAATCTTTTTTCCCTCTTCGTATCCACGGCCGTAGTACGAGATGCCCACCTCATAAAAGCGGAGGCGCTGATGCGCCAACTTCGCTGTCAGCTCTGGTTCAATTCCGAAACGGTTTTCCCGCAATTCCAACGAATCGAGCGCCGAGCGCGGGAAGAGCTTATAGCAGGTCTCCATGTCGGACAAATTCAAGTCAGTAAACATGTTTGAGAGAGTCGTCAGCATCCGATTAGCCAGCATATGCCAAAAATAGACCACCCGATGGGCTTCTCCACCCGCAAACCGGGATCCAAAAACCACCTCGGCGTGGCCCTCCAACACAGGTGCCAGAAGCTTGGGTATATCCCGTGGATCATACTCGAGATCGGCGTCCTGAACAATGATCCAATCTCCCGTAGCCGCAGTGAACCCGCTCCTCAGAGCCGCCCCTTTCCCCTGGTTTTCGGGATGAAGGATGAGGTTATCGATTAGGGAGTTGAGTTCTTCCTCAAGGAGTTCCCGACTCCCATCGGTGGAACCATCGTCGATCACTATGAGTTCCGCATCCTCCAGCGCACTCACCTTTCGGATGGCCCTCACCGCCTCACTGATCCGTTCCACCTCGTTGAAACAAGGCATCACAATCGACAATCTCATGCCTCAGCTCCGACCAATCCTAACGAACGCAAACACTCTCGCACCTTGACTTCGGCTGGTGTAAGCTTAATGCCCACTCCCTCTAACTTTTCAGTCGACAAGACACAATTTGACCGCGGCGTCCTAGCGGCCAACCGCATAAACTCGTCCTCAGAAGCGAAGAAACGAAAAGTCTTCGGGAAGGGATTTGCCAGATTCTCTCGCTCCCGCCGGTCCCGCTCCTCGCCCATCCATTCAGTCACCTGGCGGGCGGTCACCGAACCCGGCTGAGTCACGTTATACACCCCGAAAGGAATCCGCTTTTCCCAGCATGCAAAGGTTGCCGCGACAAACTCTTCGAGATGGGATATTGAGTTCTCGGCATCGAGGAGGATGTCATACTTGATCAGCTTTACGAGAAAGTTCCGCGGGCTCCATTCAGAGTCGAAAGGGATGCGCAACCGCCAGATATAACAATCCTTTGCTCCTTTGAGAATCTCTTCCCCCAAAGCCTTCGTTCCGCTGTAGAAACTACAAGGGGGAGACCGAAAGCTAAAGTTCGGTTCGTCGTTTTCCTCAAACCCTTGTCCATCGCCTCGTCTTCCAGAATATATGCAGCCCGAAGAAACGTGGCCCCATGGCACCCCGGCGCTTTCACAAGCCAACCGAACGCGATCGGGCAGCAGAGCATTGCCCTCAAGGGTATCTGCCTTGCGTTCCTCGCAGGCGTCAACATTCGGCTTTCCCGTAAAGCCTGCGCAGTTAATGAGGAACGAGGCCTTGGACTTCCTCAAATAAGCTTCGAGCACCCACGGGTTGCTATAATCCACGAAAGCTCTCGAAAGGCTCTCAGCTGCGATACCCTTCTTCTGAAAATACCTTTGATATGCGCCCCCGACATAGCCGGAACCTCCTAACAAAATAACCATCCAGCCCTGTCTATAATACTCTCACCCAAAGGCAACGTTTGAGTCATCCATTTCCAGACCTGAGCCACCGGCGAAACCCTACCAATTGGCCGAGCCACCATCCACCCATCAAGCGCAACCATGTCCTGAGCTTTTCGACCTTTAACCATCGCAGGTCATTCTGAGCACCTACTCTCCCGCTCCCAGCGCGATCACTCCGAGAAGAAAGTAAGCGAGGAAAATTTCGCTCCAGGATATCCATAACCCCAGTCAGCTCCCTTCCTCCTAATGGCGGAATGACAATCTTCCGGAATTCTATCTTTCGTTCAATTCAACAACAGCATCGAAAAAAAAGGCGGGCACCTGAACGGCACCCGCCTTAAAGGGACTAAAACGGTTGAATCAGATTAGTTCCCACCAGAACGAACACTCGCTGGGGAAGTGGCATCATCGCTCCGCGTAACCACGCCGCCGGGACTGTTGTAGGATGGCGACTGGAACAGCGAGTTCGGGGATACATCTGCAATCTGCCGCTTTGAAGGAGATCCACCGGGGCTGACCAGATTAGCCGTGACGAAAATCAAGAGATTGCGCTTTTGCAGACTTTCGCCTTCAGAGCGGAAGAGCCTTCCAAAGAGAGGAACATCGCCGAGGAAAGGAACTTTTTCCTTGAAGGAGTTTACCTCCTCGCGAGTGAGCCCACCAAGAACCACGGTCGCGCCGTCAAAAACGGTCACCTGCGTTTCCACGCTCCGAACCGAGAAGATAGGCTGAAAGTATCCTGAGGGAGATGTAACCGAAATTTCTCCGGCGATCGCCACTGAAGGAGCCCCATACTCAACGAAGCCCTCGAACTCGGTGACCCTCGGGTTGAGTACCAGGTTAATCTTGTCATTCGGCTCAACCGTTGGAGTGACGCTCAACTCAACACCCACGTTGCGAACAACAAAATCTTCTGGCACCCCGGCCGCAACGGCAACTGAGCTACCGCTGTCTTCACCCCCCTGAGTCAATTGGGGCTCACTATAGGACTCAGGGTAGCGGAGTTCTTGCGCCACCACGATGTTTGCCGGGCGCCCGGAAATAACGGTCACTTTCGGCGCACTGAGCAAATCGGTGCCCTGCTGGCGCTGAAGAGCGTTGACGAGGAACTGAACCTGATATTGTCCGATCGTGCTCACCGTGCTAAAGAGACTTGAAACCCCATCGCCGAGATCGAGCCCGCCTGGGAAGTTGGCGTCTGGAGACTCAATCGGGACGATCTGGCCCCCCGTTGGTCCTGCAATCACCAAGTTGGAGCTTGAAGAACTACGGCCACCAAACTGTTGCGAGAGGGTCGAGCCGCTCGTTTGGATCTGCGGGGAGTTGTCTGGTCGGCCGCTATTAAATGCTTGGTTCGGACGGCCGAAGGCGTCAAAGGTTGGCACAAAATTCTTCTGCTGAAGCGTCTGTGGAGTTCCGCCGAATACGAAGGGATTTCCCGTCACGGGATTGACCGCCGGGCCAGACGGTGGCACCGCGAAGCCGGGCGGAGGCGGAATAGAAGCGTTAGGCGCAGGGTCATTAACTACTCCTCCAGCTCCTGAGAAGAGGCCGAACAAACTTAGATAATTTGCATAAGCAGCGCTTTGGAAATTGCCAAAATTGGTTGGCGAAGTTGGCGCCAAACTTTGGAATCCACTTCCAGAAGGGAATTGGTCGTATTGGTTAATCGTCGTCGCACCTACCGTTCTCGGGGTGTAGCCTACGTTCCACCGAAACCCTAGCTCGTCGAGATCCCCTTGCACCACCTCCATAAACTTCGCTTCGATCTCCACCTGATCAGTCAGGTCGAGCTCCCTTAAGGTGAGCCGTATCTCATCAATCGCCCTCGCCGTGTGATTGACGAGGAGTCTTGAACCTCTGTTAATCACGCTAGCACCAGGAACACTGCGGAATGGGATACCTGAAGCCTCAAAAAAGTCAATCAGAGCATCCTGCTGATCTCCGCCCCCACCGGTGTCTGCAGGAGCAAAAGGATCGAAAGGATCAGCACCGCGACCACCGCCAGCGCTGGCCGACTGAAAATCGGTAATCAACTCCAGGGTTGGACGGGAAATCGGGATGAAAGCCCGCTCAAGTCTTGAAGTACCATCACTGCCTCCGGGGGAGAACTCGACGATTCCATCAACCACATCCCATTGGTAACCTGTCTGTTGGGCAACGATGTCGAGAACCCGCAGCAGGCTAACCTGGCGAACGCTGAAACTAACGACCTCGTTCTCACCCCCCGAGGTTACGACCATGTTTACCCCGGGTGTATCACCGATACCAGTGTCATCAATGTCAGTGGAAATTTCCGAGAGAGACTGTACTGCCCGTTTCAAGGTTGTCCCGTTAAAGGTGACTCGAGGAACCATGATCTGCCGCAGTTTTTCGCGGAGCGGGTTCAGCTCACCGGTCCCCGTGGAGACATCCACCGAACCACGGAATACGCGGGGCTGCTGCCAGGAACGTTGAACCTGATTGAGCATCTCTTCCCGGGTCTTGACCCGATCAAGCCACCCGTCCTCAATGTAGCGCGAGGCGATTTCTATTAGAAAAGCCTTGGCTGCCTTGTTGGTGGGATCAATGCTCTCAATTTGGTTGAAGGTGCGCTTGGCACGATCAAAGTCGCCATTGACGAACTGAGCCCGTCCTCGAATCATCAATTCATTAATTGTCGCTGTCTGCTCTGCGAAATCAGCACTTACTTCAAGGGGATTTTGAGCATATGGATCCGATGCTGCCCGCTGCACCTTGCGAAGCGCCGAAGTGTTCACAGCTCCTGCAGCAGGGCTATTCTCAAAATTTCGGAGAACTGCTCTCGCCTCTGTCGCTGATCCCGAATCGCTCAAATTTCGGGCTTCCATCAAGACGACTTGAGCCTCTGCTCTATCGAGTCTACCCATCAGTGGAGTAGTGGCCAAATTCCTCGGAAGGGAAGTGCGAACCCGACCAAGCAGATTACGGGCATCTGCAAATTGCCCATTTCGAGCGAGTACTAACGCACGATCAATCTGCGATTCGGCATCAGCGATTCGCTGGCCTTGACTCGCAGCCGTCATTTGCAGGAGCACCTCAGCTTGCGCAGCCGCGACCTCTCTCGAAAGTGCAGAGTCGGCGGGAGCAGATTCTTGAAGACTTCCTAGAATTTCCAATGCCGACGCGAAGTCCCCTTGGCGTGAAAGTTCCAGCGCAGACTCAACTCCTCCTCCAGCAACTCGCATTCCCGTGGAGGAAGGCACCCCGGCAGGCGCGCCGACTTGAACCGAAGAGGCGGGGATGGTCGACTCGCGAGGGGCAGCCATCCGCTCTTCAATCCGCTTTTTCCAACGTTGAACTCCGACATCCTCCGGAGAGAGCTCCTCAAGCTTCAGCACCTGCTCGTAGGCACCATTGAAGTCTCCCTCGTCGTACAAACTCAAAACAGTCGCAAGCATGGCGACTTGATCAGAGCCAGAGGAGCTTTGGGCGAAAACAGCAGGAGAAGTAGCCACCAGCCCCATCGTACATTTTAAGCAGAGGAGACGGAGGTGATTACGAACGGATCGGGCGGTCTGTTGGTTTGTCATTCTAAGGTGGTTAGGATAAATACGTTAATTGAAGAATCCGTCGAGCCCAATTTGTCCGGTGCTCCGAGGTTTCTGCGGGGTTGCGTTCGGTTCCTGCTCTGGAAGTGGGTCAGGATCAAGACCGGGCCGCAATTTTCTGACCTGAGGGTCATTTAGGTAAGGCGCCGTTTTGACGAGGACCAGCTCTTTCCGGCCCGAATCGAACTCGCGGACCTCATATCTTCCATCGGATTCGGTCCCACTGTTCATCTGAAACACTTCCCCGGCTTCCGTCACTCGAACAGTCTCCCCAGTACCCAAGGTTGAAACAAGGACAGCTGTCGGCTGTTGGAGGAAAACGGTCTCATTGTTTTTCAGACGGATCCGACGCCCGGAGGAGAGATCGGTGACGACCGCATAGTAAGCTCGTTGCAATCCACCACCGGCATCCGTCTCGAGCTCCTCGCGCAGTTCGTCAACTCTGAGCTGACGATCCGCATTGGTTTGTCCCTGCCTCATGCGGAAGGTTGAGGATTGAGTGATACCACTCTCCCGATCGCCAAAAATGAGGATGTACTTCCCACTGGCCTCGCGCTCTTCAAAAACCGACTCCAACCGAAAACGGAAGGGTTCTGAAACAATCTGCTCGAGTTTCACCCCGAACGGAGGAGTTGGAGGTGGTGGTGGGGGGGGTGGCGGTGGAATCGCCGGGACTACCTTGAGCACTCCTTCATTGTTGAACATCATCGGAGGGGTAAAGACTTCGTACAGCCAGAGACCTTCGCTGTCCTGAGCCTTTGGTTCTGGCCAGACCACCCTCTCAAAATTGAGAGAAATTGTCGGGGGAAGGATTGGACGATCACCCTCAACCAGACCCGTCGAAGATCCTCGTTGAACGACCGTATCGACAGATTCTTTCTGGCCTAAGAAGACGCTTACCCCCAAGAGCAAAACAGCTACAGCCAAAGCAATTTTATCGTATGCTTTCATAGATTCAGGCCCCTGACTCACCATCCGCCCCACCCTCGCCTTGATTCGGATCGTTCAGATCGATCTCGATATACTCAAGAATCACCGAGAACCGGCTTGTATTACTTTCAATGATAGGTCGGTCGTTTATTTCCTCCGTTGCTTCCTCGTCTCGGCCTGGAGTACTAAAAAGCGCAGAGAGGGGATCGGCTGCTGCCTGAGTCCGTTCCGGTTTATCGACGGTGGCTCGCGAAACCGAGACGCTGGCCACTCGAATGGGGATCTCGAGAGCAGCCATCCGGTTCATGAATTTGCGGAGAACTGCCGAACTTCCCTCGAAAATGATTTCAAATCCCAGAGTCGAAATCGCTCCTTCCTTCCTCGCAGAGATCAGATCAGAGAGGGAGAAAACCCCCGACTGGACGTTGGGACGACCCGTGGTCACGCCTTGACCAGTTTCAGTATCAATTCCCTCCCGACGAACGTCGATGAATTTTCCGCCCATTGTCCCCTCATAGGAGGCGATCAATTCTTTGAGCATGATCTCCAGAATCTGACGCTGGGTGTCTACTCGCCGACGCAGAGACTCGTCCCGAGGGGAACTGGCTGCACCTAGGTAGAGCTCGAATCCAAATCCTTCCTGCGGATCGGCTAACCGAAGAGATCCCCCCTCTAGCAATCCTGCATCAGACCTGAACGCTGCGCGCATCCGGCTGACAAAGCCCTGCACCCTCGGAAGAAAATTAAATTCGGAAACACTTTGATCAAGGAACTCTGATGCTTTGGGGAAAGATCGCCGAATGGCCTCAATTTCTGAATCGAGAACCACCAATCGCTCTTCCAGAACCTCCCTGCCGGTTGACGACGGCGGGATCGTAAGTTCCTCGCTTCCGAAATCAACCCCTCCCATCAGCCCCTGCACGGAACGCTCAGAGCTGGCGATTCGTTTACCATTCGATTCAATCGAATCGTTGGCGTCCATAATCATCCAAACCCCAAGGGCAAAGATGAGTCCGGGGACGATCCCCAGGATAAATACGAGCGCAAAAAGTTTTTTGGGTGCCATGGTCCTTTAAAGTTCCACTCCGGGATTGATTCGGTAGACGAGCTCAAAGGGCAATAGGGGTATTCCCTCAATCAGCGTGCCGAAACCGATGCTGAAGCTGATCCGGGTCTCCACGAAGGGGACCAATCCAACCTGCTCAGCGAGGGTCTGAATCCGTCGGGTCAAAAGCTCCTGGCTCGCGTTAATATCCGCTGGCCCAAGGACCATTTCAGAGCGTTCGTCACGAACCAGCATGCGCCCTTTGAGAGAGAGCATGAAGGTAGCCGGAGAAGCGGCTGCCCCAGCTTGTTCACGGGGTTGCTCACGAATCATCTTCAACTCATCAAGCCAAACATCGCGGGCGTCGACCAATGCGCGCTGTAGTTCAGCGAAAAGTTCGATCCAATTATAGCGGGATTCCTGTAGTAAGGTAAAGCGCGCAATCGTTTCTTCCTTCGATTTCACCAGCTTGACGAGGTCCTCAATTTCCTCGTACTCACCACGCAGCTGCGATTCGGTAGCCCTGAGCTCAGCCAAACGATTTTCCTGCGCGTCCACCACCGCACTTTTGGCAAAGGCCAGCGGGAAGGGACTTGCGGCAATCCCGATCGCTGCGACCGCCAGGAAGGGAAGCTTCTTTTTGAACTCGGCCTGTTTCTTTAGCTCTACCGGAAGCAGGTCGATGTCCACGAACGAGTCGGGATCCATTTTCCCAACCGCCAATCCGAAAAGCTCGGTCAGCGCAATTCGATCACTCCCGAGCGCCACATCGGGACCGAGCTCCACATGACCGGCGAGGTCGAAGGGCTCCACCGTGGCTTTTTGCGCTTTCTCTAAAAAGGGTGCGAGATCAGGTATCAACGAGCCGCGACCAGCGAGGATGATCCGCTTCGGGGCGGCTGCTTTCCTCTGCTGCCGATAACTGACAATTGAACGGGTGACCTCTTGGCCAATCTTTCGTCGAAAATCCTCTGACCGCTTTATTACCGCAGAAGACAAAGCCTCGCTGGCAGACTCGCCGGTCTCAAAAAAGCGGACTTTTTCGTTCTCTGCCCTCAAAAAATCGCTGCCCGTCGCATCGGCCACGCCCTGGGTCAGGGAGTTTCCGCCGTAACTGATGTTTCGTACGAAAAACCCCTCTTCACTCACAAAGGTCAGATTGGATGCCCGGGCTCCAATATTCACGATCAGTGCATCTTCTCCGCTTTTTCCAAAAGCGTAGCGATAGGCATTGTAATCGAGTACCGTGGCTGCGCCCACCGACGTCGCCTCCACCCCGACCTGACTCATTTCTGAGCACAAGCGGTTGATGATGTCTCGCTTAACCGCAATAAAGAGGATCTCAGTTTCGATTCCGTCGTCCGACAGCACCTCATGAGTCCATACTACCTCAGAAAGAGGATAGGGCATATTCTGCTGCGCCTCGTAGGCAATCATCTGCATTCGTTTACCCTGATCGACGTGCGCGATGCGGAAAATTTTCGTCAACAACAGAAAGCCGGGAAGAATCAGGCTGGCTTTTCCGCTGAATCCACTCTCCTTGCCCATGGATTTAACCGCAGCAAGAACTGCCGGGATCCATCGCTCCTCCTGAGTGTAATCATACTCGAGGTTTTTTGTCGCCCGGCGCTGCAAGGTCACCCCATCCACCTGGGTGAGAAACTCGGCAGCCGTCACCGAGCTAGCGCCAAGGTTGAAAATAATTTGTTTCGTCGAAGCCATCAGTTAAAGACTGGGAACCATGCCGGGTAACAAGAAGACCGTAGCGGAAAATCTCGCTCAACGCTTGCGCGGTGCGATCGGGGGTATCCGGTCCACGTCCAGCCTGGTTTGCTGAAAAATCCAGGGGCTGACCTCAGCCAATCCAAGCATCTGACCCTCAGTTTCGGACGATTGGCTGTTTGCCATGCGCAGGAACTCTTCAACCGATCCTGCCCTTAGATTGCCGATCAAATTATCTTTGGGAACGATGGGAATTTCCCTTCCGCCAATCGAAAGTTCCACAAGTCCTGCGAACGGATCCTTTCCGAGATCGTCGCGATCACGAATTTCAGCCGGCAGGAAAAAATAGATTGTGTAGGGCTTCCTCGACTCCATCGATATGATGTCTGTCTGGGCTTGGAAAAAACGGAAAGGTGTTTCCGGCCTTGAGGGAGTCGAGTCTTCGAAGGCCAAGGTCAGCCTCACCGTCACGTCGTCCGCAAACTTGGGATTCCTCGGCTGCAAGGCGGCAGGCACATCGCGGATGTCGAGGCGGATTTCAGCCTGAATCCAGTCACTGCTCGTCCGGGAAAACTGAATCCGATTCACCGACACCGGGTAATCTTTCGGAGATAAAGCTTGGCCGGATAGGGGATTCAGACCGAGAAACAGGAGGAGCAGTAGAGTTGCGAAGGCTCTTGGGGCGATGTCCATTGGAGGAATATCACAGGTAGCATTTACCAAACGCAATCGAAATTTGCCCTTGTTTCATTTCTTTTTAAAACCATTCCCATGTCTACCAATCGCTTACCACCTCGAAGCCCCGCAAATCCCTACCCCCACAAGATTAGCAGCCTTGTATTCATTCGGAACCTACAGGATGAGCTCCTTCTCATTAAGCGAGAAAAAGCCCCAAATCGCGGATGCTGGAGCCCCATTGGAGGAAAACTCGACACCAACTCCGGCGAGTCCCCCTTTGAGTGTGCTGCGCGAGAAACCGCCGAGGAAACGGGGTTCACAGTCCAGACCTCTGACCTTCATCTCTTTGGGTACGTCGCAGAAAAAGCCTACGAGGGCCAGAGTCATTGGCTGATGTTTCTTTTCAGAGTTATTCCGCCAATTGACTTTACTCCCGTCCGAATGCAGGAGGGCACTTTCTCTTTTTTCTCTCGCTCTGCCATCAATCAAATCCCCATCCCTCCTACCGATCATCAACTGGTCTGGCCCCTTTGGGATGAGCATCGGTTCGGCTTTATTGCCCTGCGGGCCGACTTCCGTGCTGGGGGCGCGGTTTGTCCAATTACCGAAATGATTCTGCCCGGTCCGCTCGAAACCCGTTAAAAAGGTTGGCGAGCTTTTCTCCCTTTCCGTCTTGAACATGGCCTTCACTGCTGCTTATAGCTTGGCCTTCTCTCAGTGGGCTGCAGCCAGCAGATCAATATTTTTATGAATCAAGCATTTCTCACCCCAGACAAGGAGCGCCTTGAGGCCGCTTCCTCAGCCGCCGTCAACCAGAAGATGACGCCTGAGGATAAGATCCAGCTCCTCCGTCAAATGGTTCGTATCCGGCGTTTTGAGGAGCGATCTCTCCGCTCCTACCAACAGGGAAAGATCGGCGGATTTCTCCACCTTTACATCGGGCAGGAATCCGTCGCCGTCGGGTCCGTCTCGGTTCTCGGAGAAAACGACCATATCATTACAGCCTACCGGGACCATGGCCATGCCCTGGCCGTCGGTATGTCAATGGATGAGTGCATGGCTGAATTGTACGGCAAGGTCACTGGCTGCTCGCGCGGCAAGGGTGGATCCATGCACTTCTTCGCCCCGGATAAGCGCTACTGGGGTGGCCACGGAATCGTTGCCGGTCAAACCCCCCTCGGCCTTGGCCTCGCCTACGCTCTCAAATATCAAAACCTCGACGGAGCTGCCATTTGTTACCTTGGAGACGGGGCGGTCAACCAAGGGGTGTTCCACGAGTCCCTCAACCTCGCTTCTCTCTGGGATCTGCCCGTCATTTATATCATCGAGAACAACGGCTACTCCATGGGGACAAGTCAGGCTCGGTCCAGCGCCTTCACCCACTCCCTTGCTGCTCGCGCTGAAGGCTACAACATGCAGTGGGATAGCATCGTTGCAAATCACCTTTACACCGTTCGCGACACCACCCAGCACTACCTCGAGATTGCTAAAAAGGAGCATCGTCCAGCCCTTCTTGAGTTCAAAACCTACCGCTACCGAGGCCACTCGGTGGCCGATGCCAATTCTGAAAAGTACCGCACCAAAGAGGAAATCGAGCGCTACCAAAAAGAGATGGATCCAATTTCTATTTTCCGCCAAACCCTTCGTGATGAGGGAGTCCTGGACGATGAGGCTTTCGCCGCCCTCGATCAGGAAGCCAAAGATGAGGCCGCCAAAGCTGCCAAATTCGCCGAACAAAGCGACTTCCCCGGTACCGAGACGATCACTGAGGACATCTACTGGGAGTTGGACAATGCCGATCAACGGGTCTCCAAGGGCACCCTCCTCTTTGACTACTGACCCCGACCCTTTCAAAAATGCGAGAAATTACTTACCGTCAGGCCCTCAAAGAGGCGCTCATCGAGGAAATCAAACGAGACGACAAGGTCGTCGTCATGGGCGAGGAGGTTGCCGAGTACAACGGGGCCTACAAAGTCACCGAGGGCCTCCACGAGATGTTTGGAAGCAAGCGAATCGTTGATACCCCTATCTCCGAAGCCGGGTTCATTGGCCTAGGCATCGGGGCCTCCATGCTTGGGATTCGTCCAGTCATGGAGCTCATGTTCTGGAGCTTTGCCTACGTCGCCTTTGACCAGATGCTCAACAATGCCTCGTTTGTTCGCTACATGGCGGGCGGGCAAATTCATTGCCCCATTGTCGTTCGCGGCCCGGCTAATGGCGGAACCAATGTCGGGGCCACCCACTCCCACACACCGGAGAACTTCTTCGCCAACACCCCGGGCCTGAAGGTCGTCTGCCCCTCCACCGCCTACGACGCCAAAGGGCTCCTCAAATCAGCCATCCGGGATAATGATCCGGTCTACGTTATGGAAAACACCATCCTCTACGGACAGACTTGGGAAGTCCCCGAAGAGGAGTATCTGATCCCCCTCGGGGTTGCCGATGTTAAACGGGAAGGTACTGACCTCTCCATCATCGGTCATGGACGGGCCATCATTTCTGCCCTTCAGGTTGCCGAGGAGCTTCAATCAGAAGGCGGATTTTCGGTTGAGGTTATTGACCTGCGTTCGATCCGCCCACTCGACGAGGAAACCATCCTGAAGTCCGTTCAGAAAACCAACCGCGTCCTTTTAGTCGACGAAAACAAACCGTTTCTTGGCGTTTCCGCCATGATATCTCACCTCATTCAATTCAAAGCCTTCGACTATCTCGACGCACCAATCCACCGGGTCACTTCCATTGACGCTCCAGCCATCTACAGCGACCCTCTGGAAAAACACCAAATGCCCAATCCATCCCGGATTAAGGAAGCTGCCCGACGCATGCTTTCCTGACCATCATCACCCTTTTTAGAGCCCTCCCAAGAGACCCAACACCACCCAACTATGGCCGAAACTATCGAGATGCCGAAACTCAGCGATACCATGGAAACTGGTACCCTGATCAAATGGTTCAAGTCCGTTGGAGACAAGGTTTCCTCCGGAGACATTCTCGCTGAGGTCGAGACAGACAAGGCCACCATGGAGCTGGAATCCTTCGACGACGGAGTCATTCTCAAGCTCTTTGTCAACGAGGGCGACTCCGTGGCCGTCGGTGCCCCGGTAGCCATCATCGGTGCCGAGGGAGAGACCCCTCCCGAAGACGTTGACGCCTCCGATTCTTCGAAGGAACCTTCCCCGGCCCCGGCGAAATCTGAGGATTCTTCCCCCAGGGAAGCGATCCGGGATCCAAAGCCATCAGAAAAGTCCACCGGTTCCAGCTCCGTCGAAAAAGATTCTTCATCAAGCGATCAACGAATCAAAGCATCCCCCCTTGCCCGAAAAATCGCCGCTTCCAGGGGAGTCGATCTGGCATCCGTAACCGGCAGCGGCCCCGGCGGGCGCATCGTCAAGGCCGACGTCCTCGCTCACGAGGATAAGGGAGATCAGTCTGCCTCCTCTGCAAAAGACGAGGCGTCCCGATCCAAATCCGCCCCAACTCCTCCCAGCCTACCTTTTGGAGAGGATGCCAAGCTACCCGTCTCCACCATGCGAGGGGTCATCGCCAAGCGCCTCCTCCAATCAAAAACAGAGATTCCTCATTTCTACCTCCAGATCGAGGTTGATGCCGCTCCACTCCTTGAGCTCCGGGCCGCCCTCAACCTAAAGCTCTCCGACCTCTCTCCCGAAAAAGGTGGGATCAAGCTCACCGTTAATGACTTCATTCTCAAGGGGGCAGCTGAGACGCTGCGTCGGGTCCCCACTGCCAACGCCTCTTGGGGCGGGGATCACATCGCCACTCACGGCAGTGTCCACCTCGCCTTCGCCGTCTCCGTCGAGGATGGCCTGGTCACGCCCACCATCCGCGACGCTCACGCCAAATCCCTCCGCCAAATTTCCCTTGAGGCAAAGGAGCTCATTGGCAAAGCGAAGAGCAAAAAGCTGAAGCCTGATGAAATGTCCGGTAGCACCTTTACCGTGACCAATCTCGGGATGTTCGGCATCTCCAGCTTCTACGGTATCATCAATCCGCCAAACGCTGCCATTCTTTCCATCGGAGCCACGGTCAAAAAGCCGGTCGTCGATGCGAATGACAACATCGTGATTGGCCATCGAATGATGGTCGGATTGAGCGGAGACCACCGCGTGGTCGATGGAGCAGTCGGCGCCGAGTACCTTTCGGTCCTCAAGGAAATCCTCGAGACGCCCGCCCTCATGCTTGTCTGATTTGTCCCAGCAGGCTCAAACTTTCAAAGTTCAACCTCCAAACATTCCATCTCATGAACCAGACTTTACCGATCTCCCGATCCCTCGGACCCATCCTTTGGGCATCTTTACTCTGCTCCCTCACAGCACCTCAATTGGCAGCCCAGAGTGACGACTTTAACGACGGCATTCTCGGTCCCCAGTGGATCGCTTTCGCGGACAACCCACTCTCACTTGCTCAGCCACCCATCCGGGTCGTCGAACAAAATGGACGCTTGGAGGTTATCGCCGAAAGTCCCTCTTCCCCGAATCTCGACGGCGGAATCGTAAGCTCGCCCTCCTTTCTCCTCGCCACCAGTTCCAACTTTGAAATCAGCGTCGACTTCAATTTTTCTGGTACCTTTGCCAATCAAACACCCGGCGATGCCCTTTCCATTTTCTTCGGGGTGGGCCGGGACTTTCCCGACGGGACGGACTCTGCCGCCATCGGCTATGGAGTCCTCACCGCCGAAGTATTTAATAATCCGTTCACCTCAACCGGTCCCACTGCCGCGTGGAGAATCAATGATGTTCAAACCACTCAGGTTCCCCCCGGCCCTCTCTTCCTCAATCCCGCTAGCGGAACTTTCCGCATCATCTACGACGCCCTTGATGACCTCCTCACCTTCCGCATCGACGGTTCAGATCCTTTCACTCCCACCACTCCCAACATCGTTCAAGGTGTCTGGGGCGCGAGCAGCCTCTACGTCTCGATGGGGGCCCGCGGTCTGAGTCACTCCTTGCAACCGGGAAGTACCTGGTTCGACAACTTTACAGTCGTCGAAGGCCAGATCATCCCTGAGCCCAATGCGAGCTGGTTACTCCTCCCCCTGCTTTCCCTGACCTTTCTCTCGAGACCTACAAGACAGCGGAAGCAAAAAAACATTCGCTGATTCCAAAAATAGCCGACCGACCCGGGCCTTGAGGGGTCCATCGCCCGGTTCGGCCCTCCGATTCGCTGTGCGCGTCTCCCCTGGTGGCGACTCGAGCTCACACCCTGCCACCGCTTCGGTCTGCCTCCGTCTCCAGGTCACTTCCAGCAACTCTCCTTGCTTGACCTGGCCCAAAGTTGCCTTCTTTCTCATGGGTTTTTCACCTTAACCATAGACCCATCAGAACCGTGGACCTGTCCATCAGCGAAATCACTTCTACTCGAAAATCCGCTTCCGTATTCCTGCCTGCCGAGGAGCTTCAAACTCTTGAATCTGGTGTCCTCCGCGATTTCGGTCGCGAAGCAAGAATCCCCGGTTTCCGGCCTGGCAAGGCTCCGCTCCCCATGGTCCAAAAGCGCTACAGCAAGGAGATTCAGGACGAGCTCCAGAAGAGAACTGTCTCGAAGGCTTATGAGAAAGTGCAAAAAGATTCTGGCCTCGACATCCTTGAAGTCGTCGAACTTGAAAATCAAGATTCTCCCGTCGACCCCAAAGTAGACCTACATCTGAACTTCATCGTCGACCTCAAGCCCCAGTTCGAGATTCCACACTATCAGGGCCTCACCCTCAAGAAGGGCCCAACCACCGCTACCGACGACGAGCTCGATGCCGAGATCCAAAACCTTCTTTCGCAACACGCTGACTTCGTCCCGATCGACGGACCCGGCAAGAAGGGTGACTACGCCAAATGCAGCTACCACGGCTCACTCGATGGCACCCCGGTTTCCGAGCTGCTCCCAGATCATCCGATTTATGGCACTCAGAATAATACCTGGGAGGAAGTCGGCGCCGAGGCCTCACCCGGAATCAGCAGCCTGATTGAGGCCCTCGTCGGCATGTCGGCAGGCTCGAGCACCACCCTTGAACATCATTTCCCGGACGACTTTCCCCATCCCGAGCTTCAGGGAAAAACCGTAGCTTACACCCTTGAAGTGCACGAGGTACGCGAACGCCAATTTCCAGAGTTCAATGAGGAATTTGCGAAACTTCTGGAGTACGAATCCACCGACGACCTCAAAGCGGCCACTCGCGAAAAGCTCGAAAATCAAAAGCGAAACCTGAACAGCAGTCTGATGCGGAAGCAGGTTATGGAGCGCTTGGACGCCAACAGCTCTTTCGACCTCCCTGAGAGCCTTGTCGAAACCCGAACCCAACAGGTTCTCGTTGAATTCATTTCAGACCGCATCAGACAAGGGGCCGAACAAAAGGACTTCGAGGCCCATAAGGACCAACTCTTCGAGAGCGCCGAGCAAGCCGCTCGCAAGCGGATCAAGCTGGACTTTATCTTTGCGAAGATTGCCGAAAAAGAAAACGTCACCGTCACCGAGGAGGATTTTAGCCGTTACATCTACTCCCGAGCTCTTCAAACACGGAAAAAGCCCCAGGATATCGTCAAGGAGCTGCAGGAGGACCGCCGTTCCATCGAAGAAATCCGGCGCAATATCCTCGCCGAAAAAACGATCGTGAAAATCGTCGAGCAGGCCGACCAGCAAGAACTCTCCGCAGAAGAGTTTGAGCAGTTCACCCGGTCGCCGGGAGCTTGAGTCCTCGCCGCTGCTTGCAATTGCCCGTCCCCCACTCAATACTGTCGGTTTAATTCATCGTGAGCTATCTTCCACTACCATACGTCTACGAGCGCGACGGTCGCACCGAAAGAGCCTGGGACATCTACAGTCGCCTCCTTCGGGATCGCATCATCTTCATCGGCACACCGATCAACGATGCAGTCGCCAACGCTGTCATCGCCCAGCTTCTCTTCCTCCAGATGGAGGACCCCAAGAAAGACGTCCACATCTATATCAACACCCCCGGAGGAAGCGTCACCGACGGCATGGCGATCTACGACACCATGGCCTTCATCAAGTGCGACGTGGTGACCTATTGCGTTGGTTTAGCCGCCAGCATGGGAACCGTCCTCCTCGCAGCCGGTACCAGGGGTAAGCGGTACGCCCTCCCAAACAGCCGCCTGCTTCTCCACCAACCCTCCGGCGGAGCTGGCGGGCAAGCCTCCGATATATCAATTGCTGCAAAAGAGATTCTCCGCTGGCGCAAAACCATCAACGAGGTCCTCTCCCGGCACACGGGCGAGCCAGTCTCCCGCATTGAGAAGGATTCAGACCGGGATTTCTACCTCTCTGCAGACGAAGCCAAGGCCTACGGCATCGTTGACCACGTTATTGAGAACAAGGCCGCCCTCACACCCGCAGAGGCCCAGTCCTCTCCCTCCTAGACTCTCCGGCATTTCATGGCAAAATCCACTCGCATGACCTTCTGCTCGTTTTGCGGAAAGTCCCAGAATGAGGTCCGGAAAATGATTGCTGGACCCGCCGGTGTCTACATCTGCGATTCGTGTGTGGCCGTCTGCAAAACCATCATTGATCGAGAGCTTCAGGATGCTCCCAAGGAGATCTCAGGAGACCCCCAGCAAGAGAAACAATCCCAACTTCGCCCCAGCCAGATCAAGGTCGCCCTCGACCAGTACATCGTTGGCCAAGACGATGCCAAGAGGGTCCTCTCCGTCGCAGTCTACAATCACTACAAGCGACTCTCCGCTGAAATTGCCCCGAAAATCGGCTCCGATGACTTCTCGGGCGTCGAAATCGAAAAAAGCAACGTCCTCCTCATCGGCCCAACGGGCAGCGGCAAGACATTCCTCGCTCGTCAACTCGCCCGCCTCCTCAATGTGCCCTTTGCCATTGCCGATGCCACCACCCTTACCGAGGCTGGCTACGTCGGAGACGACGTTGAAAACATCGTTCTCAGGCTCCTCCAGGCTGCCGATTTCGACGCTCGGCGCGCTGAGACCGGCATCATCTACGTTGACGAAATCGATAAAATCGGTCGCAAAACCGATAATGTCTCCATCACCCGCGACGTCTCCGGTGAGGGCGTCCAACAGGCCCTTCTCAAAATCCTCGAAGGCACGGTCTGCAACGTTCCGCCTCAGGGAGGACGCAAGCACCCAAACCAGGAGTACATCCAAGTCGATACCTCAAAAATCCTTTTCATCTGCGGTGGGGCCTTTGTCGGTCTCAAAGAGATCGTCCAAAACCGGCACGGCAACAAATTCCTCGGTTTTCAGACCGACTCGAAAACGACCCCAAAAACTGAGGCTCCCGATTCTCAGATTCTCCGAGAGGTTCAACCCGAGGACCTCGTCCGTTTTGGGCTCATCCCCGAGTTCATCGGGCGCCTGCCGACCGTCTCCATATTGGACGAGCTCGATCTCCAGAGCCTCGAGTATATCCTCACTTCCACAAAAAACTCCCTCCTCCGCCAGTACTCGAAGCTCTTTTCCTACGACCATGTCGAGCTTCGCTTCAGCAAAGATGCCGTAACCGCCATCGCCGAGAAGGCCCTTACAATGAAGACGGGCGCCCGCGCCCTCAGGTCAATCCTTGAACGACTAATGCTCGACGTCATGTTTGAGATCCCAGACCAGGGGGATATCGAATCCGTCTCGGTCACCCGGGCCGTTGTTGAAGGCAGGGCCAAGCCCCGAATTCGTCGGCGCCGCGATTCCAAGAAAAATGCCGCCTGAGGCCGATCCCCCAGAGCACCCGCCCGCGCTCCCAGACATCATCGTCGATCCCTACGCCCCACCCCCCGGTAAAAGGCGCCGCAAAGTCGATCTGCTCGCCCTTAATTCAGCTTTCATGCGGGTGCCAGGGATGAAAATTGAGGGAGCCCGGGCCCTCCTCGACCTCGGTCTCTCCCAGCTCTATGAGCTGGCCGGTCGGTCCCCCGAGGCCCTCCTCGCCGACCTCCCCCCGGAACGACAAAACCAGGGTCAAATTCTTCCGTGTTTCCGACTAGCCGTTTACTATGCCGAAACCAGCGACCCCGATCCAAGCCTCTTGCGCAGTGAGGCATGGAGGTAGCCCCACGACCCAGATTGGCCATCGATTCCCTTGCCTAGCGGCAGGCATTGATTCATACCGAGAATGATGACCACTGAGGCGATTAATTTTACCGGTCTCGACGAACAAGCCATTCGCTCGATCCTTGAGGAGCACCGCCTTGGTCTTACTGTAGAGGAGGCCCGCAAAATCCAGTTTGAGATCCTTCAGCGCCCCCCGACCCTTACCGAATTGGTGCTCTGGTCGATTCAAGGCTCAGAGCATTGCTCCTACAAAAGCAGCCGCCCTTTCCTCAAGGCTTTCGTCACCGATGCGCCGAACGTCATCCTTGGCCCCAGGGAAGATGCCGGCATCGTCGAGGCCGCTCGCGACGCCCTCGGCAACCGCTATGGCATCGCCCTCAGTCACGAATCTCACAATCACCCCTCCCAGATTGTCCCCTACGAGGGGGCAGCCACCGGAGTAGGCGGGAACGTCCGCGACGTTTGCTGCATGGGAGCCACCGTCGTTGCCCTCGCTGATGGGCTTCGCTTTGGCCCTGTCGATTCCAACAAAACCCGCTGGATCCAAAGTGGGGTGGTTTCCGGTATCGCTGGCTACGGCAATCCCCTCGGCATTCCCAGCTTGGCAGGGGACCTTTGGTTCGACGATGGCTACGCTGACAACTGCCTCGTCACCGTCCTCACCCTCGGGGCCATTGCCGAGGCCGAGCTCATCCACTCCGCCGCCCCTTCCGGATCCGAGGGCTATCAACTCATTCTGGTTGGTAAACCCACAGACAATAGCGGCTTCGGAGGAGCGAGCTTTGCCTCCTTTGAACTCGAGGAATCCGAGAAGGAAAAAAACAAGGGAGCCGTCCAGGAACCCAATGCCTTTCTCGAGCGTCACCTCCTCAAAGCTACCTACTCCCTCCGCGATATCCTTCGCTCCGAAGGGCGCATTTCCGACGTCGGCTTTAAGGACCTTGGCGCCGGAGGCATAGCCTGCGCCGCAGTTGAGCTGGCGGATGCCGCCGGTCTCGGAGCGCACCTGCAGTTGGAGCTGGTTCCCCTTGCCACACCCCAGCTCGCCCCTCATGTCGCCCTTTGCTCAGAGACGCAGGAGCGCTTCATGTGGGTCGCTCCTCCCGACCTCACCCCACGCATCCTCGAGCATTACAACCATACCTTCGACCTTCCCGGCATCTCCACCGGTGCCCGCGCTTCGGTCGTCGGAACCATTCGCTCAGATGGTCGATTCCTGGTCACCCACCACGGAGAAGTTCTCGTCGATGCAGCGGCCAGTGAGGTCACCCGAGGTTTGGTTTACCAACGGCCGTGGAAATACCAACCGCGAAACTTTCAAGAGCCTGATGGGACCCTTGAACGCAGCGATCCCGCAAACGTCCTCCGCAGATTGCTCGCCCACCCCAACGTTGCCTCCCGCGAACCCATCTACGAATCCTACGATAAGCAGGTGCAAGGGCTTGTCTCCCTCGAGCGGGGGCGTGGAGCAGCCGGCGTCCTTCGACCCTTCGACGACCTCCGCTTTCCCGCCGAGATCCGTCAGGTCGGCGTGGCGGTAGCCCTCGATCAAAACCCTCGCTACAACCGTATCGACCCTTATTGGGGTGCCGTTCTCGCCGTCACCGGCGCCATGCGTAAGGTCGCCGCCGTCGGCGCCTCGCCCATCGCCATCACCGATTGCCTCTGTTACGGCAACCCGGAGAAACCAGCCCAAATGGCAGACTTTGTCCTCGGCATCAACGGGGTTGCCGATGCCTGTAAAAACATTCACCTGCGCGATTTCCCTGCTCACCCGGTCCCCATCGTTGCCGGAAACGTTTCCCTCTACAACGAGTCTTCCCAGCGAGCCATCCCCCCCAGTCCCATCATTGGGTGTATTGGAAAAATGGATACAGCGGATCTCTCCCTTCCCTTCTCTCTTCAAGAAGTGGGCTCGGACATCTATCTCATCGGGGAAAGGCTCAACGAACTCGGGGGCAGCCTTCTCTATCAACTGCTGGGCTTCACCGGATCAACCATCCCAAAGCCGGATTTCGAAAAAACCGAGGCCGAGATCCATCTTCTTGTTGAGCTGGCTGCCCGCAGGCTTCTCCTCTCAGCCATTCCAATTGCCGAGGGTGGACTGGCTCTCGCTGCCTCCCGTCTTGCCATCCACGGCAACCTCGGTCTTGACCTTACCCTTCAATCACCCCTCCAACCCATACGGGCGTGGTTTTCCGAGACTCCCGGATTCCTCGTCGAAGCCCGGCCTTCCCATCGCTCGGAAATCGAAGATCTCCTCCACGCTTCAGGTGTCTCCTGGCAGCGCCTCGGCCAAACCGGGGGCTCTTCCATTTCTTTTGAGGGCCTTCTCGAAGTTTCTGTCTCCGAAGTAGCCCCCGCCTACCACAACTCCCTTCGCGAACAACTGACCTAACTGATCTCCCCTATGCCCAAACTGGATTACTCAGCCGCTGGCGTTGATATCGATGCCGGAAACCGGACTGTCGAGCTCATCAAACAAACCGTTGCCCGCACCCACCGACCGCAGGTTCTCGCAGGGATCGGCAGTTTTGGTTCCTTCTTTGACCTCTCTGCCCTGCTCCAACAATACCGCCGACCAGTCATGGTCCAGAGCATTGACGGAGTCGGTACCAAGGTCACGGTTGCCAGAATGGCCCAGAGCTACCGCAGCCTCGGGCACGATGTCGTTAGCGCTTGTTGTAACGACATCATCGTCCACGGAGCCGCTCCACTCACCTTTCTCGATTACATCGCCAACCAGAAGCTTGTCCCCGAGGTGGTCGCCGAAATCGTTTCAGGCATGGCCGAAGCATGCCTCGAAAATGGCATCTCTTTGGTAGGGGGAGAGACCGCCGAAATGCCCTCCACCTACCAGCCTTCCGAACACGATCTCGTTGGCGTCATCACCGGAGTTGTCGAATATGAGAAAATCATCGATGGACGGGCGGTTCTTCCCGGTCAGGCCGTCATCGGGATCCACTCAAGCGGACTGCACACCAATGGCTACTCTTTAGCGCGGAAGGTATTTTTCGAGGTTGGCAACTTTTCCCTCGAAACCGTCCTCCCCGAGCTCGGGGCACCCTTGGGCGAAGTCCTCCTCAGGCCTCACCTCAATTACACCCGGCCAATCCACGCCCTCCTCGAAAAGGATTTCCCGATCACCTCGATCGCTCACATTACTGGTGGTGGCTTGCTGGAAAACATCCCTCGCGTTCTCCCCCCGCAGACCCGTGTCGAGCTCGACCTCTCCTCTTGGCAAGTTCCGCCGGTTTTTCAATTGATCGGCCAACTTGCCCAACTCGAACCCTCAGATCTTTTTCGAACCTTCAACATGGGGATCGGGATGACCGTCATTTGTCCCCCCGAGACCGCTCCGTCGGCCATCTCCGCCATTGAGAACAGTGGTCCCTTTACCGCCAGCCTGATTGGAAAAACCGCCTCTGGAAACCGGGAAGTCAGGCTCCTCCCTCAAGCTTAGGACGACGCCCATGTTTCGCATCGCCATCATTGTTTTTCCCGGGAGTAATTGCGAGACCGAGTCTGCCGCCGCCATCCGCCGGGCCGGCATGGAGCCGGTTGAGTTCCTCTGGAACGGTCCCACTGAAACCCTGCAATCCTGCGACGGGTTTTTCCTCGTCGGCGGTTTTTCCTACGAGGACCGCTCTCGTGCCGGCATCATTGCCTCCCTCGACCCCGTCATCCAAACCATTCGCGATGCCGCCGATTCAGGGAAACCCGTTCTCGGAATCTGCAACGGTGCCCAGATTCTCGTCGAGACCGGTATCGTCCCCGGCACCGGGTCGATCTCCGCAGCCCTCGCTGCCAACCAGAGGCTTCACCGCGGTCAGGTCGTTGGTCACGGTTTTTTCAATACATGGGTGAACCTAGGGCTGGCCTGCCCGCCCCCTGCCTGCGCCTTCACCCGTCTCTTTCCTCCACAGACCAACCTGAGTGTCCCTATCGCCCACGCCGAAGGGCGCTTTGTCCTGCCTCCCGATCTTCTCCCGCTCCTCGAGGCCAACCAGCAGGTCGTTTTCCGCTACGTCGATTCAGCTGGCCACCCGGACCCCGCCTTTCCGACCAACCCAAACGGCAGCGTTGCCAACATCGCTGCCCTGTCCAACCACCGGGGCAACGCGCTCGCCATCATGCCGCACCCCGAGCGCACCGCCGCCGGGGATCTTCTCTTCACTTCTCTTCGCGACTATCTCGAAGCTGGCTCCCCCACCCGAGACGGTGAGCTTCAGTGGCAGCCAGCTCCTGCCAGCGAGCCCCTGGCGTGGGTTCCCCAACCTCGGGAAACCCTCCTTCCCATCCATCTGATCATCACTGATAACGTCGCCGATTCGGTCGAACGCGCCCTGCAAAATCGGGGCTTTTCCCTATCCGTGGAGCGCCAGGTCGTCTGGGGCCTTCAAATCGATCCCAGCCTCCACCAAGTCACCCTCGACCAGATTCATTCCTCCGGAGTCCTCTACAACTCCAACAAGGAATATCCTGTCACCAGTCCCTTTGCCCCGTCTTCCGACCATCAGGCAGTCCTCATCAGCGAACCAATGCTCGACGTAGAAGCCCTCCGACGCTACCAAAACCTGCAGTCCCATTTCTCCATTCCCGGCCTTCAGGCACTTTCCCGCCGCACCTTTTGGAGACTATCCTTTCCCCAACCGGTAGATCCCCAAACCCTCTTCGAAATCGCCCTCACCCACATCTTTCACAACCCAGTTTCCGATAAGCTTTTCCGCCTCGCGCCTTGAAACCGTCGCTAAACTCCCTCCGTCCCCATCTCGCCGGAACCCTTGACCGCACTCACCTGAGGACTCCCGTCCTTCGAGGAAAGGTGCGCGACCTCTACCCCCTCGGGGAGGAAGTCCTCTTCATCTGCACCGATCGGCTGACTGGCTTCGATCGCTTCCTCACCCGTATCCCGCTCAAAGGCAGCATCCTTAATCAAACCAGTAGCTGGTGGTTTTCACAGACCGAGCACCTCATCCCCAACCACTTCCTCCACTCCCCCGCCCCCGCTGCCACCGTCGCCCGCCGGTGCGAAATGCTTCCCCTCGAGTTTGTCGTGCGCGGTTACCTCACTGGCACTACCGATACTTCCCTCTGGACCCATTACGCCAAGGGAATTCGGCGGTACTGCGACCAATCGATTCCCGATGGCCTCCGAAAGAATGATCCCCTTCCCGTCCCCATTCTCACCCCCACCACCAAATCCAAGGACCATGACCGACCCATCGGCGAGGCTGAGATCCTCTCCTCTGGCCTCATCTCTCCCGCCGATTGGGAGGTAGCCAGCTCCGCCGCCCTCGCCCTCTTCCGATTTGGCTCGGAAGTCGCCGCCGAGCGCGGTCTTGTTCTCGTCGATACCAAATACGAGTTCGGGAAACTTCCCGATGGCACCATCATTCTGGCCGACGAAATCCACACTCCCGATTCCAGTCGGTACTGGATCGCTTCCACCCTCGAAGAACGCCTCTCCCAGGGTCTCGAGCCGGAGAATATCGACAAGGAAATCATCCGCCTTTGGTATCGCGAACACTGCGATCCCTACGTTGATGTGAACCTGCCAAAACTCCCTGACGAACTGATTCTCGAGCTGTCTGCCCGCTACCTCCAGCTCTTCGCCATGATCACCGGGCAACCCTTTCCCCTGCCAGCTCCGACTCAGGATCCCGAAGCGGTCCTCGCCGCCACCCTCCGTGCCCAAAATATCCTCTAGGCCCTGGAGCCCCTAATCCACTCCCCAGGTTGGCCCTTACCCCTCCAGCCAGCCCGCTCCCTACCCGATACCCATCATGAGTGAACCCATCAAACACGAATGCGGCCTGGCTATCATCCGCCTCCGCCAACCCCTCGAGTACTATTACGAGAAGTACGGCACCCCTCTTTGGGGATTCTACAAACTCTTCCTCCTCATGGAGAAACAACACAACCGGGGACAGGATGGTGCAGGGGTGGGGGCCGTCAAACTCGGAGTCTCCCCCGGCCAGGCCTTCATGTTCCGCGAACGAAGCATCAAATCCAACCCCCTCGACCGAATCTTCAAGAGGCTGCTCGGAGACTACGAACGAAAGGTCTCCAGCGGAGACATTCATCCAGAATTTATCTCAACGGTTCGCGAGAATTTCGATTTTGCCGCCGAGGCCCTCATCGGTCACCTGCGCTACGCCACCAGCGGAGGCTACAATCAAGGTGCTTGTCACCCCTACACCAGGCGCAGCAACTGGCCCACCCGCAACCTCATGCTCGCCGGGAACTTCAACATGACCAACACCCCCAGCCTCAACCAACGTTTGATTGAGCGCGGCCAGCACCCTATTTTTGGCACTGATACCCAGACCATTCTCGAGGAAATTGGTTTCCATCTCGACGAGGAACACGATCGCCTGTATCATTATTTCCGAGACGTCGAGGGGCTTGAGGGTGTGGCCAACAGCGCCCGCATTGCCAGAGAACTTCGCATCGAAAACATCATTCGCCCCGCCTCAGCTTCCTGGGATGGCGGCTACGCCATTGGCGGCCTTACTGGTAGCGGCGAGGCCTTTGCCACCCGCGACCCCTGGGGTATCCGCCCGCTCCACTACTTTATCGACTCGGAGGTCGTTGCCATCGCCTCCGAACGCGCTCCCCTCATGACGGTTTTCGACCGCAAGGTCTCGGAAGTGGAAGAGATTCCGCCCGGTCAATGCCTAATCATTGACCGAGCGGCCGAAACCCGATTTGCCACCGTCCGTCCACCCCAGGCCAAATCCAGCTGTACCTTCGAGCGGATCTACTTCTCCCGCGGCAACGACCCCGAAATCTACGCCGAACGCAAGCGCCTCGGCGCCGCCCTCGTTCCCCGGGTCATCGAGTCTATCGGAGACAACTTCGAGGATGTCGTCTTTTCGTACATCCCCAATACAGCCGAGATTGCCTACTACGGCTTCATGCAGCAAATCCGTTCCTACCGCCGCCGACAGGTCAAAGAGGAGATCCTCCAGGCAGCCGCCGAGAATCGGATCAGCCCAGAGCTGCTCGATCGGGTGATTATGGGCTCCTGGCCAATCTCCGAGAAGGTTGCCCATAAAGACATCAAACTTCGCACCTTCATCACTCAGGAGAAAGAACGCACCCACCTCGCCTCCCACGTCTACGACATCTCCTACGGAACCGTTGAGCCCGGACAAACCCTCGTCTGTCTCGACGACTCCATCGTTCGCGGCACTACCCTCCGCCGATCCATCATCCAAATCCTCTCCCGACTCAAGCCGCGGCACATCCTCATCGCCTCCACTGCTCCCCAGATCCGCTACCCCGATTGCTACGGGATCGACATGTCCCAACTCGGCAAGTTCATCGCCTTTCAAGCGGCCGTCGCCCTCCATCAGGTTGCGGGACACAGTCACATCCTCTCCGAGATCTACGAAGCTTGCCTTGCCCAGCAGGATCAACCCCTCGACCAACCGATTCCCAACCAGGTACGGAGACTCTACTCCTCGTTCTCCGAAGCCCAGATCTCAGCCAAGGTCGCCGAGCTCATCACCCCCGAGATTCCCGACTGGGACGGCCGGGTCTCCATCCTTTACCAAACCATTCCCGACCTCCTCTCCGCCCTGCCCGAACACACCGGCTCGTGGTATTTCACCGGAGAGTACCCCACCCCCGGAGGCTTTCACGCCCTCAACAACGCCTTCATCAATTTTTACGAGAACCGCATCTCGGCCCGTAGCTATTGACCAAGGCCGTGCGTGCCCGCTACTCGTCCGCTGACGGCAAGGAAACTTCTCTCAAACGCTTCAAGGTATCGTGCAGGTCTGAAACGAGGGGCTCCAAGCCTTCCCCGTATCCTGCAGAGATGCGATAGACCTTCTCCCCGGTTGCCACCTCCAGACGGCGAGCCACCTCCTCTGCTCCGGGCTCATCCATCTTGTTTCCTGCGATCAGATAGGGACGCTCCGCCAGCTCCGCTTTGTAGGCACGGACCTCCTCCCGGAGCACCTTAAAGTCCTCCACCGCATCCCTGCCGTCTCCCTCCGAAAGGTCGATCAGGTAGAGTTGGACCGGGCAACGTTCGATGTGTCTCAGAAACCGGTGACCCAAGCCACGGTTTTCCGCTGCACCGTCGATCAGGCCGGGCACGTCTGCCATACGCAATCTACGGTAACGATCGTCGTACTCAGTGTATCCAACCGATGGAGTCAGAGTCGTAAAAGCATAGGCTCCAATCTCTGGCTTTGCCTTGGTCAAGCGACTCAGCAAGGTCGATTTTCCCGCATTGGGAAACCCAACCAGTCCCACGTCAGCAATCACCTTCATCACCAAGCGGTAGGCGCCTTCCTCGCCTGGGGCTCCCTCGGTGAATTTTCGCGGACTCTGGTTAGTTGCCGTTTTAAAATGCACATTCCCCAGTCCTCCCTTCCCACCTTTGCAGATGACAAAGGTCTCCCCGTTTTCCAGCAACTCCTTCACCGTCTTGCCACTCTCCAAGTCGATCACCTCGGTTCCTTCCGGAAGGCGCAGCTCTACGCTCGCCCCGTTCTTCCCATGCCGCTGCCGACCCATCCCTCCACCACCATGGCGGGCTTTCCAATTTTTCTTAAAATGAAACGCCCGGAGATCGGCCACATTTTCATCACAGACCAGCACAACGTCACCGCCCCGCCCACCGTCTCCACCATCAGGTCCTCCCTTGGGGATATACTTTTCGCGGCGAAAACTCATCCCCCCATCACCACCGTTCCCGGCTCGCAGGGTAACCTTGACGTCATCAAAAAACATTCACCACATTCCAGCGGATCGGGCTCCGCTCGCAACGTAAATCAATCGCCCCGCCAACCGTCCTATTCCCGATCCTCTCTCCAATCCCGAGACCTCGTCGAGGGTATCGCTTCGCCTCCACGCACCATCGCCTGCAGCTGATCACCTTCCGCGCGTTGGAGGTCGATCACCACGTCCCAGCCGAAGGACTCCGACTCCCGCCCACCCATCTTCAAATACAATGTCTGGTCAGAGAAAAAACCGGTCTCCAGCGGATAGTCTCCCTCCCGCCCCTTCAGCCGACTGATCTCGCCCGCGGCCAGAGCGTTCATGAACCGGGCATTCTGCTCATCGGCTCGCACCCCTGCCATCCTTGGATTTCCCGACAACTTCGCTTGATAGACCACCAAAACCGAGCCTGCGGCAACGTCCACTACCGCCAGATCAATCTCACCGAGAGTTCTTCCGGACTGATTGAAGTATTGCACCCTCGCCACCACCTCGTATCGGGGAGCGGGGAAACGCTTTTTCAACTCCACGAAACCCAATGCCTCGAGAACCGAACCCACCTTACCATAGTCAAAATTCAAACCCCGGATTGCCTCAGCATATCTATTCAGCAGCCTCTCCCGGTCTGCCTCAGCAGGCATCACAAACTGGGCTCGCTGGAGGGTTTCCTCGGGTGATTCGCTGCGGTCGACCGCCTCCTTCCCACAACCCGAGATCAGGAGACTAGCTACCACCACCATCACGAGTGCCAACCAACGGCCGGAGTCCCTCCGCATTAGTTCAAAGCTTTTCATATTCAGATAGCCGATACCCCAATAGAAACAGCCAGTCGAGGGGCTTCCCTGTTAAACCTTTGTCATATTCCCCTCCTGCTCCTCATCCAAAGCTCCCAAGCCTCCTCTCTGGCATGACACCTGCACCGTTCTGCCATGATCCGTTCACTCCTAATCCTCAAGGGCCTCCTCGCCTCCTCCATCCTTTCCACCCTCCCTCAAGTTACCTTGGCCTCTGAACCCCCGCGCGATCCTTCCATCTTTATTGCCGTCGTCGGCGGCACCACCTTCGGTACGCCCGAAAAGTTTGGCGACGGTCTCGTCGAGAAAGAAGGCGAGTTTTCCTTCCAGACCAAGGCTGGACCCAGCCCGATAATCTATCGGATGCGGTATAAAGAGGTACCATTTTATTACATTCCAATCTACGGCATGGATTCCCGGAAACCCGGCGACCCTGAGTACGCCTACCACCTCCGGACCTGGACTGCCCTGTACGAGCTCGGCGTCACCCACGCCCTCAGTGGAGCCACTGCTGGCGGCATCAAACCAGAGTACGACTACGATGACATTTTCTTAATCGACGACTTCATGGAGTTTCGCACCTCGCGCCCAAACAATGTTCTCGAACTATCCGGCCATCAACGCCCTGGCATCTTCCCAAACTTCGAAGCTCCCATCAGTCCCTCACTGCATCAGCTCCTCGTCGAAGAGTCGCATAAAAAGGCCAGTCAGGGATACTCCGGGAAGATTTATCCCAATGGAGTGTTCTTTCAGTTTGCACCAGGTCGTTTCGAAAGTCCGGCCGAAATTCGGGCTATGGCTCAGTTGGGAGCCGACATCACCAGCATGAATCAGGCAACCTGCATCATCTATGCTCGTCAGTTCGGCATCCGTTTCGCCTCCATTTGCTCGGTCTCCAATCCAGCTGTCGGGGTGCGACCCTTCACCTTTGAGGAAATGCAACAGAGTGTCCAAAGGATCGCCGCCTTTGCTGTCCCTGTTGTTCTAGAGGTTATTGCTCGCATCCCGGAGGAGGCCATGCAACCAGAGCCCAGCAGCACCGGCGACACTTTTGAGGGCTCCTACCTTAACCCCGAAGGAGAGACCACCGATGGCTGATTCCAAAACAAAATCCTCTCCCCAGCGCCGAAGGTTTCTCAAACAGAGCCTTTCCACCGTCCTTGGAGTCGGCTTTCTCAGCCATGCTAGCCGTTCCCCGGCCATCGCCTCGACCCCCGCGTCAGCTCCCCCGGTCCCGGATATCGAGTCTCTTCCGCCCCTCCACCTCACCAGTCCTCTAACCAAATCGCCCTCTCGCTCAATCGCCGATCATTTTGAATCAATCAAGAGTTCGGGAGATCACGTCGCACTCTACAAGTTTCTCTACGCCCTCCCCAAAGGCGGAGACATTCACCACCACCTCGGCGGGGGTTTTCTCGCCCGCCGCTGGTACGCCATCGCCACCGACCAAAGGCGCAATGGCGGACAAACCTTCTACACCCGCTGCCGTATCTCCCGCCCGGTCGAGTTCCCACTCCCTGCTCCCCTCAACCGGCCTCACCTCCACTTTTGGCTCACCCTCAACCAAGCTGAGTTCGATAAACTCTCCAGCGATCAAAAAACCGATTTCAAACCCCTGCAGGACCTCGATGATGATGAGCGGGAGGCTTGGATCTCCTCGGTCAAACTCGATCGCCCGGGCGAGGGCCGGGATGAGTTTTTTGAATACATCTGGGGACGGCTCAACAACCTCCTTTTCAGCATCCACGTCTGCTCCGAGCTCGTGGTTGAGAACATGCAGCTACTCGGTGCCGAGGGCGTTCGTTACCTTGAGCTGATGACCTTCTACTCCCTTTGGCGTGACGAAAAGGGAACCATTCTTCCGGCCTCCGTGGCTGACCAATTCTGGAGGCACCGCCTTGCCCAACCCGACGCCCGGGCCACCGGGGTACTCGTTAAATTCAAGGCCGTCATCCTCCGTTTTGCTCCAGATGCGATTGAACGTGCCGAGCAGCACTTCGTCCATATCGATGCCAACCGCGACCTCTGGGTGGGCGTCGATATGGCCGGGCGGGAAGACGATAATCGAGGTTACCCGCGCCGCTTTACCGAGGTCTTTGATCGAATGCTCCGAAAATACCCGGAGATCAATATCTCCATCCACGCGGGCGAAGCAGAAAAGGCAGACCGCAACATCTTCGAGTCTCTCCGCCTCGGAGCGCATCGGATCGGCCACGCCATCAACCTGCTTCACGACGAGCAGACCATGCAAATGATGCGCAACAATCGCCACCTCCTCGAAATCAATCTCGTCAGCAACCACCTGCTCGGTTACGTGCCAGATCCTGCCCTCCACCCCTTCCCGATCTACCTTCGCCAAGGCATTCCCTGCTGCCTCAATACAGATGATCGAGGGATGTGGGATTCCAATATGACCGACGAGTACTTTCTCGCCGTCAGCCAGTTTAACCTCTCGTGGACTGAGCTGGTCCAGCTTGCTCGCAACAGCATCGAACACGCTTTCATCAGTCAGAGTGAGCGCGCCACTATTTCGCGGAGCTACGAATCCGCCCTCGAAACCTTTGCCAACTCCTACACTCGTTTCGATCCACCTTCACTCCTCGAATCAACCCCCGCCGAAACTTACGGCTATGGGCGCAAACACCTCGGTCTGGCTCGACTCGCCCGGACCCTTCCTCATTCAGGGAGTCTGTGAGGTCTAATCAGCCTCCTCAACCAGATGATCTGCTTCGAGTAACCTGCTCGGATAACGCTCTCTCACCGAGACTCTTCAAGAGCCCTCAGCGTGATCATCCAGTCCTTCCCGTAGCTGATCCCAAACACCTCCGCGAAGCTCTCCATGTTGAGAGCCAGACTTACCTTGAGCAGGCTGTTCAGGTATAAAAGAGGTTCTCCTTCTGGCACATCTCCAAAGGTTGCCACGTATGGAACCTCCCCTGCGTAACGTTTCTCATCCTTAAAATGGATCTCAACCTGCAAGCGACCGCCCCGGTCAACACCGAGCTGCTCCAAAAGGTTCCCCTCAATATTGGTCCAGACGTTGCCATACCTCACGTCGAGGTTCATCACCGTGCCCCGGATCTCTCCCAAGGCTCCATCAAGGTGGGCCCGTTCGTGAGCCAAACTTTCAACACCCTCGAGCTGACCCCCGACATCCTCGAATCGGATCTGTCCGCTGGCCAATAAAGCTCCCGTGTAGGCATAGACATCCCTCCCGTGAAAGGTGTACGACTGCTCCGAATTTTCCCTGCGATTGACCGCCTCATCAATTTCCCGGACCTCCGCCACCCCCATCTCTTCAGCCACGAAGGTTAGCGTCCCGTTATCGGGAGTTACAAAGAAGTGCCCCGTTTCAGTTTTCAGGACGACCGACTTTCGGTCTGTCCCAACCCCGGGATCCACCACCGAGACAAAAACTGTTCCCTCCGGCCAATAGGGAGCCGTCTGCTTCAGAACCAGAGCTGCGATCCAAATATCGTAGGGAGGAATCTCATGCGACAGATCAAAAAGGTCGATCTCTTGGGACACCCCATAAGCCACTCCCTGCATTGCCGATACAGCACCATCGCCCAGACCGAAGTCCGATTGAAAGACCAGCGCTCGCCCTTCGGCCAACGCCACCTGAATCGTCAAAGCCAGTACAGAATAGAACCTCCAATTAAGCATTTTTCCCACTAAAGCTTAAATCGAACCAATTTTACATTTGATTCCATGCTTGAGAACCAATGCTAAAAGAGAACCCTTGCCTTCGTTGAACACTTCATCTCCAGACTCACTCGTGCTCGATTCCCTCGCCGTTCACTACCTGAACGAGAGTCCTGCCTCGCAAAGCCACCGTTCCGATATCTGGGGACAAACCGTCGAACTCGTTCCCCACACTTTCGCCCTCGTTGTCGCTCCTTCCGGCACTGGTAAAACCACCCTCGTCCACTGCCTTTCGGGGGTCATCACCCCGGATCAGGGGACCATTTCCCTCGGGGGAGAAATCCTCCCACCTCCGGGGTCGCCATTCTGGTCCGAACTGCGCTCTCGAAAAATTTCCACCGCATATCAGAACCTCAACCTGATTCCGGAGCTCACTGGCACCGAAAACCTGCGCCTCGCCCCCTTTCTCGACCGCGACCCGATGGCCTTTGCCGATCGCCTCGGCATCGGCAAACGCCTCCACGCCCGCGTCAATCAGCTCTCCACTGGCCAACGCCAGCGTCTCTCCCTCTGCCGCAGTCTCGCCCGCCCCTATTCACTCCTCATCCTCGACGAACCGTTCAGTCACCTCGACGATCGATCGGCCGCCCTCGCTGCTGAGCTGATCGAAGAAGAGGCTGCCTCGCGCGCGGCCATCGTCCTCTGCACGGCCCTCTCCCAACGATGTCCCCTCAGCTGGGATCAGACCCTCCACCTGTGAAGTCCATCCCCCGCTCCCTCCCCCTCCGGCGGCTTTTTGCCCGCTCCGGAGGTCCCATCCAAAAGCTCTTTGCCTGGCTTGGAGTCCTCTCCGGGCTCTCCATTCTCCTCGTCTCCATCCACCTCTACCTGGAATTCCTCCGCTTCACCACCGCCGGAAACGAGTGGATCAGTTCCCGATATCTGATCATTCAAAAAACCGTCACCGTCCGGGATTCCTTCTCCCAGGGACGCGCAACCTTTAGTGAAGAAGAGATCGATCACCTCGGCAGCTTCCCTTCCGTTACCGGGATCGCCCGCTTCCGTTCCAATTCCTTTCCGGCCGGCATCCAGATCGGTGGAGGCATCTTTCCGGAATTTTTCTCCTACGTCTTCCTCGAATCTGTCCCCGATGCTTTTGTCGACGCACCGGCCAAAGGCTGGTCCTTTGACCCTAAGAAAAACGAGATTCCCGTTCTCATCCCCAGCGAGTACCTCAACCTCTACAACTTCGGCTTTGCCCCCTCCCAGGGATTGCCCCAAATCCCCCCCTCCATGGTCCATCGGGTTCCCTTCAGTGTTCTCTTTTTTCTCGACGATCAAACCCTCCGCTTCTCCGGCCGGATCGTCGGCTTCAGTGATCGAATCAATAGTATCCTTGTTCCTGATACTTTTCTCGAGTCGATCAATCTTCGCGCCTCCCCCGGAAGCCCCCCTTCTCCCCCCGCACGCCTCCTCCTCGAAGTCGCCGACAGCCCCGACCCCGACCTCCTCACCCTTCTCGAATCACCCGGTTACAGCCTCAACCGGGAGGCCCTTTCCGGGGGTCAGATTCGCCGCCTCGCCCACCGGGTTGCCTTCGCCCTTCTCTCCCTCGGCAGTGGGGTCGTTGTCCTCGGGGTACTCGTCGTTCTCCTCGCCCTCGAACGACAGCTGGAACAATCCCGGTCACGCATTCACACGGTTTTCCTTCTCGGCCATCATCCCCGTCATTTGATTGCTTTTTTCCAACGTCGTCTCGCCCTCTTTGTCCTCGGCGCCGTCCTCTTCGCCTACATCATCCACCGCTACACGGGCCGCCAGCTTGAGGAGGTCTTCAACCGCACTGGTGAGTTTTCCGGCTTTCTCGCCACCCGCCCGGAAATTGACCTGCTTGCTGCAGGCTCCGCAATCACACTTCTCCTGTGGACAGCCATCCGTATCCGCCTTAGCATCTGGTCTTTCTTCCGCAATACCCTTCCTTCATGAGCCGCCCTCCTCTTCTCCTCGGAGTCAATATCGACCACAGCGCCACCCTCCGTCAGGCCCGCTACCGGGAGGAGGCCACCAGCTGCGGAAGGTACATCGAGCCCGATCCGCTTGCCATCGCCCTCGCCGCCGAGGCCGCCGGCGCCGACGGCATCACCGTTCACCTGCGCGAGGATCGGCGCCATATCGTCGACCGGGACATCGCCCGCATCAGGGAGTCCATCGCCACCCGCATGAACCTCGAAATGGCCTGTACCGAGGAAATGACCAACATTGCCATCCAGACCCGTCCAGACAGCGCCTGCCTCGTTCCGGAAAACCGGGCCGAGGTAACCACCGAGGGTGGACTCGACTGCGTTCAGCAATTCGCCCGTGTCTCCCAAACCACCAAGGCGCTTCAGGACTCCGGCATCGCGGTCAGCTTGTTCATTGATCCCGATCTGGATCAAATCGCCGCTGCAGTTTCCCTCGGCGCCTCCATGGTTGAGTTTCACACCGGCTCCTACGCCCATGCCTGGTTCGACCCCACAGAGCGTCGCTCCGAGCTTCAGCGCCTCCGTCAGGCTTGCTCAGCAGCTGCCGCTCAGGGACTCGTCGTCAATGCAGGGCACGGAATCAACTACATCAATATTGGGGAAATCCTCGAACTCCCCCACCTCCATGAACTCAATATCGGTCACGCCATCATCAGCCGGGCTCTCCTCACTGGCATCGGGGAGGCCGTGCGCGAGATGAAACACAGGATGAACCGTTGAATCTGCCGCCCTCGCTCCCGCCCCACGTTCCTGGCATCGGGCTCGATCTGATCGAGATCTCCAGAATCCAATCCGCCCATCGGCGCCATGGTGAAGCCTTTCTCCATCGCATCTTCACCGAGGAAGAGATCGCCTACTGCCTCGCCATCCGCAATCCCTACCCATCCCTGGCTGCCCGTTTCGCTGCCAAGGAGGCCATTGCCAAAGCCCTCGGAACCGGGATCTCCAGCCGCTTCGGGTGGAAATCCGCCTCCGTTCACCACCATCCTGGAGGCGCTCCCGGCGTCCGCCTGGACCATGCCACTACCCAGCTCCTGGCCTCCCTAAACGCTCGCTCGGTTCGTCTCTCCCTCACCCATACCAGCACTACCGCGTCCGCCGTGGCCATCCTTCAGCAATAGGAACCTGCCCTTCCAGGCTACCCGCAGAGTTCTCAACCCATCCCGGGACTTTCGCAGCTATCATTTCCATTTGGCTTCCTCGTCGCTCCATCTACATTTGACATTCATGCCGGAAAACGATCCTCCCACCCTCTCCACTTCAGTGCCCCCCTCCGCTGACTTTTCCACCCGTGCAGTTCATCAGGGTGCCTTCATCGACACCATCTACGGCTCCGTTGTCCCACCGATCTACACCAGCTCTACCTTTCGGTGGAACGACCCGCTCGAAGTCCCGGAAATCGACTACGCCCGCTGCAAAAACCCCACCCGTCATGCCCTTCAGGAACTCCTCGCCTCTCTCGAAGGAGGCCAGGCGGCCATCGCCACGAATAGTGGAATGAGTGCCATCCATACCGTCCTCCTTCTACTCAGTGCTTCCGATCACGTGGTTTGCGGTTTTGATGCCTATGCTGGCACTTATCGGCTCTTCACTTCTGTCCTCTCCCGCCTCGGAATCGAGTTTACCTTCGTCGACATGGCCGACCCCGCCGAGGTCCAGGCCGCCATCACCGACCGCACCCGCCTTGTCTGGGTCGAAACCCCGAGCAACCCCCTCATGCAGCTCACCAATATTGCCGCCATCGCCGAGCTGACAAGCGCCCTTCCCGACTGCCTCCTCGCCGTCGACAATACCTTTCTCAGCTCGGCTTTCCAAAGACCGCTCGAACTGGGTGCTGACCTCGTCGTTCACGCCACCACCAAATACCTGAGCGGGCACAGCGATGTCATTGGTGGTGCCGTGGTAGCCCGCCAGTCCGAGGTCGGTTCCCGCCTCCAGTCGCTCGTTACCGCCATCGGTAGCGGCCAATCTGCTTTTGATGCCTACCTCGTTCAACGCGGTATCCGCTCCCTCGTCCCGAGAATGCAGCACCACCAGACCAACGCCCTCGCCCTCGCTACCTGGCTCGAATCCCATCCTTCAGTATCCCGGGTTTTCTACCCCGGACTACCTTCTCATCCTCAGTTCCAACTTGCCCAAAAGCAGCAGAGTGGTCCAGGCGGTATGCTCAGCTTTATCGTCGACCCTTCCCGCACTGATGCCTGCGAGGTCGCTCGTCGCGTCCGGGTTTTCCAACTCGCCGTCAGCCTCGGCGGCACCGAATCCCTTCTCGAAATCCCCTGGCACATGAGTCACCATTCCCTCAGCGAGGATGAGCGCACCTCCATGGGATTGAGCCCCCAACTCATCCGCCTCTCCCCGGGACTGGAATCGACCAACGATCTCATTCAAGACCTCCAGCAAGCCTTAAACTAAATCCACCCAACGCCAATCGGGGCTGTGCCGTATCCACTAAACAAATACGCTTTGAACACCTACCTCTACTCCGCGGACTCCGCCCCCCAGGCCCTGCTCCCTAATGCCTTGACCCCTGCTTACCTTTTACACCAATTTAAATAGGTCCCCCCCGAAACCCCATTTTTATGCAAGAGCCCGAGCCTCACGACCCCTCCACCGCCCCCTCCATCGCTGATAGCGATTTCGAAATTCAGCTCACCGAGGAGCATGTGGAGAACTGCCGCCAAGCCTATCAAGCGGTACAATATGAATTGTCCAAAGTCATTGTCGGTCAAACCAAGGTCGTTGAGGAGATCCTCATCGCCATCTTCACCCGCAACCACGCCCTTCTCGTAGGAGTACCGGGTCTCGCCAAAACCCTCCTCATCTCCACCCTCGCCAAAACCCTCGATATGCGCTTCCGCAGGATCCAGTTTACCCCGGACCTTATGCCGAGCGACATCACCGGAACCGATGTTATCCAGCAGGATCAACGAACCGGAAACCGCGAGTTCAAGTTCATTCATGGACCCCTCTTTTCGAATATTGTTCTGGCGGATGAGATCAATCGGACGCCCCCGAAAACTCAGGCCGCTCTCCTCGAGGCCATGCAGGAGCGCTCCGTCACCATCGGCGGAGAAACCCGGCCACTTCCCAAACCCTTTTTTGTTCTCGCCACTCAAAATCCCCTTGAACAAGAGGGCACTTATCCGATGCCCGAAGCTCAGCTCGATCGCTTTCTCTTCCTCATCAAAGTAGGCTACCCGACTGCCGACGAAGAATTCGAAATTATGAGGCGGGCCACCAGTTCCGGAGGCGAAAAACCCCACCCCATCCTCGATGCCGAGTCAGTCATCATTTACCAGCAACTGATCGGCATGCTTCCCGTGGCCGACGATGTTTACCACTACGCCAAGCGGCTCGTTCGCTCCACCCGCGGTGGAGAACCCGATGGGCTCGATCTTGCCCGTGAGTACCTCAGCTTCGGCGCCGGACCCCGAGCCAGCCTCTCTCTAATCACCGCCGCCCGCGCCCACGCCATTTTCAACGGTCAACTTTGCGTCGAGGCCGCAAACATTGCCGCAGTCGCTCCCTCCGTCCTTCGCCATCGCATAGCCCCCAACTTCGCTGCTCAGGGCGAGGGCCTAACCAGCGATGACTTGATTGAGCGATTTCTTGCCGAGATCCCACCCCACGGAAACGAGTACTAAATCGCAATGGCAGACCCCCGCTCCCCTTCCCGGCTGGTCGATGCGGACATCCTCTCCCGCGCTCGTCACCTCGGTCTCGAAGCGAAGCGGGTCGTCGAGGGCTACCGCGTCGGGGAACACCGGTCCCCCGCTCACGGCTTCGCCATCGAGTTTGCCCAACACCGGGAATACTCTCCCGGCGACGATACCCGCCACCTCGATTGGAAGCTCCTCGCCAAGTCGGAGAAACTCTTCATCAAGCAGTACGAGCAAGACACCAATTTTGTCGCCCACCTGCTCGTTGATGGCAGCGAATCGATGGCCTACGGAAGCGGTTTGCTAACCAAATTTGAGGCGTCGCGCATCCTCGCTGCCAGCATCTGCGAACTTGTCTTTCTCCAGGGCGACGCCGTTGCCCTTACCCTCTTCGACGACCATCTCCGCGAGCAAATCACCCGTACCGACTCCCGGCAAAACCTCCTCAATATTTGCAAAGTCCTTGCCGAGTTCGTCCCCCAACGAACCACCGACCTCACCGCCTCCCTCAGCGCCTATTCCCCCCATCTCCACCGCCGCGGCATCGTCATCCTCCTCTCCGATCTCCTCGTCGATCCCGATGTCTTTCTCCAAGCACTCCGCCGCCTCGCCATGAGGGGAAGCGAGGTCATTGTTTTTCAAGTTCTTGATCCCGCTGAAATTCATTTTCACATCAACGGGAACTTTCGCTTCCTCGGGCTAGAGGCCTCCGGTAACCGTTCCATCAATACCCGCGACCTTCGCAAGGATTACCTCGCTGCATTCTCAAAACACCTCCGGGCCATCCGCCGGGCTTGTGAAACTTGTTCCGCCACCCACCACCTGGTCGATATCGGCCTCCCCCTTTCCGAGTCTCTCGCCACCTACCTGGCCTCCCGGCGTCGGATCCTTTAAACCCATGAGTTTTCTCTCCCCATGGGCTTTCATCGGCCTCACCGCTCTGAGCCTTCCCATCCTCGCTCATCTCATCCATCGCCTTCGTCAAAAAAAAGTTCCCTGGGCCGCCATGCGGTTTATTGAGGAGGCCCTTCGCCAGTCCCGGAGCAAAAAGCGGATTAACGATCTTCTCCTTCTCCTCCTGCGTTGCCTCGCTTTGCTCTTTCTCGTCCTCGCTTTTGCCCGTCCCTTCATTGGCGAGCAGGCGGCCCTGGCCACCGAGGAGGAAGCCGTCATCCTCGTCCTTGATCTTTCCGCCAGCATGGGTGCCATTGAAGCGGGCGTCGACCGCCTCACTCCCGCCCGGCAGACTGCCCTCGAACTTTTGGACGAACTCCCCTCCCGCACCCCCGTCGGTCTCCTCTTCGCCACCGATCGGATCGAAGCCATCGCCGCCTCGCCCACCCTCGAACGAGGCCGCCTTCGCCAGGCCATTCAAGCCGCTGCCCCTCGCCCACGGGGCACCAACTTGCCTCTCGCCCTCGAAACTGCCGCTCAATCCCTGCTTTCCTTCACTTCCGGGCGTGTGATCCTCGTTTCGGACCTCCAAGCCAGTGCTTTCGAGCAGCCCCCCAGCCTTTCCGACCTCAAAACAACCTATCCAAAGATCAGCTTCGACTTCCGTCCTATCGGTGCCACCACCCAGCTCGAAAATCTGGCTGTCACCGATTTGTACCTCGCCGGATTCGGCAATGCCACACGGGGGAAAAATCAGTTCATCGTCGAAGTCACCAACTTTGGAAGCGCCCCTGCCCTCTCTGTCCCGGTGCGCCTCGCCCCCAACGGCGGTCCCGCTGAAGCTCAAACCATTATCCCTGAAATCGCACCCGGAGATACCGCTCAGGTCGCTCTCGAGATTTTCCTCGATCAACTGGGGCTCCATTCTGTCGAGGCCTTACTCCCTGGGGACGCCTTTCCTTACGACGATCGCCGCGCTCTCGCCTTCTCCATCGCCGACCCCGCCCGGCTCCTCCTCGTCTCCGATGGCCAGGCCTCGACCAACCTTCCAACCCTCTTTCTTGAAAAGGCCCTCACTCCCTTTGACGACCTTCCCGGATTCTACCTTCGGTCCACTTCCCTTCCAATCTCCCAACTCGCCGCCAACCAGCTCAACAAACACGATCTCGTCATCTGGGCAGCCTCCCGCCCCCCAACACCACCCGAAGTCAATACCCTCGCCGAGTCCGTGCGCGAAGGCACTGGCGCCATCTTCTTCTCCACCCCTTCGAACGGTCCAGCCCTCGCAGCTGCACTCGCCTCAACCCTCCCCGGTCTCACCCTCCTCCCTCAGTCCGACGCCGCCATTCCCGTTTCACCGCCCTACCCTCACCCCATCACTGCCAGATGGAACGATCCCAACGCCGGCAACCTCACCAGCCTGAGGTTTTTCCAATGGAATGCCGTCACCCTGCCCGAAGCGTCCCCATTGCTCGAAACCAACTCCGGCCACTTTCTTGGAGCCGAGTACCCTCTCGGCTCCGGCGGCTTCCTCATCTTTGGATTTCTTCCCGACACCGAACTCGGCAATCTACCGATCCACCCGGCTTTTCTTCCTCTCCTCCATCGATCCATCAATCACCTCTTCCAAGCCAGCCAACCACGACTCAACCTGGAACCGGGCGACTCTTTTTCCGCCAACCTCCCCGTTAATCAACTGAACCTTCCCTTTTTCCTCACCCCCCCCGGTGGTGACCGGGAGGAGGCCCGCATCGCCGGGCGCACCATCCTCTCAAACGGACAAGCCCGTCTCACCCTCCCGGACCTCGTCGAACCCGGAATCTACGAAGTCGCCATTGGCCAACGAGGGTCGCCCGAATTCGTTTTTACGGTGAGCTTCCCAACCGCCGAGTCGCGCCTTGGCAGCACCCTTGACCTTAACAGCACCCCCGCGGATTCCGCTCCGACGGCCACCGATCCGGCTCTCGCCGAACTCGCCGCCAGCACCTCCTCAACCCCAAGTTGGACAGCCGAGCAGCTCTCCCGTTTTTGCCTCTTTATCGCCTGCTCATTCTTCATCGCTGAGTGGCTTCTGGCTCACTTCTCCGGCGCCTCTCGAAATCAAGCAAGCTCCCGAACCTGATGGAAACTCTCCGCCAGATCCTCTTTCCCCAGTCCCCTCCGGCTGCCCCCCAGGTGCCCACCACTCTCGCCTTTGAGGGTCTCGACCCCGGCTGGGCCATTATCCTCTTCATCATTCTTGGCGGCATCCTTTCTTTCCTCTTTCAGAACCGCTACCGGGACCTCTCCGTCAGGAGCAAGATCCTCCTCCTCGGTCTCCGGCTCAAGCTCCTTGCCCTCATCCTTCTCCTCTGGACCTTTCCCGTTTTTATCTCCACCGTCACCGAAAAGCTGAGACAACAGTTCCTCGTTCTCGTCGACGATTCAGGCAGTATGGGCCTCCCCGATCAGCGTACGACCAGCGAGGATATCATCCGGGCAAAAATCGCCCTCGGCCAAATGGCCGCCACCCCGGAGCTTGCTACCGGCTCCGAAACCGCCCAGCAGCCACCCCTCCTCCACACTCGCCTCGAATTGGTTCAATCCCTCCTAACCCACCCCCAACACAAATTTTGGGAGAGCCTGGCCGAGCGGTCTGACCTCGTCTTCTACCGCGTGGGTGAGCGCCTCGACGTCCCCATCTCCCCCCTCCCCGATGGCCGCTCGACCCGTGTGGCTTTCGCTGAGTCCCTCGAGGCCAACGCCTCGATCTCTCCCCTCGGGGATGCCCTCATCAAGGCCCTTGAACTCCATCGCGGAGAACCTTTGGCAGGCATACTCCTCATCTCCGACGGAGCCTCCAACGCCGGCCGACCCTTCGAGGAGGCCGCCGCCACCCTCAACCGAGCCGCCCTCCCCGTCCACTCCCTGGCTGTGGGCATCCCCCAGCCGCCAGATCTTCGGGTTGCCACCCTCCGGGTTCCCCGCATTGGCTTCGTCGAAGAAAAGGTAATCGTCGAGGCCGAACTCAGTTCCTTTGGCCTACCCGCCCAAACCATTACGGCCCGCCTCTTTTCCGATGAGCAGTTCGTCGAAGAAAAAGAGGTCCAGCTTCCCCGCGACGGGAACGTGACCGTTCAACTTGAGCTCATCTCAGACGATCCAGGTGTCCGGAACCTTCGATTCGAGGTCGATTCCCTGCCCGGCGAAGTTAGCGTCGAGAACAATGCGGTCGAAGATCGTATCACCATTCTTGATACAAGGGTCCGGGTCTTCCTCGTCGATCAGATTCCCCGGTGGGACTTTCGCTACCTGCTCGACTTTCTTCAGGACGATCAGCGCCTCGCCATTGTCGCCGTTCTTCTCGATACAGACGCCTCGCTCCTCAAGTTGGAGAAGACCCCTTTCATTCCCGAGCTCCCCGACCAACCATCGCTCATCTATAAGAGCGATATTGTGGTCCTCGGTGATGTCGACCCGGCCCGCCTGGGCAAGGAGCGCATGGAGTGGATCGCCGAGTGGGTCAACCGCGACGGCGGGAGTCTCATTTTCCTCGCTGGTCGGCGTCATCAACCCCTCAAATACCACGGCACCCCTCTCGAACCTCTCTTCCCCATCCGGCTCATTCCTTCCCTTTCTCCCGAGTTCTACGGCAAAATAACGGAAGCCCCCAAGCTCCTCGTCCGCACCCGCACTGGCCGCCTCTCCCCCTGGTTCAAACTCGCCGACCAACCCTCCAAAAACGAATCCATCTGGAGCCAATTCAAAGGGGTTCGCTGGACAGCCCTGGTTGGCCCCGCCAAGCCGGGAGCAGAGGTTCTCCTCGTTGATGAGTCCGTCAGTCCACCTCTGCCGGTTATAGCCCGCCATGACTACGGGCGCGGAAAGGTTGTTTTTGTCGGCACTGAAGAAACTCACCGCTGGCGCTCAGGTTTCGGGGGAAAGCATTACAATCGCATCTGGGGGCAGATCTTCCAGTCACTCGCCGAGGAGCGTCTCAGCGGGGCTTCCCGGCAGGTCCAGATTCGCAGCGAGGCAACCCGCTACCTCCTCGGCGAAGAAGTCAAAATAAGCGGCCAGCTCTTCCGCTCCGATTTCACCCCCCTGAACGTCGCCTCTGTCTCCGGGACGGTCGTCTACGAGGGATCCGATCGAAATATCCCCTTGGAGCAGTCAGTCAACCTTCGTCAGCTCCCGAACCGGGTCGGGGAGTACTCCCTTACCTTCACCCCGCGAGCCGCGGGAAACTATTCCTTTTTTACCGCCCTCGATCCCGAAGCCAAAGTTGAGTTCACTGTCGATAATCTCGTCCCCGAACTCGCTGAGGTGGCTGTCCAATCTGCAGCCCTCCAGCTCCTTTCCGAACAAACCGGTGGCCGAGCCTTTCGCTTTGAAAATATCCAGGAACTGCCCGACCTGATCGAGGATCGTTCTCTGGAGCTTACCCGGCAGAGACGCTTCGAACTAGCCCAGTCTCCCCTCTTTCTCATCCTCCTGCTCCTCCTTCCCGGCCTCGAGTGGATTGGCCGCCGTCTCGTTGACCTCAAATGATCTCTCCCCCTCGATCCGGCACCCCCAACCGTGCAACCGGGGCGTCCTACGGTGCCTCTGCCACAAAAATCGCCACCGCCCTCCGGAGGGTTGCCCGTTCACGCACCACCCAGCGGGTACTCGCAGGTTGCGCTCAACTCGTCCTACTTTTCTCCCTTCTTCTTTCCCTTCAGCTGCTTCTCGATCTGGCCCTCAACCTGGAGCGACCCGTTCGCCTCGCCTTCCGAATTCTCGAATCCCTGCTCTATCTCTATTTGATCAACCGGTGGATCGCCGCCCCCCTCCGCAAACACTGGGACCCCGAGGCAACTGCCCGGGTCCTCCAGAATCACTTCCCAAATCTCGGTAGTCGTCTGGTCTCGAGCCTGCAACTCGACTGCTCCTTGCCCGCAGGCAGCGGCATCAGCTCCTCCCTCATCCAGACGCTCTCCCTTCGCTCCCTCTCCGAGCTCCAGTCCTGTCCCCTTCCCACCGTTACCCCGACCAAGCCCCTCGTCTACCGCATCCTCCTTGCCCTGGCCGTGGGCTCCATTCTGATCGGCTCCATCCTTCAAACCTGGCCAGCCTCCCAGCTTCTCCTCAAGCGCTACGTCCTCCTCGCGGTCCCCCTCCCCACTGCCACCCGGATCATTCAAACTAGCGGTGACCAATCCGTTCCTCGCGGGGAAAGCCTTCGCCTCTTCGCCACTATTGAGGGAGTATCCGTCCCCCAGGGGACCGTTACCCTCAGGTTTGCCGAGGGGGGCCAGCGCGAGCTCGCCATCTTCCCCGACCCAGAAGCCCCCGGGCAATACAGCATCCATCACGGTCCCATCAACGATCCGTTCACCTACTCCTTCCGCATCAACGACGGCACCTCTGCATCATACCGGGTCAAGATCTTCGACCTGCCCCTCGTCATCGAGACCCGGTGGACCACCACCCCACCAGCCTACACTGCCCTTCCGACCCGCCAGCAGACCGGCGGACGCCTCGAACCCTTCATCGGGAGTCAACTCTCACTCGAGGCGGTCGCCAATCATCCCCTCGCCAAAGCTGAGCTTCTGACCCTTCCCCTGCAAGACCGCTACCCCCTAACCATCAATCCCCGAGACCCCACCCAAGTCAGCGGCCAGATCACGATCGAAAACCCGAATCTCTCCGGCCTCTCCATCCTCCTCACCAGCACCGATGGAGTCACCAGTGGCTCCAACGTCATCTACCCCCTTCGCCCAAGGCTCGACCTGCCCCCCGTAGTCAACCTAACCCTTCCCACCCAGGAGATCCAAACCCTCGTTCCTGAAGCCTCTTTCACCATTGCCGGAACAGCCAGCGACGACTTTGGCATCACCGAGTCCGTCCTCGTTTTTTCCCTTGCCCGGCCAAATAAGCAGCGAGAGGTCCTTGAACGCTCTCTCAGCCTCGACTCCGAAGGTGCCTTCAACCTGCAAGTGTCGCCCCGTGAACTCTTCCCCCGGGCCGCACCCGGCGACTCCCTCGCCTTCTCCGTCAAAATAACGGACAATAACCCCCAGCCCTCGCTCGGTATCTCCCAGACCGGGGAGCGCCTCCTGCGACTCGTCACCCGCGCTGAAAAACAGGCTGAGCTCCTGGACAAACTTGACCAAAATGCTGAAATGATCGAGACTCTGTCTCGCGAGCAACAGGATATCCGTTCCTCACTAGGAGATGTACTCAGCCCCCGCTGATTCCCCCACTTCAGTCCCGATTAACCCTAGAAATGGTCTCTCCGTCATGTCGCCCCTTCCCTTCCGCTGCTTAACCTGCCTCGCAATCCTCTTTATCCTTAGCCCGCTCAGTCAGGTTGCGGTTTTCGGCCAGGAGGCTCGTGACCCGCGCAGCGAGGCCTACGAGATCAGTCTCCGCCAAGAAGAGGCCCGTCGCGATGCCCGTCGCATCGGCGACGAGCTCCTCTTTGCCATTGAGGAAATGGTCGTCAACCAGCTTGACCCAGACACCCTCAGCGATGTTCGCTTCCTCGCTCAACGGCTGGCCTCCCTCGGCCTCGAGGATATGGCTGCCCTCGTTGATCAACTCAATGCCGCCGCCTCTTCACCCAATCCCGAGGCGGCCACCGCCGCTCTTTTCGACGTCTATCGGGAGCAACTCCGCATCGAGTCTGACCTCCGCGCCATCGCGCGCACCATTGCCATCCGCCGCCTTTTCGAGGACCTCAACCGCCAGGTCAACAGCCTCCTCCAGCGCCAACTTAAAAATTGGCGCCTCACCGGAGAGCTCCAAAACGCCTCCCACGGATCTCGCTCCCTCCTCCTCATCGTTGGCGAACAGCAAAGCATCGGCGACGATATCCAAACCTTCTTTCAATCCGGCGAAAGCCTTGCCTCAAGGTTCACCGAAAACCTCAACCAACGGGCCGCCAACACCACCGCCTCCTTCACCCGCAATGTCAATGGAGCCACCCTCAAACGGCTAGCCACCGAGGCAAATAGCCAGTTGGCCGATGCCAACCTGGCGGCCGCCGCCCGGACACAGGCTCGCATTGTTGCCGAGCTCCGGCGCATTCATCAAATCATCCTCTCCATGCAGCCTAGCAGCCAACGGCTCGCAGATGCACTCAATCGCTCAGCCGAGCTCGCCCAGGCGCAAGCACAACTCGATGCTGCAGCCGCATCTGAAGGGCTCAATCAAGCCCAGAAAGACCAGCAAAAAGCTCTCGCAGACGAGGCCGCCCTTCTCGCCAGCCAGATCGCCGATCTCTCTCCCGAGGCCAACGCCGCCCTCGAGCAAGCCCGCGCCGCCATGGCTGAGCAAGCAGAGGCCCAAGCCTCCTCGGACGCCTCCAGACCCCAAGGTGCCAATCCTCCCCCACCAACTCCTTCTCCGGAATCCGCCCCGCCCACCGAAGCCAACCAAGCTTCGCCATCCGAAACAGCCGCTGCCGCCTCTCCTCCCCCACCAGCCTCCGACCCTCAAGCATCCGGAGCTTCTGAGCCGGATAGTGCAACACCCCCACCTTCTCCTGCCTCCGAGGCACTGCAAACAGCCCAAGCCGCCCTTTCCGACGCCCTCGAGCAAGCTACCCAAGCAGAAATCGCTTCGGCCGAAGCCACCGCTTCCGCCCTTTCCGAGGCTGCCGAAGCTGCCACCAGAGCCGAAAGCGCCCTTGGCCAAAACCAGACCGGCTCTGAAACATCGACCGGCAACCAACCCGCGGCCAGCGATCCTCAAACCGAAATAGAGGCTGCCCTCGCCGCCACCGAGCAGGCCGCTGGTCAGGAGGCCGCCCAGCGTACCGATGCCCGCGCCGCCCTTTCCGAAGCCAAAGCCGCCCTTGAAAAAGCAGGCCAAGCCGTCCGCGACAACCAAACTCAAGCAGCTCAGGAATCGCTCCAGGAGGCCCGCGCCCAGCTCACCGCCGCTCAAAATGCCATCGGTCGCTCACCAGCCAACCAGGCGTCAAGCACCGGGGAACTGGTTGATTCAGAAAGCCGGGCTTCCGCAGATGAACAGCAGGGCACCCGGGATTCTTTCGGCTCGTCAGACTCCGGCCTCATTGGCGGGTCAGGGGAGGGAGATGGTCTGGTCGTTCAAACTGAGCTCGTTCTCAGCGATGCGGACCGGGCCGCCTTCGAGAGCCTCCGCACCGAGTCCTATCCCGAGGAGTTCGCCCCTTGGATCTACGCCTATCGCAAAAAACTAGCCGAGGATTAATTATGCCCCCTCTCTCCCATTTCCCCGTCCGCTTTACCCTCCTCCTCACCCTTCTTGCCCCACCCCTTTCCTTCGCCCAAGACCGGGTCGAAGCTTTTGGCAGCCCTCAGAGAGACTTCAAAGGAACCGCCGCCTTCGTCGGAACCTTCTACGACCTCAAACAATCCCAAACTCGCGAACCGATCAAAAACGCCCCTAAACAGTACTGGGAGGTCATCCGCCAGTTTATCGACGGAGGTTTTCATGAGGCCAAACTCGATCAATTTTTTCGCGCTGGCCTTCCCCTCTACACCAACCTGATCCATATTAAAAGTATGGATGCCAATGCAGCGCCGAGGGCTTTTGGTGTCGAGGAGGTGGTTGAACCACGCCTCTGGATCATTCACTACCGTGCCCAAGTGGCGCCCCCCAGGGATGGCCGCTACCGCCTTGCCGGAGGCGCCGACGACGTCCTCCTCGCTGCCATCAACGGTAGAATGGTTCTTGCTGGCCAGTATGTGGATCGTGAGATGGAGGCCATTGGCTGGGAAAGTCCACCCGGCAACGTCGAACCCTGGCCCTTAATCGACCCCCGCGCCCGCTGGGGCTTATGGTTGGATCTAAAGGCCGACCAACCGGTGGACCTTGATGTCATTGTTGGAGAGCGCCCGGGAGGAAGATTTCACGCAGGGCTGGCCTTCCACGAAGAAGGAGGTTCTTTTCGAGTCACCCAGGATGGCAAACGCGTCGTCCTCCCCGTGCTCGAGCTCGTACCCTACGGATCTCCCGAGGCCGAACAAAAACCCGACGCCTGGCGAGTCTTTCCTTGATCGCGGGGGCGGCCATCACCGCCACGCCGGCTCCGCCTTACAGCCCTCCCCGAACTGCCGCTAATCTTTCCTCGACCAATCTATCTCGCCTCGCGGAGTGGCTCACAGAAGGGCTCCAGATGCCATTCCAGCAAGGCTACCCCCCTGCCCTCAAGGTCGAAGGAAATCTCTCGCACGCCATCTCGCTCCTCTACCATTAGGGCGCGCAATGGAGCTTCCCGCAGCGCACTGCTATCCTTCCACCGACGGGCATCCTCGGGGCTCAAATAGGGCTCCGCCCCCGCCTCCCGCCAACGGACCGGCGTATTGTTTTCAGTCTCGGTCACTCGGAAGAGCTTCGGACGGTAAAACCCCTCCCCTGCTCCACACTTTACTCTCACTCGGCGCGCTGAATGCCGTTCTCCTTCTGCCGCCTCAAAAGCATAGACCATCACTTGGCGGGTTTCCTCGTTTCCAGCTACCAAGGCGTTGATCAATTCACTGCCTCCCTCGACCGAGGCGGAAAAACGGTTTTCTTTCAGACGACAGAGTAATTGGTGGGCGAGGTAGTTGGGCTTCCGAATGTTTTGCTGGTTTAGCATGCCGTAGTTTCCGTGGAAGGTCTCCCTTCCGTAGCCGACCTGGTTGTAAATGTCGGACAAATTCCAATACGCAAAAGAATCTGCCATCGCATGGCACTCACTCATCGTCTTGACGATAAATGCTGCCTCGTTCTCAGACTCTCGCTCTGGATCGCAGGGAAACCACGAGCGGCCCCATTCATTCCAGTGAATCTCACCCTTAAAGCCCCGCTCATCACAAATTTTGCGAACCCCTCGGATGACTCCCGCCGCAAAATTGGGGGATTTGCTGATCTTATCGGTCTGTGGACCATCAAAAGGAGAGAGGGCCTGGTCCGAGTCCGAATCGTTGTTGTAACAGTGGGTGATTATGTAATCCGGCACGCAATCGTTCCCCGCTCCGAACTCGAGTAAATCGCCAACCCACTCCCCGCGAGCCGTCGAGGGACCTCCCACCCGGAAGTTTGCATCAACTCTCTTAATGGCGCGGAAAGTCCGCTTCCAAACTTCCATCCATAATTCCTGTCCTCCCACCCAAAATCCTCCTTCGAGATTTGCCTCATTCCAAACCTCAAAGAGCCAGTCGCGCATCCGCCGCCTTCCATAGCGTTGCGCCATTTCGCGAACCGACTGCTCCACAAACGCCTCCCACCATCCCAGGTCGCTAGGCACATGAGCCGAGCCCGCCGTCCCGTCGAAAGGTCGCTTTTCCAGGCTCTCTGCCTTCAACTCCGGGGTGAAGCAGGTCGTAAACATCGGAGTCACCCCCCGTTCAATGCATCCATCAAAATAGGTGTTGAGCATCGAAAAATTGCTCCTCGCCCCACGCTTGCTCTCATCCATGAAACCCTGGGGATCCCGATCATACGAACGGTTCGAGGCTCCGTACATTCCAACCGCCCGCACCGTGTGGGCGCCAATCTCATCTCGGGCCATTTCCAGCGCTTCATGCACCTTCGACCAACTCAACCATTTGAACTGGTCGATATTTACAATGCCTGCCCAAGTCGGTTTCAAAGGAGCCGGGCGACCCGCAAAATCTGGAGCGATGGTGAGTACAGGGTGTTCAAAAGACATTGCTCCAAAATGGATCTGGCACCAAATCAAGCAAAGGAAAAAACAGTTTCCCGCTCGACCTTTCACCACCTCCACGCCCCACTCTTGCCAGACCGACTCATTCCGCACTTTTCATTTTCCATGCTTCGATTCCGTTTTGTGAGGTATTGTTCCTTTGCCATCCTGGCGACCCTCGGTGCCGTCATCGTCTACCTCTCGGCGACCAGCTCGCCCAACCTCGCCGAACAACCGTGGATCCCCGGTTTTGTCACCTATTGGGCCGACCGCAACCCCAACCTCCGCACCGCCGTACCCTTTTTTCTCATTTCCATTCCCCTACCCTTCACCTGCAGATCCTGGCCTACCGCCGTCCGCTTCGATCTGCTCTTCAATCGTGCCGTCACTGTTTTTTTCCTGCTTCTTGGCGTCGAGATTATGCAGCTCGGTATTGAAACCAGAACCTTCGATTTCGCGGACATCTTCTTCGGATCTATCGGCAGCCTGCTTGGCTTGCTCTGCGGACTAGCAATTTGGGTCTTCGTCACCGGTCGTCTTGATGTCGATGGAGAAAGACGCTAGCCCTCGAATTTTCGATCCTCTCCCTCCCTCCGAACCCCAGCCATACGTCAATTCTGACCTCATGCAGTCGAGCCTTTGCACCCTCAACTTTGTATTGCGTGAGTGAAAATGTTTCTGAAAATCAAAACCAATCTAATTCCTTCCCTCCATTCCATGAAATCATCCCTCCTCATCCTACCCCTCTTCGCTGCCTCAACCGCATCGGCCATCCTTAGTTACTCCACTGACTTTGAGAACTTCTCCCTCGGCAGCGATACCAACCCAGCCAACCCCCTTTTTGTAGACCCACTCATGGGTGCCAATAACTGGAAGGGGAACGGTCTCTCCGGCTACGATGCTGAAATCGTCGACGTCGGGGGCTCGAATGGCCAAGTCCTCCGCCTTTCCAATGCTCTCCCGAGTGGAAATTTCGATTCCACCCACCCCACTACCCCTTTCCTGGATCCAGCAATCGGGCAAACTGGCTCCGGTGGCACGCCCGGCATCTTCCGATTCTCCTTCGATTTCTCATCCGTTCTCAGTACCGAGCAGGTTGGTCTGGAAGTCGATGTCTCACCCTTCGCTTCCGGGACCACCTTCCGGCAAGGGATCCTTCGAATTCAGGATTTCGGGGATAGCAATGGCGGCCTTACCCTCAGCTGGATCGATTACTTCGACAGTGCTTTTGAGCAGACCTTCATCGCTACCGGTCTGAGCCGGACGGCCTGGCACAACGTCGAAGCCGAACTCTCGATCCTCAACGGTAGTGACAACGACATTTTCAACATTACCGTCAATTCAGCCCCTTTCGCCTTCACCCTCGGAAGCTGGGAAGGCTTCTACGAAGACACCCTTGCTGGCCCCAAGGCGGCTGACAGTTTGATTTTCCGGGTTCCGAACCCAACTTCCGGCCTACCTGCCGTCGATGGCAACGGTCTCTACTTTGACAATGTTGCCATTTCCGCCGAGGTCATCCCGGAAGTTTCAGCCGTGTTCATTCTCGCCTTCTCTGGCCTCCTCGGTGCCCTCCGTCGCCCCCGGCGTAGCGTCGTCTCAACCCGCTAGTTTTCAGGATTCCTCCCGTCCGGTTATTCCCGGTGTCGGAATCAACGCCCAAGGATTCTCCCGAGAGATTTCACCTCGCCATCTGGGGGATCAATTACTCCCCCGAGGTAACCGGGATAGGTCCCTACAATACCCTGCTCGCTGAGTTCGCTCGCCGCCGCGGACATCCGGTCACCGTGGTCACCAGCTTCCCCTACTACCCGGCGTGGCAAAAAGATCCTGTTGATCGCCGGTTCCTCTTTCGCAAGGACTTGATCAACGGCGTCTCCGTTCACCGCACCTGGCATTACGTGCCGCGCAAGGTCTCTGCTCTCAGGAGGATTCTTCACGAGGCAACCTTCGTAGCCACCAGTTTCATCCGCATCCTCACGCTTAAGAGGCCCGATTTCCTCTTCGTTGTCTCGCCCCCTCTGGCCCTTGGATTTGCCGCCTGGGTTTACCGGCTCCTTCGCCGGGTTCCCTACGCTTTTCACGTTCAGGATCTCCAGCCCGACGCCGCTGCCAGTCTTGGGATGATCAAGCCGGGTAGATTCGTCCGAGCCCTCTACTGGCTCGAATCTTTTTCCTACCGCAAGGCCAATCTCGTCTCCGGCATCAGCCCCGGAATGCTCGAGGCTTTCCGTTCCAAAGGCGTCGCCGAATCGAAACTCGTCTACTTCCCCAATCCGGTTGTCCTTCCCGAGACAGTCGGCGGCTCACCGGTCCGGAAGGGTGCCTTCCGAGAAACCCATCAGGTGCCCGAAAATACATTCCTGGTGGTTTATTCAGGGAACGTCGGTGTCAAACAGGGGCTCGATACAGTGGTCCGCGCCATTCGCCTGCTCGACCACACGGTAGACCTCCTGCTCCTGATCTGCGGAGAGGGAGCCGCCAAAACAGCACTCCAGGAACTTGTCGGAGATTGTCCGAAAATTCGTTTTCTCCCTCTCCTTTCGAGCGATCTCTACCAACAAATGCTCACCGATGCGGATCTGAGCCTCGTCTCCCAACAGGCCAACTCTGGCGCTGCCTTTTTCCCCTCGAAGCTTTTGAGTCTTTTTGCATCACAAACCCCTGTTCTGGCCATCGCAGATACCGAAAGCGTGGTTAGCGAGGTCATTCTCACCCACGACGCGGGCTTTCTCTGTCAGCCTTCCGATCCAGCTCTCCTCGCCGAGAAACTCTTCGATCTAAAGGATCAAACCGCAGAACTCAAAAAGCGGGCCGCCAATGGTTATCATTTCATTCAACAGTTTGAGGTTAGTAAAGTCCTACCAAACTTTCTCGATCGCCTTGCTCTCAGTGCCCGACGCAGGAATCGAACCCCTGACGATAAGGGATGAATCCGGCATGATTCATGCAAACGACTGGTTAGCATCAATTTTACCGGTTGACATCCAATTCATGCCTCAATTTCGTCCTTAGTCATTGGGTCCCACCAGCGTCATGAAAAATCTTCTCGTTCTACCACTCCTCGCCTCCGCCCTGTGCGCGTCTCCTTTTGTCGTCATTAACGATTTTGAGACCGATATAAGCGGCATTCTGCCTGTCTATGCTCCCGGCGAGGATACGAGTAACACGGTCATCTTCCGCGTCGAAAATGGCGGTCCCACCTTCGACGATGGCTTCATTCCCGGCAACATCCCCGGAGCCGGCGGTAGTGCCTCGTATCTGGAACTCGATATGCTCGCCTTCGACTCCTCGGATAATTTCGTCGGCGTCATTCAGGGTCCCCGCGTCCAGTGGAATGTTCCCACCGGGGTGCTTCCATTCATCAGCGGCCAAGGTCACCGTGTTTCAATCTATCTCGACGATGCCAATAATGGCGACTCCGAGGGAAGTTACTACCCCGCCGGTTCCGCTATCTTTTGGCAGCCTGGAATGATGGGCGCCTCCACCACTGCGCGAGTAGCAGCAGGCGGCTTCGGCATCCGCACTATCGACGTCGATCCGACTGCCAATGTCGATCTCCGCTGGTTCGCCACCGCCGATGGCGACGCTATCGGCTACAACGATGCCTCTGCTGCCATTCAATCGACCGAACTCTCAAAGGGCTGGTATACCTTCGAAACGCGTTGGGTCGACGATCTCAACGGGATGGTTGATGAAATTAATCGAATCTTTGATGACTCTGGCAATCTAGTCGCCACCTACATTCGGAGCAGTATCATCCCAGTCAGCTTCGTGGGTGGTCTCGGCAATGTTTCTGTCGGAGGCGGCACCGACGAAATTGGCGGTCCCGTCAGCCTTCTCACCCTCATTGGGATTGATCGACCAACCCTCATCGTCCCTGAGGCCAGCACCACTATTCTCGTCCTTCTTGGAGCAATTCCACTCTTGACTCGGAGGCGTCAGTCACTTCACCTTTGATCAGGCACCAAATCTCGAACTACCAGAAATCATGGCAAAAAAATTCATCACTCTTAGCGCTATCGGCCTCTTCGTCGTAGCGACCGCCCTCTCTGCTCGCAGTCTCCGTCCTCCAAGCGGAGGCGGCCCAGTCGTCACCGATCCGGTTGTGGTCATCTCACCGAACTGACCAGTCCAATCGTCGCAGTCTCTGCAACCATCCCGGTACTCAAATCTTTACCTCGAGGCGCAAACCTATCTGGTTTGCGCCTTTTCTGTTTGGTCACTCGGGGGACGCGCTGAGGGTGCTATTTTTGGCATCACCATCCTTTCCCTTCTCTCCCTTCCTGCCCTACTCTTGGATTTCAAGGGCACCCTTCGCGCCGCCTCCGGTCCGCACGGCAAGATTCCTCTCCTCTTCTCCTGGCTCCTCGTCGCCTTCATCCTCGTTGTTGGACCACTCAACCCCAACATGAGTTTGGAGTTCGACCCCCACATCGGTGCCCCCGTCCTTCTTCCGGTCGACTACGAACCGACCCTTCCCTCCGCCATCATTGCAGAGCGATCTCTCCTTTACGGAGGACTCCTCATTGGTGCCATGGTGCAATCGCTCGCCCTCTTCAAAATCCTCGACTCCCGCACCCGGATCCGGCGAATCATTGGCGTTCTCGCCATCAATGCCCTCCTCGCTTCCATCATTGGTGCCAGCTTAAAACTCGGCGGCTCAGAGAAAATTCTCGGTTTTGCCCAACCGGTTCATCCTGAATTTTTCGGCCCCTTCAGATATCATAATCATTGGACTGCCTTCGCCATTCTTGGCTTTTTTCAGGCTTTTTCCCTCGCCCTCTATTACTTCCGCCAAGACAAACGTACTTCACCGGAAAAATTCCATGGCTACCACTTCGCCTTTCTCGGCTTTGCCGTCACCATCGGAATGACGCTGCCGCTTTCCGGCGCCCGCGCCGGCATTCTTTTCGCCCTGCTCACTGGATTCACTGCCTGGTTTCTTTGCCTTCGCTTCGGCCTTGGAGAGCCGAAATCCAGCAGACACCGCTCTCAAAGCCCTCTCCGCTCCTTCCTTCTCCCGGGTCTGATCGCCCTCATCTCAGTGGGCTGCATCCTTCTCCTTGCCAATAAAGAGCTTTCCAGCGCTGTCCGGGAAACCCGTCAAAGCCTGGAAGTCGCTCGAGACAAAGGATTCGAAAGCCTCGAAACTCCCCGACTTTCCGGAGCATGGAAGGAAATGGGAGAGTTAATTTCACAGCGACCCGTCTTCGGTTGGGGCTTTGGGGGCCACCTCTATGCTTTTTATCTGGTTGCTAGCCCAGAGTACCGAAATCCGGATGGAAGCGTCTTTGCCAGAAAAGAATTTGCCCACAATGATTGGCTCCAATTCATCGCTGAAATCGGCTTGGTCGGCTTCCTTGCCCTGATTGTTCCACCCCTCATCCTGTGGTGGCGGAATCGTCAGACCAAAATCACCTCTCCCTTCGCTGCCACCCTCGGCTCCGGGTGCCTCCTCGTCCTTCTCCTCGCTACCTTCGAATTTCCCTTGAGCAACCCAGCCATCCTCCTTCTCTTTTTTGTCCAGGCAACGCTCTCCCTCCGGTATCACCACCTCGAAGCTTCCGCACAGGGCAAAGTGAACCGGCTGGACTGAGAACCCGTCCGCTCCAGTGGATCTCTACCTTTCTGGGATTAAGCCCGCGCTCCGCAGTTTTTTCATTTTCGGCGCGATCACATAAGCACAATAACCACCGTAGGGATTCCGCTCAAAGTAACCTTGGTGGTAGGATTCAGCCGGATAAAAGTCCCGCAACGGCTCAATCTGGGTCACGATGGGCTGCTCAAAAAGCTTCGCCGCCTCAGCCTTCGAACGTTCCGCCATTTCCTTTTGCCCCTCATCCAGGTAAAAAATCACCGATCGGTACTGAGTGCCAACATCGGCACCCTGTCGGTTCAAGGTCGTTGGATCATGGGACCTCCAAAAAACCTCCAACAAATCCGCGTAAGTCACCCTTGACGGAACGAATCGGATCCGCACCACCTCAGCATGCCCGGTCTTTCCTGTCGTTACCTCCTCGTAGCTCGGATCGGCCACTGTTCCGCCAGCGTAACCGCTTTCCGCCTCCAGCACGCCCTCCATCGCCTCAAACACCGCCTCGGTGCACCAAAAGCACCCAGAACCAAAGATTGCGATTTCATGTTCACTCATCCCTCAATAGCTGTCCATAAATTCATTCAAAGCAACCTGGTGCCATCCTTCCGGCGCATTCCGAAAATATGCGTCCTCTGCTTCGCTTTCATATCGGTCCCGTCGCCGTCAAAAACTTCGAGCGTAAGCAAGTTTCGGGATTGCCCTCGACCCCTGAAGAGAAACCATTCTGGGAATTCCCGAACCGATCATGCACCGCGTTTCTCACACACACCTCCGCCAGCTTCTCTGGGTGCCGCTGGTCTGTGCTGTCCTCGCCAGCGTCCTCATCAACCTTTCCAACCTCGACCTCAATTTCAGCGCCCGGGTCTTCGACTTTGAAACCCGATCCTGGTACGGCCAGGATAGCGAAATCTGCAAGTGGGTCTACGCCAACGGACCCAAAGCCGCCCTGCTGCTGGGAGTCTCCGGTCTCTTCATTTTTATCCTCAGCTGGCGGAATCGTCCCCGCAACGCTACCCCTCGGGCTACCTACCTTGCCCTCTGCGTCATTGTCGGCCCCGGTCTTCTTGTTAATGCTACTTTTAAAGACAATTTCGGCCGTCCCAGACCCCGAGATACCATCGCTTTTGGGGGTTCCGACCAGTTCCTTCCGGTCGGAGAGATCGGCCCCTTGGCCCATCGGAAGAGTTTCCCCTCCGGCCACGCTTCCATGGGCTTCGTCCTCGCCGCTCCCGCCCTCTTCTTCGGACCTCGCAGGCGACGAATCTTTTACGCCTGGGTCTGCCTCGGGGTCGCTTCCGGTATCGGTATCGGTCTTGTCCGCATCGCTCAAGGTGGCCACTGGTTCAGCGATGTCCTTTGGTCGGCTGTCTTCGTCTACTACGCAATGCTCGCTGCCGGTTTACTGACCAAGCAAATCCTGCCGATTCCAGATCCCTACCGCCCCTTTTCCTCTCCCAATTATTCCCGACTTCCGTCTTCCCCCTCAGCCCTCTCATGATTGCCCTCTCCGAGGAGAAGGCCCGGAGCCACGGCCTTTTCATCATCGTTTTACTCTACCTTCTTTTTCTTCTCCCCGGAACCGGAAGCCTGCCCCTCTTTGACCGCGACGAACCTCGCTTTTCCGGTGCCACCATCGAGATGATCGAGCGAGGCGATTACCTCGTCCCATATTTCAACGACACCTTCCGCTTCGACAAACCACCCCTCACTTACTGGTGGATGTCCATCCACTACCACCTCTTCGGTGTCCACGAGTTTGCTGCCCGCCTCCACGCTGTCCTCGCCTCCCTTGTTTGCGGCCTCTCCATCTATGGCTTCGGCCGTCAATTCTTCTCCGCTCGAACTGGTTTGCTGGCTGCTCTCGGTTTCCTCACCACTTTCCAGGCATTGATTCACGGGAGGCTTGCTCTGGCAGACATGCCCCTGATTGCCTGCCTCGTTCTTAGCCACTGGGCGCTCTGGAATTTGGTCAAACCCACCTCGACTCAATCACTACAGAAATTTGGGAAATGGTTTTGGCTCTTCTGGGTCTCCGCCAGCCTTGGCTTCCTCGCCAAAGGCCCCCTCTCAATCGGGGTTCCCCTCCTCTCCCTCCTTCTCTATCGATTCGTCTTCTACCGGCGTAGTGTATCCGTTTTCCAAATACAGCCATTCTGGGGAACCGTCGTGTTCCTGATTCCCCTCGCTCTCTGGGGCATTCCCGCCCTCCTCGCTACCAATGGAGCTTACTGGGAGGTGGGCATTGGCAAACACGTCATCGAACGAGGTCTGGATGCCTTCAACGATCGGAAGTCTTTCCCCCTCTTCTACTTTTTCACCGTCGGGATCAGCCTCTTTCCCTGGTTTGCCCTGTTCTGGGTTTGGCAGCGTCGAGTCCGTCGCGATTGGGACCCCCTCAACGCCTTTCTCGTCTCTTGGCTCATCGCTCCATTTCTCATCTTCAGCTTCTACGCCACCCAGCTCCCCCACTACATCCTTCCAGGTTTCCCAGCCTTTTTCCTCCTCCTCTTTCGACGTCCCTGCTTACCCCTCCGCAATCACCTTCGCACCCGCTTTCACCGTCTTTTCGAAAAGATATCAGCGGCCCTCTTCGGCGGCATCATCATCCTTGTTTTGATTTCCCGGCTCGACCGCTATGCCCCGCTGCTGGCCCTCGGGATCATTGCCATTTCCCTCGCTTTCCTCAGCCTTCTTTGGCTCGTTCGAGCCAACCGCTCCTTTTCCCACTTCCTCCTCGTCGGGTGCGTTGTTGGACTAGCCCTCTCGACTCTCGGTCACGGACTCCGCCAAAACCACGCCACCATCAGGTTGGCTCAGCTTCTCGATTTTCAACCCGGCCTCCGTCAAATCGGGCTCGGACTCGGCTATGGCTTTACCGAGCCGTCGCTCGTCTTCTATACAGGTCATTTTTGGCTAGCTGCCTCGTCCGGGGATTCGATCCAACAGCTCATGGCAGAGGAAGATGTCCAAATCGTCGTCACCCTCGTACAAGATTACCCTCTCGAGGCACTGCTTCTCGCCGCTTGGTCCGGTCAGGCACCGGAATCCAAACGCCACCACACCCCGCCCGATTTCCTCCCCCCGGGGCAGATTTTCCGAGTCTCGGGCATCAATCCCGCCCGTTTTAGCTGGGCCACGGTTGAGATCTGGCGTCCTTCACCTCAGGTTCCCGGCCCGGTGGTACCCTGAAGGATTTCCCCCTCCAGGACTTGGACCACTGCCAACCTTGATACGCGATTTCCCGACCGTCCTCGCACTGCCCGGGAGGGAAGCCGGGACCACCGCCGGGGATTCAGCTTCCGAAATACCAAACCCCGCTGCTGTCCACCCTTCCCCAACACTTGACGGGAACTCATGCCCAAGAGCCATCCCCAAGTCAGCCCAATGGCCGCCCCTACCATCACGTCGCTCAACCGGTGGCGGTTCAATTGCATCCGTGCCCAGCCAGCTTGTACCGCAAAGAGAGTTGCCGGAACCGTCATCGTCGGCATCACCACCGCCAGCGCTGTCGAGTAACCAAAGGCCGCCCCCGCATGGCCCGATGGAAAACTCTGCAACTCGTGGCGAACCGAAGGGCCATAAAACCCATCTGCCAACTCCGAATACGGTCTCGGTCTCCCCAGCGTCCCGCGAAAAAGATTTACCGTTACCCCCGCCACCAGACAGGAAATCAAGGCCACAACCGCCGCGTGCTTGATTTGCCTCCGCGAGCGCCAAACCCCGAATACGAGGAGAAACAACGTGGTCAGAAGCGGTATCCAATGGGGCTTCGAAGCATCGCCGGACCACTGCGCAAATGCCTCCGCTCTCCCACCGTCTTCAAAGCGCAGAGCTTCCAGTATGCGTCCATCCTCAGGGACAATCACCACTAAAAGAATGAGTACACCGAGCCAACCCAGCCCAATCCACACCCGCCAGCGCTTCCATTGGTCGAATATCGCTTTGCGGTAGATCCGAATCAACTCGCGCAAAGCTCTTTTCGGTCGAGTCGAGCCCCTCAAGGTCGGCTGCCCCCTCCGATCTTGCATCCACCAAAGCTCTCCGCCGTTTGCACTCATCCTCTTTCAAAAATCATAGTGAAGGCTTTCTCAGAACCCAAAACCGGGTGTCGTCCGAAAACGCTTCAACCCCAGGTGGCTCCTGAAGCATTTCCGACCTCAAAAAAGTGGCCTCTACCTGCCAGGCTGTTTCGGATAGCCATCCCAAAACTTCGTCCTTTGTCGGCACGTGAATGTAGCATGGCCCTTCACAGGTATCTGCGATGCGGTCCCCGAAAACCTCGGTTCGCGGATCTTGCCCCCCCCGCTCCCATCGGGCTGCTTCCTCCTCCCAAAAGTCCCCATACGGTGACTGTTCTCGATCGTGACCCGTGAAGACAAAGTAGCCTCCAGCCCTCAGCACACGAAAGACCTCCCGCAAAACCGCCATCCGCTTCTTCAACCCTCCCACCATCATCAGTCCGTTGAATCCGAAGATGACCCCATCAAAGGTTCCCGGGCCAAAATTGAGCGCCGTCGCATCCTGCACCCCAACCTTTATCTCATATTCTAGCAACTGGGCCAACGCTCTCGCCCGATCCACCATTGGTCTTGAAACATCAGTAGCAAAAAGATCCCGGTAGCCTAATTCCCAAAGACCGATCGAGATGCGACCCGCCCCACACCCAAGCTCCAGCAAAGTGTCTTCCTTCTTGAACAGACGGGTAAAAATGCGCTCCTCAGAAACCCAGAGACCCACCTCAGCCACCGCCCGCGCATAATCTTCCACCGTTCTTTCCTCACTAAAATAGCGCTCATTGGACAAAGCGCTGCCCGGCTCGGACCCACTCTCGGGATTTACCTTCTCTTTCCCTGAAGCCATCTGCCATATTCAGCCGAATGCATCGTGAATTTGAAAGACTGAAAACGCGCTTTCCGTCCCTCCAGCCCGTCGCGCCTCAGCTTCTCGTCCTCGCCGATACTGTTCTTTCCACCTTCCAGTCAGGTGGCAAACTCCTCCTCGCCGGTAACGGCGGGAGCGCCAGTGACTGCGACCATATCGCTGGTGAGCTCCTCAAGAGCTTTGAAAAAAACCGCCCGTTTGACCCCGACCTTTTTCAGAAACTGGGGCCAAGTCTTTCAGGTGCCCTCGAACCCGGTCTGCCAGCTCTCCCGCTTCCGGCTTTCACAGGTCTCCTGACCGCCTTCAGCAACGATCGTTCTCCTCAATACGCCTTTGCCCAACTGGTCCTCGCGCTTGGCAAGCCCGGAGACTCCCTTCTCTGCCTCACCACCTCTGGCAACTCTACCAACATCCTCCATGCAACCCGAACCGCTCGGGCGCTCGGTCTCAAAACCCTTGCTCTCACCGGGCGCGACGGGGGTAAAATTACGGCCCTGACCGATTGCTCCGTCATCGTTCCCGGAAAATCAACCGCCGACATTCAAGAAAAACACCTACCCATTTATCACTCCCTCTGTCGCTACTGGGAAAACTCATTTTTCGAAGCATGAAATTTAAAGCCCCCACTATTCTCTCTCTTGCCTCTGTTTGGCTAATCTCCATCCCGCTGGACGCCAACGAAGAGTTCCAAATCGACTTAGATACCCTTCAACAGGGCTTCTCCCTCGGGCAAGAGATCTTTGAAGCCTACCAAAAGGGCGACCTACCCGAGCTTGCCTTTACCGAGGAGGAGATTTCCAAACTCTTCTCCGCCCTCAATACCGCTCTCAACGGGCGCGACCTCAGCGATCTTGAGGACCTTCGACCAGCCATTCCCGAACTCCTGCGCGCGCTCTACACCACCGAGGCTGGCTCAGCCTACGCTGACTGGTTGCTCCAACGTTTCGATTATGTGGTCGTCGCCGCCTGGGCACGTTCCCAGATTCCCGTTACCCCGCCGCAAGCTCCGGTCTCTCAACCCCCGACCAGCGGTCCAGGCCAACCATCCGCCGCACCCGCGATCCCTGCCGCCCAAGCCCAGTACATTACGAATCTCGAAGTATGGCGGCAGCGCATTAGAAACCGTCCCGTCCCGCCCAATGCCGCAAAATTTTTACCAGAGCTTAAAAAAATCTTTCGCGAGGCTAAGGTCCCGGAGCAGCTCGTATGGCTCGCCGAGGTTGAGTCTACCTTCAATCCCCAAGCCCGCAGCCCGGTCGGAGCCGTGGGACTTTTTCAGTTCATGCCCAAGACTGGGGAGTGGATGGGGCTCTCCCTCGCTCCCTCCGACGAGCGCAACGACCCCTTTAAAAGCGCCACTGCCGCTGCCAAATACTTAACCTACCTCCACCGGCAGTTCGACGATTGGCCACTTGCCCTCGCCGCCTACAACTACGGCCAGGGAAACATCCGGCGCCTCCTTCGCGAGTTGGATGCCAAAGCCTTCCCGCAAATCCTTGAGCGCCTACCGGCCGAGACTCAAATGTACGTTCCAAAAATCTTTGCCACCATCGAAGTTCGCGAGGGAACGCCCTTTGCACCCTAACGGTCCCCACCGTTTACCATCCTGTTTACCCTATCAGCTTTGAGAGCGCTTAAAACCTCCATGTCAGTCCGCTATTCAGTGACAGGTTGGCAAATCTCTTGCAAAATATCTGTCACACCTCAATCAACTTAGCCGTGTCCCGAGTCTCCAATCCAACCATCAATGCAATCAGAGGATTCTTTTTGTTCTTTTGTCTGCTGGGTGGGTTCCTCATCTCATTCAGCGAGCCGGGATGGAATCGCGGCTTGGTGGTCACCTCCGCCCTTCTCATCGGAGTTCTCGTCGTCTTGATCGACATCTACCTCGAGGGCTTTTCGCTGCGTGGGCTCACCGCCCTTACCTTCGGGATCGGTCTCGGCACCCTGGTCGCCATCCTCATCGACCTCTCGCCCCTTTTTGACCCGCTCAATCAAGATGAAAAGCTCAGCGGAAGCGTCTACCTTGTGCGCCTCACCCTCTTTGTCATCCTCATGTACCTCGGTGCAGTGATCGCCCTTCGCGGGCGAGATGAGTTCAACCTCATCATTCCCTACGTTAAATTTGTTCCGGAAACGGTCGAATCCGGCCTCGTCATCGTCGATTCAAGTGCCCTCATCGACGGTCGCATTCTCGCGGTTTGCGAGTCCGGGTGGCTCAATGACCGGCTTGTCATCCCCCGCTTTGTCCTGCGGGAGATTCAGTCCATTGCCGATTCACCCGACCCTCACCATAAAAATACGGGGCGCATCGGCCTACAGACCCTCAACAAACTTCGCGAGCTCCCCAGCGTCGAGCTTATCATTCACGACAGCGATAACCCTCTCGAGACCGCAGTCGATGCCAAGCTTATCTTTGTTGCTCGCACCCTGCGCGGACGCCTCCTCACCACCGACTACAACCTCGCCCGCCGCGCCGAGGTCGAGGGGGTACCATGGCTCAACCTCAATGCCCTCGCCCGTGCTCTCAATCCGCCCATCCGCATCGGTCTTGCCGTCGAAGTTGAATTGGTCAAACTCGGCAAGGACCCTCACCAAGGCGTCGGATACCTTCCCGATGGTTCGATGGTTGTCGTCAATCAAGCCCACGATCTCCTCGGCGAAACCGTCCAGGCCGAGGTCGTCAGCATCATCCCAACCAGCGGGGGAAGAATGATCTTTGCCGAAATCACCTGAAGAATCCTGTCCGGCGGGCCGCCTAATTTGACAGATTCTTCACCCGATTTTTCTTGCTTTTCCAGCTCATCTGGAAGAAGCTTTGTGTACGGGTCACCCGTAATCCATAATCCAAGAACAAAATACTATGAAAAACGCACAATCCAAGAAGGGTTTCACCCTCGTAGAAATCATGATCGTGGTCGTGATCATCGGCCTCCTCGCTGCCATGGCTATCCCTGCCTTCCAACAGGTTCAAGCCAACAGCCGTGAGAAGACCATCATCAACAACCTCCGCCAAATCTCTTCAGCTGGTCAACAGTACATCCTTGATACCGGTATAGACACAGTCACCTACGCGGATCTCCTCGCCACCACTCCTCCCTACCTCAATACGATCACACCGGTCAACGGAGAAGTTTACGGCACCGTTACCATCACAGCGAACGGCGGCAGCATCACCGTCACTGCGAATTCGGCTTCCGTTGGAGCCGCCGGCGTAGTGACCTTCACCTACTAATCTATCAGACTCTTCCCTTACAAAGAGCCGACCAATCTGGTCGGCTCTTTTTTTTGAAGGCTCTCTCGTTTGTTTAACACAATCAATCGTTCAGGAGGACTAGGCACCAGAAGTCCTCATCGTGCCAAGATCCAACTTTTAAAAACATGGGTTAAGTTGAACGATGGATCCCAACCTTCTCCCCACCGGCATTCAATCGGTTACTTTCTCCGGTTCAATCAGCCATCCTATCAAGCTTCTTTCGGGGTTTCGCAAAGGCATTCATACCCTTCCGAAGATTGCCAATTCAATCACCGATCACTTCGTCAATCGCACTGCCGCTACCGAGATCGCTGCTACCGTCGAAGAGCGATACCAAGAAGTGCGCAAAGCTTTTCAGTACAAAAGATCAGATCTGCAAATCAAACTAGCGCCTCCCCCTGCCAGTCTATTCTGCCCGGACTTTACCCTGCTTATCGACTATCGAGTGCATCCCCAGCGTCCCTCCCACTGCCTCGCCCGCCAGTCTTTCATCCCGATCAACCTGTCAATCCTCAAACATCCCGAGGCAGACGGCCTTTTCGGATCCTCTTTTGATACCCTCAAGCTGACCCTGGATACCCCCCTATCCATCGAAAATCTAATCGACCAAATCGAGGCACTCCCAGATATCAAAGGCTTTTCGTTAAACTATCCATTCGACGCTACATCCTGCGAAATCTGGATTTCCGGCTCACCTGCCCAAATAGTCGTCGAACCCGCGTCAATCGCCCTGATCCTCCCCAAACCAAGCTCATTTCTTGATTTCCTTTCCGTATTCTCGGCTCTCGAACGCTTCTTTCAATCCTGCTGCTTCGAGTCTTCTTTACCTCCTGCTCTCCTCACCGCCGAGGCGGAATCCTGATCCGAGCTCGTTTTATTGACTCAGTGTCAATTTAGTATCCATTTGGTGGATACAAGCCGACCTCGCCGACAATGGCCTGCAACTTCATCTCTGCTTCCAACGGGCCAAAAAATCTTCTACTCCGGTCCATGGATCGGCTTTCGGCAAATACCCAAGCTCCCGCGCCGCTTTGGCACTACTAAAATAATGATCCTTGGCCAACTCAGAGGCCGCAAACCGGGTCATCGGTGGATTGTGGGTCCACCCCAGTGCCTTCCATATAATTTCGCAGACCCATCCCACCGGGTAAGCCAACACAAATGGCACCTTTCGCCGAATCTCGGTTACTCCAGCCTCCGCACAAACCCGATTTAGCCACGGCCAAAGCTCCACCGGGTTGCCGCCATTGATGAAATAGGCTCCTCCACCCTTCAGTCCACCTCTTAAGGCCTCCGCTGCCCGCAAATGCGCTTCCACCACATCGTCAACGTGGGTGATGTCCACCCGATTCCGTCCATTGCCAACCTGCTTTAGCTTCCCCTTTGCCGCCCGATCCAGAATCGTTGGCAAAAGGTGATTATCTCCCCCTCCAACGATTAAATGCGGACGCAACGCAACCGTCCGCATCCCATCCTTACCATTCTCCCGCAAGACTAATGCTTCCGCCAAACTCTTGGTCCAGGCGTATTCAGAGATTCGTGACCGCGTCAAGGGAAGGTTTTCGTCGCCGTTCTGAATCGCCCTTCCGTTGAAGGTGACACTTGGAGTGCTCGTGAAAATAAACCGCCTTACTCCAGCCTCTTGCGCTCCCTTCAATACTCGCTCCGTTGCTCTAACGTTTGCCTCGTAAAAATCTGAACGTCTCCCCCAAATTCCCGCTTTCGCCGCCACGTGATAAACCAGCTCGCAACCATCAAAGAGATCCTCACTCAAAACATCCGTCGCCAAATCTCCATAATGCATCTCGATCCCCAACTCCTCCAGTTCAGGCGCTCGACGCCTGCCCGTCCCTTTTATCTGGAAGCCTTGAGCCACCAAACGCCTTGCCAACTCTCCTCCCACGAAGCCTGTGGCCCCTGTCACCAGAACTTTTTCCATGTCTGCCACCCGATGACAGTTTTCTGTAGATCGCAATCTGAAACCCGGTTCACTCCCAATCATCCGTTCAAACCAACCTAACCTCAAGCCTCCCCTCTCCATTTGCGCGGTCCCTACTTTCCCTTGCTCTAGTCCAGACGCTTAGCCATCCATTAGCTAAGCATGAGACCAACCCCTCTTCATCGTCCCCATATCGGAATCCTTTCCGGGGCCGGCATCAGCGCCGAATCCGGCCTTCAAACATTCCGTGATGGGGGCGGTCTTTGGGAAGGTCACCGACCCGAAGACGTTGCCACGCCTCTGGCTTGGTCTAAAGATCCGCTTCAGGTAAACCGTTTTTACAATCAGCGGAGATCTCAGCTCGCCTCCGTTCAACCAAATCCCGGACACCTCAGCCTCGTCGAGATGGAAACCTGGGCTCAAGTCTCCATCGTCACCCAAAACATCGACGATCTCCACGAACGTGCAGGCTCAACCAGGGTCCTCCATCTTCACGGAAAACTCACTGAGGCTCGCAGCTCAATCGATCCTCAGCTTATCGTAAAATTGGGCTATCGCCCTATTGAGTCCGACGAAAAAGCACCCGACGGATCCCTCCTTCGCCCGAGTGTTGTTTGGTTTGGAGAACAAGTCGAGGCTTTCGAAAGTGCCGCCCGTTTGGTCTCGCGTCTCGATTTCCTCATCGTCGTTGGTACCTCGCTTCTTGTTTTCCCGGCGGCCTCTTTAACTGATTACCTTCCTCCGGAAAGCCATCTCATTCTTGTTGATCCCCGGCCACCCGAAAATCTTGGCCCCGAGGTCTCGGTAATCTTCGCCGAACCTGCCTCCACTGGCCTACCCAAGGCCGTTTCCTGGATCAAGGGTCAAGCTTCCAAATCATGAAGAGGCTGATCGACATCCTCCTCGCCGTTGCTGCGATGCTGTTACTCAGCCCCCTCATCGTTACGCTCGCCGCCCTTCTCCGCATTCAATTAGGCTCCCCCGTCCTCTTCCGCCAAATACGGATCGGCAAAGCGAACCAACCTTTCAACCTTTGCAAATTTCGCACCATGCACTACGCAACCGATCCTCATGGCAATCCCCTCGAGGATTCCCTCCGGACCCCGCGCCTCGGCCAGTTCCTGCGAAGGTACAGTCTGGATGAGCTACCCGAGCTATGGAACATTCTCCGCGGTGAAATGAGTTTCGTCGGTCCGCGGCCTTTACTCCCGGAATACCTGCCCTACTACTCAGCCGCAGAGGCGAGCCGACACGAGGTTCGCCCCGGCTTGACCGGGTTAGCTCAAGTCAGCGGCCGCAGCCATCTCAGTTGGGATGAACAACTCCAACTAGATATACAATACGTAGATTCCGCATCGCTGCTCCTCGATTTCAGGATCATTCTTCAGACCGTCTTTCAACTGGTGTATCCAAAAAATTCTGAAACTCCCGACGGAAAGCAGCGCATTTCTTTAATCGAAGAAAGGCGGGACAGGCTCCCACCCGAGAAGCCTACTCTTCAACAAAGCGAAAAATAACTTCTCCAGGACGCGCAAACCCCAAGCGCTCACGAACCACAGCCTCCAAAAACTCTGGATCGTGGGAAAGTTTTTCGAGGTAAGCCCTCTTCCGGACAAACTCAGACTCCTTCGCTTCCAAACGACCCGCCATCTCTGCCTCTCGAGCGACAAAGTGGAGATACTCGCGCCGTGTGTCGATGAAAAGGTAGGCGAATGAGATGAGCAGAGCCACCGGCAATACCGCCAAAACCCATTTTCCAACTTGGGACAGAAACCTCACCATCTCCATTTTTGTACTACAAACAAAGACCTTGGGAAAGGCTTAAATAGATTCCTCCACCCATTTTACCCTCCTCAACAAGGAATTCCCAACCATCTGGTCGATTCCCGACCCATGCAGCAACCTTCGGTGGATCGTCCCGCACCATTCCATCTTCGCCCTGTTATCTATGCCCACTACCTAGAAAAGGAGATTACCTTCGCCGATTAGGTTCCGTGTCAGCACCGTCCAGCATCATGCATGATAAAAATGGCATCAGCGAGGTGCCCTGAGGCGTTCCCCTCATCTTTCGTCTCTGCGAGGATGCCAGCCATCACACCGGAACCCAGGGACTCCCTGCTCGGTTTGAGCTTCCCTTTGTCGGTTACCTCGCGGCTGACGCCCGCGCCATTCAGCTAGCCCTTCCCCTTGCCGGGCGTGCGGCGGACTTTAACCGCCAAGTGAGTGCGCCCTGCCGGGCGCACCAAAAAAAAGGCATCAGCACTCAAGAGAGTGCGGATGCCTTGCAAATGGTCTCTGGATAGGATCAGAATCCGGTGCTGAAGGAGAATCCCCACCAGAGGAATTCAGAGAGATCAGCATCGTCGATGTCGTTGCCAGCGAAACGGACTCCAACGGAAGCCGAAGAGGTTGCGTTAACTTCGAGCGAAACATCAGCGGTCAGACCATAGTAGAAATAATCGTCACCTTCATCAGGGGTCACGAAGCCAGCAAAGGCCCCAAGATCGAGAGAAAGACTTTGATCCAATGGAATGGAGTGACCGATTGAGCCTTCGATCGTCAAAGCTTCAAGATCAAAATCGTAGAAGATGTACGCAGAGGGGGAAGCTACCGTATCGGCAGCGATTCCAGCATAGATCTCAGTGGTGTTGTCGTCGGAGGGAGGGAAGTAGTAGACGGTCACCCCGAGATCGAGCGAGAACACATCGTCGAGGGCGATGCCATAGCCACCAAAGAAGTTGATCTCATTGCCATCAGCATAGGAATCATTGGTGGCGAAAGACCCCCAAGTTCCGACGTAGAGGTCTCCGAGTTCGATGTCCAATCCAGGCTGGAAGGCATTCTGGGCGAACTTCACCCCGCGGAAGACGTACTCAGACTCCCACGCAAAAGTGGAGGTCACCGAGAGATCGTCGAGGGATTGAGCCTTGAGAGAACCGAAGCCTACGGCAACGGCTGCAGTGAGGAGCACAATTTGCTTCTTCATATCGTTTTCTGTTTAGGTTGTTTGTTTGTGTGTTTGTTTCGGCAATACAGCCGACAACTCAGAGGATTCACAGAGTCAGCCAGTTTTCAAGCAAAAACCGGGCCATTATTGCATTTTAGCTGACAAGATTCCATCAAGAATCTGTAACAATCAGCTCAAGGTGCGCCAAGGTTCATGGAACCGAGTCAATGCAGCAGGCATGCCACTCGGAAAAGAGTACTCTCAGATTGCAGGGATGGGTCAGCTCCTTGAATAGAAGCCTGCCTCAAGCCCCAAAAAGGTCAGGTCGGGGTGATAGGGGAAGCCTGAAACCAATTTTCCGGCAATCCATGGCACGCTTCCGCCGGTCGTTATGACTTCCGCCCCTTTTCCGCTTTGGTCTTCCACTGCCAACTCCTTGTCGATGGCGGCTAGAATATTCTCGACCATTCCCTCAAATCCATAGGCGTACCCGGCCCGAATGGCTTCCACGGTCGTCTTCCCAATCGCCCGCACCGGCGAACGGTCTTCCAGGTCCACCTGGGGCAGGAGGGCTGTTTTCTCATGGAGGTAGCTCGTCAGCAGATTCAGTCCCGGCAAGATAACCCCGCCGCAATAGGCTCCCCGCCAGTCAACCACGTCGAAGGTTACGGCCGTGCCAAAATCAATGATGACGAGAGGCCAAGTAGCCACCCGTTTGCCGCCCAGGGCATTCGCGAGTCGATCTTGCCCAATTTCTGAGGGCCGTGGGTAATCGATCTCTATGGATGAAATCGTCCGGTCGCTCAAATTGTAGACCTCCATCCCCAGTTGCTCTGCCGCTTTCTCCAGGTAGACATTGGCCGCCGGGACCACCGAACAGAAGGACAGTCCGATAACCTGTTTCGCCCACTCCGCCATCCAGAGATAGAGCCGATTACCCGGCTCTCTCAATTCCTTTGATCGAATATGCATGGAGGCAATCACCACTCCATCCTCCAACACCCCGGCCTTGGCCGAGCTATTTCCAATATCAACCACTAAGAGCCGCACCCCTTCACCAAAGTTTTCCCAATTTCATAAGGCGAACGAAAAATCTTGGTCGTTCGCCCTTGATCTCCCATTTTCGGGCTTCTCGGTTATGGCTACTCGAATTCAAACACTTCTCCTCCTCACATTGCTCGGCCTCCACTTTAAGATTGTGGGCGCCGATCCGATCGTTGACACCTCAGGCGATCCGGCCCCGGATCGCATCGAATTCACCAAATCGGGCATTTCCAGCCCCGGCCCTTCTCCTTCCGAGCCCTCGCTCGATTCTCATCCACCCGAAATAGATCAGCCATCGGATATCGATCTCACGCCCCAGCTGGAGCCAGGTCCAAACCCGGGGCTAGAGCTGGAGAAAGAGCCAGAGCCCACATTTACCGGGACTGCTCCACCTCGACCTGAGGAAGCGCCTGAAGTTGAAAAACAACTTAAAAGTCCCCGCCAGGGCAAAGGTTGGGTCCTCCACCTCAATGCGCTCACTTACCATTTCCAGGACGGATCGGATAACAACGAAACCAATTGGGGCCTCGGACTTCAGCGGGAATTCCACCAAAGCCAGAGTCAAAAATACCTCTGGAAAAATTGGCGTTCCTCATGGGAGATCGACGTCTATAACGATTCCTACTACGATATCGGTGTTGCTGGAGGTGTCCTTTCCCAACGTCCCCTCCTCGACTTCATCGACTTTGGGCTCAAGCTCGGTCTCGTTTACGAGGAGGGCCTTGAGGAAAAAAACGGCTCTCCACTCCTGCCCTACTTGCTTCCCTTCCTCGAAACTTCCTTCGATACAATGCTGAACGCCCGGGTCACCGTTGTCCCACCCATCTCTGATGGGATTACCGGCATCGTTACTCTACAGCTAATCGTGGCCTTCTAGAACCGCCGCGCAAACCTACCCAAGGCACTTCTGAGCGCTATCTGTCCCGATTTCTCTTCCCTCAGCCCAATCAGATTAAGGCTCACGCCACTTCCAGGGGCTTCGAGTAACGGCGGTTAATCACCTCGGTGGATAGCATCATGAATTGAACATCGGTTCGGAAAATACTCTTCCCCGCCGACCGGCAGAAGACCGTCACCTTTCCGTAGCGCTTCCGTCCAACTTCGGAATCGAACAAGGTTCCAAACTCCAAAACCGCCCCCTCTTCAACCGATTCCCCCGAGGTTGCCACCCTAATGTCCAGAAACAAGGGATAGAAGTTCCGCTCCCTCATTTCGTGGAAATAGCCGTTCACGTCTCCATCGTTAACCCCCTCATAGACGGGATCATCAAATCGTGAGAATCGGTGAACCAGCGCCCCGCTGTGCGCTCCGATCGCCAGCAGGTAACGCAACTTGTCTTCCTCGATCTCAAAACCAAGCAAGTTCCGATACTCACCCAGGGAATCATCCAGCTTGAATTTGTAAGGGTAGTGGGGGCGGTCCTCGATCACAACGGGATCGGTAAGGAGCATCGCCTGCTCTTCCCGGGATAAAATATCCCCCGCCGGGCCCTCCGCCTTTAAGAAACCTTCGCTCGTAATTTCAGCAACCACGCTGTCCCCCCCAGCGATCGGATTGCAGAATTGGACAGAGAAACCTACCCCGATCACCTCCGTAAGTCTTCCCAACATCTGGGTCATGATGTCCAGACCCTGGATGATCGGACGTCGCCGAAAAACCCTCATTTTTTCCGGATTGTGGAAATACTGGCGGTCCTTAAAACAAGCAATCCGTCGAGCCGAAAGGTCACCCGGAAATTCCAATTTCAAGGCGCTGGGATAGGTTACGCGTTTCAAAATGTCTTCTGGTTCTGTGTCATGGTTTTCGCCTTCAGCAAGTAGGTCAATTCCATTCCCGAATCCCTTTTTATTCGCCTTTTCAGCTCTATCGGTTAGCTTTTACCTATGGGTAAAACGGTCTTCTTTCTTCTGGGACTTTCCACGTCCCTTCACCTTTCGGCCCAATCGCAGACTGGCGTGACGACCTTCCAGCTCACTCCTGATGGTCTCTCCAAGCACGCAACCCACACGTGGCGAAACACTCCGCCTCCTTCCCAACAATACCGCTACACCCCTTCCAACCGGTCTTCCCATCAGCTCCCCCACTCGCACTGGGGCCGCACTTCCAATTACTGGTCCCCGCCAACCAGGAGCCACCTTCCAAAAACGACGGTCCCTTCCTATCCTACCCACACCCATTACCACCTCCAGCGCTGGCAGCCAGTCTTCCATCCTCGCCACCCAAAACCTCTCTACCGGCCACCCAGCGGTTCCACGTTTATCATCATCGGGAACTATTCCTTCTACCACCACGGAAGCCTCTGCTACATTCCGATCGTCTCTCAGGGTCGCACCTATTACCGGGCTGTCTATTCCCCCTTCACCGGTGCCCCCTACCGGCAGAGTTGGAATCCAACAGAGCAACCCCCTCACCGTCCCGATCCATCCTCCCGGGAAAGGGATCACCATCAAGACGGCGAGCCAGCCATACGCCTGATCGACGGTCGCCCCTACCAATTAAATCCACGAGGCCAGTGGGAGGCTCTTGAAACCGTCGAACAACCAGCGGTCGGGCAGGTCATCCATCCCGAAGCCCTTCGTCACCTCCTGGAAACAAGTCGGCTTCTCGCCTCGCTCGACCATTTTGCCTACGAAGTGCTCGAAATCCATTTTACCCCGGTCAGCGAAGGCCCCCCTTCGGCTGCCCCGTCATTTACCCGCCAATTCGCCGTCCAACGTCCCCATAAAGTTAGTTCGCGAACCAAAGATCGGGAGGACGGGAGCCGCTTCTGGTTTAATGGAGAAACCCTGTCCTCGACCCAAGCCAAGTCCTCCACGCTCGAATCCAGCAAGGTGGTCGGCGACCTCGATCATCTGATCCGGAACATCGGCCTGGACGGTAGATCCCCGCAAAAGTCTCCCTCTTTATTCTGGATTTCCTCGGATCTCTACGGGCTCCTCAGCCATTCCCTCCAAGAGGCCAGACTTCGCCCCCAACAAGAGCCCGTTGGCAAACACCTTTGCAACGTCATTGAATTGATCCAGGACGCATCAAAAACCACCCTTTGGATTGATTCCCAGTCAGACTTCCCGCTCCTTCGCCAAATTCAGGTTCAAGATCCTTCCGCATCTGCTCCGGCCTCGAGCTTCACCATTACCAGCTTTCTTGTTCTTCAGGATTCAGATCCCAGTCTTTTCGCCCCTCCGGCTGACCTTCGCCTGGTCAGAAATGAGTGAGACCCGAATCGGCTCTTAAACCCGGAAAACTGCCCCCATTTTCTTCCCCATCAGGATTGAGGCACCAATAATCGTCGCCGCAAGGAAAGCCATCGCCCAAACCCCAAGTGCACTGGCAATATAAACCCCATCGCCGAGCAGTTGCATGAGCTCGAAGATTGCCTTGGTGATCGGATAGTACTCCTGCTTCTGCGCAAGGATTAGGGAGTCGGACACCTCAAGCATCGACTGGGAAAAAGCCAGAATTCCGCCCGCAATTAAATTAGCAAGGATCAGAGGGAAGGTAATCTTCAAGACGGTTTTGAATGGTGGCGCCCCCAGATTCTGAGCCGCTTCTTCGTAGGTGACACTGGTCTGCTGCAGTCCAGCCACCGCCGACCGGACTACAAACGGCAGCTTTCGCATCGCGTAGGCTATGATCAACAAAATGGTCGGATTCTCGGTCGCGTCCAGGAACTCGAAGGTCCGGCCCGGCTGGCTCATCGCCAGATAGCCAAAAGCCAGCACAATCCCCGGCACCGCCAGCGGAAGCATCGCCAGTGTATCGAGCAGGGTCCTCCCGGGTATCGTCGAGCGCACCACCACAAAGGCGATTGCCACCCCCAGGATGATGTTCAACCCAATCGCGAGGGAGGAGTAGAACAAACTGTTCTGGATCGCAGGCAACGTCAGGTCATGCCCGAGGGCGATCGAGTAGTTCTCCAGCGTCCATCCGGTAGGGAGGATCGAGGCGTACCAGTCCTGGGAGAAAGAGATCAAAATCACCGCCAGGTGGGGTAGCAGAGCCAGGAGAATCACTCCCCCAAAAAGCCCCAAACAGAGCATCTGCCCAATCAACCCCGGTCGGCGCTCCGTCGAAGCATGGCTGGCCTTTGCCATCATGGAGAAGGTATTTCGACCAAAGAGCCCCTTCCCCACCAAATAGAAAAAGGTCGACGCCACTAGCATCACCGTCACCAGGGCATAGGGAAAGGGATTGCCCTCGATTTCCTTGATTCCGTTGAAGATTTGCACCGGAGTCACCCGGTTGTAATCAAAGATCAGCGGAACTCCCAGCTCGGTAAATGCCCAGATGAAAACGATCGTGCCCCCTGCAAACAGGCCAGGTCGCATCAGCGGCAGGGTAATCGTGAAAAAACGCTTCCAGGCTGGCGCACCCAGATTCTCCGCCGCCTCTTCCATCGCCGGATCAATGTTGGCCAGCGAGGCGACCGCATTGAGGTAGAGGATCGGGTACAAACTCAGTCCATTCAAAAGCACCACTCCCCAAAAGCGATTCTGCCCCAGCCAGTCGATTGCCATTCCAGGCTCCAGAATCCCCAGGTGGACCAGAGCAGTATTCAAAACCCCGTACTGCCCGAGGATCTGCTTCACTCCCACTGCTCCCACAAATGGCGGCAGCATGATCGGCAGCAAAACCAAAAGTGAGAGAGTCTTTTTGCCAACAAAGGAATAACGGTCGGACACCACCGCTAGCGGCACAGCCAGAAGCATCGCGATGAGCGTGGAAAAAACCCCCATCCCGAAGGCATTCAAAAGGCCCTCGACATAAACCGAGTTGGCAAAAACCCCAGCCACATAGGCGAATGTCCACTCCCCATCCGCACCGACAAATCCGCCGTAAACGATCTCGTAAATCGGAAGGAAGAAAAACGCCGTGAAGATCGCAAGAGTTCCTGCGAGAACAAAATAGGAAAAGGAGCGACTCACTCCAATACCCTTAAGTCGTACCCACCCGAAATTAAAGCCATCAGTTGACCTTCATTCTGAAACAATTTTGTCACCTCTCGTGGCCATCTCCACGAATTGCCAGACCATCTCCAGGTTGAATTCCGAAACTCAAAACGCCGCTGAAACCTTTTTTCCAATCGACTCTCCTGCTATTCGTCCGGTCGTCCACGCGCTCTGCAAATTGAACCCTCCGGTCACGCCGTCGATATCAAGTGTCTCGCCTGCAAGGTGCAGCCCCGGACAACAGCGACTCTCCATCGTCCGAAAATCTACCTCCCTAAGCTCGACCCCTCCCGCCGTTACGAACTCGTCCTTGTTCGTACTTTTCCCCAATACGTCAAATCGGCTTTCAACAAGTTGCTGTGACAAAGTTTGATATTGCTGACGGGAAACTTGCCCCCAAGTCAGGTCTTGCCCCATCCCCTCGCTCTCGACCAGCCGCTGCCACAGACGCTTCGGCAAAGGAAACGGACAATGATTGCGAACATAGCTTCTACCAGCTTCTCTTCGCAGCCCTTCCAAGCCCTTCTCCACCTCCCCGGCCGTCAAATCACCCACCCAATTAACCTTCAGTGGAAATTGATAACCAGTCGGTGCCAGGTCCCTCGCTGCCCAGGCCGAGAGCTTGAGGACAGCTGGTCCACTGAGGCCCCAATGGGTAACGAGAACTGGTCCCCTCTGGGTCCGCGCTCCCTCCATTCCCCTCCCCTCGGGGGGCGCCAATCCCTCCAGCTCCACCACCGCCTGATCCACGCTGATGCCAGCTAGATCTTCCAATCTCCGGTCCCGAATCTTGAAGGTAAAGAGAGAGGGTGTCAGCGGTGCCAGGCGGTGCCCAAGCCGCTTGAGCTCCGCCGCCAGCGGACTTCCCTTAAGGCCACCAATCGCCAGTAAAACCCGCTTCGCCTCCCACTGTCCACCGTCCCGACTTCTTGCCGTAAAAAGGCCTCCCTCGCCATGCACTAACTCCACCACATCCACCCTGGTCCTCACTTCGATGCCGTGCTTTCTCGCCTCCCGTTCCAGAACGGAGATGACCGATCCTGAATCATCGCTCACCGGAAAAATCCTGCCGTCAGCCTCTCGCTTGAGACGGCATCCCCGGCCCTCAAACCATTCAATGGTTTCCCGGCTTCCCCACCGATAGAGGGGGCCCAATAGTTCCCGGTGACCCCTCGGGTAGCCCCGGATCAGCTCCTCCGGATCCTCCAGTCCGTGGGTTACGTTACACCGACCTCCGCCTGAGATCGCCACCTTCGAGAGGCACCGTCCCGTCTTCTCAAGGATCAGGATCCGTCCCCCCTCCCGAGCTTCTTCAGCCGCCGCAATCGCCCCAAAAAAACCAGCCGCTCCCCCACCGATCACCAAAAGATCCGCCGCTGCCTCACCTTTCATCAGGGGCCTCATTAAAAACCCAGGCAATCGCTGGCTGATGTCCCTCGAACAATCGGCGGCCCGCTTCTTCAACCGCCCGTCGGTCAATCGTTTCAAAATGGTTTTCCAAACTTCTCGCCCAATCCAGCTGTTCCGGTCGGCGCGAAGCTTCTCCCAGTACCCGCAGCCAGTAGCCATTGTTTCGCTGCATTGCCTCGACCTGCTTCAATATCGGCAACCTCGCCCGCGTCATCTCATCGTCGGAAATCCCTTCCCTCACCAGCTCGTCTACAATCCGCAGGACCACCGCTTCAATCACCTCCATTCGGGCCGGGTCAGTCTGAATCAAAACGGTAAATTGGCCTTGGTCATGGTTGCGCGCCGCATTGTTGTAGACTGAGTAGGAATAAGTGTCACCCAGCGTCTCCCTCACTTTCACTCGTATCCGATCGTCCAATACGTTGGCCAACAACCCGAGGGTGCGGGAATTCTCCACCGGCTCCAATCCTCCACTTGGCCATGTCATCAAGAGCACTCCCTGCCGGACAGCGCTCGGAAAAGTCACCAACCGTCGCTCGCCCCCTGCTGCGGGCTTCGGCATCACCTCCCAATAGACCGAGGGAACCGCGTCACTTTCCCGCTCCACCGCGCCCAGCGTTCGAGTGAGATGCTCCAGCACCTCTGTCCGATCAAAATCACCAACCAAATTCACCTCCAACCCGTCCAGGTCAATCGGACGCCCGATCCACTCCCGTAAATCTTCCAAAGAGTAGAGTGCCATCTCGGCCTGCTCCGGTACCACAAACCGATGGTCTCCTCCCCGGAGCCATGGCTTGACTTTGCGATCAACCGCTCCCTGCCAGGTGGATCCAAGCGCCTGATACAATCCAGGAATCCCTCGTCGAAAAATCGCCAGGCTTTCATCCCGGTACCCGGGATCCGTCAGGTAGGCCCCCAAAAGTCGCAGCTGCAGCGGCAGATCCTCCCGATTGGAGCTTCCGCGGAGGAGAAAGGCGTTGTCCTCTACCGAAAAGTTAATCGACACTTGCCGCCCGGCTAGCATCCGATCCAGTTCCACCTTGCCGACCTTGCCCAATCCTCCGTCAATCCAGACCGCCGAGGCCAGTCGCTGAAGCCCCGGACGGTCCACTGGAAGCGTGTCCAGCCCCTTGCCAAAACGGGCCTCAATCTGGACGCGGTTCTTCTCAAAATCGCTTGGCCGCAAATGGACCACCAGCCCATTTGCGAAGCGGATTCGGCTCACCCCGAGATCTTCCACCTCCTCCTCTTCGATGATTTGCCCGGCCTCTTCAGCCATTCCATACGGAAACTCTCCCACTAATTCGCGCTCGAGTGCCTCCACCGGGACTGCGGCGGCCCCCGTGTAGGTGGCCAAAATCAGCTCCTCGGCTCTGCCTTCCGGGAATTCAAAAGCACTTCCTACCCAAATTTTCGGCTGAAGACCCATCCAAAGAGAACGGTAAACTTCACTCACCTTCTCCGCCGTGACCCCTCCGAGAACCTCCTCAGCCAGCCGCTGCTCCTGCTCCGGGGAGAGCAGCACAAAACCCCCGTTCGATTGATTTGCGTAAAGATCGGCCAACTGGCGCGACCTCCGCGTGCCTGCTTCCCGGGTCTTTTGTTCATACCTCGAGAGGACGGTGGCCACTGCTTCCGCAACTTCGGCTTCCGTAAAGCCGTGCTCCAGCACACGCCTCAACTCCTGCTCAGCGACCACCAGCGAAGGCTCCCAAACCTGCGGGTCGGCCTGAACTCCAAGCGCCACAATCCGAGCGCCCTCGTAGTAGTCCGTTGACCAGGAATAGCCTAAATTGAAGACGCTGTCCGGTTCCCGAGCCTTCTCCTCAAACCGTCGCCCCACCACTGCGTGGCCTATTTGCTCGAGCAGGTTCCGGCTCCGGGAAGCGATCGTGTCGGGTCCCTTTTCAAAAGCTCTCACCCCGTAGATCACCACATCCGAGAAAGCTGCCTCGGCCTCCGTGTGGTGGGCCGCCCGAGGTTCGCTCACCTCGACGACTTGGCCAAAATCGGGCATAACCTGAACCACCGGTAGGGCCTCCCAATCTTCAAAAGCCTCCTCAACCAAGCCTTTCAGGGTCTCCCCTTCAAAGTCTCCCACCACAACCAGAATGGTTCGATCCGGACGGTACCAACGTTCGTAGAAACCTCGAAATTCCTCCGCCGTCATCGCCCGAATGGCTTCCTCAGTTCCAATCGGGAGCCTCTCGGGATACTTCAAACCTTCCAGTATGAATGCCATTTCGGCCTCCCGGATTCGATACCCCACACTGTCCCGCGCCTGCTTTTCTGCGAGGATGATGCCCCGCTCTTGCTCGACCTCAGCAGGCTCCAGTAAAAGCTTGTCCGCATAGTCCCGCAGCAGCATCAAGCCCGTCTTCAGGATCTCCGTATCATTGGTTGGGAAGTCCAGCTTGTAGAGCGTTCGATCAAATCCGGTATTCGCATTGGTATCCGGCCCAAAGGCCATTCCCAAGCGTTGCAGGTATTCGATCATCTCGCCCTCGGGAAAACGTTCGGTTCCGTTGAAGGCCATGTGCTCGAGGAAGTGCGCCATTCCCTCCTGCCCGTCCTCTTCCAGCAGGGAGCCCACCTGAAAGACGATCCGCATCGAAGCTCGCCCCGGTAGTTCCCTGTTTTCCTGGATCAGGTAGCGCAGGCCGTTATCCAGCTTGCCAAAGTGGATGTCGGAGTCCGGGGTTAGGTCAGATCCCTCGTGCGGCCAGCCTCCGGCGCTTCCCCACAACCCGCCGCAAATCAGGAAAAGACAAAAGAGCTTTCTCACCATTGATCGACCCGGCTTGGATTAGCACACCTCTATCCGTCGACCTCAGCGGGCAAATGATCATGAAAATCCGCACCGCTCTGTGTCGCCGCCACTACTCGAGTGCGCACGAGGAAATTCCCGAACCGTTCACCATCCTCTCGCTCCTTCGCATACGAACGGAAGAGAGGCTCAAGAATTCCTGGCACCGCCTCGCCGCGCACGTCACGCCGGTAGAGCTTGTTCAAACGACTCCCGTCAAAGGCCGCCCCCAGGTAGAGGTTGTAGGTGTTCGGGCCGCGGCCAACCAAACCAATCTCTGCCAGATAAGGTCGGGCACATCCATTCGGGCAACCCGTCATCCGGATGACGACTTCATCATCCGCCAGCCCACAGCGCTCCATCACCTTCTCAATTTCCGTTACGAGGTCCGGTAAGTAACGCTCGCTTTCTGCAAGCGCCAGACCACAGGTTGGAAGGGCCACGCAAGCCATAGAGTTCAGGCGCAACTTTGAATACTCGTGGGGTGCCTTCACCCCGTAGCCGGAAAGGATCCGGTCGATCTCCTCTTTGTTGCCCTCAGCCACCGATCCAATGATCAGGTTCTGGTTGGCCGTCAGTCGAAAGTCCCCCTCGTGCTTGGAGGCTATCTCCCGAAGTGCTGTCTTCAGGCGGAAACCAGCCTCATCCTTTACCCTTCCGTTTTGGATAAAGAGGGTGAGGTGCCATTTTTCATCCGTTCCCTTGATCCAGCCATAACGGTCACCCGTCTCCGTAAACTCAAATGGACGGGACGCTTCCATGGCGTATCCCAACCGGCGCTCAACTTCCTCCTTAAAGCCGGCCAAGCCCATTCGCTCAATCGTGTACTTCATCCGGGCCTGCTTCCGATCCTCGCGGTTCCCAAAATCCCGCTGAGTGGTCATCACTGCCACCGCTACTGCCATCGCCTGATCGGGGGTGCAGAATCCAAGCAGGTTGGCTGCCCTGGGAAAGGTCGTTTCCACCCCGTGGGTCATTCCCAAGCCACCGCCGACCGTCACGTTGTAGCCTACAATTTGGTCGTTCTCGATGATCGCAATGTAGCCCAAATCGTGGGCGTAGATATCCACATCGTTGCTCGGTGGCACCGCTACGACCGTCTTGAACTTACGCGGCAAATAGGTGGGTCCGTAGATAGGCTCTACCTCTGTCTCGCCATCGTAGACTTTTTTCTCATCAAGCCAGATCTCGTGGTAGGCCGAGGTCCGCGGAGAAAGCTCATCACTCAACCGCCGGGCAAATTCCAGAACCTCCGCGTGATGCTTCGATTGATACGGGTTGGGGTTGCACATCACGTTCCGGTTGACGTCACCACAAGCCGCCAGGGTATCGAGCAGGGCCTCATTGATATCCTGCATCGATCGCTTGAGGACTGTCTTGATCACCCCGTGGAATTGAAAGGCCTGCCGGGTCGTCAATTTAATGGTGCCGTTGGCATAAACGCTGGAAATCCGGTCCATGGCCAGCCATTGCTCCGGAGTGCAGACCCCGCCCGGAACCCGCACCCGAATCATGAAACTATAGGCCTTCTCCAGCTTTTTCTTCCGTCGCTCGGCCCGCACGTCACGGTCATCTTGTTGGTAGATGCCGTGAAACTTGGTCAGCTGGGTGTCGTCCTCGGAGATCGACCCAGTCGATAGATCGCTCAGACCTTCCAGAATCGTACCCCGGAGAAAGTTGCTTCTCGTTTTGATCGACTCGTTGGCGTGTAGTTGCTGGTTTCCCTTCATCTTCAAATGTATCCAATTTTCTAATACACATCCTGTTGGATGCGCTTTTCTTTCTTTAGCCGCTTCAGGTATTCCCTGGCGGCCGCCGCCTCCATCTTGCCTTCCTTCTCCACAATTTTTTCCAGTGCAGCGGCGACGTCTTTGGCCATCCGGCTGGCATCTCCACAGACGTAGAAGTAGGCCCCTTTTTCAAGCCAGGCGTAGAGTTCGGCCGAATTCTCCAGCATGCGATCCTGCACATAGATCTTCTCCGGCTGATCCCGGGAAAAGGCTACGTCCAGACGGCTTAGATTGCCGTCCTTGAGGTGGTCTTGCCACTCCAACTGATAGAGAAAGTCGGTCGTGTAGTGCTGGTCTCCGAAGAAAAGCCAACTTGGTCCGGTAGCCCCGCGAGCGGCCCGTTCTTCCACAAAAGCCCGAAAAGGGGCTATTCCAGTTCCCGGCCCCACCATGATCACCGGGGCCGCCAGATCATCCGGCAGGCGGAAGTTTTTGTTTTTGTGGACATAGATCCGCGCCGAGCCTCCCACCTCCAGGCGATCCGCCATGTAGGTCGAGCAGACTCCTTCCCGCTCTTTCCCGTGGGTGGTGTAGCGTACTGCACCGACCGTCAGGTGGACCTCGTCCGGGTGTGCCCTCAGGCTCGAGGCGATCGAGTAAAGCCTGGCCGGCAGTTTTCTCAAGAGCGAGACGAGGCGTGCCGGAGTAAGGTTGTGAGCCGGAAAGTCGGTGAAGAGGTCTACCAGGAGGCGACCTTCAGCGTAAGCTTTCACCTTCGCCTGATCTGCCATCAGGGCGTCCAGATCTGTGTTTTCCGCTACCGAAGCATACTTTTCAAGGGTCGGTTTAGAGAGCGTGCAAATATCGAAATGGCTACCCAAAGCTTCTCGCAGGGTTTCCTCCCCGGCTTCTAACTCGACCCGGGCATTGCCATCCAGCTTCAGGACCGAAAGGATCTCCTCTACGAGGGCCGGATTGTTCACCGGAAAGACCCCCAGAGCATCCCCGGGCTCATAATCGAGGCCCGAGCCAGCCAACGAAAGTTCTAGGTGGATCGTCTCCTTTGCCGAACCGGTGCCATTCAAATTGATCTTTTCAAGGACCTCAGCCGGGAATGGATTCTTCTTCGAGTAAGGCTCTGCCGCAACCACCGGCAAAACTGCTGGATGATCCAGGACGGCCGCCGGTGCGTCCCCGGCCTCCAGTCCCGACAGGGCAGACTCCAGCCACTCCTTGAACGGCGCCTCGTAATCCACGTCACTGTCGATCCGGGGAGCAATTCGCTCGGCCCCCAGAGCTTCCAACCGGTAGTCGAGGTCCTTACCAAATTTGCAGAAGTGCTCGTAGCTCGTGTCGCCCAGCGAGAGCACGCTATACCGCAAGCCCTCGAGCTTGGGCATCCCGTCGGCAGCCAGCTTGTCCCAGAAACCCAGCGCTCGCTCCGGAGGATCTCCCTCGCCCCAGGTCGACGCGATTAAAAGGACGTTCTCCACTGCCTTCAGCTTGGTCGGCTCAAAGTCTGCCATGTCTGTCACCTTGGCCTTCCAGCCCCTCGCTTTGGCCCGTTTGCCCGCTTCCGCCGCCAGCGCCTCAGAGTTGCCAGACTCCGTGCCAAAGAGGATCGTCAGGTTTCGCTCCACCGCTTTTGCGGCGGCCATCCCTACTCCCACCGGAGCTGCCGAAACTCCGGATTGCGCTAATCCATAATAATAGCCGCTCGCCCAAAGCAGCTGGTCGCGGCTCAAAGCATTTGCCGCATCAGCGAGCGCAGCCAACTGCTCGGCTCCGAGAGGTGTTTGATTGAAAGGTGTTTCCATGCAATTACCCAAACGACCAAACAATCGGTATTAGACCGCCGAGGCAAATTTTTTTCCACCTTTAAGCCTGCAGCCGACCGCCACTTGCAAGCTTCCAGATCGCGTCCCCCGGTTGCAATAGCCCGCTTCCGTCCCTAGCTCAAATCATGCTGGATCGTCTCTCTTCTGCCTGGTTTCAGAAACGCGGCTGGTCACCTTTTCCTTTTCAAATCGAGGCTTGGCAAGCCATTGGAGCGGGTGCCTCCGGTCTGGTTCATGCCCCCACCGGTCTTGGCAAAACTTACGCCCTCTGGTTTCCCGTCCTCGAGTTTATCCAGCGAGAACAGATCCTCGCCCCGAGGGATCGCGCCTTCCCCCTCACCGCCCTGTGGATCACTCCCCTGCGGGCCCTCGCCGAGGATACCTTGAGCGCCCTCCTTCTGCCGGTTCAGGAGCTCGAGCTGCCGATCACCGTTGAGAAGCGCACCGGAGACTCCTCCGCCGCCACCCGCCGCCGCCAGGCCAGCCTCCTTCCCACTTGCCTCATCACCACTCCCGAGAGTCTCTCCCTTCTCCTCAGTTATCCAGATTGGCGTCAACGCTTTCAAAATCTTCGCTTCGTCTTTGTTGATGAATGGCACGAGCTGCTTTCCACCAAGCGGGGCGTCCAGACCGAACTCGCCCTCGCCCGTCTCCGCCGAGCCGCCCCTCACCTTGTGACCTGGGGCTGCTCCGCCACCCTCTCAAACCTTGAGGAGGCGGCCACCGCCCTCTGCGGCATTCCTTCAAAGCCACGCCTGATCTCTGCTTCCCTCCTCAAGCAGACCGTCATCGAAACCCTCCTTCCTCCCGATATGGAGTGTTTCCCCTGGTCGGGCCACCTTGGCACGAGAATGGTCCCCCAGGTCTGCGCCGCTATCAACAACGCTCGCTCCACCCTGCTCTTCACCAATACCCGCGCCCAGGCCGAACATTGGTTTCGCGCCGTCACCCAGGCCGACCCCGGAGTTCAAGGCAAGGTTGGCATTCACCACGGGTCGATCGACCGGGACTCCCGCAACGAGGTCGAGGCCCAGCTCAACACGGGCTCCCTCCGCGCTGTTGTCTGCACCTCCAGTCTCGATCTGGGGGTCGATTTCTCGCCCGTCGATCAGGTCATTCAAGTCGGCAGTCCCAAGGGGGTCGCCCGTCTTCTCCAGCGGGCTGGCCGCAGTGGTCATCAACCCGGAGGGATCAGCCGCATCGTCGGGGTCCCCACTCACGCCGTCGAGTTGATCGAATTTGCCGCCGCCCGGGCCGCCATTACCGCTGGCCAAATCGAACCGCGCCATCCAATCGAGCGCCCCCTCGACGTTCTCCTCCAACACCTCATCACCGTCGGGGTAGGGGGAGGCTTCGAGGAGGAGGAACTCCTGGCTGAGATTCGTTCAACCTTATCCTACCGGAACCTCAACTCCACCGAATGGGCTTGGGCCCTCGACTTCCTCACCGCTGGCGGGAATGCCCTCTCCGCCTATCCGGATTTTCATAAGCTCAAGCGCCACGAGGGCCGCTACGGTGTCGAAGATCAACGCCTCATCCGCATCCATCGGATGTCCATCGGAACGATAACCAGCGATGGCTCAGTCACCATCAAGCTCCAGCGCGGTGGCACCCTCGGTTCGGTTGAAGAAACCTTCCTCTCGCGCCTCAAACCCGGTGAGACCTTTCAATTTGGCGGCCGCCATCTCGAGCTGGTCCGCCTTCACGGATTTGTCGCCACCGTCCGCCAGGGCCGGAAAAAGTCGGGGCCGATTCCATCCTGGCAGGGTGGCCGCAGCCCCCTCTCCTCCGAGTTGGCTGAAGCTCTCCGGCTACAGCTGGCCAACTTTTCCAACGGTCGGCTCGATTCCCCGGAGTTGACCCATGCGCGTTCCCTTCTCGAGATCCAGTCCACCTTCTCCGCTCTCCCCCTTCCCGGCACCCTTCTCGTCGAGGTTGTATCCATTCGCCGTAAGCAACACCTCTTCATCTACCCTTTCGGAGGACGGCTCGTCCACGAAGGTCTTGCCACTTTGGTGGCCTGGAGAATCAGCAATGAGGAAGCCGTCACCCTCCGCGCCACTTGCAATGATTACGGCTTCGCCCTCGAAGCCAGCCAACCGCTCCAAATCACTCCGTCCAACATCCGCCGCTGGCTCGCCACCGAGGACCTCCTCCCCCATCTCCTCGCCTGTATCAACAGCACCGAACTCGCCCGTCGCCAGTTTCGAGAGATCTCCCGAATCGCGGGGCTTGTCCTCCAGGGTGCCCCCGGCAAAGAAAAGTCGGCCCGCCAGTTCCACGCCTCCAGCAGCCTCCTCTTTGACGTCTTTGTCCGCTACGACCCAGCCAACCAGCTGCTCGACCAAGCCAAAAACGAGATTCTCTCGCGCCAGCTCGACCTTACCCGGCTATCGCGCACCCTCACCTCCTGCGAGCGGGACAAACTTCAAATCCAGCAGCCCGCCCGCCTCACTCCTCTTGCTTTTCCCCTCTGGGCCGCAAAAATTGCTGAGAGTGTCTCAAGTGAATCCTTTAACCAGCAGATCGATGCCATGCTCCGAGACCTTGGCACCCCTTCAGACCGCCGTTGAGATCCGCCTCGGATCCAGCCAATTACTCCTCCTGCCGGAAAAAGCGGCCTGGGCACCTTCCACCGAAGAGCTTTTCCTCTCCGATCTTCACCTCGGAAAAGCGCAGGCCTTCCGCTCTCACGGGCTGCCCATTCCAGAGGGATCGGTTTCCGAGGACCTTGAACGCCTTAATCGTCTCTTCAACCAACTGCGCCCCAAACAGTGCTGGGTTCTTGGCGATCTCTTCCACAGCAATCACGGCCAAAGCAAAAGCCTTGCTCAGCAATTAACCCTTTGGCGTCAAAAGCATCCCGAGATACGCCTCACCCTCTTGACCGGCAATCACGACCAAAAAGTCCGGCACTGGCCTTCTGAATGGAATCTTCGCAGGGAATTGGAAGCCACCGCCGCCTGCGGGCTCCACCTCCGGCACCATCCCCGCAATCCTCCCGGCGACCATCCCACCCTCGTCGGGCACCTCCACCCAGGCATTCGTCTCCGCTCCGGCACTCGCTTCCTTCCCCTGCGACCCGCCTTCATTCTGGAGGACCAACAACTCATCCTCCCCGCCTTCGGCAGCCTCACCGGCTGCTGCCGCATCCACAAATCCGAAAACACCCGCTACTTCGTTCTCGCCGAGAACCGCGTCCGGGAAATCCCCGCCCAGCTCCTCTAGCTTTCCGTCCCCCACCTTTCCTCTGACCC
>DAISIK010000002.1:0-133658 GCA_036822055.1 Puniceicoccaceae bacterium
GGCCGCTTTTTCCACGGCGATGATGACTGCAACTGCTTCCTTCCTCGGTATTTATTCTGTGGCGACAAAATTCTCAGCGCGGATCTGCGCCCCACCAACCAGAACGCGGCAACCTCATTGAGCACTCGAGCTGCCGAAGAATAAACGATAGGGGTAAGAGGAAGTGTCGGTCGGTGGCTCGGAAATATACCGAAGAGCACCCCTCCTCCGCTTCGAGACCCGATTTCGATTTAAAGACCCGAATGTCGGTTATTTGCTCAGAGGAGAACTAAGGCCGCAGTCTTTGGCCATTAACCCACAAACTTAACACCCTACCTATTCCACCTTCCCGAATTTCCAAGTTCCGGCGAATGCACAAACCAACACCATCCGTCGCGCCGTTTTTGCAAACCAAACCAACGTACCGACAAAACCGGTCCATCAAGACAAACACCCATTGCTCAAAAAAAATTAGTCCCGCTTCGCCCTCTCCAAGCTCCTCGCTTCACCCTTTCGTGCCTTTTGTGAGGTTCGTGGACCATTTCTCTCCCACTTCCGCGACGTTTGACACCATTCCGTCAACTTCTAGGAACAGATCGATCACCAGGGACAAATACATCCGGCCCTCGCGGGTGGGAACCTCGGTGATTTCGGAGACGAGCTGTCCATCGAAGTGGTGGAAAGTCAGAGTCCTGATTCATCTCTCTTCTTTTTAAGTTGAACCGGCAGGTTCCCATAACATTATGTGAAGTTCCGCCGGAATAGCTCAGCTGGTAGAGCAACGCATTCGTAATGCGTAGGTCGTCGGTTCGAATCCGATTTCCGGCTCCATCCCCCACCCGCTGTATTACCGCGATGCAGCTCCAGAATCCTCGTACCTCAATCTCAGGCGGCTAACCCTCCCAGCTTCAAGCTTGTTCTCACTCGAGGTTCCCGTCAGTATTCAGGGGTTATGCAGTCGATCCACCTTGGTACCTCTAACCTCTCAGTCAGCCGGATCGCCTATGGGTGCATGAGGATCGCCGGTACCTGGAATCCCTCCGAAATCACCGAAGAAAAAAAGGAACTCGGCATTCAAGCCATCGAGGCTGCTTACGATGCGGGCATCCGCTTCTTCGATCACGCCGACATTTACGCGCGCGGGGCCTGTGAATCCATTTTTGGAGAGGCCCTTCGCAGACATCCAAAATGGCGCAAAAAAATAGTCATCGCTACCAAGTGCGGTATTCGCTTCGAGGGCGATCCTCATCCTCAGTCACCCCACCGCTATGATTTTTCCGCTGAACACATCTACCGGTCTGTTGAGGGCAGCCTGGCACGCCTCGGCGTCAGCTCGATTGACCTCCTCCAGCTCCACCGCCCCGATTACCTCGCCGATCCTGAGGAAATTTTTAAGGTCTTCTCCAAGTTAAAAAAAGAGGGCATTGTCCACGCCTTTGGCGTCAGCAATTTTCGGCCCCGCCTCGTCGCAGCCTTCCGCTCAAACTTTGACTTCCCTCTGCTCTCCCACCAAGTCGAGATCAGCCTCTGCCATCTCGAGAGTCTTGAGAACGGGGTTCTCGATCAGTGCCTCAAACAGGAAATGACTCCAATGGCTTGGGGACCTTTGGCCGGTGGAGCCCTCGGGGATCAAGCGCATTCCCCGGATCAATCGCCGCTCTCCACACTGCATGCAGTCCTCGACGAGGTCGCCGCTTCCCAAGGAATAACTCGGTCCCAAACCGCCGTCGCCTGGCTTCTCCGTCATCCTTCTAATATCATCCCGGTCATCGGATCAACCATTCCTGCGCGGATTGGCGAACTCGCTGCCGCTACGGCCGTCTCCCTCAGTCGGGAAGATTGGTACCGCATTCTCTCGGCGGCTCGTGGTAAGCCTCTAGAGTAATCCTTTCAATCGCCCCCAACTCAAAATGGCCCGCCCTTCCTCATCTCGGATCCCCACCTCTAATCCTTCATCCTCTTTAGCCGAAAATCCGTTCGACCAACTCGCCTCGTTATCCCTGCCCTCTTCTCCACCAACCCTCCATTCATCCCCTAAGCCATCGCAATCCGCCGCCCCCTCCAGACCTGAGAAGTCCCGTCCACGGCTTGAAATCCGGCGCGAAAAGTCAGGCCGCGGAGGTAAGACCGTCACCACCATTGAGGGCGTTGCTCACCTGGGCGCCGATGCGAAGAAAAAGATCCTCAAAGATTTGAAAACCCGCTGCGGCTCCGGCGGCACCGACCGCGGCAATATCCTCGAAATCCAGGGGGACCAGAGGGATCTGGTCTCCGAATATCTGTTCGGAATTGGTTTTCGCCCGGTGGCAGCCGGAGGTTAAATCTCCTCGTTCCCTTCGATCTCTTGACGAGTGATCGGCTCAAGCCAACCTTTGCTTCCCACTCTCAAGTTCTACCCCCCCACCAATCCCATGCGCCTCTTTCGCTGCCAAAAATGTCAAAATCTCCTCTATTTTGAAAACGTAGCCTGCAATCAGTGCGGTGCCGTCCTCGGCTTTTTGCCCGAAACCCTTACCCTCCACGCCCTGGAACCTGCAGGCAATGGGCTATGGGAAACCGTGGGGGATCGCCAGTTGGTCAAACTCTGCAAGAACTATCAAGTGTTCTCTGTCTGCAACTGGATCCTTCCAGCTGAAAGCCCCGAAGATTTTTGCCTGTCTTGCCGATTCAATGAAGTCATCCCAGATCTCAGAGTGGCCGGAAATCAACAGCGCTGGCAGACGCTGGAAAACGCCAAACGCCGCCTGCTCTACTCCCTTCTTCGCCTCAAACTGCCGCTTACCCCAAGATCAATTGACCCAAGCGGGCTCGGCTTCGCTTTTCTGGCAGACGAGGATCCGGCCCATAGTCAAGCACCAGCAGAAAAGGTGCTCACCGGGCATGCCAATGGTCTCATTACCCTCAACATTGCAGAAGCAGATTCCTCGGAAAGGGAGCGCGTCCGCGAGGAAATGGGGGAGCCCTACCGCACCATCCTTGGTCACTTCCGGCACGAATCTGGTCACTATTACTGGGACCGACTCATCCACCAAACCGATAAAATGGAAGCCTTTCGAGCCGTTTTCGGAGATGAACGCCTCGATTACAGTGAGGCCCTTAAGCGTCACTATCAGCAGGGTCCTCCATCCAATTGGCACGAATCGTACATCAGCTCCTACGCAACAACGCATCCTTGGGAGGATTGGGCAGAATCCTGGGCTCATTTTCTCCACCTCATCGACACCCTCGAAACCGCCTACCACTTCGGTCTCCGGCTCCGTCCGACTGGGGAGCCGAGCGAGGTCTCCCACGATTTCGATGCCTACGCTGAACCAGACTTTCAACGGCTGATCGAGCACTGGCTACCCCTCACCGTCGCGCTGAACAGCCTCAATCGCAGCATGGGGCTGGGCCACGCCTACCCCTTTGTTCTCAGTCAACCAATAATCGACAAACTCCATTTCATCCATCAACTGGTACACCCGTTCCACAAGGCTGGAACCACCTGAAATTGAATCTCAAGCCCCAACTAACCCCAAAAAAAAGCCGCCCCGGCAAACTACCTCCGGGGCGGCGACAAACAACTCAACAAACTAACAAAACACGAAGAGCAAAAATGAGAGCTTTCGTATAGTTAAGACCCTGCTTCCCCTGAGACGTTCAAAAAAATTCCGACCTTTTCAAAATCCACCGCCCAACCGCTCCAGGCTCTACCCCTCCAATCTCTCCGCTCCATTCCCTTTGCCTTTTTCCCAATTACCTTCTCAAGGTTAAGGCATGGACTTCGACGCCATCATTATCGGTTCTGGCCACAATGGAATGATCTGTGCCGCCTACCTGGCCCAAGCCGGTCAACGGGTAGCTGTTTTCGAACGCCGTGAAATCGTTGGGGGTGCTGTCTGCACTCAGGAAGATCTCATCCCCGGCTACAAGATCGATGTTGGCAGCAGTGCCCACATCATGATTCACCAAACCCCTGTCCTTAAGGAACTTGGCCTCGAGCGCTACGGCCTTGAGTACATCGAAATGGACCCGTGGGGCTTCTACCCCATCCCCGGATCCAGCGAAGGAATCTTCTTCTATCGCGATCTTGAAAAAACCTGTGCCAGCATTGCCGCCGTTTCCCCACGCGATGCCGTAGCCTATCGCAATTTTACCCATGCCTGGGGTGAGCTGAACGAAGGGGTCTTCACGGCCTTTCTCAAACCCCCAACCCCTTGGAATCTGGCCCGCTCCACCTTTGGACGCTCCCTCCGCGGCACCGACCGCATAAATATGGTCCGCAAACTCATGGGTCCCTATGGCCAGCTCGCCAACGAGACGTTTGAGTCTCCCCATTTGCGCAACGCCATCATCTGGCTCGCCGCCCAGTCGGGACCCCATCCCTCGGAAATGGCTTCGGGCGATTTTGTTGGCTGGCACTCCATGTACCACCAATCCGGAATGAAGAGAGCCAAGGGAGGCAGTGGCGCACTTACCCAAGCCCTGAAACGCCTGATCATCGACTGCGGCGGATCGGTCTTCGAGAACTGCCCCGTCCACCGCATCATTACCGACGACCAGTCCGGGACAGTTCGCGGAATCGAGCTGCAGGACCATCGCACCTTCGCCGCACCAGCTGTTGTGGCAGCCTGTCACATCAAAACTACCGTCGAAACTCTCCTCGCCGACGCCACCCTCCCCAATCGGATCCGCGAGGGCATCCAACACCTCCGCATCGGAAATGGCTTCGGCATGATCGTCCGCTGCGCCACCGATGGACTACCTCCCTACCCCCAACTCCAGAACTATCCGGCCAGCGAGTCTTCACCCTCACCTTGCCACACCGGTCTTCAACTACTGCTCCCATCCAATCAAGCCCTTGATGAGGCCTACGCTGACTTTCTCCGCCGCCGCCCACCGGAAAAACCTGTGCCTCTGGCGATGACCTTTTCAGCCATCGATCCCACCTTAGCGCCGCCCGGCAAACATACCCTGTTCATTTGGGGTCAATACCATCCCTACGAGCTTTCCAATGGCGAAGACTGGGACGCCATTGCCGAGCGGGAAGCTGCCAAGCTTATCGAAGCAGTCGATGCCTACGCTCCGGGCACCAGAGACCTGGTCACCGACCAATTCATTCAGACCCCCCTCCAGATCGAGCGAATGCATGGCCTCCATCGCGGTAACGTCATGCACCTCGAGATGAGTTTCGATCAAATGTTTCTCTTCCGTCCGATTCCAGAACTCGCCGCCTACCGCTTCCCCTCTCACCGCGGGCTTTATCTCACCGGCTCAAGCACCCATCCGGGGGGTGGGGTCTGGGGTGCCTCTGGCCACAACACGGCCAAGCTCATGCTCCGGGAAAGGAAGAAGTGGCGCACCCCCGTCCCAAAAGCTTGACTCCCTCAATTTCCTTTCTGCCTCCTAGAGGGGCTCTTCCTTAACAGCCGTTTCATCGACGGCACCCGGGGCCAGCTCCCTTCCCGCCGTGACACTTCCTCGACTCCCTCCCGTAGCCCTCCTCATCCTCCTCACCATCTCTTCGGGCTGCGCTCACTACCAACTCGGAGGAGGAAGCTCAGAGGCCCCCACCTACGTTTTTTTGGAGCCTCTCCAAACCGCAGTTTTTGTCTCCCGCACCGGTGCCGACCTCGCCCGTCAGGTCCGCGATTCATTCGCGGGTGATCTCCGCTACCGTCTCGCCGCTCACCCGGATCAGGCCGACTACCGACTCTCCCTCACTGTAGAAGGGTACAACCAGCAAAACCTATCCGGATTCTCCCAAGACACGGGCAAGCCCATCTCCACTCAGGAAGAGTTCAGCCTCCGTCTCGAGGTTCTCTCCTTTAACCCCAACCAAAAAGAGTGGCTTCCCTTTGCCTCGACTTCGGTTCAGGGCGCGATCTACACCTACGCTCGCACCTCTGGCTCTTTCCAGGAAGCCCGCCATCAGACCGGGGCCTCCGTCCAGAGAGATCTCGCCAGTCGGGTCGTTGATCGGTTTACTGACTTAATCGGGGATCAACAGCGGCGCTCCCTCACCCATCCCTCCCTGCCATAGTCGATCAAACCCGCACTTAGCTATGGCATCCTTCGCCCTCCGGCGGCTCCTTATCGCCCTCCCTGTCCTCTGGCTCGTTGCCACCCTGACTTTCTTTATGATCCGTCTGGCACCCGGCGATCCCCTCGGTGAGGAGAGAGGCCTCGATCCTCAGGTACGCGCCCAAATGGCCGCGTACTACGGGTTCGATCAACCGCTCCCGGCTCAATACCTCACCTTTCTCGGCAACCTCCTCCGCTTCGATCTGGGTTACTCCCGCATCTATGCCGGCACCGGGGTTGGAACCCTCATTCGCAACCACTTCCCCCATACCCTCCAATACGCCATTCCTGGCATCCTTTTTGCCCTTGGCTGTGGTATCTTCCTCGGCACGGTCGCGGCGCTCTATCAAAACCGACCCCTCGACCACTCCGCCATGGCCACCGCGATGCTTGGGATCTGCCTTCCGACCTTCGTTCTCGCGCCCCTTCTCGCTCTCTTTTTCGGAAGCTGGCTGAACTGGCTGCCTTCGGTCGGCTGGCCGGACTCAAGCCAAGATTTCGGCCGCCCAAGCTGGACCTACCGCATCCTTCCCACCCTCGCCATTGGTATCTTTTACACTGGCTACATTGCCCGGCTTACTCGCTCAGGAATGATTGCTACCCTCAATGAACCCTACCTCCTCGCCGCCCGGGCCAAGGGTCTCTCTACCTTCAGGCTCATCTTCACCCATACCTTTCGTCATGCCCTTCTTCCCGTGGTCGCCTTCCTCGGCCCAGCCGCCGCGGGCATCCTGACCGGTTCCTTCGTCATCGAATCTATTTTTGGAATCCCCGGGCTCGGGGACTTCTTTATCCGGGCTGCCCTCAACTACGATTATTCCCTTATTCTCGGTCTCGTCATTTTTTACGCCGCTCTCATCCTCTTTTTTAACTTGGCGGTAGACCTCCTCCAGGCCTGGATGAATCCACGCATCAGATACAGTTCTGGAGGAACCTTGTGAGACCTCAGCTATCCCCTCTCCCCCTCGAAAGGTCCTGGCTCGGGCTCGATCGTCGTGGCCAGCTCGGGCTCCTCCTCCTTGGCGGGATAACCTTCGCCTGCTTGCTCGGCCCCATAATTTTCCCCCATCAGCCAGGCACCCAGGTCCCCGGTCTCGGAGCTACCCCTCCGATGTCCCGGCTGTACCAACTCACGCCCGGCCAATCTAATCTTCCGCCGCGCTTCCTCTCATCAGGGGTTCTCCAAATTTACCTTCAAAACAGTTCCCTTCTCGGCCTTACGCCCCCAGACAAAATTCAACCGGGTCCCCATTTCCTGCTTGAGCCAGACATCTTCCTCCTTCGTCCCAACGGCTCCCGGCTTCCGCCCATTCTGATCCCCGACCCGCAACTGTCCACCTTCGCTGCCAGCCTCGCAAAAGAGTTTTCACTCACCCCGGTGCAGCTCCAACAGCTCCGCAACCAGCAAAGCCTCCCCGGCATCATCAGCCTGACCAGCTTCGAGGTCTCCTGCTCCAACCTCTTTTTCCTGCTCGGGACCGATCCCCTCGGTCGCGACCTACTCCAACGCATCTTCGAAGGTGGCAGGATTTCCCTGGCTGTCGGTCTGTGTGCCACCCTCGTCGCCGTCCTGATCGGCGTTCTCTATGGAGCTACCGCTGGCTACCTTGGTGGCCGAATCGATGGGTTCATGATGCGAATCGTCGACGCCGCTTACGCCATTCCCTTCATCATTTTTGTCATCCTTCTCGTTGTTGTCTTCGACCGAAACCTTCTTCTCATTTTTGCTGCCATCGGTGCCGTTGAATGGCTTACCATGGCCCGTATTGTTCGCGGCCAGGTGCTGGCCCTCAAAGATCGCCCCTTCGTCGACGCAGCGAGAATCTCCGGTGCTTCAGATCTTCGCATCGTCTTTGTAAACATTCTGCCAAATTGTCTGGGCGTCATCATCGTCTACACGACCCTCACCGTGCCAAGTGTCATTCTCCTTGAATCGGTCCTCAGCTTTCTCGGTCTCGGGGTTCCGCCTCCCATCTCCTCCTGGGGCATTTTGATTAAGGAGGGTTCAGAACGCGTTCTTTCCGAGCCTTGGCTCCTTGTCGCTCCAGCACTCTTTTTTGCAGCCACTCTTTTTTCTCTCAACTTCCTCGGAGATTCCCTTCACGACGCAGCCAACCCCCACCATAACTGAACGCTCCTGGAACAAAGGCTCCACCAGGTTGTTTTGCGCTCGCCTCCTTGGCCACCCATCTTGCAAAAGAGCTGCGGTCATTCTGGACCGACCAAAACTGATCGAGCATAAACACGAACCTAAACCAACTAATTCATCATGGAAGACGTATTTGAAAATACTCTCGAGACCACCACCGAAAGCGTGGAGACTGCTGCCAGTGCGGTAGAAACCGCTGCCGATGCAGTCGATACCGCTGCAGGAGCTGTTGAAACCGCTGCCGAGGCCGCCGCTCCTACTCCCGAGGTGATCGATCCGACCAAGGAAATCACCGACCTCGTCGAACAGGTCAGCGCCATTGATTGGAACGCCGTCGGTATGCAGGCCCTCTCATTCGGCATCAAAATCGGTATTGCCCTACTCATCTTCTTCATCGGGAAGTTTATTGCCAAACGAATTGAGAAGATCATCAAGGCTGGCATGGCCAAAAAGGCAGTTGATCCCCTGCTCGCAAATTTCGTCTCGAGCATCGTCTTCTACCTCTTGATGGCTCTCGTCGCCATCACTGCTCTCGGACAAGCCGGGGTGCCCGTTACCTCCTTTGTCGCCATCGTCGGTGCCGCCGGTCTGGCCGTCGGCCTGGCCCTCCAGGGCTCGTTGGCCAACTTCGCCAGCGGCGTCCTCATCATCCTCTTCCGCCCCTTTAATGAAGGTGATTTCATTACAGCCGGGGGAGAATCGGGCATCGTCGAAGCAGTCACCATTTTCACCACCGAACTGAAGAGTCCCGATGGTAAAAAAATCATCGTCCCCAATGGCTCCATCATGTCCGGCTCAATCACCAATGTGACCGCTCATCCCATCCGCCGCGTCGACATGACCTTCGGCATCGGCTACACGGACGACATTGACCTCGCACGGAAACTCATCTCCGAGATCCTCGAGCAAGATGAGCGGATCCTTGCCGATCCGGCCCCCGCCATTGCCCTCGCCGAACTCGCCGAGAGCAGCGTCAATCTTGTCGTTCGTCCATGGGTCGAAAAGGCCAACTGGTGGCCCGTCTTCACCGAAACTCAGGAAAAGGTCAAAAAGGCCTTTGATGCCAACGGGATCTCCATCCCCTTCCCACAGAGAGACATCCACCTCTACGAAAACAAGCCAATCGGCTGATTATCCCGACCTCTCCATTCCGGCAAAGGAGCCCCTCGCGTCCAACGTGTGGGGCTCTTTTTTTCCCCTCGAAAATCCCCCTCCCGCGAGACCGACCCGCCCATCAAGCAACCCCGCGCTTGCTACCTTCTATGAAACTGATTGCCCGCTGCCATCGCTCCGGATGTGCTGCTCGCGAAATTGCTTCTTCAAGCTTTCCCAAGGCCTGGGTTCGGTTGTGGCCATCCCTAAAGACAATACGGAAAATGTGCTGAATCTCTCCAATCTCCTCGGCACCAAATCCCCCCCGCTCCAAACCCACCCGGTTAACCATACGAATGGAGGCCGGATTCCCCTCACTGATCATGAACGGCATCAGGTCGTGGACCTGCTTCGACATCGCCCCGAGCATCGCATACTCGCCGAGGCGGCAAAATTGATGAACTCCCGACCCCCAGCCGATGTTCACATGGTCCTCTACCACCACATGCCCACCCAGGGCAGAATGGCTACTCATGATCAAATGGTTGCCCACCCTGCAGTCATGGGCGATGTGGCTGTAGGCTAGAATCAGGTTGTCATTTCCCAGGACCGTATCCGCTCCATCCCCCGTCGCCTCGTGTACCGTCACATATTCCCTGAAGGTATTGCGGTCCCCGATTACCAAACCCGGCTCTCCCCCCTTAAACTTCATGTCGTGGGTCCTCCCGCCAACAAAAGCGTAAGGATAGACTAGATTGTCAGAGCCCATCCTTGTCTTCCCGCTCACCGTTGCATGGTGTTGGACGATGCATCCAGTCCCTATCTTTACCCCGCCTCCGATCCAGGCGTAGGCACCCACTTCAACCCCCGCTCCAAGCTCCGCCCGCGGATCAACAACTGCTGTTGGATGTATTCTAGGACTGTCGTCAGACATCCTCCCTACCTCCCCTCACCGTCCCAACCAGCCACCTCAAGGCTCACTCCCTCCATCAATCAGAGCAAACTTCAAGCTGGCCGACGAAACTACTTTCTCTCCTACGATGCACTCGGCATCCGCCAGCCCGATCCGATTTCCCCTCGTCTTCAGAAGCTCAACCTTAATGATCAGTTGGTCTCCAGGCACCACCGCCTGCCGAAATTTGACCTTATCGCAACTCATGAAAAATGCGATCGCATTGGCAAGATTCTGCGAACGCAGGAGCAGAATACCTGCTGCCTGAGCCATAGCCTCAATCTGAAGAACCCCGGGCATCACTGGTCTTCCCGGAAAATGTCCCTGAAAATAATGTTCATTGATTGAGACGTTCTTAACCGCCACGAGACGGTTGCGCTCTAAATCGATCACCTTATCAATCATCACGAACGGGTATCGGTGCGGCAGAATGTCGAGGATTCGCCGTATATCGAGTTCCTGCTCCTCTGATTCGAACTCTAGGCGTTTAATCAGCGGAGGAGGCACCGTCTTCGCCAGGGTCGCGGAAACCATCTTTTCCCGGATCGCCATCGTCAACTGGGCGTTCAGGGCATGGCCGGGACGAATGGCGATAATATGGGCATGCAATGGAACGCCCAACAAGGCAAGGTCTCCAATCACGTCTAGAATCTTGTGCCGCACAAATTCGTCTTTGTACCGGAGCGGCTCCTTTGCGATGATCTTATCCCCCCGGATCACGATAGCGCTGTCAAGGCTGCCCCCCTGGATTTTCCCCAGCTTCAGTAACTCCTCGATGTCCTCGTAAATCGTGAAAGTCCGGGACTCAGCCAAACCTGAAGCGTAGGTCTCAGGGTCAATGTCGATGGTCAGGTTCTGGGTGTGAATCCCGCGGTCGTCGCTCGATGTACAAGTAATCCTCAGCCCGTCGTGAGGGAGGGCAATCAGCGACCGGTCCCCCTCTGAAACTGAAATCGGCTCCATTACCCGGTAGGGATTCCGCTTCTCGTCCTGCTCCACAATCCCACAGGCCTCGATCAGCTTGACGTACTCTTTAGCGCTGCCGTCAAAGATGGGGGGCTCGCTTGCATCCATCTCGATCAGGGCATTGTCAACACCCATCCCCGCCAAGGCGCTCAAGATGTGCTCGCAGGTGTGGACCTTCGCGTGCCCATCCGCAATGGTTGTACTGCGCACCACCTCGGTCACTAAGGCAACGTCCGCTTTCACTTCCGGCTTACCATACAAATCAGTCCGCCGAAAAATGTAACCACTCCCGGCCGGAGCCGGTTTGAGCGTCAGCGTAACCTCCTCTCCCGTATGAAGAGACTTACCGGAAACAGATGCTTCCGTCTGAATACTGCGTTGGTTCATGGATGGGGAGGACTCGCTCCAAGCGATGATCCAGATAAAAAACGTGAACGCTTTGGCTTTGTAAAGCGTCTACTTATCTTGCTCAGCTTCCCATGGGGTGTTTTCAATTCCCTCTCGCAACTCTCCGATGGAATCCACCTCCCAGCTCCGGCCCTCCCCAGCGCCCACCGCTCTCGCACCCATGCAGAACGTTACCGACCTCGCCTTCATGCAGGTCGTCAGCCAACTTGGAGGCCCGCCCGACTATTTTTTCACCGAGTATTTCAGCGTTCACTGCCACACTCATCTCGATCCCGCCATCCTCCGCTCAATCACCGAGAACCAAACTGGACAACCCGTTTACGCTCAAATCCTGGGTAACCAATTTGCCTTCCTCCAAGAGGCTGCCATCCGCCTCCTCCAATATCCCGTGGCCGGAATCGACCTGAACCTCGGCTGCCCCGCCCCAAAAGTCTATAAACGCAACGCAGGCGGCGGTCTCCTCCGCCATCCCGGGGAAACCATCGAAATGGTCGCCCGGCTTCGAGATACTATCCCAGGCTCCTTTTCGGTGAAAATGCGCACCGGGTTCGAACACACCGACCACTTTTCCCAATTGCTCGAGGCCTTCTCTAAGCTTGGTCTCGACTTCCTCACCGTCCACGGGCGCACTGTGGCAGACGGCTACCGGGCACCCGTCCGCTACGATCTGATCCGTCAAGCGGTCGAGGCCATGCCATGCCCTGTCTACGCTAATGGGAACATTTCCTCCGCCTCCCGTGCCCGAGAAATCCTTCAGAAAACCGGAGCCTATGGCCTGATGATCGGGCGCGCCGCTATCCGCAACCCCTGGATCTTTCGCCAAATCCGGGAAGACCTCTCTGGCATCACTCCCTTCGCTCCCACGCTCGAGGATGTCTTCACCTACATCGAACTCTTGCACCAGGCCAAAAGCCTGCCCGAAGTCCCCGAAATCCACCGGATCGCCCATCTTAAGCGGTACCTCGTTTTCATCGGCGAGGGGGTCGATCCAGAGGGGGCCTTTCTCAACGCCATTCGCCGCGCCCGTACCCGCGAGGATTGCTTCTCCATTTGCGAAACCTGGCTCAAGGCTGCCGACCGACGTCACCTTTTCTTTCCTCCCGAGCCGTTTGAGGGGGTCATCGCCCGACCCAACCAGGAAGGTCCCGTCCCCAACTCCTGCTCCGCTCACGTCCCTTAAATATCCTTCACGGAATCTCCACCCCCGGCCAAACCGGTTTTGAGCGTCGCCTCGCCCGCCTGGATCATCCGCAATCTTCCATCGCTCGCCCGCACCAGAAGCTCTCCACCCGGACCGATTCCCTCGGCCATTCCCTCGATCCGTTCCCCCATAAAATCAACTTCCACACACTTTCCGCGCAGGATGTCCCTCTCCGGCCACTCGCGCGCGAATACTCGTTCAAAGTTTCCGTCCAGATAAGCTCGAAAAGCCCTTCCCAGACCGTCCAACAATCCCGCCGCTACCCGATTTGGATCCCGGGGCTTGCCGGAGATCTGCCGCAGGGAGGTCGTTCTACGATCTTTGACTGCCATCAAATCCTCCGCATCTGCATTGATGTTTACCCCAATTCCCAGCACCACCTGCAACACAGTCTCGGAATCAACTTTCGCCTCCGTTAGGATACCCCCAACCTTTGCCCCCTCAAACAAGAGGTCATTGGGCCATTTCAAGTCCAACCGCACCGCGACACACCGCTCCAGCTCCATCGCAGCCGCCAAACCCATCCAAAGCGTAAAGCGCCCCATTCTTGAAGGAGCAATCAACGGCCGAAAACCAAGCGATAGGTAAAGATTGCCCCTCGCTCCGCTCTCCCAGCGTCTTCCCCGGCGCCCCCGTCCCGCCGTTTGGATTCCTGCCAGGAGGCCCACCACCGACCCTTCCGCAACCTTTCCCAGCAATGGCCCGATCGCGTCATTGGTGCTTCCAGTTTCTTCCAAATAAAAGATCTGGTCGGCTTCAAAATCTGCCACCATCGCCTTCACTGCCGCCAGATCAATCCAGCCTGGCCACCCATTCAGCCGATACCCCAGCCGATGCCGTCCCTCGATCAAGTAGCCGCGGCCCCGCATCGCTCGGATCCGATTCAAAACCGTGACTCTGCTCACCCCGCAGGCTTCTGCCAGCGCTTCCCCGGACACAAAGGTCCCCTCCCCGACTGCCAGCCACTCGCGGAGCAGCTGCGGCTCAATTGCTTCACTTCCCTTCCTGCCCATCCCCGCCCACTCCTTTAGCCTGCAAAATCCATCCCGATGTCCACCCATCGGGCACGGTGGATCGGTGCGCCGGTCGAAATAAAATCAAGCCCCATTCCAGCCAGAGAAGCCAGGCGCTCCAGGACTATCCCTCCGCTCGCCTCGGTTAAACAGCGACCTCCACACTCTGCTACTGCCCACTCAATCTGTTCGTTCCGGAAATTGTCGAAGAGCACCACTTCAGCTCCCGCCTCAATTACGGCCGCCAATTGGCCCGGGCTGTCGATCTCCACCTCTACCGGTACTCCCGGGTTCTGCCTCTTAACCTCGAGTATCAAATCCCTCAGCCCATCCCCGGTCACCTTGCCACTCCCCGCCAGATGGTTGTCCTTTAACATCACCCGATCCCAAAGACCAAAGCGATGGTTGTAGCCGCCGCCACAGGCAAAGGCCCATTTCGCAAGGAAGCGGTAGGCCGGTGGGGTTTTTCTTGTATCAAGAAGCTTGGTACGACTATCCCCTAACTCAAGGACATAACGGCGCGTAAGCGTAGCGATTCCCGAGAGGAGCTGCAAAAAATTGAGGAGCACTCGCTCCGCTCCCAACAAGCCTCCTCCCGATCCCCGCAAAACCGCGAGGGGAGTACCCGCTTGCACAGCTTCACCATCTCCCCGCAAAACCTCAGATTCTCCCGCCCATCCATAGGCCTCCAGAATGATCGGCAGCAAGCCCAGACCACAAACTACCATCGGCTCGCGCGCCCGGATTTCGTAGTCTCCGAGACTTGTCGGTGAAAGAGCAGAGGCGCTCAGGTCTATCCCCTCCCCTCGTTTCCTTCCCCGCAATCCGTAGCCACTCAGATCTTCATCGCGAGCCAGGCAGATCAACTCCTGGATCACGCCACCATCGAGATCCTCGAAGCACAATTGGCGAACGTAAGGATCCATTAGATACGCAGCCGGACCCAAAGCGCCACCGCCAGACTCCCCCCAAAACCAACCAGCACCACCGTCCAGAAATTGATCACCGCCTCACCATCAAACCCCGATGAAAAATTCATCCCAAAAGCTGAAGTAATCGCTGTTATCGGCAGGAAGATTCCGACCAGCGTATTCAAAAAGTCACTCCTCCGCTCCAACTTCCTCGACGCATCCGCCTGCGCCCTCGCAATCTCGCTCTGTTCGATCCCGATGTCGGCAGCCAGGTCCGACTCCAAAAGCTCCAACCGGCGCATCAACTCATGGCTCAACTCGTTTGCCACTCGAAAGGGAGCCTTCTTCCCCAGATGGGTATGGGCTTCTTCAATCACCCGCGCCGCATTCCGCAGAGCCCGCGCCAGGGGAAACAATGCCCTGCGAAACTCAAACAGCTCATCCAGCATCAGCTCGTCCTCCAGTTGCTCCTCGAATTGAGCCATCCTCTCTCCATATTCCTCCATGGCCGCCTCCAAAGAAAGATCTCCCGGAAATTTCTCAACCGGTCCGTCCCCCTGAGCATAGCGAACCAAAGAAACCCGGTCATGAGCATCTCCCAGCTCGGGGACCCGGTGGATGACCAAAATCCAGCCGTCTGAAAACCTCTCGAATCGCTGTCTTTTCGACGTCGCCCCGAGCTTCTCCCGCACAAATTCAGGCACCTCTGCCGGGGTGCCACTCATCCCTTCACCCGATGAACTCATCCCTTCACCAAACCGTGAATTCCCACCACGATGAGCACCGCCGCGATGGCCACCGCCACCAGCTCAGGGAATACGAGAATCAAAATCCCCGCCACAATCGACCCGACATTGAGATATTGGTATTTCATCCTCAATTCCTAATCCCCTCCCGTCTCCCAATCAAGGTCAACCCTGCTGCCTTGAGCGGGCTCTCAGTCCATCCCAAACTGCCAGAAACTTTTTCAAATGGTCTTTGCCCCCGGCAATCTCTTCCTCGATCAAACGCCGAACCAAAAACTCTTCGGCTGCATAGCTCTCCCGGGTCAGCAGACCGATAAAATGAGCCATCCGTGCCCACAACAAATGCGTCGTCAAAACATCAAACTCGTTGTAAGCCACCACCTCTTCAAGCCTTCCTTGTATCCACATTTCAGGTACGCTTACTCCGCTCACCTCCACTTTCCCCGGGATGCCACTGAGAACTGCCGCCTCGTGGAGCGAGGGCATCTGTCGAAAACGCCCCAATAAGAGCGCCAAATCGATTGATGCCTCACTGGTTGCCGCAAAATAATCCATCCCGAGCCAGGGTTTTTCCGGCCGTTCAGCCAGCCCCTCGCTGAAAAGCCCGTGAACAATGGAGCGCTGGACAACGATCGGCAGATCCGCCTCCTGGGAGTTAAATCCGACCAATTGCGGATTCTTGCGCCCCACCGCCTTCAGAAAGTTCCGTAGAATCGAGACCTCCGCCGCCTGTTCAGGGTTGGTAGGATCCCGCGGCAAGGTAATCAACTTCAGCACAACCCCACCGTCTTCTCCGACCTCCCGGTACACCCCGCAGATCGAAACGATACGGCAAAGAATCGTCTTCAGGTAGGGCTGGGGATTCGCCGGAGTGGCTCCGTACCGGCTCCAGAGAGCGTTCCATCCCTGCTGAATCGATTTTGGATCATCGCCCTCCGGTGCCCCTACCAATCTTCGTGCCGCCTCAGGGTCAGGAATCCATTCGATGTCAAAACTGAGCAGGGAGGAATGAATCGATCGGAACATTCTGTCATCCAACCCCATCTCAATGTTACCGTCGAGTTCAAGCTTGGGGGGGTCCCCCCTTTATCCGCATCACTTTCCATTGAATTCGGCTATCCGCTTGACGCTCACCGCCTCTCTTCAATCGTTGTCCTGTCTATGGTACCGCTTCAACCAGCCATCTCCTGTGCTTCGTCAGCCCTACCACTCCACCCCGCTCCTCTCTCCAGATCCTTCACCTCAAAACCCTCCCGCGTTGCCAGATGAAGATCGTCGCCATTACCCACGGTTCTACCGGAGACACCCTTCCTCCCGCCGTCCTCCTCAAGGAACTTTACCGGCGCGGACACGAGGTCCTTTTGCTCGCTGCTCCGGCCTTCCAGAACCTGGCTGAGGAATTCTCCGTCCCCCTCCTCCCCATCCCTCCCTGGGGTGACGAGGATGTGATGGCTGAAGCCATGCGCTCGATTAGTGGTTACCGCCAAAAGCACATCCTCCTCGCCAAGATGTATGAACTGATTGGCCGGGGCGCTGCCGAGGTTGAGGAACTGCTCTCCACTGCCCTCGATGGTGCCGATCTTCTCATCGTCAATTCCATCTTTCCTTTCTGGACCGAAGTCGCCCGGCGCCGCTCCATCAAAACCGTTTCCCTCCACTTTTGCCACGATCCACTTCCAAGCATTGTACGTGCTCCCCACCTCGTCCCCCTTCCTCCCTCCTTTCTCGGTCCCGTCCGTCGCCTCTGCGCCAAAGCTGTCTGGCGAGCCGCCGATCACTTCCTCTGCCGCCTGACCACCAGGGCCCTGCGTCGGAGTGGCGCACCGCCGAGCCTCCTCCCCGTCAGGGACTTTATCTACCGCCCGGCCGATTTTGCCCTTATCACCGTTCCTCCCGAGGTCTTTGCCGACCCGGGGCTCGACCTCCGTGTGCCTTCAGCTTACTGCGGTTACCTCCGGCGCCCCCCCACCAACCCTCCTCCTTCTTGGGCCGATCAGCTTGAGGAGTTTTGTCAGGGTCAAAAGCTTCCCCTGATCGCCTTCGGCAGCATGAGGACTGACACCATCCAAAGCGATCTCGCCCGCCTCCTCGCGGCGAAACCATCCGGACAACGCTGCCTCCTCATTAAGGGCTGGGGCTCCCTCCCTCCCCAACTTGATCGAAACGAGATCTTTGTCCTCCCACCCACCCCTCATGAGTGGGTCCTGCCCTACGCCTCCGCCTTCCTCCACCACGGCGGAGCCGGTACCACCGCCGCCGCCCTCGTCGCCGGGGTCCCCCAGCTCATTCGCCCCTTCTTCGCCGACCAGCCGTTCTGGGCCGCCGAAATAACCAACCTCGGCTGTGGACTGACTGCTCCCTCCTTCAAACGTCCCGCCGCCATCTGGGAGCGCCTCCATCGCGTCGCCCAACAGCCCGAGTTTGCCCGAAAAGCATCCGCCATCGCTGTACAGCTGCCCACCGTCGCGGCCAGCGTCACCGCCGCAGATCAGATCCTTTCCTGGTTAAATCCCTCCGGGGGGTCCGTCCCTCGCTAAACCAACCCCCGCAAACCCACCTCACACCCTGGCACCTTCATCCATCCGGTTTGCCACCCATTTGAATTTCCCATGATTCCATCCACCAGCTCCCTCGAAGACCTCCGCCTCGCTGAAGAGGCCGCCCGCAAACCAGATGCCAACTGGAAGCGCTGGGGGCCTTACCTCAGCGAAAGGCAGTGGTCCACCGTTCGCGAGGACTACTCCCCAGGCGGTACCAGCTGGGACTATTTTCCCCACGACCACGCGCGCAGCAGGGCTTACCGCTGGGGCGAAGACGGATTACTCGGCTTTTCCGACCGCCAGTGCCGCCTCTGCTTCGCCCTCGCCCTTTGGAATGGTCAGGACCCGATCCTCAAGGAGCGGCTCTTCGGCCTCACCGGCCCCGAGGGAAACCATGGCGAGGACGTTAAGGAATGTTACTATTACCTCGATTCCACCCCTACCCACAGCTACGCCAAAGCCCTCTACAAATACCCCCAGGCGGCCTTCCCGTACCAGAGACTTATCGACGAGAACCAAAAACGGGGACTCCATGCCGATGAGTTCGAACTCACCGATACCGGCATCTTCGATCAAAATCGCTATTTTGATATCCTCATCGAGTACGCCAAGGCCGCTCCGGAGGACCTTTGTATCCGAATAAGCATTACCAATCACGGACCCGAGTCCGCCCCCCTCCACCTCCTCCCCACCCTCTGGTTCCGAAACACCTGGAGCTGGGAGAAGAACCCAGTGCGCCCCTCCATCAGGGTCCTCCAGGAAGGTACCTACCTCGCCAGCCACCCCCAACTCGGCGACTACCAGTTCAGCTTCGACCCCGGTTTTACCCGGAATCTCTTTACCGAGAACGAGACCAACACCCAGCGCCTCTTCCAACACCCCAATTCCTCCCCTTTCGTTAAGGATGCCTTCCACCGCTTCCTCATCGAAGGCGAGGATGACGCCATCAACCCGAAACTGACCGGGACCAAGGCTGCTCCCCTCTACCAGCTCAACTTACAGCCCGGCCAGTCCGTCACCGTCAACTTGCGACTGACCGCCGCTGCCTCTCTCCCGACCATTCTGTCAGCGTCCCCCGCAGAGAGCGTTTTCCGCCAGCGCCTCGCCGAAGCAGACGAATTTTACAGTGCCCGTTTCAGGCCCGAAATGGATGCCACCGCGACGACCATCTCACGCCAGGCCTACGCCGGGTTGCTCTGGACCAAACAATTCTACCACTACGTTATCAGAGACTGGCTTGATGGTGATCCGGGCCAAAAACCGCCTCCCGCCCAGCGCCGGGTCGGACGGAACCACTCCTGGACCCACCTCCACTGCCACGACATCCTCTCCATGCCCGATAAGTGGGAATACCCCTGGTTCGCCGCCTGGGATCTGGCCTTTCACATGCTTCCCATGGCCGAGATCGATCCTCATTTCGCCAAGGATCAACTCGTCCTCTTCCTCCGCGAATGGTACCTCCATCCAAATGGTCAAATCCCCGCCTACGAGTTCGCCTTCGAGGACGTTAATCCCCCCGTTCATGCCTGGGCAGTTTGGCGGGTTTACAAAATCAGCGCCACGGCTGGCAACCGGGACCGTCCCTTTCTCGAGAGTTGCTTTCAAAAGCTCCTTCTCAACTTCACCTGGTGGGTGAACCGTAAAGATGCCGAAGGGAACAACCTTTTCCAGGGCGGCTTCCTCGGTCTCGACAACATCGGCGTCTTTGATCGCTCGAAACCCCTTCCCACTGGCGGATATCTCCAACAAGCAGACGGAACCGCCTGGATGGCCTTTTATTGCCTAACCATGCTCGCCATCGCCCTCGAACTCGCGCAGGAAAACCCCGTCTACGAGGACCTCGCTTCCAAGTTTTTCGAGCACTTCGTCCAGATTGCCGACGCCATCAACCACCATGGGGAATCCGGCCTTTGGGATGAAAATGACGGGTTCTACTACGATCAACTCCGACTCGACGACAAGATCATCCCCCTCCAAACCCGATCCCTTGTCGGGCTCCTCCCCCTTGTGGCTGTGGAGATCCTCGAGGAAGATAAATTGAAGCGACTTCCCGATTTCACCAAACGCATGCACTGGTTTATGGAAAATCGTCCTGAGCTCGTCAGCAGCATCACCTTCTGCGAATCCTGCGTCGGTCAAAACGATCGCCTCCTCTCCATCCCCAGCTCCGAGAGACTCAAGCGAGCCCTTCGCTACCTCCTCGACGAAGAGGAGTTCCTCTCCCCTTACGGCATTCGCTCCCTCTCGCGGACTCACCTCAAAAATCCCTACGTTTACCCCTTTGACGGAAAGGAGTACCGCGTGACTTACACCCCCGCCGAGAGCGATTCCCATCTCTTCGGTGGCAACTCCAACTGGCGTGGACCGATTTGGTTCCCCGTAAACTACCTCCTCATTGAGGCCCTCGAAAGGTACCACCACTTCTACGGTGACCAACTCCAGATCGAGTACCCGACCGGCTCCGGCCAGCTAAAGAACCTTGGCCAGGTCGCCCGCGACATTTCCACTCGGCATGCCAGGATTTTTCTCCCTCGGCCGGATGCCTCGCGCCCATGTCACGGCGAGGATCCCCGCTACCGCGACGATCCTGCATGGAAAGATCTCGTCCTTTTCTACGAGTACTTTCACGGAGACAATGGACGCGGCTGTGGTGCCAGCCACCAAACTGGCTGGACCGCGCTCGTAGTACGCTGCCTCTACGACGCCGCCGCTCCCCCCTCTCACACCTGACCCCATAGCGAAATCGAGCGCCCCGCCGGAGCCGCAAGCCAACCCTGCTTTTACTTCAGAAATTTTGACCCCCCGGTCCGGAGGGATTCACTAGCTGTTAACCGATCCTCGATATTCAAAATCCCTTCATGAATCCAATCTTCCGCCACCCCTGCGCTAGTCTACTCCTCATCCTTTTTCTAGGCGCCTCATCACCCCTCCAGGCTACTGCTTCAGAGGAATACCAAACCCTCGTTTTGGGGGCCGGTTGCTTCTGGTGTGTCGAAGCATTCTATGAAGCCCTCCCTGGCGTTGTCGCCGTGGTCAGCGGCTATGCAGGTGGGGAGCGCCCCAATCCCACCTACAAAGACGTTTCTGCCGGACGCACCAAGCACGCAGAGGTAGTGGAGATTACCTTTGATCCATCCACCACCTCCCTGCCGACCCTCCTCGACTTCTTCTGGACAACCCACGACCCCACCGACCCCACTGGAGTCTGGCCCGACTTTGGCCCTCAATATCGATCCATCATCCTCTACCAAGACGAGGCCCAAAAGCTCGCCATTGAAGCGTCACAATCCAAATTTCAGTCCACTGCCAAAACCCGCAAACCGATTGCCACCCAGATTGTGCCTCTCATCGAGTTCTACCCGGCCGAAGATTACCATCAGGATTTCGTCAGAAAAAACCCCGGCCACCCCTACGTGAGGCGGATAGCTATCCCAAAGCTAAAAAAACTCGGTCTCCCCGTCCCTGAATGAACCCCCCCTCTCGAACCCATGAAACTGTTTTTCTCTCTGATCCTCTTCGCCATCTCAGCAGCCTTCGCCACCTACGCTTTCCATTCCCATGCCAGCGCTGAAGAAAGCACTGGCAAAAGCCACCCAACGCAGGAAAGAAAAGCCGAACTCAAGGCCAAGCTAACTCCCCTCCAGTACCGGGTGACCATGGAGGACGGTACCGAGCCCCCCTTCCGGCATCCCTATCATGCCAACCGTGCCCCCGGCATTTACTGCTGTCTGATTTCCGGAGCCCCGCTCTTCAGTTCCAAAGACAAATTCGACTCCGGAACCGGCTGGCCCAGCTTCACCCGCCCCATCGACCCCGACCTCATTGAGGAAGTGGAAGACCTCAGTTACGGGATGAGGCGTATCGAAGTCCGATCCATATCCGGTACCTCCCACCTTGGCCATGTCTTCAAAGACGGTCCCCGGCCGACTGGACTTCGCTACTGCATCAATGCCGCCGCACTGGAATTTGTCCCCCTCCAACTCCTTGAGGAACGCGGTCTCGGCCATCTTGCCGCATCTCTTCAAGCAGGGAAGGAGAAAAACTGACCCCGCCGTTCCCCAATCAATTCATTCACCCGGATCGCTTTGCCAGGGTCGTTCCTCGAGCGTAGTTTCCACTTCCAAAAGCTCGTCTACCTTCGAGAAAAAAGCGCCGCTCGCCAGATCGATCCTCAGGCGCTCGCCTTTCGACAGAGCCCCGGCCCGGTTGATCACCGCTCCTTTGTCATTTCGCACTAGAGCAAAACCTCGCTTAAGAATAGACGGTAAACTCGTCGCCTTTAATCGCTCTCCCAGTTGAACAACCCGTTCTTTTGAACTTCGGATCTCCACGGCAACCGCGCGATCTGCTCGTTCCCTCAGCAGTCCCAGGTTGCGTCGACGCTCCTCAATCCGGCGGGTCGGCTCAAGCCTCCAGAGAAGATCGACCCGTTGTTCAAACCGTTCCCTCAATCGCTCCAGCCGCAGCGAGGCCAGGTTGTCCAGTCTCCGCTCCAATTCGTCCACCGCCTGATTGCGAAACTCCAGCACTTGCAAGGGGGTGCGTGCCCCGATTCGCAAACTGGCTCGCTCAAGGTTCCCTTTCAATTCCCGCAGAAAATCATTGGTTCGGCGCTTCAACCGCCTAGACAAATCTTCCAATCCATCGCGTCGCACGACGTAAGCGCTGGTTACCAATTCAGCAGCAGCGGTCGGTGTTTCAGCCCTTCGGTCGGCAACAAAATCCGTCAAAACCAAATCGGTTTCATGTCCAATCGCAGAGATCAAAGGATGGGGAAGCGAGGCCAACCGCCGGACCAGTTTCTCCCCATTGAATGCCGCAAGATCTTCGATACTCCCGCCTCCTCGTGCGAGAATTACGAGATCAACCTCTAGCTTTAATTCCTCGATTTGATCCAGTCGACCGAGGATCGAAGGAACTGCTTCCTTTCCCTGCACGATTGCCGGGAGAAGGATCAGTGTGCCCCTCCACCCGCGACGGCGAAAGACGCTCAGCATATCCTGTAAGGCCGCCCCGCTTGCTGAGGTCACCAAAGCGATCCGGCCAGGGAGGTCTGGCAGTGGCCTTTTCCGCTCTTGAGAAAAAAGGCCCTCCGCTTCCAACTTCGCCTTGAGGCGCAAAAACTCTTCTTGCAGCCCCCCAATCCCCGACCGCTTCACTTCGCGAACAATCAACTGGTAATTTCCCCTCGGCGCGTAGACATCGATCGCCCCCCTCGCCAAAACCTCCATCCCATTTTCGAGATCAACCGGGGACCGGACCGCATTGGCCCGGAAGAAAACCGCCGAAATCTGACTGGTGTTGTCCTTGAGGGAGAAATAAATGTGCCCACTACTTTGCTTCCTCAGGTTACTGATTTCCCCGCGAACGACGACGTCCGGAAAGCCCACCCGGAGCTGCTGCTGGATAGCAGTTGTCAGTTCAGAAACCGTTATACCGGCAGGATTGGATTCCATAGCTAAAAAAAAGCTCCGGGGATGATTGCCCCCGGAGCAAAAGTGGAGCGAGCGAAGAGGTTCGAACTCTCGACATCTACCTTGGCAAGGTAGTGCTCTACCAACTGAGCTACGCTCGCTTGAAACAACAATCTAGTCTCGAGAGCCCCTCCCCTGTCAATGCCTTTTCCAGAAAAATGAGACTTGGAAGCTGCCCCGCTCTGCCGAATGCTCAGAGTTCTTCTTATGAATCGAATCGGCCTCGCCTTCACTCCACCTCCCGGCTCCGAGCGGCCCCGCGCTTTTGTCAGCTACCTTTGCGCAGGAGACCCCGACTACCAAACCTCCTTTAGAGCCCTCCGCATCCTTGCTCAAGAAGGAGCCTCGATTCTCGAAATTGGTGTGCCCTTCAGTGATCCCCTCGCCGATGGCCAAACCAACCAGCTTGCCGCCGAACGGGCCCTCGCGGGTGGGTTTCGCTCCGAAGATGTTTTCCGCCTCGTCTCCGAACTCCGCGCTGCCGGAACTGAACAAGCCATCGTCTTTTACACCTATTACAACCTTGTCTTCAGTCGAGGAATTGATGCCTATGTTGCCGAGGCCAAAAAGGCCGGGGTCGATGCCATGCTCGTTCTCGACCTGCCTCCCGAAGAGGGCGCGGATTTTTTTGAGAGCTGCCAAAGGCACGAGATGCAAACTGTCCTCATTGTTGCTCCGACCACCCCCCCCGAGCGGCTACCCCGTATTTGCGAAGTTGCTACGGCCTTCATCTACTACGTTTCTCGAGAGGGGGTCACGGGAGTCCGTCAGGACGACGCCACCGGAGTTGAAGAAGCGGTGGCTGCTATCCGGGCCGAAACAAACCTGCCGATTGTTGTGGGCTTCGGGATTTCCACTCCGGCTCAGGTTGCTCGTACCTGTGAGATTGCCGATGGTGCTGTAGTGGGCAGCGCTCTCGTTAATTCGCTCAGCAAAGCCCATCGGGAGGGCGACTCCTCCCTCGCTTCTTTTCGCGACCTCGTCCGGTCCCTCCTCGGCAAGGGCGGCTCCTGACCGCCGTCCCCTCGCCTTTTCCATGGTCCACAAGGTGTCTCTTTCAGCCATCCTTGCGGCCAACCAACTTCTCCAAGGCGATAAAGTCGAGCTCTCCCAGCCCCTGCTCAATCCCCCGCTGATAAATCTCCAGAGTTCTCTCGGTCTGGCTGAGGTTTAGATCACGGGCGGCTGCCAAAGCCAATCCGAGGTCTTTCCTCATGTGTTTGACCGAGAACATCGGGCTAACTTCTCCCGAGCGCAGCATCGGTTCTTTCAGGTCTGCCAGGCCGGAGTGAGCAACGTTGGGAGCCAGCGCCTCAAAAAACGCGTCGTCATCCAATCCGTAGGCTTTTGCCAGATGCCATCCCTCGGTCAGAGCTGTTGAAATGGCCGCAATCTGTAGATTCATCGCCAGCTTCAAAGCAGCCGCTTGCTCACCACTTCCAAACCGGAAAATCCTTCCCGCCAGCACTTCGAGGTACGGTGCTGCCCCCTCAAAGGCAGCTTCCAATCCCCCGGCATAAAAAACGATTTTTTTTGCCTCGGCAGCAGGACGGCTCCCCGTAAAGGGAGCCTCCAAATACCAGGCACCAGTTGCTTGTATCCATTTTTCAAATACACGAGAGTCGGCCGGACCGATGGTACTCGATTGGATGACCCCGTGATTTGGCGTAAGCTTGGGTACCACCCGCTCGAGAACCGCTTCCACCGCCTTTGGATCCGCCACACAAACATGGATCACCCCGGCCTCAAAAATTCCATCCTCAAGTTTACCAACCAGTTTCGGGAGCCCGGGCTTGGGAGTTCGGTTCCAGGAGGCAGCTAACAGACCCCCTTCAGCATAGTGATTGGCCCAGATTTCACCAATGATTCCCAGCCCCACAACCGTTACCATTCCATCCGTTTTGCTCATTGTCATAAACTTACCAGCTCAACCTTCTGGTAGCGCAAAGCTCCCGTCAAGCCGCCGGGCAACCGCTCCAATCGAACCTTTCCATAACCAACCCTACCCGAAGGAATAAGCATTACGACAACTTAACCACCGACCCCGGAATAATCGTGCAACTTATAGAAATCCTCTCCAATACACTAGATATAGTATTTAAGATCCCACAAGAACCTACATCTAGTGCCCCATGAACCCATCAGCAACCCTCGCTCCCCCGATCGTCGATTCCCAAACCACCGTCCAAAAGCCTGAGCAAGCATCCCCTCCTAACCGTGTGCCCCTGAGAATCGACCGGTTTTTCTCATCTCCACACCAACACCCCTACGAAACGGTTACCTGGGAATTTCGATCAGCCGCAATTACCGACGAGCGCGGCCGGACGATCTTTGCTCAAGAAGCAATCGAGGTTCCCGAGCCTTGGTCAGACCTTGCCACCCGCATTCTGGCATCCAAGTACTTTTACGGAGATATCGAGAAGGGAACGGATCCAGCATCAGGTGGTAGGGAATCCTCCCTCAAGCAAGTCCTCGACCGGGTGTGTAAGACAATTGCCCACTGGGGTCTGCAGGATGGCTATTTCGAAGACGAGTCTACCGCTCGCGTCTTTGAGGAGGAGCTGACAGCCCTCTGCCTCAACCAACACGGAGCGTTCAATTCCCCGGTCTGGTTCAATGTCGGGCTTGATCAAGCCTACCAGATCGAATCCGCTGCCTCGAGGGGTAACTTCCGCTGGGATTCTCAAGCGAAGGCTCCTGTCCCGGTCCCCAATCCTTACCGATACCCTCAATCTTCAGCCTGTTTCATTCAGGGGGTGGAAGACAACCTCGATTCAATCATGAAACTCGCCGAGGCCGAGGCCCTCCTCTTCAAATTTGGCAGTGGCAGCGGCACCGACCTCTCCTCTATCCGCTCTTCGCGGGAGAAACTCTCGGGAGGTGGGCGTCCGAGTGGACCCCTCAGCTTCCTTGCCGTTTACGATGCAGTTGCCGGAGTTGTTAAAAGTGGAGGAAAGACCCGCCGTGCCGCAAAAATGAATACGCTTAAGGATTGGCATCCTGACATCGGGGAATTTATAGCCGCCAAACCGGCCGAGGAACAAAAAGCCTGGGCCCTCATTGAGCAAGGTTACGACCCCAGCTTTAACGGTGAAGCCTACGGCTCGATAAAATTCCAGAACGAAAACCTCTCCGTCCGCGCTTCGGATGCCTTCATGCGGGCGGCCAGTGGAGAGACTGACCCTGTCTGGTGGACTCGCCGTGTGACTGATGGGCAGCCCTGCGAGGAAAAGAATGCCCCTAAACTTTTGCGCCAAATCGCCGAAGCAACTCATCTCTGCGGAGATCCCGGGATGCAGTTTGACGATACCATTCACCACTGGCATACCTGCAAAGAGTCGGGACGCCAGAATTGCTCCAACCCCTGCAGCGAGTATCTGTTTCTCGACCACTCAGCCTGCAACCTCGCCAGCATTAACCTCCTTTCCTTCCCCTCCCCGGATGGCTTTGACTCCAAGGCTTTTGCCCAGGCTTGCCGGATCTTCATCATCGCGCAGGACATCCTTATCGACCGCTCTTCCTACCCGACCAAACCGGTAACCTACAACGCCCACAAATTTCGCCCCCTCGGGTTGGGCTACGCCAATCTCGGCGGTCTGCTGATGGCCAATGGCCTCGCCTACGACTCGGACGAGGGACGCGCCCTGGCCGCTGCCATCACCGCCTTAATGACCGGTACGGCCTACCAAACCTCGGCCGAGCTAGCCGCCCTCCTCGGAGCCTTTGAAGGGTACCATGATCCGGCTGTCTACGGCCAAACTCCCGCTCCCGCAGCCAACAATCACGCCTCCATGCACGAGGTCATTGAGCAACACCTCCCCGCCGTTGAGCAGATCGACCCGACTTGTCCGCCAGCGTTACGGGAGGCCGCCCAGGCAGCCTGGGAAAACGCCCGTTCCCAGGGGCTGGCTCACGGTTACCGAAACGCTCAGGTAACGGCTCTCGCCCCTACCGGCACCATCGGATTCCTCATGGATTGCGACACCACCGGAATTGAGCCAGCCATCGGACTCATTGCCTACAAACAACTATCGGGAGGCGGTTGCCTTACCCTCCCCCTCCAAACGGTCCCCGTCGCCCTGGAAAGGATGGGCTATTCGCCTCAAGCGGTCCAATCGGCCCTCGCTCACCTTGAAAAGTACGGAACCCTCGAAGACCTCGAGACTTCCCAAACCGTTCTGCGATCTGGTATTCGTTCCGAACATCTCGCCGTCTTCGATACCGCCTTCCGCAGCGGCAGCGGCACCCGATCGCTCTCCCCCAGCGCCCATCTCGAGATGGTGGCTGCCGTCCAACCCTTCCTCAGCGGTGGTGTATCCAAAACCGTCAACGTTCCGGAGGAAACCACGGTTGAGCAGATCCGCGATATTTACATCCGCGCCTGGAAATTGGGAATCAAGGGAGTGGCCATCTACCGCGATGGCTCGAAGAGAAGTGCCCCCGTGAGCACGAGAAAGCAGCCGGAGGAAAAGCCGAGAGAGGTGCAGATCCTGACTGAACCGTACCGTCGCAAACTTCCGGATACACGAGCTTCTGTGACCCATCATTTCAGCATCGGTGGCAGCGAGGGCTACCTGACGGTCGGACGTTACGATGACGGCTCCCCTGGAGAGGTTTTTCTCCAAATGGCCAAAGCTGGGAGCACCATTAACGGCTTGATGGATACCATCGGGATTTTGCTCTCCCTCAGTCTCCAATACGGCGTTCCGCTCGAGACTTTGGTCCGAAAATTCTCCCATGTTCGCTTCGAACCTGAAGGGATCACCCGCAATGCCGAGATCCCCTTTGCAAAAAGCGTGGTCGATTATCTGGCGAGGTTTCTCGGCATGGAGTTCGTTCCCGGATATCGCGAGGAGATGTCACCCGTTCCCACTAGCGAGTCCTCTCTGGAAGATCGGGCTCCCCATGCCACCTCCATTGAAAATGCCGCTGAACGAAATCGGCCCATCCCATCGGTCCAAATGCGATTGCTCACCGAATCTACTGGCAACACCGCCTGCCCCGAGTGCGGCAGCTTTCGGGTGAAGGTTACCGGTAGCTGCGCGACCTGCCTAAACTGCGGCTCAAGCCTCGGCTGCTCCTGATGGCTCTGGCGCCTCCACTCCCGCGATCTCGGCTGCCTCCTCCGATGTTTCGGGAACGGGTTGCACCACAGGGTCAGCCTCCAGAATCATAAAAGGAATCTGATAGAGTGGTACACTCGCCCCGTGATTGATACTGGAGCATCCGGGCGAGAAAAACACCAATCCCAAAAGGGGAATGAAAAGTAGGCGCACTCCGTCAAAAGACCTATCGGCACGCCTCAAGTCAACCTCGGCCTGAGTCGAATCGGCTGACCCCGCCGATCAATTAAATATTCAAGGTTGCGCCCGAGGAGACATTCAAGCAACTTTCAAGGGGTCGGCGCGGTAGCCAAGTGGCAAGGCCGAGGACTGCAAATCCTCTATCGTCGGTTCGATTCCGACCCGCGCCTCCAATTTCAACCAGCCTGTGGAGATTGCCTCCGGGCTATTCGGTATCGGAGGTCTTCCGATCGGTCAGGCATGTGGATGGCACATCCTGGTTAAATAATATCCCTCCAGAACAGCCATCTGCGGCCGGACTCCGCTGCAATCGATCTTGAGAATTTGCTGCCGTCGGCTTTTCCATCCCTTTTCCATCTTCGCTCCATCACCCCTCCACCTTCAGGTGATATTTTAGGGGCATGCGTTCTATCAATCCTCCCTTCTTCCTTCCGATCTTCTCCCTCCGCTGGAGAACTTTGTTCCTGTGGTTAACCACTGCTCTCCTCTCTACCTCCCTTGCTGCGCAGACTCTTTCCGAACAACGGACCGAGGCTCCCTACTTCTGGGTTGACCAAGCTGGAGAAGGCGAGAGCACCCTCCCTCTTCGCGAGAGCCATGCCAAGGTTTCCATTGAAGGACCGATTGCTACCGTGGTCCTCCGCCAAACCTACCAAAACAACTCAGCCAGTCCCATTCATGCCTCCTATGTCTTCCCCGGATCCACCCGTGCGGCAGTCCATGACCTGCACTTCGAGATCGGCAACCGACGTATTCGTGCCGAGATCCAGGAAAAGGCTGAGGCAAAGAAAACCTTTGAAACCGCCAAAGCAGCAGGCCAACAGGCGACTTTGCTCGAACAACACCGCCCCAATGTCTTCCAAATGCGGGTCGCCAACATTATGCCGGGTGACCTCCTTACGGTTGAACTGACTTACTCGGAAACCCTCGAGCGCATCGGAGACGACTACACCTTTGTTTTCCCAACTGTCGTCGGGCCTCGCTACTCGGAGAATCAATCCGAGATTGACGATTCCACCCGCTGGGTAAGCTCTCCCTACCTTGCCCCGGAAACTGTTGTCGCCCCGCCCGGATTCTCCCTTGCAGTCCATTTGAACCAGGCCCTGCCCCTCCGGCGGGTCGGTTCTCCCAGCCATTCCCTGAACGTCAATTATCCGTCTCCCAATCAGGGGCAAATATCTCTCACCCCCACCAGCGACCGACCAGACAACCGGGACTTCGTCCTCCATTTTTCACTAGCCGCCGAGGAGCCGGCGGTCGGACTCCTGCTCTCCTCCGAACCAGAAGCACCCGACGAGGGCTACTTCCTGCTCACCCTCGAGCCACCCGCACACCTTTCGCCCGGTCCCCGTGTGCCCCGCGAGTACATCTTCGTGCTCGATGTCTCAGGCTCCATGAACGGGTTTCCCCTCGAGATATCCCGCGAGATCATGCGCCAGCTCATTGGTCAACTCGATCCCGGCGAACGCTTCAACCTCATCTCCTTTGCCTCCGGGTCCTCCATATTTTCGAGCGAGGGCTCCCTCTCCGCTACTCCATCCAACCTAAACCATGCCCTCCAGTGGATCAATAACCACCAAGGCGGGGGCGGCACCAGCCTCCTCCCGGCCCTTGAGCGCGTATTTGCTCTTCCCACCAATGAAGCTTTCTCCCGGAGCATTATTGTACTCACCGATGGATACGTCAGCATCGAGGCTGAAGCCTTCCGCCTCGTCCGGGAAAAACGAGGCACTGCCAACCTTTTCGCCTTCGGGATTGGTAGCTCCGTCAACCGCCACCTGATCGAAGGATTGGCCCGCGCTGGAGCTGGGGAGCCAATCGTCGCCCTCGATCCCAAGTCCGCAAAAAAAGCCGCCACTGGCTTCATTGAAACCATTCGGCACCCGCTCATGACTGGCATCAAGCTGGAGTTCGATGGCTTCAAGCCCTACGACCAGCTCCCCGAAGAGCAGGGGGACCTCTTCCTCTCCAAACCCATAAGGATGGTCGGTCGGTACTCGGGGAGCCAACCTCATGGCACCCTTCGCCTCACCGGTCAGCTCGGGACCGAGGCTTTTGAAAAAGTGCTCCATCTCTCAGGCGAACCGATCGCCGGTCCCGGTCTGCGCTCGCTCTGGGCCCGCGAGAAAGTTCGCTCCCTCGAGGACCGCATCGCCTATGAGCGGGAAACCGGTCTCCGCGAGCAAATTGTCGCCCTTGGCCTTTCCCATCGCCTCCTCACCAACTACACCTCCTTTGTCGCCGTCGAGCGCGTCGTTGTGAACTCCGGTGGCCAGGGACCAGAAATAGAGCAACCCCTTCCCCTTCCCAAGGGGGTCAGCCCACTTGCCATCGGCGGCGGCATTCCGGGAACACCGGAACCAGGAATCGCCATCCTTCTCAGCTTCGTTGGAATGGCCCTGTTCTCCTATCATCTCCTCGCCCGGCGGCGATGATCGCCCTGCTTACCTTCGCCGCGATCTCGGTACCAAGTATTTATTGGTACACCCAGCGAATGATCGATGGCTCCGACGAACCGGTCGGAGTCATCGCCCTGCTCACCTTGCTCGCGCTAATCATTGCGCGACGCAGAATTCTTGCCTGGCGTTCCCTCGATCCCTCGGAATGGACCGTTCTCATTTCCCTCGTCGCTCTCCTTACCCTGTTCAGAGATCTTCTTCCGAATCTTGTTGTTGCCTCGCTCCTACTTGTTTCGGCTACGACCTTTGCCCTTCGACGCGGTCTTCCCCCTGCCACCATGGGGATGGCCCTGCTCAGTCTACCCCTCCTCGCCACCCTCGATTTCTACCTTGGGTTTCCTCTGCGCCTCGCCTGCGGTTGGCTTTTTGCCCTTCTTTTTAATGGCTTGGTCGGAGGTCTCGAACTCTCCGGTCTGTCCCTCGTTTACCAAGGGATCGAGGTAGTCATTGATCGACCTTGCGCCGGAATCAATTACCTCTGGTCGGGATGGTATGCAGCCGCACTCATCGCTTGCCTTCGCAACTTCCGTGGTCTGGCCCTCCTCGCCTGGAGCCTCGCCTCCCTGATCATCCTCTTTGGAGCCAATGTTGCTCGAGTTGGCCTTCTCTTCGTCCTCGAAATCAATCAGTTGATCACTGATTCCGGACACCAGTCGGTCGGCCTGGCAGTCTTTATCCTCGCCCTTCTGCTTCTCTTTTCGATCGGAAACCTTCTCCCCTCTAAAACTCCAAAAAAGTCCGGCGCCCTCAGCCGTCCCTCCGCCACAAACCGATCCACCCCTCGAGTCCTCCCGAAGATCTCCCTCGCTACGGCACTCCTCTCCCTGGCCCTCCCTCAAACTTCAACCCCTGTAGATCAGACAACTTTCGCCACGCTCCAAAACGACTTCATCTTCCCGACCCACCTTCTCGGGTTCAGGCTTCAGCCAATCGATCAAGGCTCACCCCTCGAAGTTCTCCGCCAGTCTCCATCGACTCTCTCGGCGACCTTCGTTTGGCAGGAACGGCTCATCCTCCTTCGCGTTACCCATCGTCCAACCCGAACCCTTCATCCAGCCGAACATTGCTTCACCGGAGCAGGGTACCAAATACAACCCCTCCCGCTCTGGAAGGATCCACAGGAGCGCAACTGGAGTCGTTTCGAAGCACGCAAGGGAAGGGAGCGTCTCATCGTCAGCCAAATGATTGAGCACCCAGCTTCCGCTGCTACCTTTTCCGATGTTTCCCAATCCTACTGGAACGCCTTCCTCAACCGCCAAACCGGGCCCTGGTTCGCCTGGACGATGGTTGAGCCCAGGAAAACCTGGGGAGGGTCACTCGCTTTCGGTAAAAGGCCTGAGTTTGGTCTCCTCGACTAGTCGACGCAATCTGGCCCCGATTGTGCTATCGGCTCAACGGACCTGTAACATTCGAAATTTTGTCTTTCCACAAACGGCAGATTGTTACAAGTTCCAGAAGTCAACCCGCATCACCAAAAATTCCAACCTTAGGATATTGTAATGGCTGTGAAGAAAACTGTTAAGAAGGTCGCCAGCAAGGCGGCAGCTCCGATCGCCAAGAAAGCCGTGAAAAAGGTTTCGACGCCTTCGGCAACCAGAACATCACCCGTCAAGAAGGCCTCACCTTCCGGGAGGACCTCACCTACCAAGGTTTCCGAAGCTAAAAAAGCAGCAGCGCCGATAAAAAGCCCTTCCAAACTCAGCACCACTTTAATCGCCAAGATTGATGTCGGCCTCGGCAACATCCTCACCGTTCGCGGTGAAGGGGCCGGCTTGTCCTGGGAGACCGGAAGCCCCATGACCTGCAACGGCACCAACGAATGGACCTGGTCGACAAATGTGGCAACCAGCGGGATCGTCTTCAAGTACCTGCTCAACGATGAAATTTGGATGGACGGAGATAACCTGACCGTGGCCGCTGGGGCCACCTCCATTTCGTCGCCGACCTTCTAGGCCAAGACGGCGACGCATCCGTGCGCCGACCGATTGGGACGGCGGTTTTTGGATCCGGGGTCGACCCGCTTTCCACCGTGGCGAAAACACCCGCGATTATCGCTCTGCGCCCTTTCTCCTTGTTCATCCCTGCGAAGACGAAAAAAAGCCCGGAGACTGCTCTCCGGGCCTTTGATAGGTTGACTCCTCAGTGGAAGTAATCGAACGGACTCAGTAATCCATGTCATCCATCCCGCCTTGGGGAGCCGACTTGGACTTTTCCGGTACGTCGGTGATCAAGCACTCGGTCGTCAGGAGCAGGCTGGCCACACTGGCTGCGTTTTGGATCGCTGTGCGGGTAACTTTGGTTGGATCGACAACTCCGGCCTGCACCAGATTCTCATAGATGCCCGTTGCCACATTGTAGCCCATGTCACCTTCGTGGCGCAGGACCTCCTGCACAATCAGGCTACCCTCGACCCCGGCATTGATGCAGAGGCGACGAAGCGGCTCCTCGAGAGCGCGACGAACGATCCGCATGCCGGTCTTTTCGTCGCCCTCGGTGGCGCCAGAGATTTTTTCTTCGAGGGCTTTGGCCGCGCGCAGCAGCGCCACACCGCCTCCGGGTACGATACCCTCTTCCACAGCCGCCCGAGTCGCGTGGAGCGCATCATCAACGCGATCTTTCTTCTCTTTCATCTCTGACTCGGTGGCCGCACCGATGTGGATTACCGCCACGCCACCAGCCAATTTGGCAAGGCGCTCCTGAAGCTTTTCGCGATCGTAATCGGAAGTGGTCTCTTCAATTTCGCGACGGATTTGTTTTACCCGACCTTGAATGTCGTTGGCACTTCCAGCTCCCTCAATGATCGTGGTGTCGTCCTTGGTGATGGTCACCCGCTTGGCTTGGCCAAGATCTGCTAGCTTCACTCCATCCAGCTTGATGCCGAGATCTTCGGTGATGAACCGTCCACCGGTAAGGATCGCGAGGTCCTGCATCATCGCCTTGCGACGATCTCCGAAGCCTGGTGCCTTGACTGCTCCCACTCGAAGCGTTCCCCGCAGCTTGTTCACTACGAGAGTTGCCAAGGCTTCTCCTTCAATGTCCTCGGCAATGATCACGAGGGCCTTGCCGGTCTTCGCGATCTCCTGCAAGAGGGGCAACAAATCGTTTAGGCTGCTGATCTTCTTCTCGTGAAGGAGGATGTAGGCATCGTCAAAAACAGCTTCCATCCGCTCATTGTCGGTCGCGAAGTAGGGGCTCAGGTAACCCTTGTCGAATTGCATCCCTTCGACCACGTCGAGAGTGGTTTCGATCGACTTGGCCTCTTCGACCGTGATCGTTCCATCCTTGCCGACCTTCTCCATGGCTTCGGCAATGATGTCGCCGATCTCCCGGTCCCAGTTTGCCGATACGGTGGCAACCTGGCGAATCTCACCATTGTTCTGGACGTTCTTACTGATCTTTGCCAGTTCTCCGATCACGACCTCGGCGGCTTGATCAATCCCGCGCTTGAGGAAAATCGGATTTGCCCCGGCAGCTACCGACTTGGTGCCTTCGCGGTAGATCGAAGCAGCCAGAACCGTCGCTGTAGTCGTCCCGTCACCCGCCTTGTCTGCCGTCTTGCTCGCGACTTCGCGAACCATCTGGGCTCCCATGTTTTCGAAGGGGTCTGCCAGTTCAATCTCTTTGGCCACCGTCACCCCGTCTTTGGTTACCTTGGGAGATCCAAATTTTTTGTCGATCAGGACGTTCCGTCCTTTAGGTCCAAGAGTGACGGAAACGGCCCGTGCGAGGGTCTCTACCCCGACACTGATCCGATCCCGCCCAGTTTCGCTGAAGATGATTTGTTTTTTAGCCATAGGTTTAATTGTTCAGGTTAATTTTCGGTTAAGCGTTGCTCGGTGAGAGGATCCCCAGGATGTCGTCCTCCCGCACCAAAAGATACTTTTCTCCAGAGAGGTTTACTTCCGTTCCGCCATACTTCGAGATCAGGACGCGGTCACCTGCTTGAACTTCAAAAGCGATGACTTCGCCATTCTCCTTGCGCTTGCCGTCCCCCAGGGCGACGACCAAAGCCTCTTGTGGCTTCTCTTTGGCTGAATCAGGAATGTAAATACCCCCCCTGGTTTCCTCCGAAGTCTCGATCCGTTGGAGGAGGACTCGGTCGCCGATCGGGGTGATTGTCTGTTTCTTTTCAGTTATCGTCATGTGGATGATTGATTGGGTTAAACTTGGGCTTTCCTCTCATCCACGGGTTAGAAAGGTAGACCTTTTCCCCAGTGGGATGAGAACATCAGCTAAGGAGGCAATGTCTGCCACCTACGCGAACAGTCTTGCACATTCATTGCCCCAGCTCAAAAATTTATAAGATGTTCGTGCACAGCATTTTACCACGGCATTGTAATTTGCTTGGCACACTCGTGAGCGACATCTTGTCACAATCTGCGCCTCGCTCTTCCCAAAATCGTCGCTATCAACGGATTTTTGCCCCTCAACCGGAACTTGGTCTGAAAATAGCTGAAGCATTCTCAGCCGGACACTTGGAAAGATCTCCCGGGATCGGCAAATGCTCTTTTTCGATTATCTTTAAAAGCCTCATCTGAGGAACTTCCTCGCTTCAAACCATAACCCAAGGATCGCCATGTTCACACTCCCCTCTTCAGCCCGAGATCGATTCACCCGCGAAGATTTTGAGTTCATCCTGGAGACACTGGTACCGGGGGAGGTGGAATCCGAAAAAATAGCCCTCCTTGGTCTGATGGCTGATCCGGAGGAGGCCAACCGACTCTTCGATCATCCTGCTCTCTTCAAGTCCCTCTCTCGTATCGATGCCATCTCGAAGGTCTCGGCTCGCTTCTTCCTCTACGTCTGCCTTCGCCACTCTCTTCCTGCCATCGGTATTGAGGACCGCTCAGTCGCCGACTACCTGGCCGAAAAACTCCACCGATTTGTCCGCTTCGATCAAGGTTCGCTTGCCGAAGATTTGCCCAACCTTTTTGACTACGAATACGAGCTCCAATTGGCCTTGCTAGAGGCAGTCGGCTACCGCCGATTCGAGCTTCATTGTTTCGGGGGAGATCGCAGCCTCTTCCTCGCCGGTTTCTTTCCCGGCTTTCTGCGCCACCGCAAAGAACGCCACGCCGCTCCCGACCTCAACTTTTATGAAGAAGCCGGGCGCAGCCATTACCGGATAGCGCGCGACCATCCCCTGGCCGGAGAATTCAACCAGCGGGATACCCTCGATCTTCTCTTTAACGGTTTTCCCCTCGTGCGCTGTCAGCTCAATCACTTGGTCCAGGAACACCTTTCCTAGCCCGCCCCGATCGGCAGCCAGAGCCACTATCACCAGGCTCTGACGTTCATCCGGAAATATTGGCCGACTTTAAGCGTCAGGTCAGTCGTGAACTTTGGAATATTGATCTACGACCTTGTTGTCGGCGCCCGCCATGTTAGCATCGCCTCCATGAAAGCGCCGCTCCTCCTTGCTCTATTCGGATTAGCCACCAACCTCTCCGCTGCCCAGAAAACCTCCGATCTAGGCTACCTCGAGGATTGGGGAGACCTTTTGCAACGGTTTGTTGTCGGCGCTGGTGTTGATTATCCGGCCTGGCACGCCGACCCATCCTCCAGGGAACAGCTGGAGCGGGCAATTGCAGAAGCGGGCACCATCCCCCTCCAGGACCTGACTCAGGAAGCCGCCAAGGCGCACCTGATCAACGTCTACAACATGAACATGGTTGGCATCGTTCTCGACCGATGGCCGGTGGAGAGCGTTGCCACCATGCTCCCGGATTTCGGCATCTTCACCGCCCCGCTCGTACCTCTGGACGGAGGTCGCCTCGTCAGCCTCGACCACGTGGAGAAGGGACTCCTCCTCAAGGAATATTTCGACCCCCGGATCCACTTCGCCGTCAATTGCGCTTCCACGAGTTGCCCGCCCTTGGCTCGGGAACCTTTCAGCCCCGTCCCGGAAGAGTTGGAGAAGCAATTGGAAACCGTGACACGCGCCTTCCTCAACGGACCCCATGCCGCCCGTGTCAATCCTATGAAAAATTCCGTCGCGCTTTCCTCTCTCTTCGATTGGTACGCCCGCGATTTCGCCCCGGACCCCCTCCAGTACCTCAACCAATACCGGGAACCGACCGTACCCGCCCATTACAAGCTGACGTTCCAACGCTACGATTGGAGCCTCAACCTGCCGACACCTTCCGAATCATGATCACCGCAGTCTCCCGTTTTTCCCACTGGCTTCATACCCAGTGGCCGGCCGGAAAGGTAGAAAAGAATCCCAACGTCCGCCCCGACGGAACCTGCAACCTCCCCGGAGTCCGGATCGTCGGGGATCTAGCCGGGGTTCCGCTGCTGAAATTCTCCGCCGACACGGGCGCCGCCGCAGTAGCTGCTTTTCTCGAAGAAAAAGCCTTCGAGCCGGGCGATCGGGCTGACTCCTCCGAGATTGACCTCGCCATCATCGGCGCCGGGGTTTCCGGGATCAGCGCGGCCATTGAGGCAAAGCGGCACGGTCTGAACTATCGGATTTACGAAAGCGCTGAAGCGTTTTCTACCATCCGTAATTTTCCCCGCAAAAAACCCATCTACACCTACCCGCCCGAGATGAATCCAAGGGGACAGCTGCACTTTCAGGCTGACGTCAAAGAGGCTCTCCTGCAGGAACTCGAAGAACAGCGTGAAGAACACGCCATTGAGGTGGAGAACAAGGCCGTCACTCACCTTCGCAAGCGCGGTTCCGCTATCGAGGTATACATTAAGGGTGAGCAACCAACCCTTGCTAAAAGAGTGATTATTGCGATCGGGAGAACCGGTAATTTCCGCAAACTAAACGTGCCGGGTGAAAATCTCGACAAAGTCTCCAATCGCCTGATCGACGCCCACAGCGACGCGGGAAAAAAGGTCCTCGTCGTCGGCGGCGGAGACTCGGCCCTCGAGGCGGCCATCGCCCTCGCTGAGGAAAACGCCGAAGTTACCCTAAGTTACCGGGGCGATAGCTTTTCCCGCCCCAAGCCAGACAACATTTCCAAGATTGAGGCCCTCGCTGGCAACGGGAACTTGAACCTGATGCTGAACTCCCAGGTTCAGGACATAAGCGAATCGACCGTCACCATTTGCGACAAGGATGGCCACGACCAGATCATCGAAAACGAACAGGTTTACATCCTCATCGGACGGGAGCCTCCCCTCGACTTCTTCCGCCGCTCGGGAATCACGGTCCAGAACGACTGGAACGTCCGTGGAGCAATTGGTCTGGCCGCCTTCTTCGGGCTGATGCTTTTTTTGTATCATCTAAAAGGATACGTCAACTTCCTCGGCATCCCGGGAACCAACCTCTGGCAGATCTTTCAATCGGGAAATTGGTTTCCCTTTAACCTGCCCGTCCTCGGTGGGGAAACCGGCCTCATCCATACAACCCTCCAAACTGCCTCCAGCGATCCCGGCTTCCTTTTTGCCCTGGCCTACTCAGCGGTCATCGTAATCTTCGGCATCAAGCGCATCCGCAGAAGAAAAACACCTTACATCACCCGGCAGACCTCGGTCCTGATGGCCTTCCAGGTTATCCCCCTCTTCCTGCTTCCCTACGTTCTCCTTCCCTGGATGGGGGCCAACGGGGCCTTCACCAACGGCGGTATCGGGGAATGGTTCGGGATGACCTTTCTTTCCAATGGTCCCGGCACCGAACCCGACGCCTACTGGCGCGCCTTCGGCTTCATTCTAGCCTGGCCGCTATTCATCTACAACGTCTTTACTGCCGCGCCGCTCTGGGGATGGCTCGTGGTCAGCCTCATTCAGACCTTTGTGATCATCCCCCTGATTGTCATCCGCTGGGGCAAGGGCGCCTACTGCGGTTGGATCTGCAGCTGTGGCGCGATGGCTGAAACCCTCGGGGATCAGCACCGTCACAAGATGCCGCACGGCCCCAAATGGAACCGCTTGAACATGCTCGGGCAGGGGATCCTCGCCCTCGCCTTTATCATCCTCGCCCTGAGGATTGCCTCCTGGCTCCTGCCAGAATCAGGCCTCGGACGCCTGATTGAGGGGCTTATTTCAGGAAATGGCGTTTTCAGCTACAAGTACTTGATTGATCTCTGGCTCGCGGGAGCCATCGGATACGGGCTCTACTTTCATTTTTCCGGGCGTGTCTGGTGCCGATTCGCCTGCCCACTAGCTGCGCTGATGCACATCTACGCCCGCTTTTCCCGTTTTCGGATCTTTCCTGAAAAGGAGAAATGCATCTCCTGCAACGCCTGCACCTCCGTTTGCCACCAGGGCATCGACATCATGAACTTCGCCAACAAGGGACTTCCGATGGCCGACCCACAGTGCGTCCGCTGCAGCGCCTGTGTCCAAATCTGCCCCACTTCAGTCCTGAGTTTCGGTAGGTTCACCCAGGAAGGTGGAATCCAGTTGGACAAGCTGCGGGCTGCCAATCCAGCCGCACCCCAAGAGAAGACCTGACTCTCGCCGAGCCGTTCAGATTGGTCCAGCGTGCCCCACCCCCGGTTTCACTCCGACTTGTCGGGATCAGTGAAACGAACCCAGTACTTTTGGATGAATAGGAGCGAAGTTCCAATGCTAAAGAGCTTGAGAGCCAGAAGGGGTCCGAGGAGGTCGTTGATGAGTCTGAAGTCCATACCCAGACCATTTCAGTTATGAATGCCGTTGCAAGTCGAGATTCTGATTTCCATCATTCTCTCATGGCCATCATTGACCAAAACGTGTTGAACAACTTCTTCCTCGAAATCTGTGGAGGAGATCGGGACCTACTGGAAGAGCTGGCTACGGACTGCTCTCAGGACGCGCGCCAACTGGCTGCCACCATTAAAACTTCCCTGTCCGCCAACGACCTTGAGCCGCTCCGCCGTTCCGCCCATTCACTAAAGTCGACCAGCGCCACCTTCGGAGCAATGGCGCTTTCCGACTCCGCGAGGAGCCTTGAGTCCCTTACTCAGGATGAGGCCTCTCTCGATGCCAACCGATCAAAGGTGGAGTCCCTCGCCAAAGATATTGAGACCGGAACTGAAGAATTTGCCCAGACCCTGGAAAAAATCGGCGAACTTGTCTGAAACGGCTGCCCACAGGCTGGCCCCAAATTGCAAGATTCCCCTAGTGCTTTAAGAAGGAGCTGCGCCCAAGGTCCGTCTCCTGCTTGGAGGAACTGGTCGCCAGGCACTCTGCTTCAAAGCTCAGCCGGAACTCCGTTCGTCCACCGGCCGAGGGAACAAAAAGTAGCTCAGCACCCAGTTTGCGCGCGATATTCCTTGCCAGACTGAGCCCAAAAACATCCTGCTTCCCGTCGCCATCTCCACCAAACGATCGGAGCGCAATGGCAGATTGCGGATCATTGGCCACCGCGTGCGTCAGGTAACTCAGGCGATCATCATGAGCGATTTCAGGCACCGAGAAAATGATCTCAATCCGCCGCTGCTCCTGGATTGCGAGATCCTCCTCCTCAAGAAAAAAGAATTCGCTGCCCGAGACCGCCCGTTCAATCTCGGTGGAAGCCTCCTTAACCTCCACCGTCCCTCCCGCTGCCACCACCTTCAGGCAGGCATTCATCAGTTGTCCAAGCAACTTCTCCAGGAGCTGCTCGTCACTCGAAATTAAATAGGAATTATTGGTCTGGTTGGAGTGGCGGACCGAGATTCCCCGGTCAGCCACCGCTCGGCCCGCTGCAGCAACCAACCGCTCGAGCTTCTCGGTCAGCGAGAAGGACCGCTCCCTCGCCGAGACCGTTCCCTGCTGGAGACGCATCATCAGATCAATATCCTCGATATGGCCGATCATCCGTCGACTCTTTGCCAGAGCAGCTCCGAGGTACCGCTTTTGATTCGCCGAGAGATCCCCCTCCTCACGAATTTTCTCCACCAGTTGAACAATCGAATGGAGCGGATTTAGCATCTCGTCGGCTGAAAGTTCTACCGAATCGGGATCGATTTGCCGAATGTCAAAGGAGGGTCCCGCCGTTAAACTCCGTTTCGCCATCAGGTCCTTCGCTGAAGGCACGTTATAGGGCACCAATCCTTGATTTTGCTCTTCACTCGGAGCTGGCTTGTCTGCCGAATCCAACACCTCTCCTCCAAAGTTTTCTGAACTTCGCTCTTTTTTCCCAACCTCTCCAATGCCCACGGATTCAACCGAATTGCCCGGTTCCGAACCCCGGCTTTCGAGACCTGCGTGAACCCTCGGAAAACGCGGTAGTATCCAGAGCACACCTACCACGCAAAAAACCAGCAGGTGAATTACAGTCCACAGAATCAAGGCATCAGCGCTCATCAGCCTGAAAATCTGTCTGTTTCCCCCAAACCCTGCAAGAGTGATTCCATTTGCCGTCCCGCCCCAACTCCCTCCTCCCGCGGAATATGCTGGAGGATTTCCAATGGAGTCTTTGATCTCCACCAACCAGTCTCTGTCCAGCTTCCTCCAAGATGTTTTTATTCTATCGCCTTCTCTTTCCTTTCCTCCTCGTTGCCGCCCTCCCCGTTTACCTTCCCCGGATGCTACGACGAGGCGGCTACCGAAATGGTTTCCGCCAGAGGTTCGGGCTTGGATGGAAGGTCCCTCCAACCCAACCCGGAAGATCAAGAATATGGATACAAGCCGTGAGCGTGGGCGAGGTGAACGCCGTTGAAGTACTGCTCGATCACCTAAGCGAGCTTCCCAGCCCCCCTGAGGTAGTCATCACCACCACCACCAGTACCGGGCACGCCAAACTCCAATCGATCCAATCCCCCGTCCTCGTTGCGACCGGCTACTTTCCACTCGACACCCCTCTCGCAACCAATCCGGCTTGGAACGCCATTCAGCCCGATCTATTCTGCCTCTTCGAGGGTGAAATCTGGCCCGAACATTTGCGGGCGGCCCGGAAGCGGGCCGTTCCCGCCCTTCTGCTCAATGCCAGGATCTCCGATCGTTCTTTTCGCCGCTGGCAACGATTCCCGCTCCTCGCCAAAAGACTCCTCTCGCTCCTCTCCGAGGTAAGCACCGCCTCACCGCTCGATCAGGCCCGCTTTCAAGAGCTCGCCCCGGACGACCTCTCCATCAAGGAATACGGCAACCTCAAAGCGGACTTTCCTGATACCCCCGCTCCTGCTCCTGCGGAACGCCTCGCGCTCGGAACCGAGCTGGGGCTCTTTCATCAGCTCAGCGAGGACGATATTTCTGCCATCCCGGTTATCGTCGGGGTCTCAACTTGGCCCGGTGAAGAGGATCTCCTCCTTGAAACGCTCCGGGCGCTCAAAGCTCATCGACCCGAGGCACGTCTCCTTCTCGTCCCTCGCCACGCCGAACGACGGCGGGAGATCGGAGCCATCCTACAACGGTACCCTTTCTCCGCAGTTTTCCGATCCCAACGCCTCCAGCAGATTAACCCAATCTCCGAACAAAACCACGATGTGGCAGTCCTCGATTCAACAGGTGAACTCTCCCGCTTTTGTCGGGTTGGAACCCTGGCCTTCGTAGGTAAAAGTCTATTTGAAAATCGCGGTGGCCAGAGTCCCTTCGATACCCTGAGAGCGCGGGTGCCGACGGTTTTTGGATCGGAAATGTCGAACTTTCGTTCCATCGCCAATTCCCTCCTCGCCGCTGGAGCCGCTCAAGAGGTTACGGAAGAAAATGCTCAATCCAGAATCCTCCACCTGGTTGACCACCCTGAAGAACGTCGCGCCATCGTCGAAGCTGGCGCCCGTTGGCTCGCAGCCAATCGCGGGGCAGCCGCTCGAACCGCTCAAGCCATCTCGGATTGGCTCAAGGCCAGTCGTCCAGCCTCAAGCTGAACCAAGGCCCGGCCGCAAAAATCCGGCCGCAAACCGCGTTTACGCAGGACGAACTCCTGTCGCAAAAAGGGTTTCAAAGAACGGTTCTTCCTTCTCCTTTCCAGCTGAAATAACCTCCCCTTGGCGAAACCCGGCTTCCCTCAAATACTTGAGCAGGGCATTCTCGGTAAACCCGAGCCACAGATCAGCATAAAGCTCACGGGCTTGTTCAAACTGATGCTCTCGCAGGTCGAGGATGGCCACCCGACCTCCGGGACCCAGCAATCGGTAAGCTTCCCCCACTGCCCGAGCCGGATGCTCGGCATGGTGAAGCGCTTGACTCAGAACCACGAGATCGGCCTTGCCGCTCGGCAGAGGGACGGACTCAATGTCGCCCAACACATAGCGCAGGTTACTCAGTCCATTTCGCTCCGCCAAAGCCGTGCCGACCTCAACCATTCTCCGGCTCTTGTCCACACAGACCACCTCGCTAGCCCGGCGAGCAAGCAGTCCGGCCAGCAGCCCCTCGCCCGCCCCAAGATCCACCACCCGAACGGGTGAGGCCAAAAACAGCAAAAGGTGGGCAAAGCCCTCCCATGTCCTGCCCGGACAATAATTCTTGTCGAGGCGTCCAGCTAAAGAATCAAAATACTGAGCCGAGAGCTGCCTTCTCCGCTCGAGCACCCGGGCAAGATTGACCCGATCCTCCAGAACCATGGCATCTCGATCAAGTCCTCCCAAGGTAGCGGTCAGCAGATCCTTGGCCGATGACGGCAAATTCGGATGCAGGGCATAGTACGCTCGCTTCCCGTCCCTGCGGTCGATCAAAAACTCGCCTTGTCGGAGCAGCCCAAGATGCGAGGAGATTCGGGATTGCCCCATCCCCAAAACTTCCTGGAGCTCAGCTACCGAAAGCTCCTCTCCTCCAGAGACCAGGGCTAAGATCCGTACCCGAGTGGTGTCCGACAACAAACGGAGGCTGTCCCAAGTCGTACTTCCACCAGCCATCCGCCCGTTTACTCAGTATCGCCCGTCCCGATGGAAGCCCATCAATCAAACTGCCCGGTCCACCCAGCGTTCGATCGATTCGATCTTCCAACGCTCTTTGACCCCGGCGATGTTTGTCTCGACCTCTTCTCCCACCTTCTTGGCCATCAAGCTCTGACCGAGCGGTGTTAGGTAGGAGAGAATATTCTGGTCTGGATCGCTGTCCCATGCCCCGAGGATGGCAAATTTCTGGATGTCCTCACCCTCTCCCTGTCGCAGACCTACCACCGAGCCAATCCCGACGGCCTCCCGACTAACCTCGGTGAAATCCGTTACCCTGGCCCGGCCGAGGTCGCGCTCCAACTCTGCCTTCCGGGCAAGGAAGGTATCCTGGTCCTGACGGGCCATCTTGTATTCAGAATTCTCTTTCAAGTCGCCATGTTCCTTGGCCACTTCGATGGCAATTTTGTTTTCCGGGATCTTTACCTTGATCAATTCGTCGTACTCAGCCTTCGCCCGGTTGAAGCTGGCAATCGAGACCGTCAGAGACTGGTCCGCCTCTGCCACTTCAGTCGCCTCGCCGCGATCGACCAGACTCTGAATCGCCGGGAACTTGCGGATGAAGCGGGCCAACAAGGACTTCTTCGTTAGATCGTCAAAGCCTTGGTTTAGCATCAGCGCCTGGGCAAGGTCACGTGCATTCTCCGGGCTGCCCTTGTCCAGAAGCTCAGGGATCAACTCGAAATCATCGCTCAAAGCATCCGCAAGAGGGATGCGCCGATTTCCGGAGTTTTGGAGAGACTCCGAATCGATTGCATAGAAGACCGCATTCAAAAGGCGCGGTGTCATCATGGGCTGAACAAGTTGGGAATATTTCTGGGAGCGCCGATTCTTAACCACCCAAAGCAGGATCGGACCCCGCATGGTTTGTTCGAGCAACCACCGCTCAAAGCAGCTGATGACCAATTCGTTTTTACCCTTTTCGAAGAGGAAGGAGATACACTCGGCCGTGAATTTTCCCTCCGAGTGGCGCAAAAGTTTGATCACCACATCCTCCCAGCGGTCCGGGTACACCCGCGTCAAAAGATCCAGAAACCTCTGATAGTAGCCCGAAGGAAGGTCGCTGGCCAGTTGATCAAGACGATCTGCTGACTCTTCGATGATTGAGAAAGAAGTGGGTTCGAGGGTTTCAACTTCGGACTCAGTCGAATCATCTCGGGCGAGATCGTTGCGAACCCAGATGCCGTGGAGCCGATCCGCCTGCGACAACATCTTGGTATCCCGTATTGCCTGGGTGAGGGTCTTCAGGACAGCGTCGAGATCCTTCTTCAGCTCACTCTTGTCCTTGGAGAGTTGAAAGAGCTTCTCCGCAAAGAGGATTTTCTGCTTGGACTGCTTGGTCGCGTAGAAAGACTCCAGAATCTCGTCCTCCGGGGTAACCTCCTCATCGCGCAGGATGTATGGTTCGGTTTTTTTCGCTGGCACAGCGATCCGTGGATCTTTAATCAGCAGTTTCTTGGTATCCGTCCACCACCGTTTCCTTTTTTTGTCCGAAGGGATCAGATAACTGAGGATCCGCTCAATTTCGATGGTCGAAGCCTGCATGTCCGGCTTCTCCTTGAGAATCGACACCACGATCTCTACCGGCTCCTTGTCGATCATCTCCTTGACTTCTGCCTCGGTAGCCCGGCTCTTGGCTAAAATGTGCTCGTCTTCCAGGATTTCCAACTTATCGACGCAGAATGCCGGCGCCATCGGGTGGGAGGTCTTCCCATCTTCAAAATCAATGATCAAGCGCTCACTGGCCAAATCGTAGTTCTGGATCTGTCCAAAGCCCCAGCTACGATGGATGCAGTAGGCCCCCGGCCTCATCTGTTCGAGCTTCTGCCGGTGTTTCTCCAACTGCTTGTTTGCAGCAATTAGTGCGTCTATCGCCTCAACTTCCATACTAAAATATCCTCCCGGAGTAATTCGATTCGAATCGTGAAATCCCTTAATCATGATACGATGATGCATTATGACAACTGTTTTCGCCTCTGGGGACCCTGCCTCAACCATCCCCCACTCCAGCCGGGCAGTCCTCGAACTCATCCAACGCTGGCGAGAAAGTCGTCCCCGCATCGATAAACTGGAGCAAGCCCTCCGCCACCAACCACCTGAAATCTCCAGACCCGCCCTCGCCATACTTCGCTCCGCCATCCGGGAAGATGGCCGCATTGAGGCCCTTTTGGTCGATCGATTCCAGCGCTCACCCCATCCGCTCGTCATCAACATTCTGGTGGCTGCCCTCGCCGAGTGGTTTCTCGAGAAACATCAGGCGGACGGCCAACTAGTTCACTTCTGGGTTGAGGTCTCCAAAAAGCTCAGATCGAAACCAGAGTCTCGGCTCGTCAACGCCGTCCTTCGCCGAACCATCCAGGAGCTTCGATCGGTCCCCGACGGCTCCCACCTGCTCCGCCAGAGTCATCCGGAGTGGTGGTTGCAGTCCTGGGAAAAACACTTTTCAGCCGAGTCGATCTCGGCCCTTCTCTCATGGAATCAAAAGCCTGCCGACTACTTTCTTCGCTGGCTCTCCCCAACCACTCCAGCCCCACCTCAGCTTCTCCCCACTGATCATCCGCTTTACCTCAAGTGCCCTCTCGATCTGGTTGAGCAAATCCCCGACTGGTATGAGCGCGGTTTGGCGATCGTCCAGGATCCGGGCCAACGCCATCCCGTCGATTTGCTTCTCGCCGGGGAGCCGAGGCGGCTCCTTGACGCTTGCGCCGCTCCAGGGGGTAAATCGATAGCCCTCGCCGCTGCCCTCGGTCCAGATTGTGAGGTGGTTGCCAACGATCTTCCCGGAAGACGGCAGGAGCGCCTCGCTCGCCATCTTCGCGACCTGCCCTGGAAAAACCTTCGCTCGACCGCGCACGACTTTCGGGAAAAAATACCGGCAGCGTGGGAGCACCAATTTGATGCCGTCCTCGTAGACGCTCCGTGCTCCAACAGCGGCATTCTCCGACGCAGACCAGACGTCAAATGGCGAATGTCTCCCAGCAGGCTCGGCCAACTAGTGGCCCTTCAGGAGAGGTTACTCACCCAGGCATCGGCCGCTGTCTCACCGCGAGGGGTTCTACTCTATTCCACCTGTAGCATCGACCCGGAAGAGAATCGGCAACTTGTGGATCGATTTTTACAAACCGAGGCGGGCACTGACTTCCGACTTGAAGAGGCCCTGCTAAGTTTCCCATGGCAGGATTCCCACGACGGAGCCGCTGCGTTCCTCATGCGTCGCCATGGCGTGTAGGCGCCTGAGTCCGTTACCGAGCAGAGATCGGCTCGGAATCGACATGCTCCACCTCCCGAATTTTGTCCTCTAGATAGCCGATCGCCCTCAACAAATGCTCTGGGTCCTCACTCACTGCAGCGGCTTCTCGAAAAAACGCCAGAGCCTTCGCCGCATCAGCTTCCGCTTGGAGGGCTATTTCACCAGACGTTGCCAGTAAAAATTCATTCTCTGGGAAAAGGCGTCGGGCCCGTTCCAGGCGTTCGTGGGCATTCAGAATGAGACCCTGCTGGTCCGCCCCATCCCAATGGGGCAGGTCGTAAGCCACCGTCCGCGCACCCTCAATCCAATAGTGTAGGGCCTCCGGCCGTAGCCAATGCACCAGATCCAGGGTCCGCAGGTAGCTGAGAGCATCTTCGCGTGCCCAATGACGATTACTTTGCAACCAGACCAAATCTCCCATCGGAGTCCGCAAGCCACCCATCCATGCTCCTAGAATCAGGACTCCCGGAACTGTTTCTACCATCGACGCACCGTTTGCCGGGGAGGTCTGCTCTCCCCGCCCCAGCCAATTGCCCACCAGCCCGATCATCCAGGCCGCCCAAATCACTGCGCCGTAAATCAAGGATCGGCCAGCTCGTTTCAAATGCCCTCCCTTCGCATGAGCAACGCCGCTAAAACCAGATAGCCTCCCATATAAACAACCGTTTGGCCAAGTTTAGAAAGGAGCCCTCCTTCATCAACGTATCCATCGACATAGATCGAGAGATCCGGGAACCCCAGAAAGAGAAGCCCCCAGCCCGATCCCTCCACCAAAAGGGGAGCCAAATGACCCAGGGTCAAGGCTGCCCCGAGAAGCATCATAGTCGGAGCGACGGAACGGAAGATCACCGCGAACAAGTTGCCCATTGCCAGAAGCGTTCCTGCCCTCAGGAGGAGGTCGCCAACGGCGAGGGGGCCAAGCCAGGCCTCCTCCAAGGTCCAGCCAGCAAAGACCGCCTTCAACCATAAAACCAGGCCAATGCAACCGTGGAAGGCTGCCAAAAGCAGCGTTTGCCCAAGCGTTACTCCGAGCACCAGGTGGGCGCCCCCCGATGCCCGGACCAGAAGAATCCTCGGAAACCCTGGTGCATTTTTTTCCGGAATCGCCGCCCCAACCAAGAGAAAAACCTGCAACGTTCCAACCAGCAGGATAACCCCAAGGGCCAAATGCTGCTCGATCTCCTCCTTCATCGGAGCGGGTCGGATCTCCGCCAGCCACTGCGGAAGGAAGACCGTCGCCAGCATTCCGATCACTAAAAAGAAGATCCCGGCTCGTGCCCGGCCAAGGCGAAAGACAAGCCCGGCCAAGTGCAACACCTGCAGCAGTCTAGAGCTCAGCCTGGCAGATATTTCGAAATCCTTCATTCAACGAACCCCAATCTTCAACAAGCTCTTCCATCGACCAGACCCCACTACACCTCCCCGCAGAGAAAAATGCCACCCGGTCGCAAACCTGTTCCAGCTCCCCAACCTGATGGGATGCCAGAACAACCGCACATCCTTCCCGTTTGAGACCATCTAAAATCCTGACAAAGTCCCGCGTTCCGAACGGATCCAGCCCACTGGTTGCCTCGTCAAGGAGCAAAAGGTCAGGCCTTTCCAATAAACTCTGCGCGATTCCAAGGCGCTGCTTCATACCCCGCGAAAAGGTAGCTACCACCCCATCCCCAACCGAACTCAGCCCAACTTGCTCAAGGGCTAGTCGAGCCTGCTCCATTGCCCGCTCCCGGTCGAGTCCCCCTATCCTCCCCAACCGCTCCAAGATTTCCCTCGCCGTAATCCGGGGCCAGGCGATCTCATCCGGGACATAAGCAATTTTGGGCCGACCTTGCCCGCCATCAGGCTCGCCCGCAGAAAGACCAAATCTTGCACAACCCATATCCGGCGCCAGGAAACCTGCCAGAATACACAGAAAGGTACTTTTCCCGGAGCCGTTCGGACCAAGAACTCCGAGGACCTCTCCACCTCGTATTTCCATCGACACTCCCGCGAGGGCCTTCTTCCCAAAACGAACCCCCGGATACCGATAGGATACCCCCTTGATCTCCCAATACAACCGACCGGTGCAACCCACCCCCGAAGCTTTGCGGTGGCCGACAGGTTCGTCAATCCGGCTGACCTCCCCTGGGGAGGAAAAACACCACATCCTCCAAAAACGGTCTGGCGCGAAGCTCAGCCTACCGCTGCCCTTCGCGCCAGTTTATCGTCCGAGTTAACGGATTCTCACCAAACCAACATCTAACCAATCACCAACCGACTCTCGAACGATCCCGAAATAGAACAAAGATTTTTACTTATACTTGACTGAGCAACCGTAGGGGCGGGTGGTGTTCACCTCTATCGGCTGGCCGCTAGCAAGAGCGTCGAGAGAGGCAGTCACGTAGTTGACAGCCCCGTCGATCGGTCCCCGTGGCCGATCATCAATCGCCCCTTGGTAGACCAGAACACCCTCTTCGTTAATAATGAAAATCTGTGGAGTGGTCCTTGCCACGTAAGCCCTCCCAACCTCACCTTTGGGATCAAGCAAAACATGGGTGGCGCGCGATCCAATTGTCTCTTTCTTCTTCAAAGCTTCAACCGCGCTACTGTAGCCCTGCTCACCCGGCGCGCTGGATACGATCGATAACCAAACTCCACCTTCGCCAGTCACTCGTCCCTGTAATCCCTGCATGTTGCCATCCTTGTAGTGTCTGACTACGAACGGGCATCCGTGGTTCAGCCACTCTAGCACAACCAGCTGCCCCTGAAAATCGGCCAGAGCAACGGTTTCGCCCGAAGCGCAAGCAAGAGTGAAATCGGGAGCTGGCTCCCCAGTTTTCAAAGCCGCTGACGCGGTGGATAGGAAAAGACTGCCGATCGCAGTTGAGTATAGAAATAGTTTTGTAGTTTTCACTTCATGATGGTTACATCAAAAACCACTAAAAGTTCCTCGAATCGGCAAATTGTGATCAAAAATCGCTCGAATTTAGAAGACCCCGTCTGGGATGCCATCCGGGCAGATGCGGCGGCCGTCGCCAGTGGCGAACCAGTCCTCGCCAAACCAATGGAGGACATGATCCTCCAGCGAACCTCCCTTGAGGAGGTTGTCGCGCTCCACCTATCCCGAAAGCTGACCTACCTTTCCCACACTGATATTCACCTCCGCGAGGCCTTCGAAGAGGTTCTCGAACGAGATCCCGAAATCGGCGACGCCATTCGCTGTGATCTCATTGCCATCAACGATCGGGACCCCGCCTGCCCCAGCCTGCTCACCCCACTTCTCTATTTCAAGGGCTTCAAGGCCATCACCTGCCACCGCATGGCCCACCGCTTCTGGCTCGATGGGCGGGAACACCTCGCTCGACACATTCAAAGCCTCTCCTCAGAATTCTTCAGTGTCGATATTCACCCAGCCGCCAGGTTCGGTTGCGGCATTCTTCTCGACCATGCTACCGGATTTGTCGCCGGTGAGACTTGCACCATCGCCGACGACGTTTCGATCCTCCATGCCGTAACCCTCGGCGGTACCGGCAAGGAGAAGGGGGACCGCCACCCAAAGATCGGCAGTGGCGTCCTCATTGGTGCCGGGGCAAAGATCCTCGGGAACATATCCGTCGGGCAATGCGCCAAAGTCGGCGCCAACAGCGTCGTCCTCGAGGATGTCCCGGCCCACAGCACGGTCGCCGGGGTCCCCGCCAAGGTTGTCGGCTCTGCCTCAGAGTCCCTACCCTCGCACTCCATGAATCATAGACTCGACCCGGGCGCGGGCGCTTTCTAGGTTAATCCGTCTATGGAGCAAATCATCATCCTTGGAACTGGGTGCGCCGGCCTGACAGCTGCTATCTACGCCGCTCGGGCCGACCTCAATCCCCTCGTACTCGAGGGTGGCCAACCCGGCGGGCAGCTTACCACCACCTCGGAGGTGGAGAATTTTCCCGGATTTCCAGAGGGAATCAGCGGTTTTGTGATGATGGATCATCTCCGCAAGCAAGCATCCCGCTTCGGTACCCGCTTCGCCTCAGACCTCATCGTCAAAGCTGAACTTTCCGGCGAAGTGAAGCGGCTGGAGGCAAAGTCTGGAACGGTTTATGAGAGCCGGGCCGTCATCATCGCCACGGGTGCCTCACCTCGCCTGCTCGATATTCCCGGCGAGCAGGAAATGTACGGGGGCAAGGGAGTCACCACCTGCGCGACCTGCGACGGGGCCTTCTACCGGAACATGGATGTCGTCGTCGTCGGCGGTGGAGACTCCGCCTGCGAAGAGGCGCTCTTCCTCACCCGATTTTGCTCCAAGGTCTACCTAGTTCACCGCCGGGATACCCTGCGTGCTTCCTCAATCATGGCCGAGCGAGCCCTCGCCCATGAAAAGATTGAGCCAGTCTGGAACGCCGTCCTCGAGGAGATCCTTCCCGATGAGAAAGGACTGGTCCGAGCCGTCCGTCTCCATGATCGCCAGGATGGCTCCAGCCGGGAACTAGAATGCAAGGGGGTATTCATCGCCATCGGTCACATCCCCAACACCGCCCCCTTCACCAGCGAGCTGGAAACCGATGGAGAGGGCTACCTGGTTCCCCTTCCGGGAAGTCAGGTCAAAACAAAACTCCCCGGCGTTTTTGTGGCTGGAGATTGCGCGGACCACTACTTCCGCCAAGCCATCACCGCCGCTGGCATGGGTTGCCAAGCCTCCATCGAAGCCGAACGCTGGATCGCTTCGCAAGAGAAATGAACCAAGCGCCGACCTGGAAAGATCCAGGCTCCTTAACAAAAGCATCAAGACCGTTCCGGACCTCCTCCAACCGTGGTGCGTACCCGGATCTTCCATCAGTTTGATACGCTCCCGGCCCGCATCGCTTGCCAGTCCCACAGATTGGCGATTCGGTTTGCAGTGGAGAGCAGGCTCCCAAACCCTCTCCAATTCGTAGAACTTACCCATTCATGCCCTGGTACCTGACCATTGCTCTGAGACAGCTCTTTCCCAGCGGAAGGATCTTCTCCTTCTTCGGGGTGCTTTCAGTAGTCGGAGTCATGCTCGGCGTCTCTGTTCTTCTCATCGTGCAAAGCGTCATGAGTGGCTTTGGAGACAAACTCAGGAGCAGCATCGCCTCCTCAAATGGTGATATCCGCGTTCAAAGCGGACGCCCCATTGAAGCCTGGAGGCCCCTTCTGGCTGATCTCCAAAAGGTTCCCGCCGTCGAAGCGGCCGAGCCCTTCCTTCAGGGCGTGGTCCTCATGCAGTACGATGAGCGGCCGTCCTTCCCCGGAATTCTCGGGCTCGATCCAATCCTCGGCGGATCCGTCTTCCCCCTCGAGGAATACCTGCTTCCCGGCTCCCTCGAAACCCTCGATGATGAGAGCATCTTTGTCGGGGTTTCCCTCGCCGAAAGCCTCAATCTGCAACTCGGATCCTTCGTCGAAATCTACACCCCGCTCCTACTCAACCGCCTCCAAGAGGACGAGATCCTTCTCCCCCGCGAGATGCGGGTCGTCGGTATCTTCCGCAGCGGCTGGGAGGAGGTAGACCGCAACCTCATCCTCACCAGCCTCTCCGTCATGCAGGACCTCTACGGGTTCGGAGATGCGGTCGGCGGCATTATGCTCAAGGTCGAGGACCGCGATCGGGCTCCCGAAGTAGCCTTTGAGATTAATAAGACCCTTCCTCTACCGCTCGAAGCGATCACTTGGCTGGAACTCAATCGGGATTTCCTTTTCGTTCTCCAGCTCGAGAAGAGCATGATGGCCTTTATCATGCTTTTCATCCTCATCGTTGCCGCCTTTTCAATCTCCATTTCCCTGATGACCTCGGTCGTCCAAAAAACCCGGGAAATAGGCCTCTATGCAGCGATGGGCGCCTCCCGCTTTGAGGTGGCCCTCGCCTTTTGCCTCCAGGGGTTGGTCATCGGCCTCGTCGGCTCCGTCCTCGGTGTTCTCCTCGCCTGGACTGCCCTCGAAAATCGAGGGGTCATCATCGAGACCTTTACCCGGCTCACCCAAAGCGAAGCCGCGCTGCGAACCTACTACATGTTCTCCGAGATCCCGGCGAGTTACAACGCCTCTGACTTTGCCTTTATCCTCGGGTTCTCGGTATTCGTCTCAACGCTCGGCGGGCTCATTCCCGCGATCCGTGCCGGACTGCTAGATCCTGCCGAAGCCCTCCGCTCCGAATGAACGCAAATTCTCCAGAGGTAGTCATCCGGGCCTCCCACCTCGCCAAGTCCTACCAAGCCGCCAACACAGCAATTGAGGTTCTTAACGACCTCAGTTTTGAAGTAAGGGCTGGAGAGAGCGTGAGCATCCGCGGGGAATCCGGGAGCGGCAAATCAACCCTCCTCAACATCCTCGCCGGTCTTGAACGAAGAGACCGCGGAGAACTCTTTTGGAAGGATCACCAAGTAGCCCCTCGACCCGGATTGAAAGAGTCCCGTTTGCGCGGCCAGTTCATTGGCATGGTTTTCCAATCGTACTACCTGATCCCCGAAATTAACGCCCTGGAGAATGTGGTCCTGGCTGGCCGCATCATCAATCAACGGAAACGCCGGGAGATTCGCGAACGGGCGGAGAGCCTCCTCCTCAGGCTGGGGCTGAAGGATCGACTCACTTCTCTCCCCTCCAAACTTTCTGGCGGAGAGCGCCAGCGAGTTGCCGTGGCCCGCGCTTTGATCAACCAGCCATCGGTGGTCCTCGCCGACGAGCCAACCGGCAACCTCGACGAGGTGACCGGCGAGGCCGTCATGCGCCTGCTCCTCGAGATCGTCCCCGAACAAGGGGCCGGGCTCGTGCTCGTTACCCACCATCCGGGCTTCGCTTCCTGGACCGACCGAAGCCTCTTTTTGTCCAGGGGCAAGCTGGAAGAATCCTCGCCCTATCCCTCCGACCAAAGTCAATCTATCAATCCCCGAAGACCGGTATCAGATGTCGGTTGAGAAGGTTGTGAGTGACGTTCCCGGCAATGATTTCCCGGTGAGTCTTTAATGCCTCTGTGAAGCGCTCCCCCTCCTTGGCCGCTAGCTTAAAGGCGACATGGAAGAGCTGACGGAAATGCCGATTGTAGAGGTCGCTCGAAAGATCGTGCCGCAAACTATTCGCGAAGGTCTCGGCATCCCATCCTCTGGCCACCTCAACCGTGGGGAGAGCCCGCGGATCCAAATCGAGCACTGTGGCGTAGGGCGCGACAAGCTCCTCGAGATGATCCAGGGCATTCGCATAGATGTCCTTTACCAACCCCAGGGCCTCACCTCCAGCTTCAGCCAGCCCAATCACCTCCTCCAGCCAGGTGGTCCCCGCCGTCTTCAAGTGCAAACCGCACCCATGCTTCTTGATCAACCGGTTGATGATCGGATAGAGGACGAATTTATCGGACCCCGAATGGACACTCAACTTCAGGCCCGGATGCAGATCAAAGGTCTCGATCGCAAAGGCTATGGTCGCCAGATCAGCATCAAACTCCTTCTCAAAAATTTCGAGATTACCAACGTAGTTGATCCCCTTATTGAAGCGCCCGGTAAATTTCGGTGCGACGGTCTGGGCCGGAATCCCCTCGGCGGCCAACATCGCGAGAATCATCAACATTTCCGACGGGGTCTGTGGTTCGTCCGTTTCATCGATCGAAACCTCCACCACAAACGGTTCGCTCCCCTTCGCCGCCAGGATGTGGCGATAGATCCGGCCGGCCTCCTCAATTGCTCCGAGGAATTTTGCCTTAGCAGCCCTCCTTAGCTGGTCCCCCACGCTGACCGGCTCCTCAATCCCCGGAATCGATAGCTCAAGGGGGATCTGATCAATGAGGTTGGCAAATCTCTCACAAGCCTCCCTGGACGCTGGTCCATTGATGGCTTGGGCTACATCAAGGGTGAAGAAATTAGAGTGGGGAATGAAGGAGTCGACCGTGTCGAGATTGATGTGATCTGCATCCACGAACCAGGAACCCTTCCAACCGAGGGCCGCCACCGCCGCGTCCGCCTCCTCACGCAGGCTCTTGGGGTGCGTCCCCACTAGCTTGTGTTCGCGATTCGATTTATTCCAAACTGGTGAGATGCTGATTCCCTGTTTGTTGGCTTCAACTACCGCTCGGAGCTGCGCCTCGCCTTGGTGACCAAAGCGGTCTCCCATTCCGATCGTAAACTTGGGAAGTGGAAATGAAAAACTCATCGTCCCAGTTAATATAAACAACCGAGCCTGAGCGAGGGAAAAGATTGTTTATCATAGTTTGGCCTTGACCTCCCCGGACATTAGGCCAAACGCCTGCCACGAAGGCTCAAGGATCATCCAACCGACACAAGTTTGTTTTGCGCGACCAGAACCGCCTCCAGGCTTTCCAGGCAGTCCTCGATCGGGTGACTCTCGGTGTCCAGAAGCAGATCCGGATTCTCTGGTTCCTCAAAGCCGGAGTCTTTCCCCGTAAAATTTGCAACTTTGCCGCTCGCCGCTTTCGCATAGAGGCCTTTCACATCACGCTGGGCACAAGTCTCAAAGGAGGCGCGGACATAAACTTCGAGGAAGTCCTCCTCACCGACAATCCTCCGCGCCAAGTCGCGAAGCTCCCGCGTCGGAGTGATGAAGGAGGCCAGCGTCAACACCCCGGCGTTCAAGAACAACTTCGCCACCTCTGCAATTCGGCGGATATTTTCCGCCCGATCTTCATCGCTAAAACCAAGATTTCGATTGAGGCCCGAGCGGATGTTGTCCCCGTCGAGTATCTGGGTTAAAACCCCTCTGCCGTGGAGCCGTCTTTCAAAGGCGTTCGCCAAGGTACTCTTTCCCGATCCCGAGAGCCCATAAAACCAAACCACCGTCCCCCGCTGCTTGAGCAAACTCTCCTTCTCCGAACGTCCAAGCATCCGGGCAAACTCCGGGTAGATATTTTCTGGGATTTCCGCTTCCTTCATCGTGCTGCCCTTTCCATCGCCGCCCGGATAAAGGCGGAAAATAGCGGGTGAGCAGCAAATGGTTTGGACTGAAACTCCGGATGGAATTGAACTCCTACAAACCACGGGTGGTCGTGAATCTCGACGATTTCCACCAGATCACGCTCTGCGTTGTAGCCGCCGATCCGTAGCCCGGCCTCCTCCAGCTGCTGACGATACCGATTGTTGAATTCATAGCGATGGCGGTGCCTTTCGCTGATCTCAGACAACCCGTAGATCTCCGCCGCCTTGGAACCCGGAACCAGAGAACAGGCGTAAGCACCCAAACGCATGGTCGCTCCCAGATCCGTCACTCCCCGCTGGTCATCCATCAGATCGATCACTGGATGGGGCCCATCGGGAGCAAATTCCGTGCTATTGGCCCCCTTCAGCCCAGCCACATGGCGAGCAAACTCAATCACCGCCACCTGCATCCCCAGGCAGAGACCAAAATAGGGCACCTTGTTTTCCCGGGCATAACGCACCGCCGCAATTTTACCCTCAATTCCACGGTCACCAAAACCACCGGGTATCAAGATCCCGTGCAGATTGGCCAGCCCTCCAGAATCCCCGCGCTCAATTGCCTCCGAGTCCAAACGGTGAACCTGGATTCCGCAATCGTTGGCAATCCCCCCGTGGGTCAAACTTTCATAAACAGATTTATAAGCATCCTGCAGTTCGATGTATTTGCCCACTACTCCAATTTCCACCCGACAGGCCGGGTACTTCAACCGCCGCACGATCCGGTTCCACGACTCGAGGTTCTCCGCCCTGGCCGGGAGCCGAAATTTCTCCAATACCAAAGAATCGAGGCGCTCGCGCTGCAGCATCAGGGGCAATTCGTAGATCGAAAAATCAACATCCAGCTCCTCAATCACCGCCTTCATCGGCACATTGCAAAAGAGGCTCAACTTTTGCCGCTGCTCCAAATTCATCGGCTCCTCGGTTCGGCAAATCAGGATGTTTGGCTGGATCCCGATCTCCCGTAATTTAGCCACACTTTGCTGCGATGGCTTGGTCTTCAGCTCACCGGCAGCCTTCAGATAGGGCAACAAGGTCACGTGGATGAAAAGCACCATTTCCGGTCCCACCTCCAATGAGAATTGACGCATCGCTTCAAGGAAGGGAAGCCCCTCAATGTCACCGATCGTTCCCCCAATTTCCGTGATTAAAAAATCAGTATCCTTGCCCGCCCTGTGGATCCGTTCCTTGATCTCGTTGGTCACGTGGGGAATCACCTGGACCGTCTTACCCAGATATTCTCCCCTTCTCTCCTTCTGAATCACCGACTCATAGATTTGGCCCGAGGTCAGGTTGTTGAACCGGGTGAGCTTTGAGGAGGTAAAGCGTTCATAGTGGCCCAGATCAAGGTCCGTCTCGGCACCGTCATCGAGCACGTAAACCTCCCCGTGCTGAAACGGGCTCATCGTCCCCGGGTCAACGTTTAAATAGGGGTCAAACTTCTGGATCCGCACCCGGTACCCGTGCAATTCAAGTAACGAGCCAAGGGCCGCCGAGGTCAGTCCTTTCCCGAGAGAAGATACCACCCCCCCGGTTACGAAAATGTAGTGTGTTTTGCTCGACGCAGAATCTGTCATGATAGCCGAGCAGATTGGAGCCATAAGCTGCCCGGCTCAAGGCTCGGATTGCCGGAATCTTCGAATTCCCCCCCGTCGGCTACCGTCTCCCGTTTTGGATCGATCTGCTGACGGTCGACTAGCCTCCTCAAACCTCACCCAGTCTCGAGAACATGTTGTCTTCCGGAAACGGACCCCTTTGATTCTCTCCGTCACCCATGCTCACTTTTCTCCAAGTCAATAACCTGGCTCTGCTCAAGGAGGCCACCCTCCAACCGGGCTCTGGCTTCATCGCCCTCACGGGAGAGACCGGCGCTGGAAAGAGCGTCCTCCTCGGTGCCCTCTCGATCCTTGCCGGCTCCCGGGTCGACAAAACCGTGATCGGGCGCCACGGTGAATCGACCGAGGTCGAAGCTTCCTTCTTCTTTGAGGACACCAAGCGCCTCGACACTTTGCTGATCGCAGCCGACCTCCCCGCCTGCGAGGAAGGCTCACTCCTCCTTCGCCGCTCTATCGGACGCAAACAGTCCAGAATCAGCGTCAATGGAAAAATCACCACTCTTGCCGTTCTCCAATCCATCGGAGAGTTATGGATCGATTTTCACGGTCCAGGTGAGCCCCAAAAGCTCTTTCGGGAATCCTTCCAACTCGAGTGCCTCGATCAGTATGCCGACACCGAAGAAGCTCTCCGAAACTATCGCGAGGACTTTGAGGCCCGGGAACGCTTGCTCAAGGAACGAGATCAATTGAGCCAAACTGCCCTCATTTCCCCGGAGGAAACCACCTTTCTGCGCCAGCAAGCGGAGCTCATCCGCAGCGTCGATCCGACCGATCAACGTATTGAGGATCTGGAGACGAAGTACCGCCGCATCTCCAACGGCAAAGCCACTCTCGAGCTCTGCAGTCGGCTCACCAATAAAATTATCGACGACCAGGGGCTCGCTGACCTCGCTGGGCGCCTCGTTGCCGATTCACGAGAACTTGAGCACCTCGAGCCGACCACTTCCGAACTCCGAAACCGGGTCGAGGGGGTCTCTGTTGAACTCGATGATATTGCTCGAGAGTACCAACGTTTCGCAGAAACCTTCGAGCTCGACGAAGAAGCCATCGCCGAAATCGAAGCCACGATGGCCCGGTGGCTCGATCTCAAGCGGAAGTATGGAGGAACTCCTTCCAAGGTCCGGGCCCACCTCAAATCGCTTGAGGAAAAACTCGACCTTCTCGGCTCGCTCAACGAGCGTCTCCACTCCCTCGACCACGAAATCTCGAAGCGCGAGAGCGCGCTGCATTCAATGGCCGAGGCCATCAGCAAGGCTCGGCGCTCGGCTGCCCTTCAGCTCTCCAAATCCGTCACAGATTTGCTGAGCCATCTGGGGTTTAAAAAGGCCCTCTTTGAAATCGAGGTAGTCCCACAACCCGAACTTTCTCGCTCCGGAAATACCGTATGCTCCTTTCGATTTGCTCCCAACCCCGGAGAGCCCCCCGCACCCCTCAATCGAATCGCTTCCAGCGGGGAAACTGCCCGCGTCATGCTCGCCCTGAAAGCCATCCTTGCCACCATCGATCAAACGCCGGTGCTCGTTTTCGACGAGGTTGACGCCAACGTCGGCGGAGAGATTGGCGCCGTGGTCGGGAGACAGCTCCAGGTTCTCGGCGATGGTCGCCAAGTCCTATGCGTTACCCACCTGCCCCAGGTCGCTTCCCTCGCCCGAGAACATTACCTGGTCAGTAAAGTGATTGAAGAGGACCAAACTTCGGTGACTATCGCCAGGATAGATCGCGAACCGACCCTGCGCCGCAACGAAATTGCCCGGATGCTCGGAGACCGCTCCTCCAGGAGTGCCCTTGAACACGCCGACGCTCTCCTCAGCTAGACCATCTGGCCAACCCCATCGCCCCCCGCCTCCACTCGGGGGGTTCCAATGGGCGCGGTTTCCCCGGCGGCTTCAACCTGAGTGCCGCTGAAATGACGCTCTCAGGGCTACCAGGGTAACGACCAGCCCCAACCCCATCATCACCCCAGCCAGCACCCGCAGCAACAAACCGAGCTGGGAATCAGCCACCATAAAGCCGAGGCCGACAATCGGTGTCAGAAACATGAATACCATGGGCAAACCCACCATTGCCGAGGCACGCTTTTCTTTGCGCATAAAGACAAAGAGCGTCACCAGAGTCAGCGCCCCAATAAGCTGATTGGTCGAGCCAAAGAGCGGCCACACCACTTTCCAGGCTGGCTCGCCTCCAAATTCGAGGAAGATAAAGATCCCCGGTACCAGCAAAACCACTAGCGTCCCCATCATCCGGTGCCGCCCGGGTTCACACCCAACCAATTCCACCAAAAGAAAACGGGCCAGCCGGGTGCAGGTGTCCAGCGTCGTTAGCAAAAAAGTGCTTAGTACCAACGCCGTGAAGGCAGCCCCGACCGAGGCCGGAATCCCCAACGAGAGCAAAAAAACTGATGCCCCCGAAGAAAAAATCGCCACTGGCGTTTGACCCTCCACCGCCCCCTGCGAGAGAACCATCACCGTTGCCATGGCAAAGACGGCTAGCAATCCCTCGGTCAACATCGCCCCGTATCCAACCTTGAGAGCATCGCTCTCTCTTCGAATCTGCTTAGAAGTTGTTCCGCTCGCCACTACGCTGTGGAAACCACTGCAGGCCCCACAGGCTACCGTTATGAAAAGAGCCGGAAAAAGGTAGGCGGGGCTGGCCGCTGGATTGGAGAAGCCCTTGAAAAAGGCTCCCTCAACCGAAGCCCCGGATAAGAAAAGTCCCACCAGGCCGAGGCCCAACATTGCCACCAGAAAAAAGGAGCTGAGAAAGTCCCGCGGCTGCAACAAAACATTCACAGGCAGGATCGAGGCGAGGAAGCAGTAGCCCAGAATCAAAACACCCCAAACCTCCTTCTCCAGGGCCGGAGCAGGAAGCAAATGCCCCACCCCAAGTCCCAAAAACGAGAGTGGAACGAAAATCCCCACCGCCCGCCCAAGAGATACGTTCATCCTCAACTGGGCATACCCAAAACCCAGAGCCACCAGAACAAACCAACCAGACGCCGTCGCCACAATCGGCGTTGTTGCAAAGGTACTCGCCGTCAAATCGAGAAAAACGACTACCACATAGATCAAGGCAAAGAGAAGGAATAGCGCGAAAAGTTTTGCCGTCGGTCTCCCCACCAACTCCTCTGCCACCGACGAAACGCTCCGCCCTCCGTTGCGGAGCGACATCATCAAACTCCCAAAATCGTGCATCCCCCCCACGAAAATAGCTCCCACAAGTATCCATACCCACGTAGGACCCCACCCAAACCAGAGCGCTGCCAGTATCGGCCCGACAATCGGCCCAGCACCTGCAATCGAAGAGAAATGGTGTCCGAAAACCACCCCGGGACTGGCGCTGACGTAGTCTACCCCATCAGCCTTCATCTCAGCTGGGGTCGCCCGGCGGTCATCAATTTCAAAGATCCGGCGCAGATACCCTCCATAAAGCCAATAGGCCAGGATGAGAGTTACTGCACTCAGTCCGACAACGAGCAAAAGCATTCTCTCATTTCCCCTTTCAAGCCCGGTTTGACAAGGGAAAGTTCAACTATCCCAACTGACGAAGGGCCAACCCTCCGACCATCCCCGTCTCGCGGTATCCTCCAACCCACCAAACTGTTTCCCCTCGCCGACCCAGCTCCATCACAATCCCATTTGCAGCGACCAGCTTCCTCGGTAGCCGACTACGAATCCAAAACCAGCTTTTTACAATTTCCGTTGACGCTTATCCATTGCATTTTAGCCCTCATTTCAACAGCCTCCACCCATGGTCAAAAAAGGTAAACCGGAGAACCAACAGGGCTCCAACCTCTCTCTCCTCCTCCACGTGGTTGCCAGCGCCACGTCTCTTCTCACCGTTGGCCTGATCTTTGGCTTCCTCTACCTCACCAGCATCCCGCCCACCCTGGTGGCGGAGGCGCCTGAGTTCTCCTTCAGCTTCGGCACGCTCGATTCTTCAGGCCAGCAGACCAAACCCGGCGCCCAGAACGAACTTTTGGCCCTGCTTAAACACCCGCTTCAGATTACCTACAGCACAGGCTCAACCACTCCCTCGAGAGACGGAGTGCTGCCGGAGTTTAACGAATGGCTTCGGTCAGGCTCTGGTGAAATCATTCTCTCCGAGGGGGACCTCAACACCATTGCCTCCATGACCCTGAATCTCGAAGAGTCGTCCAACCGTGCCATCAGCGAGGCCGAGGCCAACGGTTCTTCTACCTATACTGCTCCCAAGTCCATCAACTTTCGACTTCGGGGAACCGACCTCCAGCTCACCTCCAATCTCCTGGTCAAGACCCCATTTTTAACCCGGGAAGTCCTCTTCAAAACAAACGGGAAGATTGAGATTCGCTCGGGTAGCCCGACCTTCATCCCTCAAGCAACCTATTTCAACTCCCTCAGGGTCCCGCCGCCCATCGCCGCGAGCACCGGGCGGGCCCTTGTCAACCAATTGGTCAAGGGCTTTCTCGCAAACCGCCAACTCCCCGAGCCAAGGCGGATTGAGGTCAAAGACTCAAACCTACGGATTGTCCTTTGAAAAGATCAGTCCTCAGGCCCATGCCGAGAAATATCGAGAGATTTTTATGCCTTTCCATCCTTGGTCTCCTCTGGATTCCTTGCCTCGCTGCGCAAACCAACGTCGAGCGTTTCAACGCGGGCCCTTTTGAGGTCGTCTCCACTTCCACAGAGCCTGCCGTCCGCATCCGCGACGTTGGCAACATCCTCGCCTCCGTGGTTGCCCGCTACCTTCCGCCCCAGGAGTTCGGCAGCCCGAGGCCGGTTCTCCGGCTCGCCCCTCCGGGAGCTGGCGGTCTGGCTCCCGACGAATCCTACCGCCTCTATGAGGAATCTCGTGATCAGGTGGGAGTCGTCCTGCGCTGGGACCGCTCCACAGCCTTCAGCGCCTTTTGCGATGCCCTCACCGAGGTCTACCTCGCCCAGATTGCCGCCAATCAAAATCCAGAATTCAAATTCCCTGATGTGCCCGACTTTTTTGTCCGGGCCATCTCTCTCGAGCTGCAAACCTCCATCAGACCTTCAACCCGACTCTTTGTTCAGCAACTCGGCCAGCAGGTGGATATCCTCAGTCTCGAAGACCTCGTCAGGAGCTCTCACCCCGAGGCCGAGTCGCTCCAGTTTCGGATCAACGCCTATTGGTTCGTCGAGCTAATTAGCCGGACGCTTGGTCGCCCCGCCATTGCTCGCGACTATTTCTCCAGTCTTCTCGCAAGCAGCCCCCCCATCGAAAGCCTTCAAAATTTCGTACCCAGCCTTCGCGGCAACGATCAGTCGATCGCCATTTGGTGGGCCGTTGGCTACAACGAGCTCGTTCACAGCCGTGCTTCTCCCGTCGAAAACCGGCCGGATTCAATCGCCCGCCTCGCCCGGATGTCGAAGTTTGACCTCATCATCGAAGGGCGCTCGGAGTCTGTTAATCTGCAATCAGTTTTCAAATACGCGAAGAACCCGGAGGTGAAACGGCTCTTACAAATGCGCATTCGCTCTCTCGAGGAATCGCTCCCCCAGGTCCATCCGGTCTTTCAGAATGCTTCCCGAGCCCTCCTCGTGGTGCTCCAGGCGATCGCCGCAGAGCAATCCCAAAAACACCAGGAGGCACTCGATGCGCTGCGCAAGGAGTGGGCCACCGCCACCCGCATATCGCTCGCCCTCGATTCCGCCATCACCTCACGCTGATCGAGGGTTTCAACAATCCCACGATCCGCGTCGGCTAACTTCCTTCAAGCCTTTGAGCATTTCTTGTTTGCTCCAATTAGCCAAAGCTCACTGACCTTCACCGGGAGAAGGCGTCTCCGGGGCAAGCGTCCAACCCTGGAGAATAAAGGGCAAAAATCTTGCTCCTCTCACCTGGAATGAATCCCCTTCACCTAATATCAAGAATCAAGCAGGTTGATACGACCCCACCCTCCTTGCAGGAAACGCCTCCCCAAGTCTTGATGAGTTTAGTCCCATGATTCTTAGCCACACCTCCAGGGGTTCTATTGGTCCCCACCTCGTCCTGCTTCACGGCATGCTCGGCAATAAGAAAAACTGGGCCAGCATCCTTCGGGAACTCGATTCCACCTTCCAGTGCCACGCCCTTGACCTACGCAACCACGGCGACAGCTCCCATCGGGATGAGATGGACTTTGATCTTTTGGCTGGGGACCTTCGCGAAAGCCTCGATCATCTTGGGCTCGATCAGATTATTCTCGTCGGTCACAGCCTGGGCGGAAAGGTTGCCATGAAGTTTGCCGCCGAATTTCCTGAGCGCACCGAAGGACTCCTCATTGCCGACATAGCCCCACGCCAATATCAGCCCCACTTTGACAGCGTAATTGAAATCCTGCTACAAATCGAATTGTCCAACCACTCGAGCCGCCGGGAGATCGACGAGCTGTTGAGTGGCAAACTACCCGACTGGGGCTTTCGTCAGTTCCTCCTCACCAACCTCGCTCTCGAGGGAAACCAACTATCCTGGAAATCCAACCTCCGCGCCCTCCATTCCAACCGCTTTGTCCTTGCCGAAAATCCGCTTTCAGAAACCCAGCAGTACCTCGGTCCAACCCTCTTTGTTCGCGGCGGAAAATCCAGCTTCATCCGCCCCACCGATTATCAATCGATTTTTCACCACTTTCCTACCGCTGCCATCGAGACCTTTCCAGAGGCTGGACACAACGTTCACACTGAGGATCGGCCCGCCTTCGTCAGAGCCATACAATCCCTCTCGGAGAATCTGAAAACAAGGCTTACGAGGCTTGTTGGTAATGAGTTCTGATCTCAAGAAAAGATCGTCACAAGTTTTTATTTGCATCCCAAAGATTCAACCTTCTCTAATCCGAATTGAGCATCCTGATCGCGTATCGAAGATAGTAGCTCGCCCAACCCTCATGTCATTGAAAACCAATCATCTCAGACGAAACTTTCTCAAGAAGTTGTTGGTCACCGGCGGGGCGGTTACCCTGGGCGGCGGCTTAGCTCGTGCAAAGTCCTCTACTGCCCCAGTTTCTGAGTCTATCCCCAACCCCTCCGAGTCCTGGAGCCACCTCAAGACCCCCTCCCACACCGTGACTTATCGCGGTCCTCTCAGCTGACGTTGAAGAGCCAATTCACTTGAATCATGGAAGCTAAGAGCAAAAACGTTTTCCCAAAGTCGGTTAATCGCCTTCCCCTCCAGATCATCGCTGGACTTACCTTCTTTGGTGGATTGGTGGTCAGCGGGATCACCTACTACTCGACTGCGAAGTACACTCGTGTGGGATACATGCCCACCCAGCCAGTCGCCTTTGACCACGCCCTCCACGTCAACCAGCTCGGAATGGACTGTCGATACTGCCACACCTACGTGGACCAATCCAGCCATTCCAACGTTCCCGCCGCCGACACCTGCATGAAGTGTCACTCCATGGTCCAGGCCAATGCACCCACCCTCGCTCCGATCCGCGAGAGCTACAATACCGGTGAACCTGTCCCCTGGGTGCGCATCCACAAAGCTCCAGATTACGTTTACTTCAACCATGCCGTCCACGTGAATAGGGGCGTCAGCTGCATCGAGTGCCACGGCCAGGTAAATCAGATGGAGGTCGTTTACCACGCCGAATCGCACACCATGGCCTTTTGCCTGGATTGCCACCGCAATCCCGAAGAATACATCCGCCCCAATGAAGAGGTCTACAACCTCGATTGGAAGCCCGCCAGCAAGGAGGCCCAGCTTGAGATGGGGCGCGAGCTGGTAGAACACTGGCGGGTCAATCCCCCAGAGAGCTGCTCGGGATGCCACCGTTAGTTTCTAGCATGAGTGATAGGAAAGTAGATACCAACCCAGCGATTTTCCAAGGTCCCAAGTATTGGAAAAGTCTCGACGAAGTAGCCGAGACCCCGGCCTTCCGCGAATGGGCTGAACGGGAGTTTCCTGTCGCTGCCTCAGAACTCGAGGGCTTCAATCGAAGAAATTTTCTTCGGATTATGGCGGCTTCCTTTGGCCTGGCTGGTCTCGGGCTGAGCGGATGTCGGCGCCCCGAAGCGGTTATCCTCCCCTACGGACGTCAGCCCGAGAACCTCATCCCCGGCGTTGCTCAGTATTATGCATCGTCTCGTCCAGCTGGCCGCGAGAACATCCCCGTAATCGTCGAGACCCATGGCGCCCGTCCCACCAAGATTGAGGGCAACCCTAGTTTCGCGCCTTCCGGCGGCAAAACCGACATCTACACCCAGGCTTCAATTCTTGATCTCTACGATCCCGCCCGCAAGCGCCGCCACCGCTCGGGGAGGGACCGCCTCAATCGCGCCCTGACCCGGGATGAGCTGCGGTCCACCGGACGCTCACTCAGAGAACAGAACGGAGCTGGGGTTTCCTTTGTTGTCGATACGAGCAGCTCCCCGGCTCGGCTCGAACTCGCTCGTGGCCTCCTCGCCGCAATGCCAGAGGCCCAATGGTGCGAATTCTCCCCCACCGACTACCCCTACGAGACCCGTTGCCTCAGCACTCTTTTCGCAAAGGATCTCAAAGTTCTCCCTCGCTTCGAGAAAGCCAAGCGCATCCTCAGCCTCGACTCAGACTTCCTCGGTAAGACCGAGGGCTCCGTCTTCCACACCAAGGCCTTCTCCAGGGGACGAAAAATCCTCTCCGCCCAGGAAGCCTTATCCATGAATCGCCTCTATGTTGTCGAGGGGGATTTCACCAACACAGGAACCATGGCCGATCACCGGCTCCGGCTCGAATCTGGCTACCATCCTGCCTTCGCCGCCGCTCTCGCCGCCGCCGTCCTTCGGTTGACTCAGGGCGACTCATCCTTGGCCGACGAGCTTGAAGCCCTCGCCGCTGGCTTACCAATCGACACCAAATGGATAGAGGAGGCCGCCGCCGACCTGATCGCCCATCGAGGCGAGTCTCTCGTTGTGGTCGGCCCTGGCCAGCCGGAAGCCGTTCATGCTCTCGCCGTCCTCATCAATCAACAACTGGGGGCATTTGGAAAAACTGTCGACCTGCTTGAAGTTGAGAAACCAGTCGCCAATTCCAGCCTCCAGGATGTCGCCCAGGCCCTCCGTTCAGGAAAGGTTGACACCCTCATTCTGGTCGGAAGCAATCCCGTCTTCACTGCCCCCTACGATCTCCAGTGGCCCATTGAGCAGAAAAAGGCGCGCCGGGTTATCCACTTCGGATTAACTGAAGACGAGTCTGCAGTTGGAGCACACCTGAGCATTGCCGCCTCCCATTACCTGGAAAGCTGGAGCGACGGTCGAGCCCTCGACGGCACTTACCTGCCCGTTCAGCCGATGATCGAACCGTTGACTGATTCGATCAGCGAACTCGAATTTCTTGCCCTCCTCGCTGGCATGGATGCCCCGGATCCTTACGAGCTGGTCCGGGCAAGCTTCCAAAAACAGGCCAACGGTGCCGATTTTTCAATCTTCCTTGCCGAAGGCTTGCTGCCCGGCAGCGGCTATCAGGCCACTAGCCCCCGAAAAGTCTCCCCTGCTTCTCTCAGAGAACTTCTCTCTCAAAACTCCATCACCCTCCCTCGGTACGACGAAAACGCCCTTGAAGTTGTCTTCAAGCCAGGCTTCGCCACCTGGGATGGCAGCTTTGCCAACAACGGTTGGATGATGGAGTGCCCCGATCCCATGACCCGCCTCAGCTGGGACAATGCCATCTTGGTGAGTCCGGTCCTCGCTCGAGCCATCGAAGAGCGTGGCGAGGGGTATATCCTCCCCGGCACCGGGATCATGCAAGACCTCGGCGGTATCCTCAAAAAATACCGCCTCGTCCGCCAAAAAGGAAATTTCATTCGCGGTCGGGAGGTTGCTCCAGTGGTTCGCCTGACCGTCGACGGTCGGGAAATTGAAGGTCCCCTCCATGTTCAACCAGGTCTGGCAGACCACACCGTCGTCGTCACTCTCGGGTATGGGAGAGATGTCGTTGGTCCCGTGGGTCAGGGAGCGGGCTACAACGCCTATCCCCTCCGCTCCACCAATTCACCCTATTGTTGCACCGGGGTTTCCCTCAGCCTGACCGAACGTGAGGAGCGTCTTGCCAACGTTCAGGAGCACTGGTCCGTCGAAGGTCGCGCCATCATTCGCGAAGCCACCGTGACGGATTATGCCACTCATCCGGACTTCGTCAAAAAAATGGGCATGGAGTCTCACTCCCCCCCCATTTTTGGAACCGCCAAGGACGCTCCACTCGAAGTTAGGAGCACCGAGATTCCGCGCGGTGGCTCCCTTTACAAGACCCCGGGCAGCAAGGACCCGATCCCCATGTTCGATGCTCCCCAACAGTGGGGCATGTCCATCGACCTCAACCAGTGCACTGGCTGCAATGCCTGCGTCGTCGCCTGCCAAAGCGAAAACAACATCCCCATTGTTGGTAAGGATCAGGTCCTTCGCGGTCGGGAAATGCACTGGATCCGGATCGACCGCTACTTCTCTGCCAGCGAAGAGGAGGATCCCACCAAGCAAATCCCTTCAGAAGTTCAAGTCACTTTCCAGGGCGTCGCCTGCCAGCACTGCGAATTGGCCCCATGCGAAACGGTTTGCCCGGTCAATGCCACGGTCCACGACAGCCAGGGCCTCAACGTCATGGCCTACAACCGCTGCGTCGGTACCCGCTATTGCGCTAACAACTGCCCCTACAAAGTCCGTCGCTTCAACTTCTTCGATTGGAACAAGCGCGAGATCGGTCAGTTCTATCGCGGACCACTCGGGGAGGCTGGAATGGAGGAGACTCTCAAGATGCAGAAAAATCCGGATGTTACCATCCGGATGAGAGGCGTCATGGAGAAGTGCACCTACTGCGTCCAACGAATTGAAAAGGCAAAGATTGACCAAAAGGTCAAAGCTGCCAAGGCCGGCCGGATGAGCGATATCGAAGTCCCCGACCGGACCATCCAGGTCGCCTGCCAACAGGCCTGCCCTGCCGATGCCATCGCTTTCGGGGATATCACGGACACTCAGTCTGAGGTCTACAAGATGAAGAACCTCGACCGCGACTACACCGTCCTTGGGTATCTGAACATCCGCCCTCGCACCTCCTACCTGGCCAAGATCCGCAATCCCAACGCGAAGATGCCCAAGGCCTACAAAATGCCCTTCTCTCGCGCTGAGTACGAAGCTCGCTTTGGCCACGGCGCCCACCACTGAGAACATTCATCCGACCACCACGCCCCCGCCGAAGCTCATTAGACAACGATCGCAACGCACCTATTTCAACAATGTCCAGTCCATCAGAAGAGGGTTCCCACTCACCGAACAAGCCGGCCTTGCTAGCGGAGGTTAAGCCTGCCGTCCGCCACCGGCGTCTCATGGTGGAAAATGGGCGGGATTATCATTGGGTGACCGAAAAGGTTTGCGGCATCGTCGAAGCAAAGACCCCAACCTGGTGGTGGGTTCTCTTCGGGCTTGCGCTCTTCATGGCCAGCTTTACCGGCATGGGGCTCTTCTATTTGGTCTCCACTGGCGTCGGCGTTTGGGGTCTCAACAATCCGATTAATTGGGGTTGGGCGATCGTAAACTTCGTTTTTTGGATCGGCATCGGACACGCGGGCACCCTCATCTCTGCCGTTCTCTGCCTTCTTAAACAGCGGTGGCGTACCTCCATCAACCGCACCGCAGAGGCGATGACTATCTTCGCCGTAGTCTGTGCCGGAGTCTTCCCTCTCTTCCACGTCGGTCGCGTATGGTTTGCATGGTGGCTCTTCCCCCTGCCCAACGCCAACTGGATCTGGCCAAACTTTCGGAGCCCCCTCGAGTGGGACGTCTTTGCCGTAAGCACCTACGGCACCGTCTCGCTTCTCTTCTGGTACATGGGGATGATCCCCGACCTCGCTACCCTGCGCGACCGGGCCAAGGAAAAATGGCGCCGGGTAATGTATGCAGTCCTCTCCATGGGTTGGCGAAGCAGTGCCCGGCACTGGGCCAACTACGAAATGGCCTACCTTCTCCTCGCCGGTCTTTCAACCCCCCTCGTCCTCTCCGTCCACACCATCGTTTCTTTCGACTTCGCCGCTTCTATCCTGCCCGGATGGCACACCACCATCTTTCCACCGTACTTCGTCGCAGGGGCTATTTTCTCGGGGTTTGGCATGGTACTCACCCTCATGCTACCCCTTCGGGCTGTTTATGGGCTGCACGACCTGCTCACCCAATACCACATCGATGCGATGTGTAAAATCACCCTGGCCACCGGAAGCATGGTCGGTTACGCCTACGCCATGGAGTTCTTCATCGCCTGGTATGGAGCCAACCCCTACGAGGCCTTTGCTTTCGTCAATCGAGCCTTCGGGCAATACGCCTGGGCCTATTGGATCATGATTGCCTGCAATGTGATCAGCCCCCAACTGTTTTGGTTCAAAAAAGTGCGTGAGAACACCGCCCTTGTTTGGGTCATCTCCATTTTTGTTAATGTGGGAATGTGGTTCGAGCGCTTCGTCATCACCGTGACCTCCCTTGCCAACGATTTTGTCCCCTCCTCCTGGGGCTATTACTCCCCCACCATTGTGGACATCTTCACCTTCTTCGGCACCTTCGGTCTCTTCCTCGTCCTCTTCCTTCTCTTTTTGCGATTCCTTCCCTTGATCGCCTTTGCTGAAGTCAAGGGTTTGGCAATGCCCCAGGGGGACCCCCACAATTATCAACATCCTGCCAACGCTCAGTCCTTCTCCAAGGATAAGGTCGAGCATCATTGAGTCATGTCGGAAAATTCGCTCGGTTTGATCGCCACCTTCCGGACCGCTCCGGATATTTATTACGCCTGCCAGCAAACCAACCAAGCTGGCTACCGTAAGTTTGACGCCTTCACCCCGTTTCCAGTCCACGGACTTGAAAAGGCAATGGGACTCAAACGGTCCCGGGTTCCTGCCTTCACTCTGGTTGGAGGATTCACCGGCTTCTTTACTGGCCTCATCCTCGTCGCCTACATGAACTACGACTACAAACTGGTCGTCGGCGGCAAGCCGCTCTTCAGTCCCATTTTTCCATTCCCGATTTTCTACGAACTTACCATCCTCCTGGCCGCCTTCGGCACCCTCTTCGGGATGTTTCTCCTCAACCTTCTCCCTAAGCACAACCACCCACTTTTCGATTATCCCGATTTCGCCAAGGTCACCGACGATGCCTTTATGCTCATGATCGAGAGTCGGGACCCTCTCTTTGAGGAAGCCAAGGTGCGCGAGTTCCTCGCTTCCATTGGGGGAGAGTCGATCACCGAAATTACCAAAACACCCTCCGAAAGCTAAACTCGGCCCATGCGCATCTATCTGACAGTTCTCTTTGCCTCTGCCCTCGTCGTCATCGCCATCCTCGGCTTTCGCGGCGATAAGAGCGAGAAACCACCCCTTTGGCTCTTCCCCGATATGGATGAACAAGCCAAGTATAAAGCTCAGGCCGCCAACGATTATTTCTCCAATCGGATGAACGATCGACCCGTCCCACGCAATACCATCCTCAGAGGCCAGGGCTTCGATCGCGGAACCGTCTTTGGTTCGGAGTACGATGGCAGCCGGGTCGCCAACACCGAATTACTTCGAGGGAGAGAAGCCGATGGAGAGTGGGTTCGCGGGTTCCCCACCGACATCAATGAACAAGTCATGCGAACTGGCGAAGAAAAATACCAAATCTTCTGCCTGCCATGCCACGGTCACGCTGGAGACGGACGTGGCGTAACTTCCCAATACGGGATCCTTGCTTCCAACCTCAATTTGGAGATGTACCGAGTCATGGCCGAGGGTGAGATCTACAACACGATCGCCTACGGGAAAGGAACCATGATGGGCTACGCTGAGAAGCTTAATCCAGAGGAGCGGTGGGCAGTTGTCCTCTACGTTCGCGCGCTTCAGCGCTCCCAAAATGCCTCAGCTGGCGATATCCCCTCCGACAAAAAGGCTGAACTCGGACTATGAGCGTTAAAACCATTGCTTTACCAGCCTCTGGGATCCGTTACCCCGGAATGGCGAAACTTGCTTCTGTTTCGCTCTCCGTTGGGTTGATCTTCTCCCTCATTGCCCTCCTCGGACTCTTCTGGGGCTTCGTCGATAATGAGAGCCGCTACGCCATCAGTTACCTCCTCGGTTTTTCCTTCTGGTATTCCGTCCTCGTTGGCATGCTCTTTATCGTGCTCCTGACCTACATCTTCGATGCCGGATGGTCGATCATCATTCGGCGGCAACTAGAGCACTTCCTCGGGGCCTTTCCCTGGCTGACGCTGCTCTTCCTCCCCCTCATCGTCATTCCGTGGTTCACTCCCGAGCCCGGAATCCTCTGGAAATGGCTCGACCCCAACTACGTCCTTAATACCGGTGAAACCGTCGGCCAGGATGTCCTTTTCGTTGAGAAGAGCCCCTACCTCAACCAGACCTTTTTCACTATTCGTTCAGTCGTCTTCCTCGGGGTTCTCAGTCTGCTCGCCATTGGTTTCCGCCGCCTCTCCTTCCGCAACGACTCAACGGGCGATCCGGCTAACTTCGCCTCCGGCCGCAAACTAGCCGGGCTGGGGATCTTCGTTGCAGCCTTTGCCGTGACCTTTTCCGCCATCGATTGGTTCAAGAGCCTCGAGTACCACTGGTTCTCCACCATGTTTGGGGTGTGGTTCTTTTCCGCCTCCATGAGGGCCGCGCTCGCAGTTATCGGCATCACCTGCGTCCTTCTCGCGAGTTTTGGCTACCTCAAGGGCATCTATAATAAAGCGCACCAATACGATCTTGGAAACCTCACCCTGGCCTTCACTATCTTTTGGGCCTACATCAGCTTCTCCCAGTATTTCCTGATCTACCAGGCCAACATCCCCGAAGAAACCTTTTGGTACACCATCCGGCAATTTGGGACCGATGACCTCCGCAACTCTTGGTTCACCGTCAGCATGTTGCTCGTGTTTGCCCACTTCCTCTTCCCCTTCCTCTTTCTTCTCATTTACAAGAATAAGATCCGCACCGTAACCTACGTCTTCATCCTTGGGTGGATCCTGGTCTTCCATCTCCTCGATCTTTACTGGAACATCCTCCCGGGGAAGAAGACCGACCTCTCGGAAATTTTGGGTTACCGGATCCGGGAATTCTCAATTTCATTTTTTGATCTCGCGGCAATTATTGGCTTTGGCGGTGTCGTCCTTTGGGCCTTCTTCCGCAGCAGCTCTCAGCAATGGGGTATTCCAGTTCGGGATCCCTACATCAACGAATCGATCAACCACCATGAGTGAACATTCTGCTCCCTCAGGCCATTCTCCAGAACTTGCCGAAGAGAAAAGTCTTTCCGCCCAACTACCGGCCATCCTCGGCGCCGTTGGATTCATCCTACTCTTCGTCCTCATCAGCGACTTGGCCTACGTCACCAACCGTCCCGACTCCGCCGCTGACGCTATTCGTTCCCAGCAACGAATTGAGACACGTGCCTCCCTTGACAACGAAGGCATCAATAAAATCACGACCTACCGGGCCATTGATGCGGAAAAGGGCGTCTACCAAATCCCCATCAGCCGCGCGATGGATTTGACCCTTGCTGATTTGCTTTCCTCAGAGGGAGAGTCACGGTAGTAAAATGGAAGAGGCTTGGTGGAGTAACCTTTTATTAGCAATCCTTGGGGTCGGAGCCCTGCTCTTCACAACCGCAGTTCTGGCCCTTTTCTGGGCCTCTCGCAACGGCCAGATGAATAACTTTGAAGCAGGAGCTAAGACCATTTTCGATGAAGAAGAGCCTGAAGGACAACAAACTGATTTTTTCCCGGGCGAGGGAGAAAAATCTCAAGACGCAGCAACCAGAAATAACGGTTAATCCCTTATGAGTATTCAAGCGGCAACCGCAAACCCTGGCCTCCAGCTTCCCGAGGAGCAGGTCGTTGACTCGACGAGAGCACAGCTTTGGCAAATTGACCGCTCCCTCCGGTTTGCGGGCATCTTCTTCATCAGTGCTGCCATCATCTGGCTCCTCATCGGATCAGCCCTCGCCATCATTGCCTCGATCAAGCTCCACACTCCGGGGTTTTTAGCTGACATTCCTGCCCTGACTTTCGGCCGTGCCCGCTCCGCACACCTCAACGCAATGGGCTACGGTTGGGGCAACAACGTCGTCTTCATCGTGGCGGTCTGGATTATGGCCAGACTTTGCCGCGCGCCCATTCGGCACTTTGGTCTTCTGCTCTTGGCTGGCATCTTTTGGAATGTCGGGGTGCTCGTCGGCGTCTTTGGGATTATGGCGGGCGACATGACGTCTGTTGAGTGGTTGGAAATGCCAAACTACGTCGCTCCCATCCTTGCCGTTTCCTATGCCATGATTGGTTGCTGGGGCATCCTTGCCTTCACCTATCGCAGGGGAGAGCACGTTTACGTTTCCCAGTGGTACATCCTCGCTGCTCTCTTTTGGTTTCCCTGGCTCTACACCATCGTTCAGATCGTCATATTTTACGCCCCCGCCCGCGGAGTGGTTCAATCCCTCACCAACTGGTGGTTCGCACACAACGTACTCGGTCTCTGGTACACCCCGGTTGGGCTGGCAGCCGCTTATTATCTCATCCCCAAAGTACTGGGGCGCCCCATCCACAGCTACTACCTTTCGATTCTCGGTTTTTGGTCTCTCGCTCTATTTTACAACTGGGCCGGGGTACACCACCTCATCGGCGGCCCTATCCCCCTTTGGCTCCAGGCAGCCGGTACTGTCGGAAGCCTCGGCATGATCATTCCAGTAATCGTTGTTGCGATCAACCACCACATGACCGTCAAAGGGAACTTCCAGGCTCTCTGGAACAGCCCCACCCTCCGGTTTATTGTCTTTGGAGCCATGTCGTACACCCTCACCAGCTTGTTCGGGTCTCTCATGGCGATCCCGGAGGTGAACGTCGTCACACACTTTACCCACTTCACCGTGGCCCACGCCCACCATGGTGTCTACGCCTTCTTCACCATGGTCATGTTTGGGTCCTGTTACTTCATGCTCCCTCGCCTCCTCGCCAAAGAATGGCCATCTGGAGCTCTCATCAAAATTCATTTCTGGTGCTGTGCACTCGGCATCGGCATCTACGTCGTTGGTCTCTCCTTTGCCGGCTGGTTCCAGGGCATTAAGATGAATAATGCCGACAATGCTTTCCTCGACATCGTTGCCTTTACGATCCCTTGGCTCTTTTCCCGCTCGGTTGCTGGTATGCTGATGACCCTCGGCCACATAGCCTTCGCCCTGAATTTTGCCTGGATGCTCCTGGGTCGCAATGTTGCCAGCCCGAAGCTGTCCTTCGCAAAGTTCCGAACCGTCGAGGAACGTTCCTGATCCAAGCATGAAAAGTCTTCCCCTTCTCTTCCTCGGCATCTTTTTTACCCTCGCCTTTGCGTGGGTCGGTATCGTCTGGACGGGAAATTATCAAATTGGATCCCTCGAGGTCACGACAGAAAGGCTCGACGAAGAGGGCAACCTAATGGAGGGCGAACCCCTTTTTCCAACCCGCCCGGTCGGTCTCGCACAACAGGGCAAGCTCGTCTATATCCGCGAAGGCTGCATGTACTGCCATTCGCAACAAGTTCGCCCCAAGGGTTTTGGCGCTGATATTGAAAGAGGCTGGGGTGGTCGCGGATCGGTTCCGCGGGATTACATCCTGCAAGACCGGGTTCTCCTTGGCACCATGCGCACAGGTCCCGACCTTACGAACGTGGGCGCTCGTCCCCTCACCGCAGACTGGCACCATCAGCACCTCTACAATCCCCAAATCGTCTCCCAGGGCTCAATCATGCCCCCCTACGCTTACCTCTACGAGGTTCGGGAAATTGGGGATGCTCCGAATCCGAAGGCTATCTCGATTAACCCCGATCTCCCCTACGCGCCACCGCCAGGCTACGAAGTGATCCCCACCCACGACGCCGAGGCCCTTGTCGCCTACCTTCTTAGCCTCAAGATTGACTACAGCTTACCTGAGGCTTCGATTGAAGAATGAACAGCGACGGCCAACCACATTCAAAAACCAGTCTAAAGCACCCCTCGGGCAACCCGAAGAACGAATCGGCCAACTTCACTGACGATTCCCTTCGCGCCGTCCACGACCAACTCGCCCGGGAAAAGAAAGAACCCAGCGAATTGGCGGCTCCCCTCCCTATCTCGGTCGTATTTCTCTGCTGTGCCGTCATTGCCTGGGCTGCCTTTTACTTCGGCAGTCGATACAACAAATTTAGTTGGGAGGTTACCAATCCATACTTCGACCCGATGGCTGCCAGCGCACCACCGCCAGCCTTTGACCCGATCGCCGTCGGACGACGCATCTACGCTCAGAACTGCATACAGTGTCACCAGGCTGATGGTAATGGAACTGCCGCCTTCCCTCCCCTCAACCGCTCGGAGTGGGTCCGCGGAGAACCCGGTCGGGTCGCCTCGATCCTTCTCCATGGATTGGTCGGAGAAATTGAGGTGGCAGGGAAGAAATATAACGGGAACATGCCAGCTTTTGGTGCCAATCTAAACGATCAACGCATCGCTGCCGTCATAACTTACATCCGCCAGGAGTGGGACAATACCTACTCGGAAGTGACTGAGGAAATGGTTGCCGCTGAGCGAGCAAGATCGGCCTCAAGAACTTCCCCCTGGACCGGACCTGACCTCCTCGCCATCTTCCCCATCGAATAGACCCCGCTCCCCCCTCCAAAGTCTACGCTCCCCGTAGCGGAACCAAAAGGCGCAGGCTGTTCAAACAAACCAACACGGTGCTGCCCTCATGGGCGACCACCCCGATCGTTAGGGGAATCAGCCCGGCAATCGAGACCAGCATCATCACCGCCACGGTCCCCAGGGAAATCGCTATATTCTGCCGAATGATCCTGCGGGCTCGCCGACTCAAGCGAAACGCCCCCAATAGCTTCTCCAGGTCATCTTTCATCAAAACGATCTCAGCCTGTTCCAGCGCCGCATCGCTGCCTCGCGTTCCCATCACAATAGCCACCTCGGCAGCGGCCAAACCAGGGGCATCGTTCACCCCATCGCCCACCATCGCGACCTTGCGTCCGTCACGACCCAATTCCTCGATTAGCCTGACTTTATCCTCGGGGAAGAGGCCCGCTTCGATCCGGCCTACCCCAATCTCCTGACCTACTTTCTCCGCTGTCCCCAAGCGGTCCCCCGTCAGCATCACGGTGTCTACCCCTTCAGCGTGGAGCCGCGCAACCACCCCCTGGGAGCTGGTACGAATCTCATCTTGAAGGAGAATCCTCCCCAGCAAACCTTCGTGGATTACCCAAACCTCACTGCACTCCGGGGGCGGCTCGGGGATCGTCGCCATGGCCTCTGCAAGTTCTCCCTGTTGGAGAAGTTCTCTTCTTCCCAAAAAGCACACGCGATCTCCTGCCTTGGCACGGATTCCCTGCCCCGCAATTTGCTCAAAACCTGCCACCTCGACCGCCTCAATCCCAAGCTCTTTGCCATAAGCAGTGATGGCTCGGGCGATCGGATGCCTCGAATAGGCCTCCATGCTAACCGCGAGCCGGGTAATCGTCGCTTCCTGCCCTTCCGGAAAACTCTCCACGCTGACCACCCGAAGCTCACCGGTCGTCAGGGTTCCTGTCTTGTCCAGGGCCACCGTATCAATCTGGTTGAGCTTTTCAATGGCCGCCCCCCCTCGGAAAAGGATTCCCTGGCGTGCTCCAGAGGCTATCGCTGCCAGAATGGCCGACGGAATCGAAAGGACCAAAGCGCAAGGACTGGCCACCACAAGGAAGGTCATTGCTCGATAAAAGGCCGACGGGGCGCCTCCATCACCCACCCAAGGCGCCGCTCCAAGGCCCTGCCACCAAAAGAAAAACACCGCCACCGTCGCCGCTAGTACCAGGTAAGTATACCGGGTTCCAAAACGGTCCGTGAACCGCTGGCTTGGAGCCCGCCGATTCTGCGCGTCATTGATCAGAGAAATCACCTTTTGGAGCGCACTCTCCCGCGCTGGTCGAGAAGCCTCATACTCCGCGACACCCCAGAGGTTGAGGGTGCCGCCGAAAACCTCGCTTCCCGATTCCTTCGCAACCGGCGTGGCCTCCCCGGTCAAGGTCGATTCGTCAGCGGCCGTCTTCCCCGACTGAATGACGCCATCCACTGGAAAAAGTTCATCAGGCATCACCACCAGGAGATCTCCGGGGACAATGCACTCGATTGGCACCGTCTCCTCATCGCCACTACTCGAGCGCCGACGAGCTGTTTGAGGCGCGGCATCAATCAACGAACGGATCTCCCGGTGGGTCCGGTACAGGGCAAAATGTTCGAGCGCCCCCGAGAGGCTGAACAGAAAAAGCAAGAGCGCTCCCTCCGTGTAGGCTCCAATCGCACTGGCCCCCAAAGCCACCGCCAACATCAGGAAATGAATATCAAGAACCCGCTGCCGTAGCTTTGCCACCGTATCCTGTGCGGCATCCCACCCTCCTGCCACGAAAGCAATCCCGTAGGCCAGGCCTGCAACCCAACTGGGGAAATAGGCAGAGCCCGAGACCGAAACTGCGATCAATAAACTCACCCCGCAACCCCCCGCCAACCAAGCCTGCTTCCGCCAATCCTCCTCCTCTTCCTGAACCGGAGCACCGACAGGGCTTTCAGGCCACGTAAAATCCCTCCACTTCCAGAACTGCGGAGCTGTCAGGCAGGTTGGCTTCTCCAGCAAAAGATCATCCCGGATCCTTTTTTCCACGATCCCACCGCCAGCCAACCCACGAGCCTCCCGCTCCACCTGCCATACTGCATCTACTGAGCGAAGGGTTTCAGCAATCTGGCGCTCCAGCCGCGCCAGATCAACCGGACCCAGGGTGGCCACCGAGAAACGACGGGTCTCCGGATTGACCAACAAAGCCTCGACGCTCGCCTCTCCTTTGAGGAACTCAACTAAGGCCACCTTCCAGGAAATATCGCTCCTAACTCTCGAGACACCCATATCTTCGTCTTTACCGCTGAATCCCTTAAAACACCATCCCTTTCTCTGGCTTCCCTTTCGATACCAGAAGTAACCTGTCAACCCCGTGTTGCGACGAGGCGCGAATTTTTTCGCTTTTTAGGTTTGACTGCGAATAAATTCGCCGCAATGTCTTCAATCAAGGGTTCTAGTTTTTCTCTAAAAGTCACTCCAATCCCCAAGGATCCCCCACTTTTCCCATGGCCAGACCGAAAACAAAAAAAGGTATCCTCACCGACCTTGAAATGGAGATCATGCAAATCATTTGGAGCCACTCGGTTCCCTCAGATGTTGAGACCATTTCCGCTCAGCTCGAGACCCGTAGCCGAAAGCTGGCCCCCCCAAGCATTCGCACAATGCTGGGGATCCTTGAAGAAAAAGGCTTTGTCAGCCGCTCTCAGGAAGGGCGTCGTCACTGCTTCACCGCCAAAATCACCCGCCCCGAAGCGCAGCAAAACCTTCTCGGTGAGGTAGTCGATACTGCTTTTCAAGGCTCTCCTTCTGCCCTCTTCGCTGCCCTTCTCGGTTCCGACAAGCTCAAGGCCAGCGATCTGGAGACCATTCGCTCTCTGATCGACAAATCTCGTCCCTGAACCATGGATTCGCCCGCCCCGCTCCTCTCCTACCTCGCCGGCGTTCTCTGGCAAGGCTTCCTCCTTCTCTGCCTCATCTGGATCGCTGACCGCCTCAGCCCCAACGTCCGCGCTGCCATCAAGGCACGGGTCTGGTTGGTCGCTCTCCTCCTCGTTCCCCTCCTTCCTCTCCTCTCCGCTCTTCCGGGCAGGATCGCTCCTACCCAGCCCATCGTCCAGCCGCCCTTCAGCATTACCGTCCCAGCTTGGTTCTCCACCGCTCCAATCTCCACCCAGCAAACTGCCCCATCCCTTCCCTCCCACCCCCCATCCTCCACCGATCCCTCCCTCTCGCCTGCTATCGTTTATAGTTTCTACGGGTTCGGGATTCTTCTGGCCTCGGTCCCCCTCATCCTTGCCCTCCACCGGCTACACCGAGCCACCCGTAGTGCCAAACCCATTACAGACCCCGCCATTCTTGACGGCTTCGAAGCCGCTGCTTCCAGCGTTGGGCTTGATGCGCCTTGCTTTCTCATGACCTCTCCAACGGTGAAGGCGCCCATCTCGCTTGGAGTTTTCCATTACCGCATCCTCCTCCCTAAATCGATCGGCGCCGAACTCGATCCCGCCGAGATGCGCGACCTGCTCCTACACGAGGCAACTCACATTCGCCGTCTTGATCCCCCGGCTCTCTTCCTGCTCGCCCTCCTCCGTTCTTTCTTTTTCTTTCATCCACTCTATTGGATCGGTTTCAAACGCTACGCCACCCTCGCAGAACACGCTGCCGATTCTGCCGTCGTCTCCACCACTCGCGAACCAGTTTCCTACACCTCGTTCCTCGTCAAAATGGCTGAGCGTTGCCTTCATCAGGAGCCCAATCTCGCCCCTGGCATCCTCCGCCGAAAATCCGAACTCCTCCGTCGAGCCGAGCTCCTCCTTGCCAACCGGCGTTCCCATGCCAGTGGCTTCCGCGGCATCCCCTTCGGAATTATTTCCTTTCTCGCCGTCGGTATCGCTTGGTCCTGCCCTCTCGAAAAAGGCCCCGATACTTATCATCATTCAAACAAGGATCCTCGCTCCAGTTTTACGGAACAGCCCCTGGAAAAAAGAGCCGCCCCGGAGAAGAATCTTCAAACGCTTCAAGCCTGGTTCCACGGCGACAAACAGCCAGCATCCGATGCCTCTCCTGATGAGCTGAGCACCAGACTCGTCCGAAAGGAACTAGGTCTCCAGCTTCCCGTTGAACTACTCGAGTACGGGCACACCTTTTCAGAAGCAGATCAGGAAAAGGCGACCTTCCTCCGAGGTATCGACGCCGCCGAAAGACCGTTCGTTCTCGCCGTCGACCGAAGGTACACCCATCCGAACGCTGGTCAGCTAATCTGGGGCAGCCCAAGTCTGGACGGGCGGGGAGAGCGGCTGGCCTTTGGCTCCGAACGTGAAAATGCCGCCTACCGTCTTCTTCAGTCCTGGGTCGCCGACCGCCTCAATCCAAACCAGCAGGCCCTGCTCTTCGCTCCCTCAACCGACTTTTGGCAGTTCGCCACCGGTCAGGGAGATGCCGCCGATTTGATGGTGGGAGTGACCGACTTCCTCAACACCGCCCGAAACCTCAGCCAGACCCACCGTTAGCCAACCTTTTTTTACACTAAATCGCGAATTAATTCACTCCACTACTCGTACTCCTATGGTTACCAGCTCTTATCCCTCCCGATTTCTCCGCAAACTTCTTTGCGCCGCCTCCATACTCTGTCTTTGCAACCCCCACCTTCCCTTGCTCGGCCAGGATACCCACCTGCGCCCCGCCATCGCTGAGGTCACTTCCCGGATGTTGGCCGAAAACCCGCCCCCCATCGGAGTGAACGAGATTGGGGACATGGGTGGCACTACCTTCGGCAAAGGCAACCTCATCCACGACTGGGGTTTTGAAGCGGCTAGCATCCGCCACCGCCACCGGATCCTTGATTCGGGTGTCGAAAATGGTCGCCCATGGGTAACCCTCGACGGTCTCGGAGTCAGCCGCTACAATCTAGTGTCCTCTGGATACCTCAGCGGAGCAGATTACCGGATCTATCGCCTTCTTGATTCAAGCGGCAACCCGCTTCCCAACAATCCGGACAGTGGCTACCTCGATCTTAGTGATGCGGCCAGCTACCAACCGGTCGCCAGCGGTCAGGTTCCCCAGGCTGGAACTCCCGGCCTACCCCAAGGAGGCTGGGTAGTAGAGTCTTATGCTGAAATGCGGCACGGCGGTTTTGTGCGCGGTAGCACCAACTTTACGGACAATGCTTTTCTTGAAAACGGGACGAATTACTACTACGCGGTGGCTGCTGTCTATGCCTCGGGTGAACAAAGTTTTGATCCGTTTGAGTCCTCTACCATGGCTGGACTGATCGAACTCGCCGTCAACCCATCGGCAAGTACCTCCGCCGGTCCTTTCATCATTCAAAACCAATGGTCGGGACCGGGACTCGACTTCCCTCGAATGGATCCGGGAAATTGGTTCAACTTTCAACCAGCCCCCGTTGGAGCCATCTCGCTCATTTCGTGGCAACTGCTCGATGCCAGCAACCAGCCCATCAGTCTTCCCAGCGGTCTCACTTTCGATACCCTTACCGGTGAACTCTCCGGAGCCCCCGAAACCGTTTGGCCGGATGGCACCATTCTTCGCTTCCGCCTTCAGGCCGCCAATGGCACATCCACCCGCGACTTCATTGTCAATGCCCCCCTGCTTGAAGCACCTCTTCTGGGTCGACGCCCTCCCCAGCCAACAAATCTCTCTGCCTCCCCGGGTGATGGTTTCGTCCACCTCAGCTGGGACGCCAGTTCCGACCCGGATGTGGTCGCCTACCGGGTCTATCGCTCTCCCGTTCCAAACGCCCAGACCCGCGAGCGAGTTTACCTTGAAGAGGGAGCCGACCAACCCCTCCGCTGGGACTACATCCATTTCGATACCCGCATTCTTCAGCCCGACCCGTCCTGGTCCCACCCTCGCTTCCGCCAAGGCTTCGTCAACGACATCTGGCGCCCAAGAGCGGGATCCGATGGACTCACGGTGCGCCGGGTCCTTCACCCGGTCGCTCCTCCAGGCGCCATGGTCCATTCCGGCGAGGCCTGCCTCGAGATCAACGCTACCACCAGCGGCCCGCAAGTAATCAATGGACCAGCACTTTTCTACCCGGTCACTGGCGAGGGGGAATCCCGCTGGTATGCCTTTCTCGAGCCCGGGGAAACCTACCGCTACGAAGCATGGATGCGTCACGACGGCCTCGCCAACCCCGTCGTACGCCTCACCTTCCAACAGATGTATGAGTCGGTTGGACAGGATTTTAGTCTGACCAACGATTGGGCGCTCTATACCTTCACCTTCACGGCCCCGGAGCCGCCAACCATTGATCGTGGCCACGGCCTGCCCTCAATCGAGTTCAATGGCCCCGGTACCGTCCACGTCGATAACATCCGCCTTTTCCGAGCCGACCAGGAATCTGGGATTCCCGGTCTGGAACTCCCCGACGCCCGCAACTGGGCAGCGCTGCAAGCATTCAATCCAACGACCGGACGCAAGGGGGTCCTCCGGGACATTTGGAGCGGTCTCGGTGCCTACTTCATCCCCGACATGCTCCGCCTCCAGCGGAACAGTAGCGTGACCTTCGACTGGTTCCAGGCATTTACCCCCGACAATCGGCCTACCATCCCATTCATGCTTCAGTTCGCCTACTTAACAGGCGAAACCACGGAAGACCGAATGGTTCCCTGGATCACCATAAACTCGAATGCCAGCATTGAGGAATGGGAAATGTTCATCGAATACCTCATCGAACCGATTGACCCATCCGACCCAGCCGAAGTAGCGGATAAACCCCTGGCCTACCTGCGCTACCAGCAACGAGGAGTAGCCACTCCCTGGATCGATGAATTCCGCCAGGTCATCGTCGAATTTGCGAACGAAACCTGGCATCAGCAAGCCGTTGAAGCCCAGTGGTCAGGATGGGGACCAACCTACGCGGTTGGTTCAGGGGGGCGCGAATTTGGCCTTTACGCAGCCTATATCACCACCACCTTGGAAAACCTCAACCCACGCCTCGCCAACCTGCGCGCCCAGGGACGCCTCACATTCAACATGGGAGACAACTACTTTCCCTATGTGATCGATGGAATCGAATTTGTTCCGAACATCACCGCTATCGGGCACGCTACCTACGTTGGACCCCGGTGGGAAACCGGCGACACCCTCAACACCGTCTTTGATGACGACGGGGTTCAGACCACTCTTCTCGCTCACGCTGAGAGCTTCGCCCTCGACCTTGAACGATGGCGTGTCGAACGCGAGCAAATCGCCCAAGAGCACGGCATCTGGGTCGATTTTCAGTCCTACGAGGGCGGCCCTAGCGGCTACTCAATAGACGGACCTGACGACTTGAGAGCCATAGCTGAACTTTACGGAAAAAGCCTCGCCATGGGTGTCGCCTCCCTCGACGGCTGGCTCTCTGCCTACGAAAACGGCTTCACCGAAATGGCGTTCTACAGCTTCACCGCCCGAGAAACCTGGGCCTCCCATACCCTCCATACAACCAACTACCCGAACGGCTATCAGCCCCACACTGGCTGGCTGGCAGTGCAGATGCGCAACCGCTACGCCAGCGGTCATCTAGTCGCCGTTGACTTTCCCGAAGTGCCAACCATCTCGCGGGGTGAGGGCGACATTCCATTGGTCTCTGGTTACGCCTTCCGGGAAGGGAGCCGTCTAGCCGTTTTCCTTCTTTCTCGTAAACTCGACGGAGAGCACAGCGGCCTCGATTTTGGCGACGGAAGCACTCCCGTGACTCTTCGCCTGCCTGCCAACCCAACGGGCCCGGCCACCCTCTACCGGATGACCGGAGACCCCCGCGCTAACAATTGGACTGCCAATAACATCAGCATTGAAGAACTTCCCGCCACCCTTCAACGCGAGACCGAAATCAACCTTCCCGCTGGCTCAATTTACCTCTACGTTGTCGACACAGATCTCGATTCGACCACCGCCGCCCCATCTGCTGTCGAAAATACCTCCCTCACCTCGCAGCCCTCGAGTAGCCTACTCACCTGGGATCCTGTGCCCGGTGCCACCAGCTACGCCATTTACCGGAGTACTCGCCCCTACTTCAGCCGCGCTGAAGAGGAGGCCCGCTTCGTGAGCGGGACCACCAGCTTTGATGACCCCGACGCGACCGGCGGAACCGCATTTTTCTACCGGGTCGCGGCCATTAATCAGTGGGGCGAAGGACTCGCCAGCCGTCTCAGCATCAATGGAGTCAACCCCCATCCTCCTCTTTTTCCAGCTCCCGTTCTCGGCGGAGCCCAGGTTCGGGATGGAGCCCTGGATCTTAACTGGCAGTCCGTTCCCGGGGCCACCTCCTATCGCCTTGGCTACCGCGTTGCTACCTCCGGCCCCTTCAACTGGCTCGAAGTGGGAGACGTCGAAACCTTCACCATCAGCGGTCTCACCAACGGACGAGCCATCCAATGGACCGTCCAGCCCGTCGGTCCTTCCGGGCGGGGACTCATCGCTCCCCTTTCCAGTGCCACACCGCTCGCCGCCAATACCCCCCAGCCCCTCGCCACTTGGAGCCTCCTGGGAGCCACTTCCTATGAAGTCTCTCAACCAGCGTCTTCCCGCTTATCAATCCTCCAGACTTCCGAACTAATCCGCGGTAGTGGATTTATCATTACATCTATTGAAGATGATGGATCCCTAAACACAACCTATCATCAACTGCCCAATACTTTTGGCTTTTTTCCCGAGGTGGATCAGGCAAATTTTGGCCGGTTTGGCAGTGGTGGCGATTTGCAGATGGCCATTGATCGCGACTACTTCGTCGAATTTTCAGTGACTCCCGAAGTGGGCCATCGCCTAGACCTCACAAGCATCCAAACGGGCCTGACCTACCCTTTTTCTGAAGCCACTTTGCAAGTTGCCTTGCGCTATCGGGTTGGCTCAGGCCCATGGCAGGACGCTCCCACCGGGCCCTTTGCTACTCCGGGTGCCCTCTGGACCAACGGCGAAATCGATGCCACTGAAGTCACCTTCGATCTTGCCACCGTCGCCAACCTTGTCGGGGTCGAAGAAACGGTGACCTTCCGTCTCTACGTTTACTCGCTGGAAGAAGATGCCCGTTTCTGCCGCGCTGGCCTCCTGCGCAGGAGCGGCCCCGCCCTCCTCGTCAATGGCACCTACACCGCGGCATTTACCCCAGCGCCACCGCAATCACTGTACCAATACATCTTCGGTCACAGCCTGATCAACTGGTTCCCTCACGACATCCCCCTTCCCTTGCCACCGGAAAGCCACACCTCCACCCCGTATTGGGTTTATCAATTCGCTCAGGAAGCCGGGCACGATTATGCTGTAGACGGACGCTTTGGCTTCCACCCTCAGTACGTCGCTCCCGACGAATGGCCCCCCATCGACGGTTGGATCTTCGATGGCGTCCCTCAACGCCGCGACCCCGCCGATCCCTATCGATTCGACTTCGGTACCGCAGGAATCGACCACGTCATGTTCACCGCTCTCAACTTCGGCCAGTGGCGGGGCCCCACCGAACCCCTCCCCTGGACCGGTGTCGATGGTCCCTCCGTCCTCGCCTATTCTATTGAACTGATCGACCTCGTCCGCGAAACCGCCGGAGACCTCCCCATCTACGTCTATGAAAACTGGCCCAACATGGAATTCTACTGGCCAGAATACACGGTCGGAAACCCGGTACCCCCTACTGCCGCCAACCTCGCCAACTACTATTCTCAGGCCCTCGGCGAGTTTCAAGACTGGTGGACCGAGCTGCACGACGGCCTCCGCGCTGCCCGCCCCAATGTCCGCTCTATCCCGGTCGGTGGCATCCTCATGCGCCTCCTCAGCGAGACTGCCCTCAGCGGAATCACACCGCTCGAACTCTACTACGATCCGGCACCCCACGGCACTCCCAACCTCTACTTCCTCGCAGCCATGATTCAGTACGCTGCCATTTATGAGGAAACCGTTCCAGAAACCTATACGCCTCCGGCCAATATCCACCCCCTTATTGCCAGTAACCTACCCCTTATCAACCAGTTCATCTGGGACGCTCTCAACGCTTACAACGCGCCTGACGGCACCAATCGCGTCTTTGCCAACGTGCCTGCCCAAACTCCCGCCCAGCGGTATGCCACCTGGAGAGATACCGTCTTCACCGCGGCTCAAATCGCTCTTGGCCAAGGCGCACCCGGAGCAGATCCCTTCCATACGGGGATCCCCAACTGGCAGCACGCTATCTTTGGAGGTACCCCCGGCCAAGAACACCCGAACAGGCCCAACCTAACCCTCACCGGCACCCCGGATGGAGAAGACTTAACGCTTGAAATCTGGGTCCAGGCCGGTCTGCCTCTCGGCATCTGGTGGCTTGAGACCAGCTCGGACCTCCAATCCTGGAGCACCCCGCCAACCCGCTTCTCTATCCGTGTCCTCGAGACCCGCAATGGGCTGGACCGCATGGAAATCACCGACCATCATCCGAATTCACCAAACAACTTCTACCGGTTTGCCACCAACCTTGCCGACTGGGAGTGACAATCAAAAGTTTCCGACAATCCGAGGCTGAAAAGGAAATTCACTGGTTCACTCGAGAGGGCTTAAACAAGCGTCCAGCCCGTCCCCTCGACGAGCCTCTGTAGTTTTCCCAAACCATGAATCGGTTTAATGGGAGTTTTCAGCTGACTCTACAGCGACGAAGCCAGCCGTGACCACATCCTGCCGCATCTACCCCAAGTTTCCTATGCGTACCATCAGAAACTTGGGCTAGGGGTCCTCTCAGGGCCGTCAAAACTTTGGAATCGACACCTATTTAATAAACTTGTCATAGTTTTTATTATATGATTTTCTCTGATCATCTTCCTTCACCATTACTCTAACACCCTCATGCCATTCGATCCGTCTGCCTTTCTGCTAAGCAATCGACAATCCGCAACCTCGATCTACCCACCGATCACGACGGCCAAAATCGCCCCGCGGAGAAGGATCGGTGCCAAAGGATAAAAAGAAGCTGGAGAAGGTTTCATCGGTGAAAGCCTCATGAGATAGAATAGACCCAAGGAAAGTCTTAAACTACCAGAAAGAGGATCAAACCATGCAGATAGCTAAAATGGAAAGCACCCAACCGACCGCCGGCTGCGGTAGGAATGAATCACAACCACCTCCGGTCATCACTTTTGTCTAGAGTTTCAAAAAACGAAAGGGCTATCCAATGAGCGTTATTACAGATGAGGAAACAGGAGACCAAGTCGGATGCATTTTCTGCGGCTCAACTGATGATTGTCCCCACCTTGTGGGGATTATTGATCTGACCTTTGCCGAATGCCACGGCGGTGTCCTCTACGAGGGAGTAGATTCTCTAAAGAAAATTCTAGAAGACAAGATCCTGACGCGGCTCAAAGCTCGTGAAAAATTCAAAGCAAAGAGCGCCAGCTATGAGGTTCTTCAAATGGCTAAAGCGGCTAAAAGCTGCTACGATAGGAAAGACCCCGATGATGTGTGGATCGATAATTACCAGTTCATCCCCTGGATCAAAGACATTCTGATTGATTCCGGCGGCGAGGAGCCAATGGGCTACCTGGTTGAGGAAGGTGGTCCGGGAATGAGTTCAACAGTGTCTATCCTCTACGCAGAGAATCCCCAGGATGTTCTGGAATCTGCCAGGGAAGCGGTCAAGAAAGCCGTCGAAAACTTATAGGAGATTTCTCTCAGCGCGCTACATTTCATGTCGGCCCGGCGCCCTGAAAACTCGCTTCCCTTCAGCCACAAGTCTCCGATGCTGGTGCGCTTCAAATCACATCTTTGCATTTCTAGACTCTTTCATTGATTGGCAGTTCACCGCGCCCTCCTCGTCAGCACCCCGGCAGCATCCCGTCTAATCCTTCATAGAGCCGGAGGAGTCCCCCATCCCGTGCTAGAAAGGGTATCTGCTCCCTGGTCCCGAATGGCGACCGAGGAACCCAGCCACTCCGTTGCGAGCCTTATCCACCGAGCGCAAACAGGGCGCATCCGTGTGGCTCAATAGCCACCTTCACCTCAGCTAACTTTTCAGAGGGCTTTTCCTTTTCAATTTCCCAAATGTTTCGAACCGTGGCTCGATTCTCCGGCATTCCGAGTTCCCCCATCGTATAGCTCCGCTCCATCCTGGTTTCACCCAGGTTAAAAATTCCCGCATAGACGATACCACGCTCCCGGCTTGGAGAGACCCAGACGCAGGAATCGCCCTCCCGGTCTTCGCGGCAAACAGCCCCTTCACCCATCTTCCGAATCTCCTGCAAGCCTCCATGGAGCAGAAGCTCCCGGTCACCTTCACCCATCTCCCGCAAATTACCGCCGATAAACATCGGCGCCCGAAAAAGAGTCCAGAAGGCAATCATCGTCCTCCGTTCGGTTTCGGTGAAAAAACTTCCTCGCTCTGCTCCCGCTGGTCCTCGCTTCGAGATCCGACCAATCGGTAACATATCCGGATCCGGCCAGCATCCGACCCTCCGATGGTCTTGCCACAAATGACAGAGGCTGAAAGCCCGCTTTAAATCTGCCCAGCGGTCCCAGAAATCCGGGGACAAGCGCCAGAGTTCCGCGTGGTTAGCCACGTGCTCGGCTGCCTCAAACGGGCAGGCCCCCGGCGATAAACTTAGCGTCATCGGTCGTCCGCACCGCTGCCGGGCCAGATCGATCATCTCAATCTCGGCTTCGTGGTAAGGAAAAGTCATGTCGTCAACTTTTACATAATCTACTCCCCACTCCGCATAGAGCCGGAAAAGGCTGTCGTAGTAGGTCTGCCCACCCGGGTGATCGGAGCGGATCCCATACATGTGATTGAGCCAGGAACAGGTGCTTTCCTGGTTAGAAATCTCCCGCGGACACAACCGGCTCACCTCCCCCGGAAGACCAAAGACCACTGCCTGCCGGGGAATTCCCCGCATCACATGGATGCCAAACTTCAGCCCCATCTGGTGGATCTGCTCGGCCAGCGGCCCGAACCCCAAACCTCCCCTCGCCGAGGGAAAACGCTCGACCGCCGGGATCAATCGGTTCTCGAGATCCATTGCCAACAGGGGAGCATACCCGCTCCCTTGATCTGGGTTGACACATGCCCCGGGGCTCGGATGGGACCAGCAATAATCGACCACCACCGTGTCAAAGCCCGCTCCCATATAATCACTCGCCAGAATCTGCGCATTCTCCAGGACCTCAGCCTCAGTCACCGACGAGCCGAAACAATCAAAGGAGTTCCACCCCGCGGGCGGAGTTGGCGCAAAGTGTGGATGGGTTGCTGACATCTCAAAAACCCTTTTGCCCTTTTCCCGTCGGGCAAGCTGTCGCCCCTGAATATCGTTTCAACTTTTCTCCTGTTTCTCCTTGTTCCCTTTTTCACTGCGATCCAGGAGACTTTTTCCATCTACCCAACGCCCGCTCACCAAAATCCCGAGCGTTGTTTCCGGTAGACCCTGCTCATCCGCATTGATCTGCTTGATGAGTAACTTGACCGCCGCCGCCGCCACCTCCTCGTGGCGCTGGTCCAAACCACTCACCTGGCGCAGACCGTGCTTCCGCGCATCAAATGTGGCAAAGCCAATATCCTCCGGTACCGACCTCCCGCTCTCACCAAGCCAGTCGTAGATCTCGTTAGTGTAGCCAACCACTACGTCCGGTCGACACTTCTCAACTGCCTTTAGAAAACCGTCCCGATCACCCTCCCTAAAGAGAATGGGCGGGACGAATTCAGCTCTTCCCGCATTTTTCCAAAAACTCTCAAATCCTGCAGAAAATCGATGTTGGGTAATCACATCCAAGTAGCTACTCAGCGCCACCACCGGTCTCTCGTAACCCATTTTATCGAGTTTTTCTGCCACGATCATTCCACCTTCATATTGGTCATTCGAGGCAAAGTGAGGTGATGGATCATGAAATCGCCCCCCGAGTCCCACCGTTGCCATGGCCGAGAAATCAAAAGGGAGCTCCTCCGTCCGGGAAGCCCGCGAAAGCGCCTCCCGCGTCACAGGATCCTGGGGCGCGTGAACCATAACAATGGCTCCGGTTACCCCTTTGGCCTTGAGCGTCCGCATCAACCGGGATTGCTGCATCTGGTCCGCCGTCGCGAAGTATTGCTCCAGACTATACCCGAGCTTTTCTGCCGCCTCGACCGCCCCCTCATAAAAACGCCTCATCACCGACTGGGCTTCAAAATCCTCACGGCTCGCACACCAGTTGACGTAGGCTAAATTTCCCTGAAAACTTTGCTCCCGATTGGAACGAATCTGCTCCATCAGAGCCGCCACCAGCGGATTGGGCCGGTAGCCGAGATCTTGAGCCACCCGCTGGACTCTCTCCCGAACTTCCAGGCGAACATTTGGGTTTTTCCTCAACGCCCGCGAGACCGTACTGACCGAGACCCCGGCCGCCGCCGCCACATCGCGGATTTTAACCTTGTTCGACATCTGCCGGAGGATGGAATCACACGCCCCTCGTGGCAAGGTTATGAAACGATTTTCTCGACTAACCAATCGAAGAAGCATCCCCTCCAAGTATTGTATTAACAGATGCAAAAACCCCGTTTGCTTGCCGCGTTGTCGCCAATAATACTCCCAGTTGGCATTCTCCTCACCTCAGCATTGCCGTGTTCACTCCCCCAGGCCGGACTCGGAGCCACTCCACCTGAAACCGATGCCATTCCCATCGGTCAACTCGGAGAGCTTTCGTCGGGTTGGCAACCGGTCGAACTGACCAATGAGGCTCTCCGTGCCAAGGGGGTCCGGACTGGCGACGGTGCCCAGTGGTTCCGCTCCATGACCATTGCTCCCTCCGACCCCGATTTCATGATCTGGGGCACCGACGTCGGCGGTCTCTTCCGCTCGCTCGACGGGGGTCAGAATTGGGAACCAGCCAATGTCGGCTTTCACTCCCGTGGCACCGCCGGAGTCGCTGTCGATCCTCATAATCCCCGGCGGGTTGTTGTCATCGCAGCCAATTCAGTTGCTCACCACGCCAACGGTATTTACCTCTCCACCGATCAAGCTGCCTCCTGGTCCCAGGTCCTCAGCTTGAAGATGTCTTCATCCCAGGATCGAGGGCGCCAGCAGGTCGTCTTTGACCCCTCCTCCTACGATCCGGAAACCGAACGCACCCGAATTGTCTGGTGGTCGCGAATCGCTCAAGACCGTGCCGGTTGGGGCACCCCCGATCAAAATCCTGCCCTCTACCGCTCAGAAGACGGGGGAGAGAGCTGGTTCGAAATACCGGAAAGCTCCGTTGCCTCTGGAGCCCGTCTCGCCGCCCACCCTACCGACGGCAGTCTCTTCGCGGCGACCGAGGATAACCTCCTCCACTCAACTGACCGGGGGAACACCTGGAGGGTCGTCCTCCCCGGAAACACCACCGGGGTCACCATCAGTAAGGCCGATCCCGACACCATCTGGGCCTCCCAACCTCAGGCCATCCTTGTCTCCCGCGACCGTGGCCAAACCTGGGCCACCAGCCGCGCTGCCGCCGGCCTTGCTCGTCCTGACGGACGATTCAAAAACATTGCCATCTCTCCAGCTGACCCCTCGCGGATCGTCTTCTACCAAAAAAATCCGAACTACGACTTTCCTCGTTTCTACTCCCATGATGGTGGTTCCACTTGGAAACGTTCCGAGGTAAAACGCGGCTTCAGCCTGATTCCTTCCAACAGCCGGGAGGGCTTCTTCGCCTTCCACCCCACCGATCCAAACATCATCCTCGCTCCCGGAGGAGACTACCCAGCCCTCTCCCGCGACGGCGGAAAAACCTACTCGTGGTCTGCCAACGGAGTGAACAACCTCCTCGTCGGCGGCTCCTTTCACTTCTCCACTATCGACCCGGATGTCGTTTTCATCGGCTCTCAGGATTACGGAGCAGTCCTCACCTCCGACGGCGGTCGAAATTGGAGCTATTTCGGCCCCGGCGGCAAGGATTGGGGTGGTTTTAACTACGGTGCCTACGCCTCCATTCCCGAAGTTTTGATCGTCGGCGAAGCCGAAAACTGGGGTAGCGCAAAACGGATCAATCGATCTTTCGACCGGGGAAAAACGTGGGTTATCGATTCCCGCTCAATGGCCTCGGAAACCTACACTTCTTACGGATCTCCACGAAATTCCGATATCCTCTTTGCCTCTCCTTTTCGCTCCATTAACAGCGGCATCACCTGGAGCCAGATGGACGGCGCCTCCCACGTGTACACGCACGACCCGATCTCCGGGGACCTCATCGGCATCCTTCGCTCCTCTCAGAGGTCCTCGGGGGACACCATCGTGCGCTCTGCGGACGACGGAGCCACCTGGCAGCCCCTCTTCACCTCCCGCGGCCCCGTCATCGACCTCGCCTACGACCATCTCAATGACAGATATTGGATTGTTGACAATCACCGCCTCCGCCAGTGGTCCGAGGGCGCCTTCCTTCCAGATCCCGCTCTCCCTCACGATCAGGACGGCTATCCGCGGGTCCGGTCGGTCGCAACCGATCCGGTCGACCCCTCCGTCATCTATGCCGCCGCCAATCGGGATGCCTTTTCCACCAGTGCCGCCGCCTTTCGAAGTCTCGACGGAGGCCAGACTTGGGAAAACCTGACCCGCCAACAGCCCCTCGACGGAAAATCGCTGGATGGAGGTCGCGAGGCTCAGTGGGTTCGTGTCCATCCCCGGACCCGCGAACCATGGTTTGCCACTGGCTGCTACGGCATCTGGAAGCACAGTGCACCCTGAAATTTGCTGCAATTTCCTCCGCTCCTCGCTAGTTATCCCCCTATTCAACCCCTAATGCCAGCACCTCTTCAGCGGCCCAAACAGAACGGCTTCGCCCTTGTCATCGCCTTGGCGATCATGGCTCTCATTTTGCTGCTCATCACCTCTCTGGCCTCGCTGACTCGATTGGAGTCAAACCCGGCCAATTCTGGCTCAGATACCGTTCTCGCCGAACGCAACGCCATCCTCGGTCTCCAGACCGCCCTCGGCCAGCTCCAGCTCTGGACAGGCCCGGATTCCCGAATAACCGCCCGCAGCGATATCGTCGGGCTTCCATCCAACGCCCGCTACACCGGAGTTTGGAACTCCTCCACCGGCCTGCCCCTCGATCCCGCCCAGCCCCTTGCCTGGCTCGTTTCAGGGAATGAGGACCCGGACTCCGCTCGGCTCATTGGTCCGGATACCGTCTTCCCGGCACCCCCCTTGAGCGCACGCCTCGTTTCTCCGCAAAATCCCGGCGCATCCGACGCCCGCGAGGTTGTCGTTTCCACCCGTCCCATCCCCGGGCAGGGCCGCTATGCTTACTGGGTCGGGGATGAGGGGGTCAAAGCCCGCATCGACCTTGACTCGGAAAACCCTACCAACGACATCCAGCGCGCAACCAGAGATTTCGTCGGCAGCCCCCGTTTTGCCATCGAGTGGCTTGCGAGAGAGGAGGCTGCCCCTCCAGGCAGCCCCGGCACGATCTGGACAGACGCTCTCTATCCCTACCCACTCGGTCGCCTCGCCTCCCTCAACGCCGTCCATCAAATCCCACTCAACGTCGCCCTCGAAAATCAGACCAGTGCCCTCAAAGCCTCCTTCGCCAGATTCCACGACCTCACTTCGAACTCCGGCAGCCTCCTTGTCGACACCCGCAGCGGCGGTCTCCGTCAAGATCTCACCCGCATTCTCGACGACGGAGTCGGTCCCCAAAACGATGAGTCCATCTTTCCACGGGTCGGAGATCTGAAACCCAAACTGCACCAACGCCCACCCACCTGGGGCCGTCTCCGCGACTGGTGGGGTAAACCAGTCGGCAACACCTCCCTCGTCCCCAGCCTTCCCGGTCCCCAAAACCAGCCTGTCAGCCCCGTCATTATGTGGGGAGAGCTCGGACTTTCCTTTTTCTACGAGGACCTCAGCCCGGCAGCCAACCCCGGTTCCGGACCATTTCGCCTCCGCTTCCAGGGCTTTCCCAGGCTCGGTCTCTGGAATCCGTACTCGACCACCCTCCAGGGCCAAACCTACGAAATTGCATTCAGCAGCTCCAACAATAACCAGAACACCATCCGCTTCGAGAAGGTTTCCGATGGCAGCTTTGTCCGCCTCTTCGGCTTTTTCGGTTATCGCTTTTCCGCCAATACTGGCTTCGCTGGTCCACCCGTCGGAGTCGGCGGCCGGGAATGGCTCCGCTTTCGGTTGGAGGTGCCCGACATGGAGCCGGGGCAAGCCCTCGTCTTTTCCCTCGATTCCACTTCCGATACCGCCCTCTTTCAATCCAACACCACCACCCTTGCTCCCGGTGACTTCCCTGCCCGCTACACCCTCTTCAGCGGAAATTATGAAACCAACCAGGCTCCGGGCTACCGTGCCGTCATCTTCTCTTCCAATATCTCCAATAGTGCTCAGGGGCCCTCCTTCACCGGCGGTGAGTTTCAGGCCTACCTCCGGGCCGCCAATCAATCCTTTCCCGGAACACCTGGTCCCGAAAACATCCCCCCAAATACCCACCAGTTCATCGATCGGATAGGCTTCGGCCAGAGCGGCCTCTTCGGCATCAGCTCTCAAATCTCCTTGGGAAACACCCCCGAACTCGCCCCCCAGGTCCGCTTCGTCTTCCGCGCCCGGATGGGCAACACCCACCCCGCCCACCCCCAGCGATGGCTCGCCAATGCCAACCCGATCGCCCATCTCTCCACCCGCCACTACACCGATGGCGATAGCAACCCTGCCTACACCGGTTTCTTTTTCGACAACTCGATCACTCAGCTTCCCTCCTCCTCAAGTGATGAATTGTCCATCTCCTCCGATTTCGAACTGCCCTCCCCGGATACCGCCATCCGCCTCATCGTTCGCGAGCCTCGCCTCCCCGACGTCGGTCTCTACCAGTCGATCGCCCACCTTCAACACGCTCCCCTCAGCGATACCGCCCTCGGCCCCCTCAATCCGTTGGGAAACAGTCTCCAAAATCCTCGTATCAGGAATCGCACTACAACCTACATAGCTCGAACCAATCCCGAACTCGGGGACCCCATTTACGATAGCTCCTACCTCCTCAACGAGGCCCTCTGGGATCGTTACTTTCTTTCCGGCATCGAACCCTCCGAGGTTGATTTTAGCGACCTCGACTCCTACCAACCAGCCAACCGGCGGCTTCATTTTATCGAGTCGAACCTCCCCCGCCAGCCCAGCGACCTTGAGGACCACCGGCAGGTCGCCTCCCACCTCTTCACCAAGGGTGGCTTTAACCTCAATTCCACCTCCGAGCAAGCTTGGCGCAGCCTCCTCGCCTCTGCCAACGGTCTCGCCTATGACCCCGTCAACACCGCCATCCCGGCCAATTCTGAGAACCGCCTGCAAAGCCCTTTTTCCCGCTTTCACCAGCCGCGCGGCGATTCTACGGACCCCTGGGGCGGCTTCCGGCAGCTCGATGAAATACAGATTGCCGCCCTCGCCTCCAACATCGTTTCCGAGATCAAGCTACGCGGACCCTTTGACTCAATCGGAGACTTCGTCAATCGTCGCCTCTCCAACAATCCCACTGGACTCAAGGGCACCCTCCAGGCTGCCCTCGACGCTACCGACCGCTCTCCGACCCTTGAGCGCCGTATCAACAATCTGCCCCCCTACGATCGCCACGCTGTCGATCAAGGACAGATCCCCTCCGGCAACCAGCTCGACCTCGACGCCTACCGCGGTCTCGTCGGAGGGGTCAGCGTCCTCCCCATTTCCTCCCGCAATGCCTTCGGCCCCGGCTACCTGACCCAGGCCGACCTCCTCTCCCGCATCGGTTCAACCCTCTCAGCTCGATCCGATACCTTCCTCATCCGAGCCTACGGTAATGCCGCCGACCCCGCTTCCGGGGAAATTGTCGCCCAGGCCTGGTGCGAAGCCATCGTTCAACGCCTGCCTCAATACATTGACCCCTCCATCACTCCCGAACAGGCTCCTCTACCTGGATCCTTAAACCAGAAACTCGGTCGTCGATACTCCATCGTCTCCTTCCGCTGGCTGCAAGAAAACGAGATCTGATCAGGCCATCCCATCCCCCCATGAAAACTCATTCCCTCCTTGCCCTTCTCCTTGCTCTATCCCCTGCCCTCCGACCGGTTCTCAGCGCTCAATCGCCCGAACCCGCCGAACAAAGCTTTGAATTGCGCCTTCTCGCCTGGACACCCATTAAACCAAACCTCACCTTTCACAACGGCGGTGAGGTAAGGCCCCTCTACCTCTCCACCAACCGCTTTGACTTACACGAGTTCAAGGAGCGGCCCAAACGCGTCGAGATCCACACCACCTTCACCGATGCAGAGGGAAACACCCTGGAAACCGTCTACGCCGCTGCCGATTGGCCCGCCGATAGCAAAGACATCATCGGCTTCCTCCAGCCAAACCCGGATACCGAGGGCCAACTGTTCCCCTCCGGACAAGTATTGCTCTTCCGCGATAAAACGGGTCTCCACCCCGAGCACACCATCCGCTTCATCAATTTCACTCCAGTAGTCCTCGCCATTCGGGGCGGTCAGGATAAAACGACTCTCCGACCCCAGGAGGACCTCATCGTCCCCTTTGATCCCTCCACCGGCCGGGTTCGCCTCGATATCCTCGCCCAGGAGCACGAGTCTGGCGAATGGCGGCAACTCATGAATGCCAACATTCCTACCGGGAAAGATCGTCGAGCCTTTGCCTTTATCCGCCGACCCGCCAATCCGGAACCCAATCAACCCGTCCCCAAAGCCGGACTCACCGTCATTCTTGAGCGCAGTAAAGAGGCCCTCGCTCGCCCCCGAGCACCCCTCCCGATCAGCGAAGACCCCGACGCCATTTAGGCCCCCACCATCGTCCTCAAGTTCGGGTTGCCAAGCTGGGACCGTTCCCAGCGTTCTAGCCAAGTCTCGCCCCTTTCCCACCCCAACCCCCGGAGATTGATCCTCCCGAACCTACCCGCTGCGGTCGCCGCCCGACCCTAAAAGTCTTGAATTCCCCTTTTTTATAAATCAATTTATGAAGGTGTTTGCCTTCCCCGCCCTGCCCCCACGAGTCCACCTTTTCCTGCTCCCCCTCGTCCTCCTCGTCCCGCCGTCGATGGCTCAGCCCGTTGACTCTGCCGACGTGATGGCGTCTTCAGAGTCCCATTCGACCACCGAGCCAGTAAACCTTCCGGCGCGCTACGAGGACCTCAAGCCCTCCCGCCCACGCCTCATGCTCGACCGCGAGCGTCTCAACCTCTGGCAATCCGGTTTTCCCTTAGGGAGCCACCTCGCCGAAAGGGCCGAGGAGTACCTGACCCGGGCGAGGATAGCACTCAACACCTCCCCCGCTCAATATCCCGGACACGGTAAGGATGTTCTCGAAGCCGCTCGCCAGGTCATGCGCTCCAGCCTGGCCCTCTCCTTCGCCTACCTTCACACCGGCGAGGAGCACTTTCGCCACCGCCTCTGGCAGGAATTGGAGACAGCTGGCAACTTCCCCAACTGGGGAGAGGAAGTTCAATTCCTCGCTACGGCCGAGATGATGTTTGGATTTTCCGTGGCCTATGATTGGCTTCATCAGAGTTGGAGCCCCGCCCAACGCCAGTTTATCGAGCAGACCATCCACGACAAAGGCTTACTCCCCGCCCAGCGCGCCTACGCCTTCACCCTCCCCGGCTACCACGGCTGGAACGATGTCAACAACTGGAACTTTGTCTGCAACGGATCCATTGCCATCGCCGCCATCGCCGTCATGGAGCAATTCCCGGAGATCTCCAGCCAGCTCCTCGATCAGGCCCTCGAGCTCCTGCCCAAGGCCATCCGCCAGTTTCGCACCGATGGTGGCTGGGTCGAAGGAACCACCTACTGGCAATATGGAGGCACCTATCTCGTTCGCCTCCTCTCCAGTTTGGAGACCGCTTTTGGCACCGATTTTGGCCTCTCCTCCATCACCCCAGGGCTCGCCCTCACCGGCTACTTTCCCATCTACCTCACCAGCCCGATCGGCCAGGCCTTCGATTTTGGAGACGCCCACCCAGGTCGTTTCTCACCGCCACCGCTCGCCTATTTTGCTACCGCCTATGCCAATTCCACTTGGGCGTCTTTCCGGTCCAGCTCCCCCGGGGTCGGCATTGAGGATCTTCTCTTCCTCTCTCCCGAAGCCCCTGGCTCATGGTCCCACCTACCCCTTGACCGCTCCTTTCCCGACGTCGGGGTCGTTACCTTGCGGAGTTCCTGGACCGATCCCAACGCGCTCTGGCTGGCCGCCAAGGGAGGAAAAAACGGCGGAGCCCACTCCCACCTCGACCTTGGCAGTTTCCTCTTCGATGCCTGGGGAGAACGCTGGTTCGTTGACCTCAACAAAGAATCGTATTCACGTAGTGGATACTTCCATATCCGTCCCGAGGGTCTCCGTTGGCGCTACTATCGCTCCCGTGCCGAGGGCCACAATACCCTCGTCATCGGCCGATCACCACTTCCCGATCAGCTGACCGATGCCGAGGCCCCCATCCTCCACTTTGCTTCCGGTCCCGCCGAGGCTTTCACTGTCTTCGACCTAAGCCAAGCCTACGCTCGAAACGCCACCTCCGTCCATCGCGGCTTTGCCCTCTCCCAGGGTCGCTCGCTCCTCGTCATCCGCGACGAAATCTCTACCACAGATCCCCAACCCATTACCTGGAGCGTTCACCACCCCCACCTCGTCCGCCTCTCCTCCAATCGCCGGGTGGCCGTGCTCCAAACTCGGGATAAGGCCCTCCGCCTCGAGATCCATTCTCCGTCTGATGCCACCTTCGCAGACGAGGCGGCGGCACCCATCGTTCGCCAGGAAACATCCCTTCAGAATACCCCGGTCACCGGAATCCGCGCCCTCCGCATCCATTTAACTCCCCGCCAACAGACCGATCTCACCGTCTCCATCCGCCCAACCGCCCCCAACTCCCCAGGCCTGGAGGTAGCCGACTTTTTCCTTCAGACCAAGCTTGAAGACTGGGAGGTTCGCTCCGAGGCCCCTTCTCTCGAGTCTGTCCACCTCGACGGCGAGGAACTCCTCTCCTCCCACCCCGCTGCCCGCTCCGCCACGGCGAACCTCAACCGGAGAGTCCGCCATCATCAATTCGTCGCTACCTTTACCGATCCACAGCGGAGCCCCCTTTCCCTCGAATTACCCGCCGATCTCAACCTCCACCAAGTCCCCCTTTCTGAAATCGAGAGTCCCTGGGATCCCACCTACCAAACCCTCTTCATCGAGCCAAAAATCCTCCCCCCGCTGCTGCTTGAGACTTTTGCCGACCGCCGCGAAGCAATGAAAGCCTCCAGTGAGCGCTTCGATCAAACCCACATCCCCGAGCACGTCCTCGATGGGCGTCTTGGAACCCGCTGGAGTGCCGAAGGGGCTGGCTCTCGTCTCCTCATCGAGCTGGATCGGGTCCGAACCATTCACGGTCTTGGCCTGGCCTTCCACCAGGGTAATGCCCGGAAAAGCTCCTTTGCTCTTGAAAGCTCCTCCGATGGGGTTTCCTGGCAACTCGTCCTCCCCCCGACTGAATCCTCTGGCCAAACCCTCCGGGTCGAGATTTTTCCATTCTCTCAACCCGTCTCCGCCCGCTTCTTCCGCTACACCGGATTTGGGAATTCCGTCAACGCCTGGAATAGCGTCACCGAGTTTGTTCCCCTTGAGCAACTTCCTCCCGAGGCCCTTGAAAACCCCTGATCAACGCTGCCTTGGGGCGAAGCTCTCACCCCCCTTTCAGCTCTGCCCGTAGTAGGCGCCTTTGCCGTGTTTCCGCCAAAAATGCTTATGCATCAGCCCGGCGTCCAGAGGCTCGGTCGCAGGTGCCAGAGCCAGGGTTTTCAAGGCCATCCCGGCCGCCAGCTCAAGGGCCTGAGCGTACTCCACCGCCTTTTTCCCAGATTCATTCCAGACGAAAGGACCATGCCCCCGCACCAGAACCGCCGGGGTCTCGCGAGGATCTCGCTCGGTGAAACATTCCACGATCACTCCCCCCGTTTCCCACTCGTATTCTCCATCGATCTCCTCGCTCGTCATCGGTCGGGTCACCGGAACCGCCCCGAGAAAATGATCAGCGTGGGTCGTGCCCAAACAGGGAATCTCCCTGCCCGCCTGGGCAAAGGCCACCGCCGCCCGGGAGTGGGTGTGAACCACCGAGGCGATCCCTTTGCTCCCAAACTCGAGCAATAGGCGCCGGTGAGTGGGCGTGTCCGAAGACGGTCGCAGGCTGCCTTCGACCACCGTTCCTTCCAGATCAACCACCACCATGTCTTCCGCCCGCAGGGCCAGATAATCCACCCCGCTGGGTTTAATCGCAAAAACGGCAGCTTCCCCATCATAGACACTCACATTCCCGAAGGTAAGGTCCACCAACCCCGAGGCGTGCAGGGACCGATTTGCCTCAAAGCAGGCCTCTCGCAACATTTTTGTATCCATTAATTCCTTCTTCCAAATAGCCTAGATGCCCTTTACCCCATAGTAAACTTCCGCTGCCCGAAGGTCCCGCTTGAAACGCCGGAGCTCAGTCTCCTCATCAATCACCACACATTCAATACCAGCCATCTCCGCAAGGGTCTCCAGCTGCTCCGTTTTCACGTCAAAACTGAAAGCCGTGTGATGGGCTCCCCCGGCCTGGATCCACGCCTCCGCCGCCGTGGGAAGGTCTGGCTGGGCATCCCAAAGCACCCGAGCCACCGGAAGCTTTGGCATCGCCTCAGGGATCGCCACACTTATCACCTCACTCACAATCATCCGGAACCGGTTGCCCAGATCGACCAAACACAGGTTCACCGCCGATCCGGTCGAGGCGTTAAACACCAGCCTCACCGGATCGGCCTTCCCACCGATTCCCAAAGGATGGATCTCGCAACGAGGCCGACCTGCCGCAATTGAAGGGCAGATTTCCAACATGTGCGACCCCAGGCAACGGGCACCATCGGGGGAGAAATGGTAGGTGTAGTCCTCCATGAAAGAGGTGCCGCCACCCTTGCCACTCCCGATCACCTTCAAGACCCGCACCAAAGCAGCCTGCTTCCAGTCTCCCTCCGCCCCGAAACCATAGCCATCCGCCATCAACCGCTGGACGGCCAGCCCCGGCAGTTGAACCAACCCGTGTAGATCCTCAAAGGTATCGGTAAAGGCACCGTACCCGTGCGCCTCGAGGAAGCGCCTCAGCCCCAGCTCAATCCGGGCTGCCTCCCGCAGCGAAGCATGAGCCTCCGCCCCCTTCCTCAAACTCGGTGCCAGCTCGTAGCTCTCTGCATACAAACCACAGAGTTCATCGATCGCGAATTCCTCCACTGCAGTCACCACCTCGACCAAATCCCCCACCCCATGGGTGTTTACCGAGAGCCCGAAAACTTCCTCGGCTGCCACTTTGTCTCCCTCCGTGACCGCAACCTGCCGCATATTGTCGCCGAAGCGTACCACCTTCAAGGCGTTCCACTCCGCCCAGCCAGCCGCTACCCTCGCCCAATTGGCCACCCGCGCCCGTACCTCGGGCGCCTCCCAGTGACCAACCACCACCTCCCTGCGGATTCCCATCCGGGTCAGGATGTGGCCAAACTCCCGCCCCCCGTGCGCCGACTGGTTCAAATTCATGAAGTCCATGTCGATAGCCTCCCATGGGATGTCTCGATTAAACTGGGTGTGCAAATGGCAAAGCGGTTTAGTCAACCGGCTCAAGCCACCAATCCACATCTTGGCCGGAGAAAAGGTGTGCATCCAGGCCAACAAACCGATGCACTCCGGTGCCCGACTCGCCGCCTCGCAAAGCTCCCGAATCTCTTCCGGCCGGGTCACAATCGGCTTAAACACTACCCGTACCGGAATCGCCGGGTCCGCGTCCAGCGCAGACGCCACCGTTCTCGCATTTTCCGCAACTTTTTCAAGGGCCGCCGGACCGTAAAGGTGCTGGCTGCCGGTCATAAACCAGATTTCCTGTGTTTTCATCGTCAAACTAAAGAATCTACAGCCGCCCGCTCGATCGTCAGGCCTGCTTTGTACCGCTCAAAGTACCGGTTAAATCCCTCCACCTCTCCAGGCTCGGGTTCAAATGTTTCCGGGGAGCTCCCAGCAAAAAACCCTTCCAAAAACCGCGTCAAAGTCCCGTTGCGATTATCGCCTGCCGCGTAGGCCGCCAGTAGGGCGATGCCCCAGGCCCCTCCTTCTCCAGCCGAATCGAGCACCCGTACCGGAGTCTGGATCGCTGCGGTCATCAACCGTCCCCCCACTCCGCCAGTCTTGAAAAATCCCCCGTGCCCACACATCGCATCGATTTTGACCGCCTCATCCTTGGTCAGGATATCCATTCCCAACCGCAGCGCACCCAGGCTCGACATCAGAAGCGCCCGCAGAAAATTTGCCAGATCCCACCGAGCTTCCGGAAGCCGCACCACCAGCGGGCGCCCTTCCTCGAAACCCGTCAGGTGCTCCCCTGCCACATAACCGAAGCTCAAAAGCCCCCCACCGTCCGTTTCCCCCTTCAAGGCCAACGGCAGGAGCCTTTCAAAAAGCTCGGCCTGGCTCACCTCATGCCCGAGGGCCGCCGCCACCTCTCCAAAAAGTTCCATCCAGGCATTCAAATCAGCCGTGCAGTTGTTGGCATGGACCATCGCAACCAACTTTCCCTCCGGTGTCATCACCAGGTCGATCGCCTCATGCACCCGTTCCAGCGGCTGTTCCAAAACCAGCATCGCAAAAACTGAGGTACCGGCCGAGATATTGCCGCTGCGGGGCGCCACACTTTGGGTGGCCACCATCCCGGTTCCAGCATCCCCCTCGGGTGGGCAAAGCGGAACCCCTGCCTCCAGAACCCCTCGCCGATCCAGCAAACTGACGCCCGCCGCGGTCAGTGCTCCAGCCTTTTCTCCGGCCAGCGCCACCCGGGGCAGAAGATCCCTCAGCTTCCAGGAGCCTTCGAAACCTTTTTCCCCCACATACTGGTCAAACTTTTCCAGCATAGCCGGATGGTAGCCCCGCCTCTCCAAATCAATCGGAAACATCCCGGAGGCCTCGCCAATCCCGAGCACCTTCTCGCCGGAAAGTTTCCAGTGTACGTAGCCCGCCAAGGTCGTCATGTCGGCAATCCGGGCTACGTGGTCCTCTCCCCGGAGGATCGCTTCCGCTAAGTGGGCAATGCTCCAGCGCTGCGGGATCGGATAGTCGAAAAGCTCCGTCAGCGCTGCTGCAGCACGCCCCGTGATGTTGTTGCGCCAGGTCCGAAAAGGCACCAACTGCCCCCCCGATTCATCGAAGACCAAGTAGCCGTGCATCATCGCACTGACCCCCATCCCCCGCAACTTCTGCAAAACGACCCCGTATCGCTCCTCCACCTCGGAGCACAAACTTCCAAAACATTCCCGGAGTCCTTCCCAGACCTCATCCAGAGAGTAGGTCCAGATCCCATCAACCAGGCTGCTCTCCCAGGCATAGGAGCCAGCCGCCAGTGGCCCTCCTTCACCATCGATCAAGACGGCCTTGATCCGCGTTGACCCAAACTCGATACCGAGCACTGTCTCACCGTTTTCAATGGCCGCCACTTGGCGCTCAGAAACTTTTTCTTTCATAATCTGCTCGGTGTCGAAATGGGAGTTGGAACGGGCAATACCAGGGGCAAATCACGTCCTTGGGGTCATCCGAAGATGATGCACTTGCTCGAACGTGAAAACACCGAATCTCCATCAATCCCGAAAACCGTTGCAATCGCGAGGAACTCCCCCGCCCTTCCCCCTGGCACCAGCTTTCCGGCTTGCAGTGCTTGAGTCGGTCGCTACTGTCCAAGGTTTTTGAGCTCGGAGTCCGCAGACCAAACCAACCTCACCTCCTCGGCCCAAATAATTATCGAAGACCTTAAAAACACAGATGAGCGATCTATCTAAATTCAGAAACATTGGAATCTTTGCCCACGTCGATGCCGGCAAAACCACCACCACCGAGCGTATCCTTAAGCTCACCGGTAAAATTCACAAGATTGGCGAGGTCCACGACGGTGCTGCCACCACCGACTTCATGGAGCAAGAACAAGAGCGGGGCATCACCATTCAGTCTGCCGCCACCACCTGTTTCTGGAACGACCACCGTTTCAACATTATCGATACTCCCGGTCACGTCGACTTTACCATTGAGGTTTACCGTTCTCTGAAGGTCCTCGACGGCGGCATCGGTGTTTTCTGCGGTAGCGGTGGTGTTGAACCCCAATCGGAGACCAACTGGCGCTACGCGAATAACTCCAAGGTCGCCCGAGTCATTTATGTCAACAAGCTCGACCGCATCGGCGCCAATTTCTACAAGGTCGTCGATCAGATCAAGCGTATCCTCTCCGCCGTCCCCCTTGTTATGGTCCTTCCCATCGGCGAAGAGAGCAACTTCAAGGGCGTCGTCGATCTTCTCACCCGCAAGGCTTGGATCTGGGACGAATCCGGAGATCCCATGAACTACACCATCACCGATGTCCCCGCCGACATGGTCGAAAAGGTCGAGGAATACCGGGAGAAGCTCGTCGAAACTGCCGTTGAGCAAGATGACGAGGTCATGGAAGCCTACCTCGGTGGCGACCAGCCGGACATCGATACCCTCAAACGCTGCATTCGCAAGGGGACCATCAATCTCTCCTTCTTCCCCACCTACTGCGGCTCCTCCTTTAAAAACAAGGGCGTGCAAAACGTGCTTGACGGCGTCGTCGATTACCTACCCAGCCCCACCGAGGTTAACCCTCAGCCCGAAGTTGATCTCGAGGGCAACGAAACCGGGAAATTTGCCATCGTCACCAAGGATGCCCCCCTTCGCGCCCTCGCCTTCAAGATCATGGACGACAAGTACGGTGCCCTCACCTTTACCCGAATTTATTCAGGTTCGATCGCCAAAGGACAGTCCGTCCTTAACACAGCCACTGGCAAGTCCGAGCGAATCGGCCGAATCGTGCAGATGCACGCAGATAACCGCGAGGAAATTGATCGCGCTGGCCCCGGAGAAATCATCGCCCTCCTCGGCATGAAAAACGTTCAGACTGGCCACACCCTCTGCGACCCGGATAACCCCGCCACCCTTGAACCAATGATCTTCCCTGATCCGGTCATCTCGATTGCCGTCAAGGTCAAGGATCAGTCCCAGAGTGAAAAACTCTCCGTCGCTCTCGGTCGCCTGGTTGCTGAGGATCCCTCCTTCCGGGTCGAAACCGATGAGGACTCGGGCGAAACCATCCTCAAGGGCATGGGTGAGCTTCACCTCGATATTAAGGTCGATATCCTTCGCCGTACTCATGGGGTGGAGGTCGAGGTCGGCGCCCCCCAGGTCGCCTACCGCGAAACCATTACCCAACCGGTCAGCGATTCCTACACCCACAAAAAGCAAAGCGGTGGTTCCGGCCAATACGCCAAAATTGACTACTCGGTCGAGCCCCTTGAGCCCGGTACCGGTTTCCAGTTCGAGTCGAAGGTAGTCGGTGGGAACGTACCCCGCGAGTACTGGCCCGCAGTCGAAAAAGGGTTCAAAGCCTCGCTCGATCGTGGCGTCCTCGCTGGCTATCCCTGCCTCGACTTCAAGGTCACCCTCTCCGATGGCGCCTTCCACGCCGTCGACTCTTCGGCCATGGCCTTCGAGATTGCCGCTCGCGCCGCCTATCGCCAGACCGTGCCCAAGGCAGCCCCCGAAATTCTCGAGCCGATCATGAAGGTCGATGTCTTTTGCTCAGAAGATACCATGGGCGACGTTATCGGGGACCTCAACCGCCGCCGCGGTATGATCAGCAGCCAGGAGCCGAGCGGGGCCGGAGTCCGCATCAAGGCCGAGTGCCCGCTCTCCGAGATGTTCGGCTACATCGGAACCCTTCGGACCATGACCTCCGGCCGCGGCCAGTTTTCGATGGAGTTCTCCCACTACGCCCCCACCCCTCGCAACATCCGCGAAGACGTCATCAAAGCAGCGCAAGCTCGCGAGGCTGCCAAAAAGAAGTAGTTCGCCACCCCCCTCATCGGGCTAGCCAGCCTTTTCAAAGTCCGTCGGGTTATCCCGGCGGACTTTTTTTCTAACCCGGAATCCCCCCATCGGTTTCACACAGGTTGCCTTGACACCCGCCTGCGAATTTGGCAGAACTCCCTTTTCACTACCATTCTTCATGCAAAGGAAGCGGTCTTCGGTCCGCTTTTTTTATTCCACCCACAACATATGAGCAGCAGCGACATTCTTTCCGTACTTGAGTACATGGAAAAGGAGAAGGGAATCTCCCGCGAAGATATGATCGCGACCATTGCCAACTCGATCAAAGGTGCAGCCCAGAAAGGTTTGCACGCCGGCCAGGAGCTGCGCGTCGAAATCGATCGGCGCACTGGTAGCCTCAAAGCTTGGTCCATCCTCGAAGTGGTCGATTCGGTGAGCGAACCCGAACAAGAAGTCCACGTCGAGAACGCCCGCAAAACCCACCCCGATGCTCAAGTCGGCGATACCATTGAGCGTGCCCTCGACCCCTCCTACCTCGGCCGAATCGCCGCCCAAACCGCCCGCCAGGCCATCATGCAGCGGATCCGGGACTTTGAAAAAGAGCGCATTTTTGACGATTTTAAGGACCAGGTCGGCGACATCGTCACCGGCACCGTCGTCCGCCGGGACCGGAGCGATCTGATCATTGATCTGGGCAAGACTGAAGCCTTGATGCCCCGCAAAGAGCGCATTCCCCGCGAAAACTTCAACACGGGCGACCGCATCCGCTGCCTCCTCCTCAAAATTGAATCCGGGGTTCGCGGCCCTAACCTCATCCTTTCCCGCAGCAATTTTCGCTTCGTCCAGAGGTTGATCGAACTTGAAGTTACTGAAATCGGAGATGGGACAGTGGTCATCGAACGGATGTCCCGCGAGCCCGGCTACCGCACCAAAATCTGCGTCAGCACTTCCGATCCCAAGGTTGATCCCGTCGGCGCCTGCGTCGGCGCCCGCGGCAGTCGCGTCAAAAGCATCGTTCGCGAGCTTGGAGGCGAAAAGATTGACATCATCCGCTACTTCCCCGAGCCATCCCGGCTCCTCGAGGAAGCCCTCCGCCCGGCCGTCCCTCAAAACATCAAAATCAACGAGCGCGACCGCCGCATCTATTTTGAAGTCGAGGACGAACTCCTCCCCGTCACCATCGGCAAGGGCGGTCTCAACGCCAAACTCACTTCCCAGCTCCTCGGCTGGAAACTCGATATCGGCCGGATCGAACGCCGCGAGGTCACCATTGCCGAGCAAGTCCAGCAGGCAGCCAACCAATTGGCAGACTCGCTGGGTCTACCCACCGAGCTCGCCGCCCGATTGGCAGCCACCGGTATTAACGGTGCTGCCGTCCTCGCCACCGTTTCCGATGCAGACCTCGTCAGCCTCGGGTTCTCTCCCGAGGAAGTTGAGCAGATTGGTGCCGCCCGAGAACAAACCTCCGCGGAGGCCTGAACCTAGAATACAAAACCGAAACGATTTCCAGAAGAAGCTTTCGACACTATTGAATGAGCGTCCGTATACACCAAATCGCAAAACAAATTGGCATGGAGAACAAAGAGCTACTGGAGCTTCTCAAAGACCGGGGCTTTGATGTAAAAGCCGTCTCCAGTACGATTGACAACATCAGTGCCGAGTCGATTATCGAGGAGTATACCAACCAAAATCCCAGCCAGCCTGAATCCAGCGCTCCGCCACCCGCAGCTCCTTCCAGCGAGAAAGCTCCCTCCACCCCCGTTGCCAAAGTCGAGGCACCCACACCTCCGCCCGAGGCACCGAGGGCTCCAAAAACCGAGCCCAAGCCAGCACCCGTGAGCAAGACACCCCCGCCTCCTCCAGCTGCCCTGCCACCGAGACGCGGAGCTCCCCCACCGCCTCCCCCTGCTGCAGCTCGCCCTCCCGCGCCTCCACCCACCGCTGCAGCTCCCTCCCAGGCTCCCAAAGGGCCATCGCCCGTCGGCGCGCCCCCTCCTCCGGCCGCTAAAACCAGTCAAAACCCTGGCATCAAGGCTCCAGCGGCATCCGTCGCCCCTGCTCCGGCTACTGCAGCCAGTGCCCCCGTCCCAGCGTCCCAACCAACTTCCTCTTCCCCGAAGCCTCCTCCCCCCCTTGGTCGTCCGGGCGGGCCCAAGGCCCCGCCCGCTGTCACCATCCCTCCCCGCCATCCGGCTCCCGCTGCCACCCCGGCTCCCCCGGCCCCGATTCGGGCAGCCCGTCCCAGCCTCCCCACCGTCGAGGTGGCCCCCGAAGATCGGAAGAAGATTCAGGCCAAGCCACCGATTGTGGTAAAAGACTTTGCCACCGCCCTCGGTCTTAAACCCTTCCAACTCATCTCTGAATTGATGGAGATGGGCATCTTCGCTGCCCTCAATCAGACCATCGAAGAAGAAGTTGCCCGTCGCATTGCCAACCGGCGCGGATTCGAACTCGAGATAAAGCATCGTGGGGCCTCCGAGAACCTCGGGAACAAGGTCAAGGTCGAAAAACCCAAGGAAAAGCTCGAACCGAGGCCACCCGTCGTCTGCATCCTCGGTCACGTTGATCACGGCAAAACCACCCTCCTCGATACCATTCGCAAGGCTAACGTCACAGCCGGAGAAGCTGGCGGAATCACCCAGCACATCGGCGCCTATCAAGTCCAACACGAGGGCAAGCTCCTCTCCTTTCTCGATACTCCCGGTCACGCTGCCTTCTCCGCCATGCGCGAGCGCGGTACGGCCGTCACCGATATTGCGGTCCTCGTCATCGCTGCCGACGATGGCTTCAAACCACAAACGGAAGAAGCCCTCAAATTCGCCAAACGTTCCCAGTCCGGTCTGATCGTCGCGATCAACAAAATTGACGCCAAAGGCGCCAACATTGATCGGATCAAACAACAGATGCAGGAGCGCGGCATTCCCCCGGAAGATTGGGGCGGGGAGGTCATCACCGTGCCCGTCTCAGCTCTCAAAGGTGAAAACCTCGACCAGCTCCTCGAAATGATCCTCCTCCAGGCCGAGATCATGGAGCTCCAAGCCGTTAATAAGGGTCCGGCTGACGGTGTCGTGATCGAGTCCCTCCTCGAGCAGGGGCGTGGCCCCGTCGCCTCCGTCATTGTCCAAAACGGTTGCCTCAAGGTCGGCGATGCCCTCGTCTGTGGCACCGCTTCCTGCAAGGTTAAAGCCCTTCTCGACGACAGCGGCAACCGCCTCCCCATGGCCCTCCCATCAACCCCGGCTAAAGTCATCGGGTGGTCCGAACCACCGGAAACCGGAGGACGCTTCAGGGTCGTCAAAAACGAACGGGAAGCCAAGTCGCTCGCCGAGGAAGAACTCGAGCGCCTGCGCTCCGAGGAGGATGCCCTCCAGCGGGAGGCCAAGGCCCAGGGCGGCATCGAGGCCCTCTTCAGTGCCATCGCCAGCTCGAAGAAAAACTGCCTCGACATCATTCTTAAAACCGATGTCCGCGGCTCCCTCGAAGCCATTCGTTCCGAACTCTCGTCCATCCAGAGCGATAAAGTGGATCTCCGCATCATTGCCTCCAACATCGGACCCATCACCAAAAAAGATGTGGAAATCGCCTCCACCTCCGGTGCCACCATCGTCGGTTTCAACGTCCGCCCGGAACAAGGCGTCCAGGGCCTCGCCAAGCACCATGAGGTAAAAATCTACTCGGACACCATCATCTACGAACTCTTTGAAACCGTTCGCGACGCCATGGCCGAGCTTCTCGACCCGGAAATCCGCGAACAAAAACTCGGTGGAGCAGAGGTCCGCGCCGTCTTCCCCCTCGGCAAGCGCAAAGTCGCTGGCTGCATGGTCACCGAAGGCAAGCTCAAACGCGACACCCTCGCCAGACTCTTCCGCAAAGGCGAAGTCATTCACGAGAGTCGCATTGCCACCCTTAAACGCTTTAAAGACGACGCTACAGAAGTTCGCGCTGGCTACGAGTGCGGCTGCTCCCTCGATGGCTTCCACGCCTACGAAGAGGGCGATACCATCGAATGCTACGAAATCACTAAGGTCAGGCCCACACTTTGATGCTCGACGGCTACCCCTCCTATGCCAAAACGCGTCACCAGAGTGAATGAGCTGATCAAACGCGAGATCAGCACCATTCTCCACACCGACTACCGGGCCGAAACCGTCGCCATCACCATCATCGATGTCGATGTCAGCCCCGACCTTCGCAACGGCAATGTCTACTATTCCGTGATCGGAGACCAAACGGCCCGAAACAACGCCGCCTCCTTCTTCCGGCGCCACCGGGGTGAAATTCGTCGCAAAGTCGGCAATCAGGTCATTCTCAAATACCTCCCCGAGTTTCGGTTTATTTACGATGAAGCCATTGCCCGAGGGGCCAATGTCCTCGATATTCTCGATGCTCTTGAAGATGCTGAAAATGAACCAACTAGCTGAACAACCAACTCCCTCCTACCAGGCCCTCGCCGCCACCTTTTGCGAAGTCATCGCCCAGTGGAAAGATCAGCGCGTGGCAGTCATCGGTCACCGGCGTCCTGATGGAGATTGCGTCGGCTCCCAAATCGCCCTCACCCGCGTACTGCGGGACCGCGGCGTGGATGCCTTTTGCCTGAACCAGGACCCCGTCCCCAAAAACCTCGCCCCTTTCGTCGGAGATACCCCCTACTTCCAAACCGGAGAAGTCCGGCTCGAAAATACCCACGGCGTGATGGTCGACTGTGCCGACGCCGCCCGCTGCGGGGCTCCCATTGCCTCGGCCTTTCCCGAGATCCTTCTCAATATCGATCACCACATCTCCAATCCGGAATACGCCGTTCATAATATCGTCGTCAGCTCTTCCTCTGCCACTGCTGAGATTCTCGCCTGTCTTTTTACCGAAGCCGGGATCCTTTTCGACTCCGTCACCGCCCAGGCCCTCTTTGTCGGCATCGCCACCGATACCGGGCAATTCCGCTTCAACACCACCACCCCGCTAACCTTCGAGATCTGCCGCCGCCTCTGCGACTTCGGCGCCACGCCGGCCTCTGCGGCCCAGATCCTCTACGAGCAGGAAAGCATCGGCAGCATTCAGCTACTCCAAAAGTTTCTCGCCAGCCTCCGTCTCGAGTTCGATGGCCGGGTTTGCATCGGTTTTGTCGAGGATGGACTCTACGCTGTCACTAACACCTCCTCGGAAGACAGCGAAGGCCTCGTTGACTACACCCGCTCCATCGAAGGCGTCGAAATCGGCGTTTTCCTCGAAGAACAAAATGGCCAGATCAAAGGGAGTTTTCGATCCAAGGAACCGCACTTTCGGGTTAATGAGATGGCTGCCCAGCTCAACGGAGGTGGCCACGCCTGCGCCGCCGGTTTTCAAGTAAGGGGCGAGATCCAGAGCTTCTACCCCCAACTTCTCGCCCTCGTCGCCTCCCACCTCGAGGCCATCGCTGCCCCCGTCGCCTGATGCCAGATCGCTCCCCTACCGAACTTGAAGGCGTCCTCCTTGTCGACAAGCCGCCTGAATGGACCTCCCACGATGTTGTCGCCAAGTGCAGACGCATCTTCGGCATCCGTAAAATCGGCCACGCCGGCACCCTCGACCCGATGGCCACCGGTCTCCTCGTCGTCCTCATCGGCAAAGGCGCCACCAAGGCCTCCCAGTTTCTCATCAGCCTCGACAAGGCTTATGAGGGCACCATCTACCTCGGCCGGGTGACCGATTCGCAGGATGCCGATGGCGAAATCCTCGAAGAACGGGAAGTGGCCCCGTTTCCGCTCACCGAGATCGAGAACACTTTTGAGAAGTTTATCGGCGATCAGTACCAGATCCCTCCCATGTTTTCCGCCAAAAAGGTACAGGGAGTTCCCCTCTATAAAATGGCTCGCAAAGGGCAGGAGATCGAGCGGGAGCCCCGTTTCATCCGCGTCGAAAGCCTTGACCTGCTCTCTTACCAACACCCGGAGATCACCTTTTCCTGCGCCGTTTCAAAGGGCACCTACGTCCGCACCCTCGCTCACGACATCGGCCAAATCCTCGGATCCGGCGCCACCCTCACCAGCCTCCGCCGCACCCGTATCGACTCCCTCGAGGTCTCCCGCGCCTACACCATCGATGCCCTGACCGCCCTGCCCCCCTCGCAGCTCGGGCGCGTCCTCATCCCTATCCACAAAGTGGTTCCCTCCCACGTCCTCTAGACCTTCCCGCCCATTATGGAGGTGGTTCACCAGCTCGAAGACCTGCCCGCTAACCGCCCGCTCCATCTTGCTATCGGCATGTTCGATGGGGTCCATCTCGGTCACCAGGCCGTCATTCGCCCTGTCATTCAGCTCGCGCGCGAAACTGCCGGTCTCGCCGCCATCCTTACCTTCTTCCCCCATCCCAGCGCCTTTTTCCGCCCCCAGTCTCCAACGCCTCAAATCTTCCCTCCATCCCACAAGGAACGCCTCCTCCGCCAGCTTGGCGTGGATTATTTGGTCGTCCTCCCCTTCGGTCCGGATCTCGCTTCCACCCCGGCTCCCTCCTTCCTTTCCTTCCTTAAAACCAAAGCCCCCGCTCTTGCCACCGTCTCGGTTGGAGAAAATTTTCAATTCGGAGCCAAGCGCCTCGGTGACCTCGAAACCCTTCGGCAATCCGCTGGGCCATTTGGTATCAGAATTATTGATACGCCTCGCCTTGCCTGTGCGGGCCAGCCGATCAGCAGTACCCGCATCCGATCCTGCCTCGCCCAGGGCCAGCTCGAGGAGGTTGCCGAGCTTCTCGGTCACCCCTACGCCACTTTTGGCTCAGTCATCACCGGTAAGCAGCTTGGCCGCACCATCGGCTTCCCCACCCTCAACCTTCCCTGGAACCCGGAGATTCGCCCCCCCCTCGGCGTCTATGCTGTTCAGGTCTATCCGGAAGGTGCCAACCGCTCTAGTCCTCCTTTTCCAGCAGTGGCTAACTACGGACTGCGCCCCACCGTCGAGATGAACTCCACCTCTCCCCTTCTCGAGGTCCACCTCCTCGACCCCGAGCCACCCCTTCCCTCTACCGGAGACCTCCTCCGAGTCGAATGGCTCTCCTACCTCCGCCCCGAGCGTAGATTTGAAAACCTCGCTCAATTACAGAACCAGATTCAGCGAGACACCCAATCCGCGAGGGCATTCTTCGCCACCGCTCTGTGACGGTACCCCATCCCCCGCAAACCCAGCCCGATTGGAGCGATTGGTCAGCCGTCCCTCTGCTCACCCCTTTCAGCGCCACCTCCCTTCACGAAACCCTGTGCGGAGGTCAAGCCTTTCGCTGGAACTTGATCGGCTCCCCTGAGCTCCCCCGTTGGGAGGGAGTCTGGTCCCGGTGGGTGGCTCAGCTCCAACTTGAAGAGGGGCAACTCCGTGCTCGTTATCTCAACCCCCAACTTCCGCAGGCCAGGGAAGCCCTCGAGGAGTACCTCCGCGCCACCACCGATTTCAACGACCTCATCGATCCTCTCCCTTGGAGGAGCGATCCCCACCTCCGCGCCGCCATCCAGGCTTTTCCAGGCCTTCGCCTCCTTCAACAACCCCTCGAAGAAACCCTTCTCGCCTTTCTCCTCAGCTCCACCAAAGCGATCCCCCAAATCAGCCAGCTCTGCCAATCCCTCGCTCGGGACTTCGGTCAACCCCTGCCCTCTGGCTTCTACGCTTTACCAACCTGGCAGCAACTCGCCGAGGTCCCCGAATCTGCCCTCCGCACCATCGGCTGCGGCTTCCGCGCCAGATACCTCGCTGGCACTGCCCGCTTCCTCTCAAGTAACCCGGGCTACCTCGCCCAGCTCTCAGGGCTTCCCACCAACCAGGCTCGGACCGCCCTGATGGTCCTACCCGGGGTCGGGGAAAAAATCGCTGATTGTGTCCTCCTCTTCGGTCTCGGTCGCTACGAGGCTTTCCCGGTTGATACCTGGGTCCTCCGCATCCTTCGCCAAACCTATGGCCTAGCCGACTGGACCCCTCTCCAGCTCCAGACCTTTGCCCGCCTCCACTTCGGTCCGACCGCAGGCTTGGCCCAGCAATTTCTCTTTTCCCACATCCGGCACTCAGCCCGCCTCTGAAAGATTTCTCAAAGGAACCGGCCCCCACCGGCGGCCCGCTTATTCCCAGCTGCCGTCCCGCACCTCCGGCCCGTCCTCTGGATTTGGACGGTCGGAATCCTCCGTGCGAAAGACCCAGCGCGGCACCATCGCCAGTTGCGTCCGAAACCAGGTTCGCTGCTTCCGAACCAGTTGCCAGGTCGCCTTGGCAATCTCCTCCTTCAGCTCATCCTCCCTCCAGTTCCCCCGGTCCAGTGCGGCAATCACCTCGCGGTAGCCGATCGCCCGGCAGGCCACCGGGTTCTCCCTCAGGCCCTTCCCCAGGAGTCCTTTCACCTCCCCGACCAATCCCTCCGCCCACATCGCCTCCACCCGCCGCCGAATTCGTACCCGCAACGCCTCATCCTCCCAGTCAATCCAGATTGCACGACGAGGATGCCCGTCAAAGGGACCCTTGCGTTGCTCAAATTCGGCCCGCAAGGCCGCCGGAGTCCTACCCGTGGCGAGCACTCGCTCCAGTGCCCTGACCACCCGCCGCGGATTGGCTAGATCAATCGGTTCGGTCTCCCCGCCCGTCTCCCGTTTCAAACGAGCCACCAACCCCTCCAAACCAGCCGCCGCTTCAATCATTGCCACCTCCCTCCGAATCGTTACCGGAATTTCCACTGGATCCACGACCGCCTTGAAAAAGCTCTGCAGGTAAAACCCACTCCCCCCGCAGATTATTACCGGCACCCCCGCCCGGTCAGCTTCCTGCAAAACTGAACCCGCATAGTCAATGTATTGGGTTACATCATACACCGCGCTCAAGGGAGCCAGGTTCAGGCCGTAGTGCGGCACCCCTTCCATCGCCTCTTCCCCCACCTTGGCTGCCCCGATGTCCATCCCCTCATACACTTGCACCGTATCGCAGGAGAGGATCCAACCGCCCAATTGTTGAGCCCAACGAATTGCCCGACCACTCTTCCCCGACGCCGTCGTCCCACCGATGATGTAGAGTTCAGGCATCCCCACCTTCCTTCTCTTTTGAAATCGCCTCACCTTTTCGTTGGGCCAGGAACCGTTCCAGGCGAAGCTTGCGAAGAACCAAGCCGGCCACCCGTGTCACCCAAACCCGTGGCAAGCGCCCGCAGAAAAATGCCATCAACCGGTTTCGATAACCCACCACGACGAGTGCCTTCCCTGACTCCAGTGCCTTCAAGGACACCTCCACCACGTAATCTACGGTGTGTCCACCCATCGCCTGCGGACTTTCCGCAAAGCCCGCCCGACGAAAAAAGGCGGTCGAAGTCGGCCCCGGACAAACCACCAGACATCCCACTTCCGTTCCCTTCAGCTCCTCATTCAGGGCCAGGCTCCAGTGCATCAAAAATGCCTTGGTCGCCCCATAAGTTGCCAGAAAAGGAGTCGGCTGAAAGGAGGCGGTCGAGGCCACGTTGACCACCGCTCCCCCATGTTCTTTCAGGAGTGGCAAAAGCTCGTGGGTCAACACCACGGGTGCCGTGCAGTTCAAACCAACCATCGAGGCCTGCTCCTTGACATCCGCATCCTCAAAGTGCCCATACGTCCCAAATCCCGCGTTGTTTATCAGAACGATTGGCCCCTCCAAACTCCGCTCCCCGATAAGCTTGCGGATTTCGTTAACCGCCTCGGGAACATTTTCCGTCAAGCTCAGATCCACTCCGATGTGGTACATTCTATGCTCCTCAGAAAATCCTTCCGGCTCTCGCCGAGAAAGGTTGCACACCACCGTCTGGGTCCCTAAACTCGAAAAACTTCGAATGAATCCTTCCCCTATTCCAGAGGAACCTCCGGTCACGATCAGGAGAGATGTTTTGGCCAGTTCCAGTTTTTTCGGTCTACTCATTGTTCAGGATTTTCCATTTTCGCGCAAAGGTCACTGCGACCACGCGCATTCAACCAAAACCAAAGAAAAGGAAATAGCATGAAGCAACATGATGTCATCATCTCAGGCCACAATCTCGAACTTACCGAGGCACTCAAACAGGCCGTTTACCAGAAGGTTGAAAAGTTATTCGCCCACGAGGAACGCATTATCCGCCTTCGCGTGGAGCTCGAATACTCCAAAAACGTAACCGGTCAGCAAGAATTTTTAGCAAAGGGTCACATCGAAATCAGCGGGCCTCTCCTCATCCTTACTGTGGCCAGCCACGACCTCTATGCCTCCATCGATCAAATGGCTGACAAGTTGGACCGCAAGCTCCGGAGGAGAGCACGCCTCAGCCGGGTAAAGCGGAAAAACCTTCACTCCATTGATCTCCCGGCCGAGCTGCCCAAAGCCTACGTGGCCTGAGCAAATCAATCTCGGACGTCCTTAGGGAAACCTCAGCGGGTCGCCTCGGCGGTCCGCTTTTTTATTGTCCAAAGCTGCCTTCTCTTGCCACCCTCCACCAATGAATCCTGCCCTCGTTCACACCGCCCACCTCGTTGGAGTTATGCTCATCTTTTCGGGTCTTGGAATCCTCTACGCAGCCGCCACCAAAGGGGAAACCTCCGGGGGGCACTGGAAAACAGGAAACATTCTGGCCGGAACCGGGCTCCTCCTCACCTTTCTCTTCGGCTTCGCCCGGATGCACCTTCTCAACTGGCCCCTCTGGGGCTTTGCCAAACTCGGCCTTTGGCTCTTTCTCGGAGCGGCGCCCATCCTGATGAAGAAGAGCCCTCAAATGGCTCGCCTTTCCCTCTACCTCTCCCTCGCCGCCGGTTTCCTCGCCATCTGCCTCGTCTACTGGAGGCCATTCTAAACGCCTTCGACTCGCCTCCAACCCGGGGTCTCCAGCCCTGAACCCCGGATTGATCTACTCCTCCTCGACAAAGTCAGTTCGCGAGCGTGGACAGCCAGCTCGCAACCAAGCGTGGATGAATGCGTCAATATCTCCGTCCATCACCTCTTGGACGTTTGAAGTCTCCGCTCCCGTCCGCAGGTCCTTAACCATCTGGTAGGGCTGGAAAACATAGCTTCGGATCTGATTACCCCACCCGATCTCTCCCTTGTCTCCGTAAAAGCGCTCCATCTCCGCACGTTTCTCATCTTCCAACTTCTCGAAGATCCTCGATTTCAGGATCTTCATCGCCGTCGCTTTGTTTTTGTGCTGCGAGCGTTCGTTTTGACACGCCACCACGATTCCCGTCGGTAGGTGGGTCAAGCGCACTGCCGAGTCCGTCTTGTTCACGTGCTGGCCCCCCTTGCCCGAAGCCCGATAGGTGTCCACCCGCAGGTCTTCTTCCTTCACCTCGTAATCAATCTCGTCGTCGATCTCCGCAATCACATCAACCGAACAAAAAGAGGTGTGCCGACGCTTGTTCGAATCAAAGGGCGAGATTCTCACCAGGCGATGAACCCCCCGCTCCGCCTTGGCAAACCCATAAGCATTTTCCCCGGTAATCCGCAGGGTAGCTCGTGAGATTCCCGCTTCTTCCCCGGGTTGCAAATCCTGGATTTCCACTCCGAATCCCGCCCGCTCTGCCCAGCGTTGGTACATCCTCAAAAGCATGTCGGCCCAGTCGCAGGATTCCGTTCCGCCAGCTCCCGCATGGATCGTCAGGATTCCATGGCAGTTATCATGGGGACCACTCAGGAAGGAATCCAGCTCCACTGCATCGATCTCCCGATCCAGCTTCAGCTTCGTCTCCTCCAATTCGCCTAGATAGACCTCCGCCTCCTCATCCGAAGCCGCCTTGACCAGCTCGACCAGCGTCTCGAGGTCTTCAACCTTCCCCTTCAACTGCTCCATCGCTCCCACCATTCGCTTCAAGCGAACCAGCTCGGTGGACTGGGCCTTTGCCCGCTTGGAATCGTTCCAGAACTCCGGATCAGCCATCGCCTCTTCAAGGCGCCGAATATCTTCCTGCTTGCCCGCGAGGTTAAAGAAACCTCCACAAATAACCGGCTCTCTTCGAGATTTCCTGAATTTGATCGAGAACTTCTGGTTGTACCATCCCCTTAAAGTACCCAACTCCCAAAGATCACATCAACTCCTTTCTCTCACCAGTGCCCGCCTCCTGCCTCCCGGCCCCCCAACCTTCCCTCTCTCGCGTTGCAAGGAAAAAGTCGATTCACCCGGAAAAATTGGCCTGATAAATGCCGCACCTCCTCCTCCCATAGGTTCCGCAGCACCCCGGCTTTTACCCTGAATAATCCCTCCCCATGCCCCGTTCCAATCGCTTTCACTCGCCCTCCTTTCGCCCTCCATCAAGGCAACTGAAAAAGCAAAAACTTTTCCCCATTGGCCATGTGAATAAGTTGTGGAGAACCCGTACTTGCTTCGGGGCGACTTTCCCGATTTTCCTTTTCTCCCCGCCACCCATCAGGTTGCTGGACCAACCTCGATTCGCCTCCCGTTCCTCTCACGTCAGCCTAATCCATCTTTAATAATTCTCTAAATCCCTACCCGCCAACTACTTAAAAAGTGGATCACATTACCCCTTCTATTTCTACACCGCCCCGCGCCAAAATATTCCCCTCACTATCAACGATTTAGAAGATTCCTGAATTTACCGCTTTCATCACTCTCAATTGTTAATAAAAACCTATCTCCACCCATGTCTCAGACTGCCACAATTTCGTCTCAAACTTGGTTTACCATCCGCGAATCCCTCCGCGTTGGTCTCCCTGCCGAGACCTTTTCCATGTGGTTTGAACCGCTGACTTGTGAGGAGACCGATCAAGAGATACTCAAACTCTCTGCTCCCAACGACTTTATTGCCATCTGGGTCGAGGATAATTACCTCGACTACATCCAAACGCGCCTCTTTGAAGTGGTCGGGAAGAACCTTCCCGTACAGATTTGTGTACCCGCCTCCGCTGCTTCGGAGACCGCCGCCCCAGCCACTACTTCGGCCCAACCGAGCGCCTCCACGCCCGAGCGCCCGCGCCCCTTTTCACCTGCGGCCACCAGTGGAACCCAGACCTCAACCGCCGTCACCGGGCTCAACCCCAAAAACACCTTTGATAACTTTGTCGTCGGCGCCAACACCCACCTCGCCCACGCCGCCAGCATCGCCGTCGCCAATGCCCCCGGTCGTGCCTACAACCCCCTCTTCATCTACGGTGAGACCGGTCTCGGCAAAACCCACCTGATGCATTCCATCGCTCATCAGGTCCTCCGCACCAACCCCGAATCCATCGTCGCCTACGTTTCTACCGAGAAGTTTACCAACAAGTTCATCCGCGCCATTCAGGAGAATCAGCTCCCCAAGTTCCGCCGTTTCTACCGTCGGGTAGATATCCTTCTCATCGACGATATCCAGTTTCTCGCCAACCGGGAGCGGATCCAGGAGGAGTTCTTTCATACCTTCAACGAGCTCTTCGAAAGCGGAAAACAAATTGTCCTCACCAGCGACCGCCCCGCCGGAGAAATCTCAAAACTCGAGAAAAGGCTTCTCTCCCGTTTCCAATGGGGCCTCATGGCCGATGTTCAACCGCCTGACATCGAGACGAGGATGGCCATCCTTTCCAAAAAAGCCCGCGCCATCGGCATCGAGCTCGACGAAACCATCCTCAGCTTCCTCGCCGAGAAGGTAACCCGGAATGTCCGCCGGATCGAGGGTGCCCTCACCCGTATCGCTGGCTACACGACCCTCATCCGCGACCCCCTCACCGTCGATAACGTGGCCCGCCTCCTCCACGACATCCTCGCCGAAGAGGTCCAGCACGAGATCACCATCGAAAAAATTCAGTCCAAAACCGCCGAGTACTCCAAGCTCGCCGTCGAGGAACTGAAAAGCCGCCGCCGCCCCGCCCGCATTGTCGTCCCTCGCCAAATCGCCATGTACCTCTGCCGCATCCTCACCAACCACTCCCTTGCCCAGATCGGCGAGGCCTTTGGAGGTCGCGACCACGGCACCGTCATCCACTCCATTAAAACCGTCGAAGCTCTCATGGAGCAGGACGAGAGCGTTCGCCACAGCGTCGACTACCTTACCAAGCAGCTCTCCAAAGCTTCCTGACCTCCGCGACCTCCCTCGCGGCGAAGGCTTGCTTCGATCCGCCCTTGCTCCACCTTTCCTACTCTATGAATCTCTCTCCCGAACAAACTCAGGCCGTTCGCGACTGTGTCCTCGCAGGCGGAAACCTCTCCGAAGTCCAGAAATTGCTCGTCGAAAAGTTTGACCTGAGGCTGACCTTCATGCATGTCCGCTTCCTCGTCGAGGATCTCGACCTCACCCTTGTCGAGAAAGAGGCACCTCGCGCCCAAAAGCCGGGGACCCCGACCAGCCAAAGCGGCGACTCCTCCGTTCTCGAACCCACCCCCGATCAGGTTTCCCCTCCCACCCGCGTCGCCGTCGAAGTCGATGCCATCAACACCCCCGGCACCATTGTCAGCGGAACCGTCACCTTCTCCGATCGGCAAACCGCCAAGTGGCAGCTCGACCAGATGGGCCGCCTAGGCCTCATTCCCGCCACCTCCGGCTACCAGCCCTCCCCCGAGGACGTCGAGGAGTTTCAAATCCAGTTGGAAGCAGCCTTGCGCCAAAAAGGATACTGAGGCCGCCGCCTCGCGCCCACCCCCCCATTTGCCGATCCGCGCCCCCTTTCCTCCCGAGCTTCTCGCTCCCGCCCTCAGTCTTGGCCGCCATGTCGCTGAGGCATCCGGCCGCTTGCTTATTGTCGGGGGTGCCGTGCGGGATGCCCTCCTCGGTTATACCCCCAAGGATCTTGATCTGGAGGTCTTCGGTATCCCCACCGAAAAACTCGAGTCCATCCTCCCCCGGGTCGCTCCTTTTGACCCGGTCGGAAAAAGTTTTTCAGTCTACAAGCTCAAAAACCTTCCCATCGACGTCTCCCTCCCCCGCCTCGAAACCCTCATCGGAACCAAACACACCGATTTCGCAGTCGAGGCCAATCCCCACCTTCCCCTCGAAGTCGCTGCCCAAAGGCGCGATTTCACCATCAACGCCCTTTCCTGGGATCCCCTCAACGAAGAGTTGATCGACCCCTGCCACGGCCTCGACGACCTCCACTCCCGGACCCTTCGCCACGTCTCTCACAAATTCGCCGAGGACCCCCTCCGCGTCCTCCGTGCCGCTCAATTTGTATCCAGATTTCAACTACAAGTAGATCCGGAGACCCTCACCTTGTGCCGCAAGCTCGGCCAGGAGGGACTCTCCTCCGAACGCCTCTTTGAGGAATGGAAGAAACTCCTCCTTCAAGGTGAGAAACCTTCCCTCGGGCTCCGCTTTCTCAGGGACGTTGGCTGGCTCCGCTACTACCCCGAACTCCTCCGCCTCGTCGATTGCCCCCAGGATCCTGAATGGCACCCGGAGGGAGATGTCTGGACCCACACCCTTCACTGCCTTGATGCCTTCGCCCGCTCCCGCACGGGCGATCCCCACACCGATCTGATCGTCGGTCTGGCCGTGCTTTGCCACGACCTCGGAAAGCCTGCCACCACCGTCCTCTCGAGGGGAAGACTCCGTTCCCCCGGTCACGAGGAGGCAGGCATCGAACCGACCCGTTCCTTCCTTGCCCGCCTGACTCGCGAAACAGAACTCCTCCAGATCGTCCCTCTGCTCGTATCCGAGCACATGAAACCTTCCGAGCTGTTCAAAGCTCAGGCCAGCCACGCCGCCGTCCGCCGTCTCGCCCTCCGGGTCGGCAGGCTCGACCTGCTCGCCCGCGTCGTCAATGCCGACATCGACGGTCGCCCCCCCATCCCTCCCGGAGATTACCGCGCCACCGAGTGGCTCCTCCACACCGCCGAAAGCCTCTCCGTTCAAGCTGGCAAACCGATCCCCATCATCCAGGGCCGCGATGTCCTCGCCCTCGGTCTCCCTCCCGGTCCTCCGGTCGGTCGCCTCCTTCAGGCCTGCTTCGAAGCCCAGCTCGACGGAGTTTTCGAAACCCACGCCGACGGTCTCAACTACCTCAGGCAACTTTTACGAACTGCCTCCCCACCCCAACAGACCGAAGAATAGGTTCAGCATCCCGAATTTTTCTTCCCCTCGAACGCTTCGCCATCTTTCCTATTGCTTTTCATGTACCTTCGTGAACTCAGCATCAGCGGCTTCAAAAGCTTCGCCGCCCCCACCCGGCTCGAGCTCCAGCCCGGCGTCACCGCCATCGTCGGACCGAATGGGTGCGGGAAAAGCAACATTGCTGATGCCATCCGCTGGGTTCTCGGGGAGCAAAGCGCCAAGGCCCTTCGCGGGGGAAAAATGCAAGATGTCATCTTTTCCGGCTCCGACTCGCGCAAGGCCCTCCCCTACGCCGAGGTTTACCTCACCTTTTCCGGCTGCGAAAAAGAGCTTGGCAGCGCCTTCCACGAGGTGGAAATCGGGCGTCGGGTCAGCCGCGATGGCAGCGGCGTCTACACCATCAATCGCAAGGTCTGCCGCCTCAAGGACATTCAGAGCCTCTTCATGGATACCGGCGTCGGACGGGTTTCCTACTCCTTCCTCGTCCAGGGCCAGGTCGATCAAATCCTCTCCTCCAATCCAGCCGATCGCCGCGCCGTATTTGAGGAAGCCGCTGGCATCACCCGCTACAAGAGTCAGCGCCGGGAGGCCCTCAACAAGCTTGACCTCGTCCAGGCCAACCTCAATCGGGTCACCGACGTCATTGAGGAGCGGGGGCGTCAGATCGGCACCCTCCGCCGGCAGGCTAGCAAGGCCCTTCGCTACAAGAGAATCAAGCATCGCCTCTCTCACCTTGAGTTGGCCCAGGGCGGCTTCGAGTACGCCACCCTGACCGCCTCCACCAGCTCCTTGTCCGAGCGGGCCTCCCGCCATCAGCAGGAGCTTCAGCAAATCCGCTCCACCATCGAAGAACGGGAGTCCGCTCTCGAAGCCCTTCGCCAACAACGCAATCGTTCCCTGGAGGAACTTCAGGCCCAGCAACAAAAGGTCTTCGACTGCCGCTCCGAACTCGAGCAAACCACCAACCAGATCGCTTTCGACCAACAGCGCTCCCAAGACCTCGCCGAACGCATCGAGCAACTATCCTCCGAGACCAACGAGCTGGTCCAGCGTCAGGCTCTCGCCGCTTCCCAGGGCAACGAGGAATCCCGGTCCCGCCAGATGCAGCTCGACCTCGTCGGCACCTCAGACGCCTCCTGCCGCGAACTCCAGTCCTCCCTCGACAGTGCCGAAATGAAACTCTCGGAAGCCGAGAAAGCCCTTCAACGCGAAAAACAACGCTTCCTCGTCGTCGAGAGCGGCATCAGCAGGCTCCGCACCCGTGCCACCACCATCGAGGTCGACCTGAAATCTGCCGAAGCTCGCCATGGAGACTTTGTCGATGCCATCCGCCTCATTGGCGCCGAAATCGAAACGGCCCGCCAATCCCTCCAGGAGCTCCAAACCGCGCGCTCCGTTATCGAGGAGCGGGAACAACAAGCCGCCCTCGCCCTCACTGCCGCCGAGGAGCAGGTTTCCCAAGAAAAAAAGACCTTCCGCGCCAGGCAGGAATCAATTCAAGTCTCCGAGCGGGAAATTGCCAAACTCACAGCCGAGCTTGCCCTCCTCGAGGACCTCCAGCGAAAGTTCGAAGGCTTTGGCGATGGAGCCAAAGCCATTCTCTCGGGCAAGCTGGGCAGCCTTCTCCCCGCCGGTGGCACCACCATTTTCACCCGGCAGATAGAGGTCCAGGAGGCTCACGCCACCGCCTTTGAGCACCTCATCGGCGAGGCTGTCGATGCCCTCCTCCTTCCCCCCACCGTCCCGATCGCCCAGGTGGCCGAAAAGCTTCGTGGCGAGAAGCTCGGCCAAGCCTGCTGCCTCCTCCCCCAAAAGAGCCCACCAGATCCCTCGTCCCTCCCCGACCTCCCCCCGTGGCTCATTCCCGCCGCATCGGTAGCTCAGGCTCGCGATCCCCTCATTGCCCCCCTCCTCCAAAACCTGCTCGAAGGCTCCTACCTCATCCCCGCCCTCGAGCCCTTCCTCGACTTTCTGGACTCCAACCCCGACTTCAGCTTCCGCATTGCCTCCACCCCTGAGGGAGACCGCATCGATAGCAGAGGCACCGTCCTCATCGGCAAACGGAAATCCCGTAGCGGCAGCTTTCTCCAGCGTGAGAATCAAATCCGCTCCCTGCGATCCTCGGTTGCCCAGAAACGAGAGGCCCTCGATCAGGCCTACGCCGCTGCCAGCCATGCCCAGGAGGCTCTCTCAGCCGCCGAAAAGGCCCTCGAACAAGCCCGCGCTGCCCGCAGCGAAGCAGCCTCCGAGCGCTCCGCCCTGCTCGCTCAAATCACCTCCGCCGAACGCTCCCTCGAAAGCCTCGGCACCCGGGGCCAACACGCCCGGGAACAACTCGATCGCTTCGAGACCGAGCAAGCGGACGCCCGCCAGCGACTCTCCAGCGCCCGCCAACAGCTCGGTTCCGCCGAGGAGGAACTCAGCGAAAGCCGCACCGCCACTTCCAACCTCGAAGCCGAGTTAGTGCGCGCCCGAGCCGAGCGCGACTCCCACCGCGAGGCCCTCTCCTCCGTTCGCCTTGAACTAGCCGAAAAAAAACAAAAGCTCGAGATCCTCAATCGCTCCATTAACGAGGCCACCCGCCAGGCCGAAGAGCTGGGAACCCGCATCCAATCAAACCGGAAGCGGATCGATTCCATGCGCCAGGAAATCTCCGGTGCCGGGGAAAAAGCTCGTGCCCTCGCCACCCGCAGCGAGGAACTCAAGGCAAACCTCGAAGGCCTCACCGCCCACCTCTCTTCCCTTCAGGCCAAGGTCCAGCAAAGCGACGGTATCATTGACGCCGCCAGCACCAAACTTGCCTCCACCCGCCAGCAGGAGCGCGAGGCCGAGCAACAGGTTTCCAGCCTCGAAATCGAGCTGACCAAGCTTCGGTCTCGCCGCGACTTCATCGTTGAGAAACTCACCCACGAGTACGAGGTTGAGGCCGGCAACATCCGTTGGAAAGAGGAACTCTGGGCCGCCGACGAACCGTTCCAGACCCGCGTCAATCTCGACGACCTTGAAGACTCCGAGACCCTCGAACTCCAGACCAAGGGAGAAAGGGGAGATCCCACCCCCGAGGATTTTGCCCGGATGGAGGAGACCGATTGGACCGCCCTTAGCCGCGAGATCAAGAGCCTCCGGGAAAAACTTGCCTCCATCGGTGCCGTCAACCTCGTCGCCATCGAGGAATACGCCGAGCTCCGTCAAAGCTACGAATTCCTCAAGACTCAGAGCGAGGACCTCTGGCACTCCAAAGAAGAACTCCTCCGCGCCATCGACGAGATCAACCAAACATCCCAGAGCCTCTTCCAACAAACCTTCGATCAAATCCGCAAAAATTTCCAGTTCACCTACGAGCACCTCACCATCGGGGGCAGGGGAGACCTTGAACTCAACGCTGCCGAGGACGTCCTCGAATCCGGCATCGAGATCATTGCCCGCCCCCCCGGTACCCGCCTCAGCACCATCAGCCTCCTCAGCGGCGGCCAGCGAACCATGGCCGCCGTCGCCCTCCTCTTTGCCATCTACATGGTCAAGCCGAGCCCCTTCTGCTTTCTCGACGAGCTCGACGCCCCCCTCGACGATGCCAACATCGGCCGCTTCACCGAGATGCTCAGGGATTTTACCCGCTTTTCCCAGTTCCTCATCATCACCCATAACAAGCGTACCGTAGCCAGCGCCGACTCCGTCTTCGGCGTCACCATGCAGGAGAAGGGGGTCTCCCGGTTGGTCTCCATGCGCTTTAATCGCGATTCGGGTTCTGCCGAGTTTGCCCGCGAGGAGCAAGGCTCCCAACCAGCCAGCCTCACCCCCGCCGCCCCTGTCTGAGCCACCATGCCCAGAGGTACCCACATCCTCGCCCTCGACCAGGGCACCACCAGCTCCCGTGCCATCGTCTTCGACCAGCGCGGGCAGCCCGTTGCCTCGGCCCAAAAAGAATTTCGCCAGTATTATCCGGCCCCCGGGCTGGTTGAACACGATCCTTTCGAGATCTGGTCCAGCCAAAATGCCGCTGCTGCCGAGGTCCTCGCTCGCGCCAACCTCTCCACCGATGCCGTCGCCGCAGTCGGCATCACCAATCAGCGCGAGACCACCCTCATCTGGAACCGGCGTACAGGTTCCCCCATCCACCCCGCCATCGTTTGGCAGGATCGGCGTACCGCCCCCCTCTGCCAGCAACTCCGCCAGCAAGGTCTCGAACCCCTCCTGACCACCAAAACCGGCCTGCGGCTCGATCCCTACTTTTCGGCTACCAAAATCGCCTGGCTCCTCGATAACGTTCCCGGCGCCCGCACCGCCGCTGAAGCTGGCGACCTCCTCTTTGGTACCGTCGATACCTGGCTTCTCTACCAGTTGACCGGCAAGCGGGTCCACGCTACCGACATCTCCAACGCCTCCCGCACCCTCCTCTTCAATCTCGAGAACGAATCCTGGGATTCCGAATTGCTCGAGGTCTTTCAAATACCTCCCTCCCTTCTTCCCCAGGTTCGCTCATCGTCGGAGATTTTTGGATACGTGGACTCCAACCTCTTTCCGGCCGGGGTTCCGATTTCGGGCATCGCCGGAGACCAGCACGCCGCCCTCTTTGGCCAGGCCTGCTTCCATTCCGGGATGGCTAAAAATACCTACGGAACCGGTTGCTTCCTCCTCCAGCACACCGGGGACCAAATCGTCCACTCCTCCAATAACCTCCTCACCACCGTAGCCTGGAAAATCGGGGACCGCACCGAGTATGCCCTCGAGGGATCCGTCTTTGTCGCCGGTGCCGTCTTCCAGTGGCTCCGCGATCAGCTTCAGTTGGTCCGCTCAGCTGAGGAGCTGGACGCCCTCGCCGCCTCCGTCCCCGACGCCAATGGTCTCTTCCTCGTTCCTGCCTTTACCGGCCTCGGTGCCCCCCATTGGGACCCCCACGCCCGGGGTCTCGCCATCGGCATCACCCGAGGCACCTCCAAGGCCCACCTTTGCCGGGCCGCCCTCGAATCCGTTGCCTTCCAGGTTCACGACCTCATCATCGCCATGCAGCTCGATAGCGGTCTCCACCATCCCTCGCTTCGAGTCGACGGAGGTGCCGCCCGCAGCGATCCACTCCTCCGTTTTCAGTCCGACCTACTCCAACGCGAGGTCGTTCGCCCCAAATGTACCGAAACAACCGCCCTCGGAGCAGCCTACCTCGCCGGTTTAGCCGTTGGATTTTGGGAAAATCGAGAGACCATCGAATCCCACTGGGAGATTGATGCCACCTTCCGCCCAACCCGTTCCTCCGCTTCCATCCAAACCCTCCTCAGCGGTTGGACCGAGGCTGTTCAACGATCCCTCGCCTGGCACCAAGCCTGAAGTTTTATCATGCCGCAGCCCAGTCTTCCTCCCTTGCCCGCCAATCCCCGCTGCCTCATTTCAGCTGGTCCCACTCGGGAGTACCTTGATCCAGTGCGCTTCCTTTCCAACCCCTCCACCGGCAAAATGGGCTACGCCATCGCTGAGGCAGCCGTCGCCTCCGGCTGGACCGTTGACCTGGTCAGCGGTCCCTCCTCCTTGCCCGAGCCACCCGGGGTTGTCTTCTACCCCGTAGAAACCGGCGAGGAAATGTTCCACCAGCTCGACGCCCTCTTCGACGCCGCCGACATCTTGATCATGACGGCTGCCGTTACCGACTTTCGCCCGCTTCAGCGCAACCCGCATAAAGTTAAGAAAAATGAGGCATCCCTCCAGGTCGAATTTGAGCCCGTGATCGACATCCTTCGGACTCTCGCCGCCCGAAAACGTGCCGACCAGCTAATCGTTGGCTTTGCCGCCGAGACGGAGAACCTTGAAGCCCATGCTCGCGAGAAGCTTCTCTCTAAAAATCTGGATTGGATCGTCGGCAACCTCGTCAACGATCCCGGCGCCGGATTTGCCTCCGATACGAATCAGGTCCTTCTCCTCAATCGGCTGGGAACCTCCCACCATCTCGGCCCAGATTCCAAAACCCAAATCGCACAGTCACTCCTCCAAGCCCTCCAGTCGTCCGACGAGTGAACTTTTCCGAAATGGAAGTAATTTCGCTTGATAGCCTTATTAAAATTCAATTTTCAGCACTCATATGTCTCGGCTCGTCACTATCTCCGCTCTCTTGGCTATCTTCTCTTCCTTCCTGCCCGGCCAAACCTTCTTTCAGATTGGAAGCCCGGCTACCTCGTGGGGTTCGCTCTCACTTGACAGCAGCATCGTGACTGACGGCGGGACCGCCACCGTCTTCCAAACCAGCGGTTCGACCTCCGTCAATGTCGATGTTGCCCAGTGGACTTTCTCCATCAGCGGCATTGAGGCACTCCGCATCACCGCCTTTCTCGAACGGGTTGGTTACGACTGGACGACCGAGGTTTCGGTTGGCACGGGCACCACTCAATATCCCACCCAACCGACCCGTGGGCTCCACCCCGGCACCGAGACCGGCACCGTCACCAAAGCTGCCCTTCCTAACGTCGCCCTCGTTTCTTCGGGTAATCGTGATCAGGTTCTCACAGGCACGGAGACACCCCGGATTTTCCTCGGTCAGGATTCAGGCGCTACACCTGTCTACGACAAGACTACATTCGCCAACAACCCACAAGGCGCCCTCTATGACCCGACCAACGCCGATGACAGCGACGGGGGCATAGGTAACCAGTTGGCCAACGACGCGGTTGGCTACTCGGTCCGCGTCAGCCTCGAACCACTCAACGGAAGCTCGATTCAATCGATCTTTACCGCAGGCCACGGTACTAAAAACCCCGAACGCATCTTCTTTTACGGTGACACCTATGGAGGCTTTACCCAGTCGGCAAATCTGGACGGTTTCTACACCTCAGGCGAGTGGGGTCGCTTCGATGGCGCTGTTGATAACACCGCACAAGCAACGTCTCCAACCCCGCTTACCGGATTAAACATCACCACCGGAGATAAGTTTGAATTCCGCTACGATACGGTTGGACGGCAAGGCAGGTTTCAGACCATGGCCATCGATCAGCTCGGCTTCACCTTCGTCCCCGAGATGAATACCCTTTCTCTCGGCGGTCTCTTTTTCTTTCTCCTTTCTGCGGCCAAGTTTCTCCAACGCCCTGGGCGAGGTTGAAAAACTTTCGAGGCGGTCCTTTTTCGACCCTCCTCCCAACCGTCACTCAGAAATAGCGAAAACCGATCTTTATTTCGGTAGACTCTCCCAGGCTCCGGACCATTTCTTCATTCCACAGACCATAGGGAGCCCTTGCTCGAATCGCATCGGTACAAAGCTGGGTCGCCAGCGTCCCCGCCGTTGTCTCCTCGACTTCAATCTCGGAAACTTCCCCTCGCTGGCCCACCCTGAAGCGGATCCTCACCACGGAAGGTTGATCGGCTAAAGGGATTCCAACCTCCCATGCCAAGAGGTTCCACTCCGCCGAGATCGCCTCATACAATCGTTGCTGGTAAGCCCCGAATTCGGACAATCTAGACTCCACCGCGATCACCCCCACTCGCTCCGCCCGCGTGTCCGCGCGTTGCACCGGTCCACGAATAACCTCCGGAGAAAGCTTCGGTTGCGGCAGCGGCTTTCGCTCCAACGACTTTCCAGCATCACTCCCCTCGGTCACCCTCTCTCCCGTTTGAACCGCTTCTGCCGACCGTGGTCCCAACTCGATGATGCCCGCCTCCTCGCCATCCTCCCCTTCCTTCCAGGGCTCCTCCTCCCCATCAAAATCGATTCCCGCTCCATCTGCCAAATCCTCCCGCTCTTCAAAGGGACTCTGGGCTCGCTTGACCAGCTGAGGAAGCGGCAGTTCCATCGCTTCGCTGCCACGCTCCACCTCCTCCGACCGCTCGGGCTCCTCGCTGTAGATTCCTGCCTCTAGAATCTGCTGTGGAGGAACTACCTCGGCCGCCTCCACTACCTTGGGGTTTGGGATCTCTCCGCCCGCATCGGGAATCAGGGCTGGTTCTTCCCGCCTCTCAGGCTCCTCGCTCGCCGCCTGCTGGTTGCGCGCCGCAATCAAAGGGGTGTCATCGGGTGGATTCTCGGGAAGATCCGGATTCGCCTCTACAAAACGTTCCTCCAGGGGTTCATATTCGAGGCGTATCGCCTCTGCCTCACTTCGCCTCGGAGATCCTCGCTCGCGCTCCCAGACGCTAGCTCCCGCCCAGAGCAGGCCGGTGTGAATCGCCAGACTCCCCACGACTCCGAGAGCCAGTCGGGCGCGGATACCCGCCAGATCGCGGGCCTTCGTCCGTGCGACCGTGTCAGAGAAGCCCTTCACGCCAGGTCAACTTTCTTCAGCCACTCCCTCACCACTCTCTTGGGCAGTCCCATCACATTGCTGTAGGAGCCCTCAATCCGCTCAATGATCGCCTCACCACCATCCTGAATCGCATAGCCTCCCGCCTTGTCCAGCGGATCGATCGAATCGAGGTAACGCTGGATCGTCTCCTTGTCCAGCTGCCTAAAGTAGACCGTCGTCGGAACCACCTCGTGCCAGTGCGCCCCGGCATCCCGATAGATCATCGATACCCCCGTCATCACTTCATGGGCCTTCCCACTCAGTTGCTCCAACATCGCCGTTGCCTCTTCCATCGAAGAAGGCTTGCCGAAAATCTGATCAGCCAGACAAACCACCGTATCCGCCGCCAGGATACAGCGGTGGGTATACAACCCTGCCACCGCCTCCGCCTTCATCCGGGCATTCATCATCGCGATCTGGGCACCCCTCCCGAAGCCCGCACCCACTTCCTCAACTTCCGGCACTTCGACTGCAAAACGCACCCCCAGAGAGGACAGGATCTCCCTCCGCCGCGGACTACCCGAGGCGAGCACCAGAACAGGCTCGGAACCTCCTAAAAACACCACCCCAAGCTAGGGTACCTTCCCCCGCTCTGGCAAGATCATGCGCCGTTAGGCTATCGACAATCCAGACCGCTTGCGCTCAAATTCGACCTGCAGATGACCCTTTCAGACTGTTCCATCATCGTCCCTTTCTACAACGAGGCTCCCAACGTGGAAACTGTCCTCAGAGAAATCAAACAGACTTGCCCCGGCGCCGAGGTCATCGCCGTCGATGATGGCAGCACCGACCAAACCTGGGATATCATTTGCTCCACCCCAAACATCATTGGCTTCCGGCTTTCCGAAAATCGGGGCCAGTCCGGAGCCCTTCTTTTGGGTCTGCGCCACGCCAGCCGTCCCCTTTGTGTGACCCTTGATGGCGATGGCCAAAACGATCCAGCGGACATCTCCCGCTTGCTTGCAGCCCGCGCTGAGATGCAGGTCGACATCATTTGCGGCTTCAGGGAAAAACGCCGGGATACCTTCAGCCGCCGCATCGCCTCGAGAGCCGCCAATCGCATCCGCCGGCTCTTCATTCGCGACGGAGTCCGGGATACCGGTTGTGCCCTCAAAGCCTTCCCCACCGCGGCCGTTGCGTTCCTCACCCCCTTCAATGGCATGCACCGCTACCTGCCAGCCGTCTTTCAAAAGGGCGGACTGACTATCGGGGAAGTATCGGTCAACCACCGTCCCCGCCAGAGCGGAAAATCAAAATACACCAACCTCGATCGAGCCCTCCGTGGAATCTATGACCTCGTCGGGGTTGGCTGGCTCCTCCGCCGCCAAGTTTTCTACCCCCCTGTTGAAACCAAAAATAAACCCTCCTGAACCGGCTCTATGGATCAAATCATCTTTGAAACCTCTTTCTTCGGCACTCCTTGGTCTGTTACCCCGTGGAAGCTCATTGGCTACACCGGGGTCCTTCTCTTTGCTGGGCGTTGGATTCCACAGCTCATTCTCTCCCGCCGCAACCAATACGTTACCATGCCGCGGGCCTTTTGGTACATGAGCCTAGCCGGTAGCCTTTGCCTCCTCAGCTACTTCATCTGGGGGAAAAACGACAGTGTGGGCGTCCTCCAGAACCTCATGCCCTCCGCCATCGCTCTCTACAACCTGACCCTCGACATCCGCAGCGGTGGAGACTCCCGCTCCAAAAATAAAAAACACCCGGCCCAGGAGGATCCCGCCCCGAACCCCTGAACCAAACTCGCCCCACCCTCAACCCACCTCCTCGCGAGAAAACGCAGCCATCCCCCTGGCCCTCACCAGTCCTCTGCCAAACCGCCGGATAGGCCCGAAATATCCGGACAAACCACTTGAGCACCCCACCCGGAGACAAGATTTCATTCTACATTTCCCAAAGGCTGGTTTGACCGATCTGAAACGACAACGAAATCGCGGTTCCTACCGGAGAAGAGCGAAACCCGATAGCTCGCCGTAGCAGGCTAAAGTTCCGGACGCATGAGCTGGAAAGAAATTTTTCAAAAGATTCGTTGATCAGGAAAAGAAAAACGCTAAGCCGACTTGGTGCGTTAGCCCACTCCAGTGCAAGTATACGTGCAGCCAAAGGCAGATGTCGAATCGAATCGCTTCAGAAACTAGAGACATGAGGAATGAGCCCTTTATGGTATTGAATGACCCGTATAGGGTATCTTCCGAGACTATCAACTAAGTGCGCATCAATTGCCTCGCGCACGTCACATGGACCCGAAGGCGAGCAGCACGCGTGACAGACCGTTGGGATGATTCCGCGGTGCGGAGCGACAATTTGCGGGCGATGGGAGTTTCCGGGAGGCGGGGGCCGGAGGGACGACTTCGAGAGTGAAGTTGTATTTTGCGCTATGTGTCTGATCCTTTTTACATTGCTCAAAATCGTTCTGTGTCATACCTTGTCGTTCTTCCTAAACCTCCTTGTTCACACAAATTCTGCTGACGAGGCTAAAATTCAAAAAGCAAAAATTTGATAGTATTGAACAGGGAATATGACAACCAATACACAACAAATATTAAAATAGGAATTGTCAGAATTCCCAATACATTGAGATAGCTAAGCATCGGCAATGGCGTAATGGGCGCAAGAGTTCTGTTCCAAATAATTTTAATAAACCAAATGAAAAGTAAAATCAAAAAAGGACTTAACAATAATAATAGAAATCTGTTATCCATTTTGATTTAGTGTTAATTATTAGAACAATCACATTTGTCGATGGAAAATGATAACTCAGGGTCTCGCGACCATGTTATTCGAAGTCCCCTTCAACAAGTAACGAATGACATTGCTTTCATGAACGATTCCGATGGGAAAACGTCCTTCTCCATCAAGGATTTCAATGAAATTACAAATATTATTTGAATCAAAACAATGAAATCCCCCAAAATACAACCCCTTTCTATGAAAAAAATCTTCATCTGGCTTCATTAGATCACCTGTTTCACTAAAAACCCACGACTGTAAAGAGTTTTCACGGATTTCTATATCGAGTTCAATCTTTATAGAAAAATAAAATCTTTCACTCCCTTCCTGGTTGAGTCCTGTAAAAGCTCTATAATCTAATTCTGCATTAGTAAAAATGACTAAATCAATAAAAATATCGGGAGCCATCTCATACAACCTAGACAATAGTTCTGGCTCGCCTTTGCAGACATCATTATTGTAATAGTTTAGCCAGAGACAGCTAAGCGCACTTCGGAAATGATTAAAGCTTGTTGTTATATCATATTCCATCAGTAAACGCCTTGAATTTGTTGATGCGGCCTTTTAAAAAACCTTGGATCAATTGTTTCGCTATCCTTAGCA
>DAISIK010000003.1:0-57000 GCA_036822055.1 Puniceicoccaceae bacterium
GGGATCGCGCGGAGGCGCGGAGACGCGGTGGGGTTGAAACTGAGAAGGTCGTCCTGCGGGTCAAAGGCTCGGGATACCGCGATCATCCGGATAGAGAGTTGGAGATGATCGACACCAAGGACGAGGAGAAACTGAAATGTAAATTCCTCGTGTGGGGCGGATCGTAAAGGCCGATTTAAAAGATTGAGGAGCGGCCCACTCCAGTGACTCCCTGTTTCGTCGATCCAAGATCAAGATTACGTGGGCTGGCCCTCATGGCACAAAGGGGAGCGATTTTTCGAATACTTGTATCAGTTTTACTGATACATATACATGTTGGCGAGGATTGAACTTTATGTCAACTGGGGTGCGACAGCCTAACTCGTTCTCCCAAATTTCTTTTCTCCTTGGGAAAGGCTCGAAAATCCGCCTTTGTTAGGCTTGAGGATGCCCGCAAATCGATCCTTGATTGCCTCCCGGGAAGCCTCTTTCCCCGTTTCAGCGAAGCCTTGCCGATGGAGTCCATTCCCAAACGAACCGGTGAGCGAGATCGAGGATTTTCGTCCGCCTTTGTCGTTTGATACATGATCAGTCACGCGATGGTTGAGGGGGCATTGCGCCGCGTTCTCACCGAGATCAAGGCAACCCCAATCCAATACGGGCATCCGGTGCTTTCCGGCTATGCTGGAGGCATCTGGGCGGCTCGAAAAAGGTTGCCGGAATTGACCGTACATTCAGTTTATCACCAGAACCGGACTGCCATCGATCACTCTTTTTCAGGTCGGCCCGCCTAACTGGGTTGAGCCTGGAGACATCCTCATTGCTGATCCTGGCGGTTGCAGCTTCTTGAACTTTGCCATGATCCAGAGTGGTGGAGCTTCTGCAAACATGCCGCTCCATCAGGGCCGCAGAGCCAAGAAGCAGCGGCAGGAGTATTTTCAGCTGATGACAAAGACCCGGCGGAGATGAAAGATTCACTGAGTCGAACGCAAGAAAGCGCTCAGAAACCGGCTGATTGCAGTCTCATAAAGATTCGTCCAGCGAATTCTTTTGGCAGGGGGGATGATTTTTTGGTTGGGTGAAAAGGTTTGCTAGGAGCATGCCATGAAGATGGGTTACTCTATTCAAACTGAAAGATGCGGAATGGTAATAAATTGAAGGTCCATTTTACCGGCGGGGAGGGTATCAACTGGGCTCTAGACCATGATTTAGTCCATGTGCGGCGCCTAATGAGCCCCTATGTTGAGCCGGTTTCCCTCCTCGAGTGCGATTTGATCCATTCGGTTTGGTGGCGCGGGCTTCTCCAGATACCTCGGGATATCCTCAGGAAAAAGGCGGTGGTGGCGAGCATCGCCGACAGTCCGGCAACCGTACTCTCGACGCCAGCTTTCCTTCCCTTGCGGGACACTGTGACTTGCTGGATGGTGGAATATGCATCAGCTGTCGATGTTTTTACCCGGGTCGGTCTTCGGGCGATGCGTTTCCCTGACCCGATTGATTTTGGCCAATTCGCGCCACCCGCCAACCGGGTAGAAGCCAAAGCCAAGTTTTGTCAGCAGCACGGTCTGGAGCCAGATTGCTTTCTGGTGGGTAACTTTCACCGGGACTCCAGTATGCTCGATCTCTCGAAACCGAAAAAGCAGAAGGGTGCTGATCTGTTTCTCGAAATCGTCGACACGGTCTACCGTTTGCGTCCGAAGCTCCGGGTGGTTTTGGCGGGCCCGAGGCGACATTGGATTCGAAAAGGTCTGCGCGAAAGGGGGATTCCCTTCGTCTTTCTCGGGACTGAAAGCGAGGCAGATGATTTGGCTCTCAACACACTAAGCCTTGACGCGGTAGCAGCGATTTATCGGTGCCTGGATCTCTACCTCATCACCAGCCGATGGGAGGGAGCGCCCAACGCGCTGCTGGAAGCGGCGGCCACCCTTACCCCGATCCTCTCAACACCGGTGGGGCAGAGCCCTGACATTTTGCAGGAAAGGTTGATCTTCCACGGGTTCCGGGACGGGGTGGAAAAATTGATCGATGCGATTGATGGGGAGGCTTGGCTGAACCAGGTAGAGGCAGCGAGGGAAACGATATTGCGGTGGAATGCTGACCAGTCCCTGGCGGAACGCCTCCGCCAAATCTACCATCTGACGATGGAACTGCATGACATGCCAAGATTCTCGGCCTCCCGAAGAGCTTTGGTGCATCTGCGGCACAACCGGTATCTGAGAAAGGTGGCGCGATGGACGCGACCAAAACTTCCCGACCTCAAGGACCTGAAGATCAGCCTCTGGAATGATTTTCGGCCTCCTCCCTACGGCGGTGGCAACCAATTCATGATGGCTCTGGAGGCGGAGTTTCAGCGGCGGGGAATTCAAACTGTGCGTAACGAGGGTCGCGGAGCCCACGCCCATCTGTTGCAGGCAATATGGTTTGATCGGGAACGCTTTCTCAAGGAGCGATCGGAGTCGTCGGTGGTTCTCCACCGGATCGATGGACCGATCCAACTTTACCGCGGGGAGGGCTTTGCCAAGGACGACGATGATTGCTTCGCCCTCAATCGGGAAGTCGCGGATGCTACGGTGATGCAGGGTCTTTGGAGTTACCTAGCTACCTGCGATCTCGGCTACCGGCCCTATCGCCCCACGATCATTGGCAATGCGCCAAATCCGGAAATCTTTCATCGCAGCGGTAGACTAACCCGCCCAAACGGGGCAAAAATTAGAATCATTTCCTCATCATGGTCTGACAACCCGAGGAAGGGCGCCGAGATGTACCGGTACCTTGATGAGCACCTGGATACAGAGCGCTACGAATACACCTTTGTGGGCAGGATTTCGGCGACTTTTCGAAACATTCGAGTGGTTGAACCACTGCCTTCGGAGGAGCTGGCAGCGCTGCTTAGGGAACATGATATTTATCTAACCGCCAGCCAGCGCGATCCATCCTCAAATGCGCTGGCAGAAGCGCTGTCCTGCGGACTGGTCGCTCTATACTTCAACGATGGAGGGCATCCTGAAATCGCCGGATTTGGAGGTCTTGCATTTTCGAGCGGGGAGGAGGCAAATCGCGGACTGGACTATCTTGCCGAACATCTGAACCATTACCGAGCGCTGATCTGGCCCCTGACGATTGCCGAAGTGGCAGACGCCTATCTCCAACTGATAGAGACAACCTTAACATTCAAGTGAACTCGATAACCCAACGCATTCGTCGCCGTTTCCGCATTTACCCTAAATACTGGCTGAAGACCCGTCTCTACGCGAACTGGCCGGGTGGGTGGGGATACTATGGGATGTTGCGTGGTCTAAAGGAGGAGGACTATGTTCATGATCGCGACAAACACCCGGTCCGGCATAAGCACCACGGCGGGGGTGGATGGAAAGAAGAGCTCCAGGAAGGTGACTTCAACTACCGGGATTACAGTGATTACGAGGAATACCTCGACCATCAGAAAGCTAAGTTTGATGAATTGATTAAATCGGGGAAAGGGTTCACCAACGAAGTAGTTCTTGATTACCGGAGGAAGTTCTTTCGCCGATTTAAGCACCTCCCTTACTATTTGCCGAAGGATGCCAAAATCCTCTGTGCCGGTGCCCGACAAGGGACTGAGGTAGAGGTGTTGCATGACTTAGGGTATCGGAACGCTTACGGAATCGACCTCAATCCCGGGCCCAACAATCGCTGGGTGGTGGAAGGAGATTTTATGAAAATTGATGCGCCCGACCATTCGCTCGACATGGTCTACTGCAATGCGATCGACCACGCCTTTAACATGGAAGGCTTCTTTGAAGAGCAACTCCGGGTTTTGAAGCCGGGCGGCTATGCAATCTACGAGTCGATTCCGGGCATGGAGGGGGAGGTGTTTGAGTCGGTTGAATGGCGATCCGATGCAGCTCTTTTCCGAAAGATGTTAGACTACTTTAGCGAGGTCATCCGAGTGGAGCGGGAGGATTACTGGATGTGGTTTCTTTTGAGGACGGCGCCTCTGGACCCGAAATGTTCGTGAAGGGCGGTTCACATTGACCAGGGCCAATAAAATTGTAGGGGTCTGCCTGATACGCAACGAAGACCGTTTTCTCGAAACGGTGCTGAGGAATGTTCTGGAATTCTGTGACGAGATTTTAGTCGCAGATCACGGATCGACCGACGGTTCCCATGAAATCGTTGCCCAGTTGGCCGCACAATCCGGGAAGGTTAAATACAGAAGGATTGAGGAACCTGGTCAGTCGCACGAGTGGATAGCCTGCTTGGCCGGAACCCCAACCTGGATCTTTGGAGTAGACGGTGATGAGATTTATGATCCGGTGCGCTTAAGGGATTTTCGGAAACGTTTGCTCAGCGAGGAGTTTGAGAAGGTTTGGCAAGTGCTGGGAAACGTACTGCACTGCACCAAGCTGGAGGCGGAGACGGCGACCGGTTATCTGGCGCGACCATCCCGCTCGATGACCAAACTCTACAACTTCTCGTTGATCGAAAGCTGGAACGGGCCCTGCTCAGAGCGGCTCCACGGCGGTACAATTAAGATGAGGCAGGGCTCCAGTCTGGAGGACCGTTGCCGTTTGGACGATACAGAGAGCTTTGAAAGCTCCCCATTTCGGTGCTTGCACACGGTCTTTCTCCCCCGTTCGAGCCTGGATCGCAAGGATGCCAGGATGCGATTAAACATCGCTGATTGGCTCGCTCTTTCGTGGCCGATGCGGGTTTTTGCCGGTCTGCGCGGTCGGCTCGGCTTTCCCGTTCAAAGCAGGACCAAGCGGGAGTATTACCGTCGTGGGAAACTGGTTACCTATCCGACCAAACCTTTTTTTGAATCACCCGATGCAACCTGATTTAGCTGAACCCATCCGTACCCGCCTCGAAGCCAAGCGGCTCATTTTTACTGTGGCCACCGGTCGCTGTGGAACCGCCTACCTGGCCCATTTGTTCACTTTTTTGCCAAAGGTCCTCAGCTTGCATGAGCCTGAACCCGCCTATCACCATATTTTGAGACATGCTCTGGAAAAGCCTTCTGAATTCAGGCGTTTTCTGGTGGAAGAAAAGCTGCCTGCCATCGCGGCGGTTGACGCTTCGATTTACGTCGAGACCAGTCATTTGTTCTGTAAGGGATTTATTGAACCCTTTGTTGAGCTAGGGTTGAAAGCGGATTTGGTCATCCATCGGCGGGACAGGCGCAGGGTGGTGTCCAGCCTCTACCGAATGGGAGCGATTCCCGGACGGACGGAACGGGGGAAACAGTTTTACCTCGATCCCGAGGATCCGGTCCGGGTGCCGCTGCCGGGATGGAAGGAACTCGACGACTATCAAATTTGCCTGTGGTACGTTCTGGAAATCGAGGCACGAGCAGAAGCATACGAAAGGTTGTTTCGAGAGATGGGCCAGCAGGTTGTCCACAGCAATCTGGAGGAGGTGCGAACACTCCGTGGTTTCCGTATTCTCTATCGTTCCTTGAACCTAAAGGGTCCAAATCCAAAGAAATGGTTGAGCTATTTCCGCTACGGCTGGGAGCGAAAAAATGAAATAGCCTCCGCTAAAAAGGAAAAGCCGCTCCCTGAAAACTGGGAAATCCTCGAAAAACAATTGTTGGAGAGGGTAGAAAAACAGTGATGGATACCAAGCGGGGAATCGTTTTTGCGGCGACCGGAGATCCTTATTTCAAGGAAGCCGTGGTGGCAGCGAAGCGCGTGCGTGAGGTAATGCCGGGGCTGCCGATTGTCATTTTTACCGACCACGACAGGGAGATGGGGCCCTTTGACGCCGTTTATGAGGTGGAAAACCCAATGATGAGTTGCGGTGATAAAATCCAAGCAGCCTCGCGATCTCCTTTTGAGGAAACCCTTTTTCTCGATCCCGATACCTTCATGATTGAAGCGGTCGATGACCTTTTCCTCCTCTTGGAGAAGAACTGCCTGGCAATTTCCCACGCTACCTATCGCGAGTCGGAAGTTTTGGAGGGCGTCCCCGAGAGTTTTCCGGAGTTGAACACGGGAGTCTTCGTTTTTCGCCGGGGAGCTGCGTGGACGCAGGTTGTCGAAGCATGGAAGAGCAACTACCGGAATCTCGGCTATAAGAATGACCAACCTGCGCTGAGGAAAACTCTTTGGGAAGCGGGGGTCTCCTTCGGTGTGTTGACGCCGGAGTTTCAGTTTCGCACTCATCGGCATTGTTTTGCGGGTGAGGGATCGCGGATACGGATCATCCATGGAAGGCACGCCAAGGTTGGAAAACTGGCAGCTGAGTTGAACAGGTCCCTGGAAGCGAGGGTTTACCTCAAACGATTCAAAGACCTACTCTCTCCGAGGGTGGTTACCGAGAGCCGCTTGCACCGATGGCTCAAGCAGACGCTGGGACGGCTGATTCGATGATCGGGTATCTGAAAGCCGGCTTGGGAAGGAGGTTGTTTCCCGTCGTGGGCAAGGTTTCCCGACTCTCTGGCAAACGGTATGCGGTGGCCATTCCAGGCGGAGACGGGAGCACAGGGGGACCGAACACCTTTCGAGCCAACTTCTGCCGAGCGGCAGCGGGAATCGGCGTGACGACAACCAACTCAGTCTATGGGAAGTTCGATTCGCTTCTCGTGGTTCAGCAGTACGACAGCCTGGTGCTCAAGACACTCAAGAGTTGGGGGGTGCGGATGGTGCAGCGCCTGGATGGGATGGCTTATGAGGAATGGGCGGGGCCGGATTGGAGAGCGATGAATGAACCGGTGCAGCGGGTTTATGCCGAGATCGCGGACGCCGTAATTTTTCAGAGCAACTACGCGGCGCGCCAGGCTGATTATTTTCTGGGAGCGCGTCACCCAAAATCTTCAGTGGTTCCCAACGGGGCTGATCGGTCGCTTTATTTTCCCGAAGGAACAGATCGGCCAGGTGGGCCCCTTCGTTTGCTGACGACGGGAAACTTCCGATTGCCCGATCTCCTCAAGCCGCAAGTCGAGCTGATTGAACTGTTACGCAGGCGGGGCCACGAAGTCGTTCTGAGGGTGGCCGGACCGGTGCCTGACCGGGAACTGCGATCGCTGCTTGATCGGGAGGGAATCGTATATTTGGGAAAACTCGACGGTGCGGCAATAGCCTCTGAGCTGAGGATGGCAGATGCTTTTTTGTTTAGCATGTTGAATGCTGCTTGCCCCAACTCAGTGGTTGAGGCGATCTCCTGTGGTGTGCCGGTGATTGGCTACGAGAGCGGGTCGTTGCCAGAACTGTGTTGGTTCAATGCCGACTTGTTGGCGCCGATTGGGCAGCGATTGATCCACCGGGCCGAGGACGCCGACCCGGAGATCCTTCTGGTAGCTTTTGAAAAATGGCTGGCTAACCCAAAGATATACCGAGAGCAGGCTTTGGACCACGCGGACAGCTGGAACCTGAAGCGAATGATGGACCAGTACCTCGAGATCCTCCTTCCAGACGATGGCTGAAGCACCTTTAATCTCTTTCATCTTTGGCTATCGCAACCGTGATTTGGGGCGGGTCGAGCGTTGCCTGCGTTCCTTACAGAGGCAGCGGAGAGGGTCTTTCGAGATTATTTTTGTCGATTACGGGTCGTCGCCAGAAGTGGCTGCGGAAGTTCGCGAACTTGTCGAAGAAAAGCTAGGGATTGACTACCTCTACAGTGATAGCCGGGGTTGGCCGTGGAACCGTGCCCGAGCATTGAATACGGGGGCTCGAGTAGCCAGTGGAAAATACCTGGCAACGACGGATATTGACCTGATCTTTCCAGAAGATTTTGTCGAGCGCTTGAGTGAGAAGGTGGAGGTCGGTCAGGTATTGCACATTTTTCCGGAACTGCTTCCGAGAGGATTCAAGAATTGGGACAAGCCCTTCGAAGTTGGTCCTCTTCCGTCGATGGGAGAGCGAGCCTTGGGCGCCTTCCACCTGATTGAGCGGCAAGTTTACGAGGGGATTGGTGGATTTGATGAAACCTTCGAATTTTGGGGACTGGAAGATGATGATCTCCATCGAAGAGAACGGCTAATCGGGCTAAAGCATCGCACCATAGAGGACCTGCGGTTGCTGCATCAGTGGCATCCTTATGCCAACTACTTTACACCGGGCTTCCTGCCCGACGGGTATTGGCTTTGGCTCGAAAACCATCTTTACCGGAATCGAAACGAAGCGGTCCGGAACGCGGAAGGATGGGGGATTTGCCTCGGGGCGGAGCAGCGTCCTTTGCTTGCAAGAATTGGTCAGGAGGCAGTTGGCTGGGAGAGTTGGAAAGAAGTCCGGAAGATCAAGCCTGACCCGAGGTTGGTCCTCGGACTGAATGAGATGGTGATCGAGTTTGATCGAGCGGAGCGCGGAACGATTGTTGCGATCAGCGGATTGGATTACCCGAGGGTCAATGGTTGGGTAACCAGGGGAATGAACCAGCTGAATGAGCTTTTGCTCCGGATTGGCTGGCGGACGGGAATCGGCTATGCTCGATCGCCGGTGCGCGACAACCTCTACATGTTTCTACAGCAGCGGAAGGATGAAGTGCGGGACTTCTATCTTGGCTTTGGCAAGCGAGGGGAGACGGCCCTCATTTGGAAGGATTAGGGATGAGACCCGGGAAATTGCCAACCATATCTATTTTGTTGCCGGTGAGGAACGGGGTACCCCACCTCGCCGAGGCGATCCAGAGTCTGGTTGATCAGACCTATGAGGATTGGGAGCTTCTGATAGGTAACGATGCCTCGACGGATGCGACCGAGGCTTTGGTGTCCACATTTGTGGACGAGCGAATTCATCTGAAGACGTTTGACCGGCCAATGGGAGTGGCTCGCGTTTTAAACGCCTTGGAAAAAGATTCAAGGGGGGAGCTTATCGCGAGGATGGACGCCGATGACATCTGCCTCCCCCAGCGGCTGGAAACCCAAGTGGATTTTCTGAAAGAGAATCCAGCTCTTTCCCTGGTCGGTTGCTGGGCAGAAGCATTCGGGGCGGTGGACGTGGATTACCGACTACCTGCATCGCATGAGGATATTTTTGCGACACTTCTCTTCCAGCCATCGCTGATCCATCCATCGGTGATCTGGAGGCGGGATCGCTTTCGCGAGTTCGGTCTTTGCTACCAGGAGGATCCACCGACTGCGGAGGACTACGCCCTCTGGTGGGAAGCAGGGAAGGTGATCAGAATGGCCAACGTATCCAAAAAACTGATACGATACCGAGTCAATCCGGCGATCAAAATCTCGGCCTATCTTGAGCAGCAGGTTGCGGGAGACCTCGAGGTAAAGTCGAAGATTCTGGACGAACTCGGTCTGGAGGTGACCTCCAATGATTTGACGATGCTTCAGCGGGCGGGAAAATTTCCACAGGAGGTATTTGAATTCGAGTTGGTGGCCCTGGCTCGTTTGTTGCGGCGCATTAGACGGGCCAATGCAAAAAGCGGGTTAATGGAGCGGAGGGCGCTTGAACGGGTCCTGGTACGGAAGTTGTATTTGGTGGCTTGTATGCAGGGGAGAAAGGGTGAAGTGATGGCGGCCTTTCGCGCGTTTTGGGGAGCTTGGAGTTTGCGAAGATTGGTCTGGGGCGGACGTTGGTGGATCGCGCAAGCGACCAGACCGATGAGGAGAGCTGTAGGATGACACCGGTTTTGGTCATCTTTTTCAATCGCAGCGATAAGGTAGCCCGATTGATGGCGCGCCTCCGGGAAGTGAAACCGGAGATTCTTTTGTTGGCATCCGATGGCCCGCGGCCGGGGGTGGCTGGAGAAGCGGGAAAGGTGGCAGCGATTCGGGAAATGGTGGATGGGATGGTAAATTGGTCATGTACGATCCATCGGTTTTATCAAGAGATCAATCTGGGTTGTGGTCTCGGACCGGCGACAGCCATCACCAGGACTTTTGAACTTTATGAGGAGGCAATCATTTTGGAGGACGATTGTGTCCCCGACCCCTCCTTTTTCCCTTATTGCGCGGAACTACTGGAACGGTACCGGGACGATCCCCGCGTAATGGTTATCTCGGGACAAGCTTTTGTCGGTGTACCGAGGCGGAGGGAGGCAGACTATTTTTTTACTCGGTATCCTTATACCTGGGGTTGGGCCAGTTGGCGAAGGGCCTGGGAACTCTTTGATTTAAACCTATCCGACTATCAGGCGATTCTGGATGAAGGATGGATGGAGGATGTATTTGAGGAAAGGCAAATGCGACGGGTTTGGAGGAGACGCTTTGAATGGGTAAAGGATTTCCGGGATCCTTCGGTCTGGGACTTTCAATGGTTTTTTGCGTGCATCTTCAAGGGGGGGCTCTCGGTTTCTCCCTATGAGAATTTGGTTGATTACATCGGATTTGGAGACGGGGCGACCCACACCAACGATGCGGGCCGTTTTCCGGTCTGTAAGCCTACAGGGGTAAGGTTTCCGCTGCGGCATCCCCGATTGGTGGTTCGTGACCGGCTGGCAGATCGGGCGATTGGACGTCGCTACTATGCCTACAACGAATTCCTCTTTCAGGTGGCGGCGATTGGACGTCGATGGATGCCCCGGAGATTCTGGGCTTGGCTGAAGCGGAGATTCCGATTTCGTGCGGGTTGAGGATGAAACGTCTATTTGATTACTTGAAAGCAAACGATAGCTGGGTGGTTTTTCTGGCAACGGCAGGCTACGGATTTTGCGTTTCGAGCCTCGTGCTCTTTTTTCTGATACCCACCTTTCTAGGTGATCGCGCCAGCAAGGAGGGATTGGTGGATGGTTTGGACTCGGGTGCTTTTCACGAATTGGCGGTGGTCCAACGGGAGGAGATGGTGCGGGAGGGGCTTGGTGCCTGGAAGCTAAACCCGGGTTGGTCGGACAACCAACCAGCGGGGATTGCTTCTCTGGTTTACTGGGTCTTCTGGCCTCATCCGGGCTGGATGCTACCTCTGAATGCCCTGCTGCACGGGTTGGCAGGAATGGCTCTCTATCGAATCCTGCGCTTGATCGGCTTTGGCAAGCTGGCTTCCGGCATCGGTATTTTGCCGATGGTGGTTTTCCCCTCAAACCTGACCTGGCTGGCCCAGATTCACAAAGATGGATTCTTCATTGCCGGCTACTATCTTTACCTCTGGGGCGGACTCAGATTGATGCATCGTGAGGGTTTGAGGCTCTGGACGGTAAAGTCGGTGGGTTTGGTAGTTGGCGGTGCTTGGCTCATGGGATTGGTTCGGCCCTACGGGGTGACCCTGAGCTTTGTCGCAGTGCTGGTGGTGGGACTGGTGCTTCTGGTGATGCGAGCGTTTCAGGAACCCTTCTCGAAGCCTGCATTTTTAATGAAGAAGGGTAGTTGGCTGCTGCTTGGTTTGCTTCCGTCTCTGGTTTTTGTGGGTTTCAAGGCGAATGGGTTGGGGGATGCCAATGATGATCGGGAAACCAGGCATACCGAAAAGGCTGAGGTTGATTCATTGCCGCGAGTAGGCGCTACGACGGAGGAAGAACCAGGGGATGAGTGGCTAACTCCGGCAGCAATCTACTGGGAGCGCTCCTCATGGCTGCCGGAAATTATCGACCGTGTTTTCCAGAGGGTGGCCTACAATCGGCAGATTTTTCTGGGGATCTATGGCTACGAGGGAAGCACGCTCGATGGGGAGCGTCTGTTTAATCGGACCTCCGCCGTTTTGGGTTACCTTCCGAAAGCGTTCAAAAATGCTTGGCTAGCGCCTTATCCCGGGCAGCTTGAGGGACAAGCCCGCAGCCCAACCGGGGGAGCTCAAAGACTGGTTTCAAACTTTGAAATGCTGATTGCCTATCTTCTTTTAGCTGCTTGCGTCGTCCGGATGGGGGTGCTGATGGAATGGAGGATCTGGATGGTGATCCTGACCTCTTCTCTGGTGATGTTGCCCCTGGCGATTGGACTACCGGCGGTCGGCTCGTTGTACCGTATTCGCTACGGACCTTTCATGGTTGGGTTGGCCATCGGAGCAGCTGCGATCGTAGCCCATGTGCGGCGGAGGCTGGAAGACAGCCCTTGAGAAGAAAGGAAAGCACGATCAAGACGGACTGGGTCCAGGTTGAAGTGGATTCTCTCGATCCTTTTTGGGACCGCAGGGCCTGAGTTGTAATCCAATTTGGAGGACGATTTTTGGTTCGACTGAAGATTGCGATGAACTAGAAAGTTCTATGGGGTGTCCAAATGGTAACCACATACAGCCAGCCGAAACCCGAGAAGGAAGCTTGCGTGACAACCTCACCCGGTTCCCTCATTGGACCTAGGGTTTTCGGGATTGGCCTCGGAAGAACGGGAACCAAAAGCCTGGCAGTCGCCCTTTCGTTTTTGGAAGTTGAGCCCTGTATCCACAATCCTCCCTTCTCGCAGATTCATTCGATCCGAGCGGGAACGGATAATGGTGTGACGGCATTTTATCGCTACCTTGACTACAAATACCCGGGGTCGAAGTTTATCTTAACGGTCAGGGGACTCCCGAGTTGGTTGCGGTCGATGGAAAGCATCACAGGATATCAACCAGTGGACAGAGGAGATGATGACATGATCCTTCGAAGAACTCTGATCTATGGAACCACAATCTTTGATCGGAGGGCTTACATTCAGGAATTCAAAAGGCACCACCGAGCTGTCCTGGAATACTTTCGGGGGCGCCGGGAGGATCTGTTGGTGATGGATATTCTGAACGGAGACGGTTGGGAGGTGTTGTGTCCTTTTCTTGAATTACCTATTCCGGATATACCTTTTCCTCACCGGAATGCCCGCCCGCGAAGGAAGCCTTTTCAAGGCTGGCTTGACGAACAGCTTTTTCGCTGGGGGCTGAAGGGGAAAAACTCTTACAGCTTAGAAACCTAGCTGATTGACGGAATCTTCTCCAGCTTTTGGCGTGGTGGGTAGTTGGGTTCCCTCAGGTTGGGAACAAAACTACCGAGCTGCGAATTCGCCGACCATTTGGGTTCAGCGCAATATGGTGGAGACTCTAAAGAGAAACGGGGTGCCCATAGAGCAAATCTGGACCGTCATGCCCATACCCCGCTGGCCGAAGGAGAGGCGTTGGAGGGTCCGCCCTTCCAGGTCGGAAATTGAAGAGCTCAATCGGGCAGACTGTGCGGTTGAGTTGCTGGGCGGCTGGAATATCGAGCCATTGAAATCGATTGGAATCGGAGTCGATTGGATCCGGCAGATGGGTGCCTGGGCAAAAAGAATGCGTCGATCGGGTCGCCGGCCCTACCTTTTGTCCTACAACCTTGGGCCAAATCATTTCCAGATCGGGTTTATTGTGGCTGGTTCGAGAATCTTCAGGGTCCCGGTTTGTGCGCTGATTACCGATTTGGACGGATCGTTGGAGGGGGGTGGATCATTTTCCCGGAGAGTGATCTACCGATACCAGACCGCTTGCCTGCGGAAGGTGAGGCGTTTGGCAGTTCTCAATCCCGAGGTACTCCGCGACATAAGCTGGAGGGGCGATGCGCCTTTTCATTTGGATGGGCTCTTACCGGATGATGGCTTCGCAAAAAAACTGATGGAGCTGCCGCTTAAACCACCGGGACGGGAGACGCGTTTCCTTTACGCGGGTTCCTTGAATGCGCTGAGGGGAGTCGATCGTTTGCTGGAAGCGTTTTTGCAACTGGGTACTGTCGATGCGACTTTAACCATAACGGGGGCCGGGCCACTTGAGCAAAAAGTTGCAGCAGTGGCAGAAGGATCTCCCAAGGTGCAGTGGCGGGGTTTCCTGGGGAAGGAAGAGGAGCGTCTGCGGACCTTTGAGGCAGCTGACATCGTGCTCAATCCCCACCGGATGGAGGGAGAGGCTGCCCGATCCGTTTTTCCCTCCAAACTGGGTGAGGCACTTTGCTCGGGACGTCCGGTACTCTCGACCCCACTTCGATCGCTCGGAGCTATGGAGAACTTTCTTTATCTCTCCCGTGACGACTCGGTTGAAGGCCTGAGAGATGCGATGCTGGACCTCATAAAGATGGATGGGAGGGCCAGATTGGCGATGGGCGAGGCTGGAAGGAACCATGCGCGGTGTCACTACACCTGGGAGGTCCAGGGCGCGAAATTGGCTGATTGGCTTGCAGAATGGACCTCGGTATCTTCCACGAAATGAACGGTTTCCAGGGGATACAGATCGAGAGGTTCCGAAGACTACTCCTCGGAATCTGGTTGGGATTGCAGGTTCTAATGCTCCTGATTTTTGGGCCGGTGATTGCGGGAGACTCGGAGCGATTCCTTGAGTGGGGTGTCAGATTGTTTTCGGAGGCCAGATTGGACGGATGGAGTGGGCAGTTCTCTGCCTTTATCCTCTGGACCGGGCTCTGGCAGCTGATTACTCCCAACTCGTTGCTCGGGATGGTCGGGGCGCAAATTTTTCTGGTTTTTTTCGCATTGAAAAGGTGGTCGGGGCCGAAGGTCCTTCCGGTTGGATTGGGAGTATTGGCGCTCTTCTGGTTTGTCAGCTATCCGGACTTTTACCGATGGCCGCGCTATGTGATGACGGAGGCTCTCTTTGTAGCTTCAGTGATGGCTGTTCTGGCGCAGATTGGGTCTTGGGGTCCTGAAGAGAAAAGCTGCCGCAGTTATTTGTTCCTCGGAGTCCTTGTCGTGTTGAGTGCTTCGATCCGACCGCACGGATTACTTTGGATACCGATCCTCCTCTTCTGGTGGGTGTCTAGCTTGAGAAACGGGCTGCGGTGGGTGCTGCTGATGGTTCTCGCCCTTTTTTCCCTTTCCCTGACCGGTCCTTTTGACGCGCTCCTGAGATCGGTTTCGCTACCAGTCTATTTTAACCAGGGAACGATCATTTGGTCGGTTGAGGATTGGACCATTCGGATGCCGGGGTCGCTTGATTCTGAGCGGGGGGTGGTTCCAGCGCTCATTCTCTATGGATGGCAGCATCCGCTGGAGACCACTTCTCTGATCTTCTCCCGGGTTCTGGTTTCCCTGGTCCCGGTACGAAGCGCTTTCTCAGATCTCCACAATCTGGTTAACCTGATCTGGATCGGGTGTTTTTATACTTGTGTTTTGAAAGGGATTGGCGGGTTTGCCCGGCGCTGTCCCGATTTGGCCCGACTGTGTGGGATTTACCTCTGTTTTCACCTTGGACTAGCGGGGATGATGCATGGGGAGTGGGATGGTCGGTGGTTTTTGTATCTCCTGCCGGTCTTTTGTTTTCCTGCAGCTTTTGGGCTTATTGGTTTTGCCCAGCAACTAAGAGAGATGGTGCTAGTAAGAAAGGGTATGCCGTGAAAGTGGTTCAGGTAATTAACCGACTGATTGGCGGAGGAGCTGAAGTGATGGTGGCGCAAATTCACTCCCGATTACTGGAGGCGGGGATCGATTCATGGATCGTGAGCATGGAAACCGGGGATCGTCGGGGGACGGAGCGGGTTCTTTCCTTTGGACGACGCTATCCGCGGGTCAAGGAGCCGTTTCTGTTGCGTCGAATGATTGCCGGGCTGGAGAGAGATGGGGGAGCGATTGATATCATCCATTCTCACCTCACCCAGAGCCAGGCCTTCTCAAAATTTGCGAAGAGGAAGACAAGGGGTGCGAAATTGGTCACCACCGAGCATGATACCCTGAACCGGCGACGGGAACTCTGGTTCGGTCGGATCTTTGATCGGTGGTTGTATCATGGATACGAAAGAATCATCTGCATCAGTGAGGGGGTTCAGCGTTCGATGCTGGAGTGGTTGCCAAAGCTTCCGGCGGCAAACTGCCCGGTTGTTCCGAATGGCGTGGAGATTGAGCGCCTGCTGGCTTTGCCTCGGGGAGAACGAAAGGAAGGGGAGCCTCTGCGATTGCTTTCGGTGGGAAGATTGGTGGCCAAAAAGAATTTTAGTTTGAGTTTGAGGGCCTTGGCTGGGCTGTCCGATCTGGACTGGAGGTATACCATGGTGGGGGACGGAGAGCAGCGCGCCGAGCTGGAGGCGCTGGCTGCCACCCTGGGAATCCGGGAGAGGGTAGATTTCGCCGGTTTTCAAGAGGAAGTTCTCCCGTTTTACCAAGCTGCTGACGCTCTATTGGTTCCCTCACTTTGGGAGGGTTTTGGACTAGTGGCGGTCGAGGCTCTGGCTGCTGGCATACCAGTTCTGGCGGCTAAGGTTCCCGGAATATCAGAAGTGCTCGGCAGTGACGGGAAGGTTGGTTTTTTATTGGATCTGGAGCGGATTGAAGATTGGACCGCAGCGGTGCAGAAAGTGGCCAGCCAAGCCGATGGAGGAGTTCCAGCCACCCTGGCCAGAGCGCGGGCAAAGGAGTTTGGGATCGAAAAAACTGTGAGGGGCTATATCAAAATCTATGAAGAAGTTTTGGGGATGGGGGATAGATGAATGCGGTAAACGAGGGAGGAGCTAATCGAGAAGGCGGGCTGGTGATCGCCTTTCTGGCAAATTCAAGTTGGTATTTAGCCAACTTTCGCCTTGGCATCATGAAGGAGTTGATCAGGCGCGGAATGAGGGTTCTGGCCTTGTCTCCGGAGGATCCCTACAGCGAGTTTATCAAGGCCGCCGGAGTGGAGTGGTTTCCGGTTCCTCTGAAGCGGCGTCACTACAATCCGCTTCAGAAGCTTCAGGTGGTTCGGGCGATCCGGCACATTTATCGAAGGGAAAAGGTGGACTTGGTTCACCACTTCACGCTCGAGGCGATCGTGATGGGAACAGTGGCCGCGAGATACCGATACCCGAAACCGCCAAAGATTGTTCAGTCGGTCACGGGAATGGGGATCGTTTTTTCCTCGAGAGACAAGCGCTGGAGAATTGTCCGAATGGGGTTGATTCCGTTTCTGCGCCGGACCCTGCCAAGGGGCTTGGTGATTGTTGAGAATGAGTTGGACCGGCGGAGGATAGGTCGCCTCCTCGGAAGGCACTCAAGGGCAGAGATCCTGACCATCCCGGGAGGGGGCGTTAACACGAGGCGGTTCCATCCAGAAGGCAAGAAACTTCTTCCGGAGTCCAACGGGGCTGTCCGATTTCTACTGGCCGGGCGGCTGCTCAAAGAGAAGGGTGGGGCTCTTTTCGCAGAGGCTGCGGGGATCCTGGCGAACGAGGGCTTTGAGTTCTTGCTGGCCGGAGAGCCGGATGCCGGGAGCGGCGATTCCCACACTCGAGAGGAAATCGAGGGATGGGCAAGATTGCCTGGTTTCACTTGGTTGGGAGGCGTTGAACGGATGGATGAATTGCTCCGCTCAGTGGACGTGCTGGTCCATCCGACCTTTTACGGGGAGGGATTGCCCCGGATTATTATGGAAGGTGGAGCCAGTGGGTTGCCGGTGATTGCCAGCTCAATCGCAGGATGTCGGGAACTCGTTCAAGACGGAGTCAATGGATGGATCTTGCGGAGCAAGTGTGCGCATGAGCTGGCAAATCTGATGAAGCAGGCGGCTGGTGTGGGGGCGGCTGGGCGATTGGAAATGGGCAGAAAGGGACGCCAATTCTGCGAGCAACGGTATTCTGAAGGGCAGGCGACCAGGGCAACCCTGGATGTCTACGAACGTTATTTTCCGGGAGTTTTTAAGGGGTGAAGCAGCAGCGGGTAGATTGGATTGAGAGCGGAAAGACGTTGGAGATACTTGACCTTTTGGTGGGGTTTTTCGCCGTGTGTCTCGCCTACGCCGTCAATCCGGATCTGAATCTATCCTGGGCTGCAAGTTTCAGAGGGCAACCGGGCGCCTTCCCGCTCGCGATCATCTTTGGGCTTTGCCTCATGTTTACTGGAAAGGTGATCGGACTCTACGATCCGATCCGGTTGCAGCGATGGGAGTGGCTTTTTGCGCGGGCCTTTTTTGCCGCTTCGGTTGCCCTGGCGGGGACCTTTTTCATCACCTATCTATTCTTTCTTGAGAGTCCGGGTCGATGGGTGGCTTTTTGCTTGCTGAGTGTCGCCACGGTTGGGATTGGCGCGACGCGTTTGCTCTTCTGCCGGTTAGCCGCCAAGCGGCCCAGACGTCTCCTGCTTTTACTTGAATGCTCGATGATCGAGGCGGTTCAGGAGAGAATTGCTGCTGTAAAGATTCCGCTAAAAATTGTCGGCGAGGCCGAGGTTCCCAGACTCAGGGAAAGCGCGGAAGGTCTGGCCCAGTTTGTTCGAGAGCACGAGGTGGATGAAGTGGTGGTTCCGTGGATCGCCAGTCAAAATGTTCTGGATGCGCCATGGGTGAAAGCCCTCTACGAGGGCGTGCAGATCACCCACTACCCGGCTTTTCTGGAGCGCTATTTCCAGAAGGTTGAATTGAGCCATCTCGGGGCGAATTGGTTGTGCGAACTGGACCTGCGCCTGACTCACCCGGTCTACCATCGCTGGAAGCGCCTCCTAGACATCGGGCTAGCGGTTGTCGGAGTAATCATGTCTGCACCTTTGGTAGCTGCGGTGGCCTGTTTGATTTGGATTGAGAGCGGGAGACCCGTTTTTTTTCGACAGGAGCGGGTGGGGCTCCGTGGGGCAACCTTTTTGATTTGGAAACTGCGTACGATGCGTTTGGCCGAGGACCACCATGCCCCGGTATTGACGCAAGCAAAGGACCCGAGAGTGACCCGCCTGGGCAAACTTTTGAGAAGAACCCGTTTTGATGAGACTCCTCAGTTCATTAATATCCTCCGCGGTGAAATGTCCTTTATCGGGCCGAGGCCAGATTGGGTTGAAGTGGCTCGCTTCTGCGAAGGGAAAATCCCGATCTATCGATTTCGGACTCTGGTTAAGCCCGGATTGACTGGATGGGCGCAGATCAACTATCGCTATGCAGAAACCGAGAAGGACATCTTGGAAAAGCTGAGCTATGATTTCTACTACATGCGCAACGCTTCGGCGATGCTGGACCTCCAAATCGTGATGCGGACCTTTGGAGCGCTGACCAAAGGGGGCAGGTAATGCCGAACGACAAACTCATTGATTTGGCTCGTTTCGAGGCGGAAACCGAAGAGGCAACCCGCGGGGTAGAGTTGGCCTTCGCCTTTGTCCGCTCGGTCATCTATGGTTTTGGATTTCTGGTTCTGGGTTGTTGGCTCGGTTTTTTGGTGGGCCTGACGATCACCCCATGGCACAGCCTGGCTTACTTTGTCGGAATGGCCTACGGGTTTTCCCGGTCGATTAAAGATGTCGAGGAGGATTTGATTGGTTGGCCGCAAATTCTGGCTCTAAGTTCCGTCAACTTGTTATTGTTGGCCGCCGGAATCGCCACCTCTTCCCAGGTGGTTGACCTCTCCAGGGAAGGTCTGAGTAGGGATGCGGAAACCGTCTACCTGCTGGCTCACGGGTGGAATCCGGCGAGGGGCAATGACTACTCCTTGCCTGCGAGAGGCGCGGTGGGGCCAACGGCAGAAATGAAGGTCTATTTTGCAGAGGGAAATTTTGCCAGTTCCGGCGCGGTGGTGGGTGCGGTGATCGCCTCAGTCCTCGGAGACACCCAAGTCGGGAAGGGTTACCAGTGGCTTTTGATGGGGGCTGGAGGGGTCTTTCTGGTGGCCTTTTTACTACTAGCTCAAGTCCGCTTCAGCTATGCCCTTCTGATTGGGGTTGCCTACCTGATCGGTAGTCCTTTCGTCATTGCCTGGGCAAGTTTTGCACCGATGGTGGACTACGTGGCTTATCTAGTCTTCCTCGGCTGTGGGATCTATGGGATACGGAGCAACGGCTCTGAGCATTGGTCGGATCTGCTGCCCTGGGTGTTTGGGCTTTCGTTTTTGGTTAGTCCATTTGGGTGGGCGACCGTTGTCGCGGGCGGCCTGGCGATTGCTGCGCGGGCCGGCTCAGACCCGGAGCGGGGGCGCTGGATTCGGCTGAAGTGGATCATTTTGGGTTTGGGAATGTTAGGGCTGTTGGTTTTGGGGGCGCTGAATGAAGGGGTCAAGATAGAGCCGGAGAGACTATTGGAACGAACGCGGGATGTGTTGAGTGCTCCAGTGCGAGATCAGTCCGCGCCTCTTTTGAGTCCCAGCGGGCCTTGGTCGAGCCATACCTCGATCGCCGAGGGAATGCTGGAACGGGGTACCTACGGGCCGTTTTTTGCGGTAATTCTTGGTCTGGGCTGCTTTTTGATTCTTCGTTGCTGGTTTCTTCAGAGAAAAATCCCGGTAGAGGATGGATGGATGATCGGGTGGCTAGCTCTTTCTCTCCTGGTAATCACCGACCTACGCTTATCGGCGATGCTTCTGGGTTTTTTCATTCCGTATGCGATGATTGGTACGTTAAGGAGTGAGCGTGGGCTTTTGGTGGACCAGAACTTCACGCGAATGGTCAATCCCAGTTTCATCGATTTGGGAAAAGAAGGGGGCACAGCGAAGGCTTTGGCCTGCTCGACAATGTTCTTGTTCATGATCCAGGGGGTGATTGGAGGGTTTCTAGGGGCAATCGCCCACAATCGGGCGCAGCTTCGGTTCGAGGATTTTCTGGTAATGCCTGACTGGCGTTCTTCCTCGGTGCTGGTGAGCCAGGGCGAGGCGGTGGGGATCTACGAGATTTTGGAACAGCAGAGTGTTCTTTTTCAATTGTCGGAGCTTGAATCAGAAATTGGGCTGGTCGTACCTTTTTCAGACATTCGGATCGATAAGCTCTATCGGATTGATCAATCGTTGGGAGGCGAAGCAGAAAACTGATGGGGGTGATTCACTGGAAAAGCGCTAGCATCTTCGGGATGGTGGCGGGAACGACGGGTTTTTTCCTCTTGTCCGCTCTGGGAGTATGGCCCGGATCCGGGGAAGGGCTGGACTGGTCCCGGGCGTGGCCTTTCTTCATCGTCTGCCAAGTTTTCGCAGTGGGGGGGTCCTTAATCTGGAATCGTCTCCAACTTCTGCGGTATGATCACGAAACCCAGACGAGCTACCGGATCAAGATGTTTGCCAGCTCGGACCGTGGCCTGATCTATGGTTGGACGAAGGATGAGGGGACTCTCAGCAAGGCGGGATGCCAGATACACTTGCGCGGATGGATCTTCAAACCGAGGAGGCGGCAACCTCCCTCCATCCGGGTCCGGGTGGGAGACCGCTGGATCGAGCCTGAATGGGAAGAGCGGCTCGATGTAGTGCAGAGCTACATTGATGATTTCGTGGTTCCGAGGCGGTGTGGGTTCTGTTTCCGGTTCAACACGGGAAGGGGCCTAAAGAAAGTGGAAGTGATGGTCGAACCGTTGGACGGTTCCCCGGCACGGTGTATTAAGTCATTCCTCCACTTTGGTTGGAAACGGAGGAGAGGACGTGTCGGTGACCCGGCCTATGCCAGGTGGTTTGCGGAGTTCGGTGATACCAATCCGAGCCACTTGAATGCTTTGGTGAATCGATTGAAGCAGGTAGACCAACCTCCGCTCCTTTCTATTCTTTTGCCGGTTTACAATGCGCCGGTTGATGCGTTGGAGCTTTGCGTTCGATCGGTAGTCGGTCAGGCCTATCAGCATTGGGAGCTTTGCATGGTCGACGATGATTCGACCGAAGAGGAAACGCGCGAAGCAGTGCGGCGGTTATCAGCACTGGATGAGCGGATCAAGGTGAGATACCGGAGCTACAATGGACACATTTCGGAGGCCACCAATACCGCTTTTGACTTGGTTGAGGGCAGCTACGTCGGGCTTTTGGATCACGATGACGAGCTGACACCAAACGCACTGGGAGAAGTGGTTCTGGCGATCAAGCAGCATCCGAGGGCCAGGTGGTTCTACAGCGACGAAGATAAAATCGATGAACGCGGAAACTTATCCGGCCCCTATTTCAAGCCAGACTACGATCCCCTCTTCCTCATGCGTCAGAACTACATCTGTCATTTTACGGTGATCGAGCGTGGATTGTGGGAAACGGCGGGCGGGATGCGAGTTGGTTTGGAAGGAAGCCAGGACTGGGATCTCTTCCTCCGCTTGAGTCGCCTCGTTGAGCCGAGCCAAGTTGTCCACATCCCCAAGGTCCTCTATCACTGGAGGACGGTGAAAGGGAGTTCGGCAAACTCGGTTGGGGAAAAGTCTTATTCGGTAAGAGCAGCCGCCCGAGCCTTGCGAGACCACTTCAAGGAGCTCGAATTACCGGTTCGTTCTCAGAGCATTAAAGGGATGTATTGGGAGCCAGAGTTGATCCTGGAAGTGACCCCGCCGACCAGTTGGAATCTTCTGGAGCATTCCCTGGGACATCATATCGAAAGGCTAGCGGAATCGGCTATGGACCGGGAGTGGGTATTGTTTTTTGGTGCGGAGATAAATGTATCAGAGAACCAAATACAGAAGATGGGGGCAGCTCTGCGATTTCCCGGGGTTGGTCTGGTTGCGCCCCTGGTTCTTTCGGAAGAGGGGAAAATCCTGAACGGATTAACCGTACTTGATCCTGTGAGGGGGGTTTATCTGCCTCACCGTGGCCTAACCATGAAGGAAGACGGCATGGGGATGAGAGCCCATCTTTCGCAGACCTGCACGAGCGCGATCGGCCCGGTGGTCGGGGTAAGAGCCGAGCTTCTCAGACTGGTAGAGCGGGAAATCCTGGAGGAGGCCACCAGTCCAGCGGAGCAGATTTTACTTCTGGGACTGATTCTGAGGGAGAGCGGTTGGCGTTCTCAGTACTTGCCAACGGTAGTTTTGCAGGATGCTCAAGCCTTTGAGGATGCGATTCCGACCGCTATCTCGAAACGGGTGATGGACCGATATGGAAGTTGGTTCGAGCACGACCCAGCCTTCAATCCTAACCTTTCCTTTGAGACCGTGGGCCTGAAGCCGGCCTCTCAACCTCGCTCAAGAGTTGCGATGGCTGGTCGTGACTGATGCCAGGGGGGGTAGCGTACTAAGATGAAGGAGGATCCCCGCGACCTTGATCCGGGAGGTATGCTTGGATTGTCAATTCTCGGAGGAGTCGCATCTTTGGGGACACTGGCGACCGTGGGGTTGTTCTTCAGACTTCCATTTTCTGCTGAGCTTTGGGCGGGTTACTACCTGGTTGGGGCGATCGGGGGAGCCCTGATTGGTCGAAATTTGAGATCGATGCTCACGGTGCTCGGTTTGCATTTGGCGCTTCTCCTTGGTGCTACTTTTCTGGCGGCGAGCATCACCGATGTCGGGTGGGACAGCGTGCAGACCCATCAGGTAGGCGTTTTGAACCTGCGATCGGGATGGAACCCGATTCACCCGGAGGATCAGTCATGGTTGGAGGCATTGCCTGAGGAGGGGTTGATTCGTTCGGCGCCCCGGATGACCCAGGAGTGGATGAGTTTGAACCTCGTCTATATTCTCGGTTCTTTTCTCGCCAGTTTGCCAGCTGGATTCGAAGGTGCGAAGGGGTTGCAGATCATTCTTTGGATCTGCCTTTTCCTCAACCTTCGAACCTTGTTCACGCGTTTGAGGGTTGGTGGGGTCACGCGGTGGTTTGCGACCCTCTCGCTGAGCTTCAACCCGGTAATCTTTTACCAGCTCTGGACACTCTACCTTGATTTGGGGGTGGCGGTCTTCATCACGTTGGCGCTTGCTGCGCTCTGGACCTTGTCGCGACGCGCCGGTGGATTGGAGGTGGGTATTTTCATTGTATCGTTATTGCTCCTCTCCTTTACAAAAAGAACGGGCCTTTTGCTTGGAGCTCCGCTGATCGGGGCGGGGTTGGTGCTTCTCTTTCTCAGGGTAAGGCCGCCCAAACGCTACTACTGGCTAACGGCGGGCGGGTTCCTTTCTGTGGTTGTCTTAATCGGAGCCCTCGCCTCCGGGGCACTTCGGGGGTATCAATTAGGGGATCTTAAGCAAATGGTAGTTGAACCAGCGAGCTTTGATCGGGAGCGGGGCATGAAGGTGCCTCCACACTTGTCTGCGCTGAGCCGACCCGAACTTTTCTTGCGTTCTCTGGCTGAGGCTACGGACGTCGAGCGGGGCGCCCGACTAAAGATTCCGCTAACCTGGGAAGGGAGCGAGTGGACGATGTTTCGGGTCGTTATGTATCCTGGCTATACCTCGGGAGGCTTTGGTCCTCTGTTTTCCGGAATATTAGTGATTGCGGTCTTGATCAGCTTTCGCCGCAAGCGAGGGGAATTGGATGGGAGATGGGTGCGGAAGACCGCCTGGGGCGGGTTGGTGATCTTGTGCCTGATCCTGCCGTCATCGTTTGCCAGGTGGGTCCCTTTCGTTTGGTGTCTGCCGCTATTGATTGGTTTCGACGCTCTTCTGGAGCGGGACAGAGGGGTGAATTCAGCCGATCGGAAGATGGTATGCTGGAAGGCTGGAAGCCTACTCCATCTTGGTTTGGCCCTCTTGATGGGTGGCTTGGCGATCGCCAACACGGGTGCGCTGGCTACTCAACACCTAACTGCGCAAATGGAAGCGACGAGGGTGATTGATCGATTCCTCGATGGCCTGGAAGAGCAAAACGAGCCGGTCCGTATCCATTTTGGACGTTCGATCGCGGTTAAGCGGTGGCTTTGGGAGCGGGAGATCCCTTTTGAATACCTTCCGGAGGTTGAGGTGCCCTTTCAAGAGGTACCTTTTACGGTGGCGAGAATCCCGAGGGAGGGTGATCTGCGCTGATGATGAAGGAGGTAACCAATTTTCATGCCGGAGGTTGTGTGATACTGGGGATGGTTGTGGCACTCTGGTGCTGGGCGATTCTTGCCGAATTGCGAGCGGATTGGTTTGTTGAGGTTGAAGGGTTCTCCAAAGCATCAGGGCGGATGGCAATTTACGTTGATCGGGGAGAGGGGTTCTCAGAAGACGAAGTTCAAATCCACGTCCTGAAAGGAGGAGATTTTTCGAAACGCTTCCAGATTCGAAGAGGCGGGGTCAGGGGGATCCGTTGGGATGGGCTGGACCGCCCCGGGGAAATCCGGGTTGAGAGGCTGGCGATCCGAATGCCCGACCGGATCCTTTTCAGAGTTCTATCGTTCGATCAGGCCGTTGCGACCAGTGAAGTTTCTATTCGTCAGGCGGATGGCGGTGAAGTCAGGGTTTTATTCGAAGGAAGGGATGGATGGGTGGCTTTTCCGCTTCCAAAAAATGGGGAGAGTCGGTTTCGCCTTCCTGCTGCCTTGCCCTCGTTGCTCCTCGGCTTCATGGTCGGGGGTTTGAGTCTTTTATGGAATCGACACACGGCACAGCCTCGCGGTGGGGCAATAGATTGATCAAGCGGTTGAGGAGTCTCCGGCCGACGGCGGTGTTCCGAGATCTCTGGGTCAATCGGATCCTGATATTCCAATTTTCGCGCAGATCAATTCAGGCGAGGCACAAAGGCAGCTTTTTGGGAGCAGGATGGACGGTTTTGAATCCGTTGCTCCTGATGTGCTTATATTCCTTCGTCTTTGGAGTGATTTTCAACGGTCGGTATGGAGCGTTCGAGGATGAAACAGCCCTCGACTATGCTCTGGGAGTCTTTCTGAGTTTAACCCTTTTTCAGCTTCTCGCAGAGGTCTTTGGCGTATCCATAACCTTGATCGTCAGTAATGGGAATCTGGTGAAAAAGGTGGTGCTTCCTCTTCAGGTATTGCCGGTGGCAGCTGTGGGAGCGGCTGTTTACCACTTTTTGATCGGTCTGATTTTGGTTTTTGTGGCGGTGGTGGTCTTTGAGGGGGTACCGGGTCCAGAGGCCCTCTTCTTTCCCCTACTCATTTTTCCGGTCGTGTTTTTGGCGCTAGGAGTCGCATGGTTCTTCTCGGCCCTCGGGGTCTACATACGAGATCTGGGTCAATTGGTTCAGTTTCTTTCGCTGACGTTGATGTACTCGAGCGCGATCTTTTACAGTCAGCAAATGGTTCCGGAGGGAATTTGGCAGGTGCTCCGCTGGAATCCTCTGGTCCACATCGTTGAGCAGGCTCGTGGGGTGGCACTCTGGGGTCGACCGCTCGAGTTGGGCCCTTATCTCTATGCCCTGGGAACTTCTCTCCTGGTTTTTTACGGAGGGTTCTATTTTTTCCGGAAGTTGAAACGAGGATTTGCCGATGTCTTGTGAGTCTATCATCTCTGTGAACGGAGTGTCCAAGGCTTATCGGATCTGGAATGAGCCTTCGGATCGTTTGAAGTCTCCGGCAATTGACCTGCTCTCCCGCCTCATCCCGAAGAAGGGCGGTATACCAGACACTCTCAGGCGAAAAGCCCGCTCGTACTACAACGAATTCTATGCGTTGGATAACGTGAGCCTGGAGGTGGGAAGGGGCGAGAGTGTGGGGATTGTCGGACGGAACGGTTCGGGCAAAAGTACGCTTCTGCAGATCATCGCAGGTACCCTTCATCCAACTTCTGGAACGGTAACGACACGGGGAAGAATTGCCGCCTTGCTTGAGCTCGGATCTGGGTTCAACCCAGAGTTCACGGGCCGGGAAAACGTTTATCTCAACGCGAGCTTAATCGGGTTAAGTCGCGAGGAGGTAGACGAGCGCTTCGATGCTATTGCCGCCTTTGCTGACATTGGAGAGTTCATCAATCAACCGGTAAAAACCTATTCGAGCGGGATGTATGTGAGGTTGGCCTTTGCGGTGATTGTAAATGTAGATGCTGACATTCTGATCGTCGACGAGGCTCTCGCGGTGGGCGATGTTTTCTTTGTTCAAAAGTGTATGCGTTTTTTGAGGGGTTTTCAGGAACGCGGGGCCTTATTGTTCGTCAGCCACGATCTGGCGACGGTCAATAATCTTTGCGATCGGGCAGTGTGGATGGAAAAGGGGCGGGTGAGGACGCAGGGAGAGCCGAAGGCGGTGACCGAGCTTTACTTTTCCCGTCATTACCTGGGGGCAGAAAATGAGGTGGAGACCCCGCGTGAAGTCTCAGTTGAGCATACGATCGAGCGTAAGCCGTGCGAGAGCGAAGATCATGTTGACCCCAGACTTCCCTGGATCAACGCCAGTCCGTATCGAAACGATTTAAAGCTCTTTGCCTTTGATCCGATGGGGGACTCTTTCGGGATCCTCAAGGGAAGGGTGGTTGATGCGAGATTTACAGATGTTGAGGGCAATCCGCTAAGCTATATTGTGGGTTGTGAAAGGGTGGCAATCAATGTGACGGTCGAAGCGGAGGAGCGGTTGGAGTCGATTATCATTGGCTTCGGGGTAAAGGATTCGCTCGGACAAGTGTTATTTGGGGACAATACCTACCTGACTTTTTGCGAGGCTCAACCATGCCTGGAAGCAGGGGAACGAGCAACAGCGACCTTTGTTTTTCAAATGCCGAGGCTGCGGCCTGGTAACTACACTGTGAGTACAACCTTGGCGACTGGAAGCCAGGATGACCACCAGATGCAGCACTGGTTGCATGATGGTTTGGTCTTTCAATCAATCGTCGACAGCCAAACCAGTGGGCTGATCGGCATACCGATGCAGAGGATTGAGATTCGGCGAGAGGGAGTCTTGATCTCGCCCACGATCAAGGCCTGAAAGACAGGTTGACCGTAGAATGAGCTGGTTTGAGCGATTGGGTGGAGTGGTGCGGAGGATTGTGCCGCATTCGATCGAGGTCTCAGCGATTATTTCGACCTATCGTGCAGAAAGGTTTATCGAGGGTTGCCTGAAAAACCTCACAGAGCAGACCCTTTTCCAGTCGGGGCAGATGGAGGTAATCGTTATCGACAGTGGATCGCCGGAGAGGGAGGGCGAAATCGCACGGGCCTACCAGCGGCTTTTTGGTGCTCAGATTCGCTACTACAGGACGGCCCACGAAACACTCTATGGATCTTGGAACCGGGCCATTCGTTTGGCTAGAGGTCGATATCTTACAAATGCGAACACCGATGACCGGCGTCACCCCGACGGCATCCGCCGCCAGTGGGATTTTCTCAAGAAGAATCCGGAACTGTCGGGTTGCTATGGATACCAGAGAATCACAGAGCATCCGAATTTGGATTTTTCGGAAGCCACAGAGGATCTGTACTTTGGGTGGCCAGAGTATTCCTACTCCGAGCTACAGCACCGTTGCATCCTGGGACCACAACCGATGTGGGTGAAGGAACTTCACCGCCAGTACGGATTCTTTGATTCAAAATACCGGGTGGTTGGCGATTACGATTTTTGGCTTCGGTGTGGGAAGACCTGCTTTTTTGGAAGGGTTCCAGAGGTCCTTGGTCTCTATTACCGAAATCCCGGAGGTCTGGAGCATTCGAGCCCCGAACTCGTGCAGGAAACGATCGATGTAAGGCGCAGGCACGGAATCCTTGAGCTAAGCCAAAAAGGGACCGATCCGGTTGGGATGGATGGATTGGAGATGGCGGCGTCAGAGGATTGATAAAGCTGATACACAAGGTCCCAAAAGATTGACCTTTTGGGCAGGGCTCGAATGCTGGAAATCTATACCCTTGATGGAGCAAGAACGGACAGATACTCTGGAGCAATGCTCGGTCGCCCCTTCCCGGAAGCGGGTGGCTCGGGCTTTTGGGTGGATTGCTTTGGCTCTGGTACTGGTCTTTGGTTCGCTGATCCCTGGATACAAATACTTCGTTAGCAAATCATTTATTTCCATTGATCTCGCAAGCGAAGCGGGAGGTCGTTTTAAGGTTTATTGGGCGAAGGGCGGGACCGGTGCTTTTGCAGAGGACCGCCATGCTTCGATCCGAATCCCCGGAGGTCTGCAGAGAATTAATCTCATTCTTCCAGATATCGGCCAGAATGTGGACCTGCGTATCGATCCGTTTGAAAGCATGGGAACCGCGTTGATTTCACGGATCGAGTTTTCCGGGCGGTCATGGCGGATACCGGTGATGGAGGATGGGGCATTTACGGAGGGGGTCGAGTGGAGAGTAGGTGGCACCGTTGAAACCCATGCAGTAGGTCCAGAGGGGTTAAGTATCGTCTCGGATGGAGTGGATCCTCATTTAATCCTGACCCGTTTGCCTGCGGGGGATAAGATTGAGCAACCGCAGATCGTTGAGGGACTGGCAGTGCTGGCCATTTTTTCCATCCCGATCTGGTGGCGATGGGGAAGACGCTCCCAGAAGATCGATTGGAGTTTGTTGCCGGTTCTGGTTCTGGCGTTGGTGTTTGGGCTGTTGGTAGTAATCGCCTTTTATTCGCATCGATCAGCGCACCCTGACGAAGAGGTCCATCTCAAAGCAGCTCACTATTATCAAACGAACTGGGCGATGCCCTCGATCGACGATCCAAGGATAGCGGGCAGTTTTAGTACCTACGGGTATTCGCGCCTGAACGGGAGTGAGATTGTCTATTTTGTGGCTGGGAAATTTGGAGAGATCCTCAGTCCGCTCCAGATCAGGGATGAGCATGTCAAGTTCCGGCTCTTTAATCTTCTGCTATACTTAATTCTGCTTCTTCTGGCAGTGCGGGACCGTCAATTTCGGTTGATCCTTATTCCGGTTTCAGCCTTTCCCCAGGCGTGGTACCTTTTCGCTTACTTTAATTCTGACGGATTTGCCCTTTTCCTGTGTTTGCTGTTGGCCTACCACGCCGTGGCCAAAGACGGGCTTCTCTCCAAGGAGAACATTCAGGTCCGATTAAAAGGAGTTCTAAGTTGGACGACCTTGATTCTGATGGGGGGATGTATGGCCATGGTTAAGCCAAATTTCTGGCCATTTTCGGGGTTTTTTATCGGCTATCTTTTAGTCAGGGATTTTCCGAGCAAGGCGACGTTTTTGAAAGCGGGCGTTCTCATTCTGTCGGCGATCAGCTTTTATTCGGTTTGGATGATTCTGGCAAATGCCCAGAACGATTGGAGGCACAAGGAGCGAATTGTAGAAAAGGCAGCGGCCATTGCTTCGGCGCGGTTCAACGTGGCCGGCGATCTGGCAACGATGAGTCCAGGGCTACTCCTGCGCGAGAGGGGGGTAAGTCTGGCGACGATGTTGACTGAGTGGAGGTGGTTCTACCGAACCTACTGCACAAGCATTGGCAGTTTTGGCTGGTTGAACAAAAATCCTCAGCCCCGTCACTATGACATTCTGAAGACATCCTACCTTATTGCGGGACTGGTGGTCTTGACTCAGCTGTTTATGGTTCCTGGATGGAGAGGACGGTTGATCGTCCTCGGCGGGCTCTTTTCAATTTTTGCACTTTTCACCGCGTCGATCTTTCACTCGTGGACGTCGGACTTTCAGGCGCAAGGACGTTATCTGTCGGCCGTGCTTCCAATCCTTGGAATCATGATCTATGAATCACGACGGAAGTCCTTTCTCCCGTTAATCCACGCCTCGCTGGTCTTGATTTGGATGGCCGGATTTTGTGTCGTACTGACCATCGCACTCGGTCAAACGGTGGGACTTCGGTGACCGATTCTTTAACCTGTTCGGATCGTGGGTGGTGAAGATGATAACCCCCGATCCTGTGAGGGTATGCGATCCTGAGGTGCCTGACGTCCCGATGAAGGGTCTTGAAAGAGGCTGAGATATCGGAGAAACCTAGTTTATTTTTATGAAGTTAATTAAGGCGAAGCAGTTCCAGCATTTGAAACACATCGATACTTTTGGCATGCTGAAGTTTCGGGAGGAGTATTTGATGAGGGTCTCGGGCTGGGTTCTTTGCTCAGAAACAACCTCTGCTGCTCGTGTTTGGCTCGAATTCGGTGACAAGGTGCAAGAGGCTACCCGATTCTACCGGATGGACGTGATCAATACCCCGGACGGAACTGCGGCTGATAATCAGCTTCCCGGCTTTGATGTAGAGCTGCGGAGTAAAGTTCCGAAAGGGATCTTAAGGCTCTTTGCTGAGAACGATCAGGGTGAGGCTGCTGAGATATGGTCCAGAAAGGTGAAGCCAAAAGATTTTGAGCAAGGGAACCTCAACGAGACTCCGGTCTTTTCTGGCTATGACTTCCTGCGCGAATTGATCCTCGCGGACCATGAGAAGCCCGAAACAGTGCGCGATTACGAGGCGCCTCCGGTGGTCGATTGCATCATCCCGGACTTTGGCATCGGTGCCGGCGGCCACGCGGCGATCTTTCGGATTCTGAAGGCATGCGAGGATGAGGGGTGGGCGACCCGGATCTGGATCATGTTTTCTTCCCAACACGGGTCCCCGGAGCAGATCCGAAAGGTTCTCAAGGAACATTTTCAGCCTCTCTCTGGAGAAATCCGTTTTGCCACTCCGACGAGTATCAGAAAAATGAATGGGGAGATCGGTATCGCCACTGATCGTTGGACTGCTTATTTCCTGAGGGCGGCTTCGGCGGTGACGCGCAAATACTACCTGGTTCAGGACTTTGAGCCGCTCTTTTATGGCGAGGGTACCGCTTCTCTATTAGCCGAAAACACCTATCGGTTTCCCTTCATACCGTTTGCCTCGACTCCCTGGTTGGCAGAAAAGCTGGCCGAATTTGGGCATCACGGGGTGACAGTCTTTCGCTATGGGGTAAACCGTGAATTTTTCTACCCTCCAGCAAATCATCCTCAGAATCCTGTTCCGCGCATTGCCTTTTACAGTCGGGCGTCCACTGAACGACGTGCGGTAGACCTTGGCTTCATCGCCTTTGAGCTACTTGCCAAACGCGGAGTGAAGTTCGAGGTCGATTTCTTTGGGTATGACATGACCGGATTTCGGACCACTTACCCGCATCGTAATCATGGAGTCCTTAACGAAAAAGGATTGGGAGATCTTTTCCGGTCGGTTGATCTCGGGGTGGCCTTCTCGGCGACCAATCCCTCGATCATATCAGGAGAGATGATGGCTTGCGGTTTGGCGGTAGTCGAGCTGGATCGACGCAACAACCGAGCCAGTTGGCCCGCAGAGGCCATGGCATGGGTGAGTCCAGACCCCGGCGAGATTGCGAATCGGCTCGAGGTACTGTTGCTCAATGAGCAAGAGCGGAGGCCTATTGCCGAGGCGGGGAAGGCCTTTTCGGACGGGCTCTCGTGGGAAGAGTCGGCGGCAAAAGTCGTAGCTAAGCTGAAAGAAGATCGAAAGATTGTTGGATGATTACGGTCGCCATTCCCGCACGAAACGGTGGAGCTCTATTTGGAAGAGTCCTTGAGGCAGTTCTCAACCAAGATATTGCAGAAGAATTTGAGATTCTGGTAGCGGACACCGAGTCGAGCGACGGAACACGGGAGCGGGTCATGCATCTCGCTGAGAATAATGATAACTTCCGATGGTTCCCCGTGAAGAAAGCAGACTTCGGGCATGGTAAAACCCGAAATCTGTTGGTTGAGAAAGCGCGGGGCGATGTAGTTGCTTTCCTGACTCAGGATGCCCTACCGGTTGACCGGAATTGGCTGCGGAATCTGGTGGAACCCTTGCGCTCGCAGCGAGACGTCGCCGGTGCTACTGGATTACACCTGGCTTATCCTGAACACGGCCCGATCACGGCGAGGAATATGTCCCATCATTTCAGAAGCTTTGGAGACGAGCTGAAACTGCAGCGCATTGATGACCGCGAGCTCTACGAAATGGACCAAGCCTACCGCCAGCACTTGCACTTCTATAGTGACAATAACTCCGCGATGATCCGCGAAGTCTGGGAGAAGATTCCCTACCTGGAAGTTCCGTTCGGAGAAGATCAACTCTGGGCTGAGAAAATTCTCCAAGCCGGGTACGCAAAGGCTTGGGTACCACAAGCGGCGGTCTTTCACTCGCATCGGTTTAGCTTCCGCAACACGGTTGCGCGAGCAAAGGAGGAGGCGATCTACTACCATCAGGTTTTTGGCTATCGACTTGGGGCGCCTCTGGGAATCTCCCTCCGCCGGGCCTGGATACAATGGAGGGCAGATTGCCACTGGATGAAGGAGCAGGGTGCTATTCCAAAAGGTGAACGCAAGGCGACTGCGATCGACATCTTTGGTTTGTACCTGGGGCATTGGTTGGCCCGCCGAGAAATCGGCATCAAGTAGGGGGATGATCTTGCGCGTAAGAGATACCGCTTTCCCCAGCCAGACCCTTGGGTTGTTGCCGAATGAACCGGTTTCTGAAGAGGGGTTTGAGCGGGTTTTGTTGGCGGAGAGGGAATGGTTTGCCAGCCAGTCAGGCGGCCTCCGGCTTCGATGGATCGTTCCATGTGAGGGAAGGAGTGATCCGGAATGGAGTTATTTTCTGTCTTCCGTGGCTCTACATCCTAAAAATGGTGTCGAGATTTGTTTCTGGGCTAGCGATGCGGGGGAGTTTTCGAGGAAACGGCAGCTTTGGACGCTGGGCGAGCTTGGTGCAGCAATGCTTAGCTTGGAGGAGATGGCAGAGAATCTTGGATGGGGGGACGCAGTCTGCTGGAAAATCGGAAAAGCTCTTGGCGACCACTTTTATGAAGCGAGTGCCCGATGGACCGCCTTGTTTCCAATCGGTTGTTTCCCACACCCACGAACAGGTATGGTCTTGCAGCGCTGTGCGGAAGGGGAGCTTCCGGTTACGAGTCACTGGCAGCAGTTGCACGTGGAGGAATCGGTCACCTTCAAAGCGATGCCTGAAGCAGTTTTCTGGTCAAAATATGGATACAACTCTTTTGGGCCGGTGGTCTACATCCCGGCTTCCGGTTGGTTCCAGGTGATGGATTGTTTGGGGAAAATGGATGCGAGGGAGGCGGGCAACAATTGGATGGGGCATTTGATTGGTATGGCAATCGGCCGCGCTGTGCAGCGAATTCCTCTGGCCATAACGATTGCGGTCGATGGCACCTCCTTCGGGATGGCTCCAATGGACCGATGGAAACATCTTTATGAGGACGCGCTGGCGAAGGATCTTTGTGGAGACGGAGCGCCTCGAGGTCGATTGGCTCTGGAAGTGGTTGGAGGCAACCGGAGGTATCCCAGGTATGAGGAAAGAAAGGAAGGAGGGAAGATCGGGTTGGTGATTCCCTTTCGCGACGCATTGGAGCTAACGACGGCGACTCTAAAGAGCCTTGCCCGCCTCGATGGAGCCGATCGGCTGGAGATCGTTTTGGTAGACAACCGTTCGGAGAAATCTAACCGTGTAGCCATTGAGCGGGTTTTGGAGGAATTCTTTCAGTCCAATCAGCGGACGGTGATTGAGGATGATGGCCCATTCAATTTTGCCCGCCTGAACAATCGAGGAATTGAGCGTCTAGCAACCGAAAAGATCCTTCTTTGCAATAACGACATTGAGGTCCTCGACGACCACGTTTTGATGGCTCTTGAGCAATTGGTTGATCTGCCGAGGGTGGCTATGGCCGGACCAGGGGTCTATTACCCGGACGGAAGGATGCAAAGCGCGGGCATCTTTGAGGGACCAAACGGGCCTCAAGCCTCCTCCTTGATCGTTGAAGAGGACGCTGACGCCTTCCGGGAGGTCGAGGGCTTGACCTTTGCATTTGTCATGGTTCGTCGGGATGCCTTGGTCCAAGTTGGAGGACTTGACGAGAAGATTTGTCCGAATGGATTCGGGGACGCCCTGATTTGCCATCGATTGCGAAAGCGGGGTTGGTGCCACCTGGTGGATCCAAGGTTGCGGGTGGTTCACCACGAGTCCCAAAGCCGGGGGCGCAGACCTGAAGAGATAGAGCGCTGGCAGATGGTGAGGGAGGGGATGAAGCTGGGTGGTTTTCAGACGATTCTGGAGAATGGCATCCAGCCGCAGACCGTGCGGAAGGGCAGTTCAGCCGGGGGAAAACCAGCTCTTTCAAAGAGGATCTATCGATGTTGGAAGGCAGCAAGACGTTCGTGGACTGAATCTCGCTAAAACTATGGAGGGATCAGAAGTAGTCGACGTCTCGGTGGTGATTCCCTGTTTTAACTCCGGCAAATGGATACGAGAGGCGGTGGAGTCTGTCCGTCGATTGAAGGGTCCCACCAGGGTAGAGATCCTAATCAGCGACGATGGCTCAACCGATCCATTGACCCTCGAAACACTAGTTGACCTGGAGAATGAGGGGCTCTTCGTGGTGAGGGGGGAGAATGGGGGACCATCGGTAGCTCGAAACCGAGCAATTGAATTAGCCAAGGGAGCGTTCATTGTCCCATTAGACGCCGATGATCGGATTTTGCCAGAGGGATTGGAATTACTGGTTGCAGCCATCGAGGGAAACGAAGCAATCGGCGTTGCTTATGGCAGAGCGCAGCTGATCGGGGAGGCTTCGGGGGTTCATCCCTTGCGTCCCTATTCGTTTCCGGAGATCCTCTTCGACAACGTGATCTATGCGACCGCGATTTTCCGGAAGTCAGACTGGAGGAGAGTCGGAGGGTATCGCGAGTCGATGCGGGATGGATGGGAGGATTATGATTTTTGGCTGAAGTTCATCGAGGTCGGACTGGAGGTCAGGATGCTACCTGAGTTGATCTTTGAATACCGTCAATCTGCGGGATCCCGCGACCGTCAATACCATCTCGATCGTGAACGCATCTACAAGACTTACGGGCAGCTCTGGCATAACCACCGCGACCTGTACGAAGCCAATCTCCAAGAGGTTTTTAAGGCCCACCTCGACAGGCGAGAGTGGTGGAACGAGCTTCCTTGGTTGGCGGTTCCCTGGATCGAGCCAGTGGATAAGGGTCGATTTGAGACGCGGGTCCGTGCCAGTGGCTTTGTAGAGGCTGATGGGATAGCTCGGACGGTCCATTTTTTTTGCAATTCGCCGAGGTTTGAGAGCATTCGATTTCATCCCTTTGACGGACCTTGTCGGGTCGAGGTGTTGGAACTCCGACTGATCGGCCAGAATGGTCAGTCCGAAACCTACCGTTGCGGAGACGGGGTTGAGATGAAGATGCTTTCCCAAGGGAGGGAGAGTCGGGCAGCGTCCTGTTTTTTTGTCGACCGGAATCCTCGGGTTCTCCTGGCACTTAAGGCTGCCGCGACAGGTGTATCAGAAATTCAAATACACTACGCTGTCCACACGGTTAATAATTCTCTGGCGAAAGTTTTCGAGCTGATCACGGAATTGGGTGACGGGTATGAGAATGAGCGGAATGCCGCTGCAATCGTCGAAGGGGAGAGAGCTGTCCTGCACGATCGGAAGATTTGCCTGGAAGAGGACGTGAGACTGCTGGAAGCACGACTCACTGCTGCTGAGGCGTTGAATGATCAGCTTTGGTGCGCTTATCGCAAAGAGCTCTTTACCCGCCGGTCGGCGCAAGCAAAGGCGAAGGGATGGACTCTATGGCTGACGCAGATCCTGGATGTTTTAGGCAGATGGAGGAAATTTGCAGCGAGGGACGGTAGAATTGGAGAGGAGAGTTTTGAAGTGATTGTAGATAATGATCTGCTGATTGTGCGCTCGGGACACTTTCTGGAGGAAGGGGTGCTTGATCAAGGTTGGATTGAGTTGAGGGTACGAGTAAAAGGGGAGGAGCCTCGTCCGCTTTTGGAGGCAAACCCTGGAGAGGCAGATAGGCGGGTTATTTCGCTTATGTCTTTACCGCTTCCCGCGAGCTTGGAGGTCCTGGAGTCGAGGCGGGGCTGGAGGAGAGTGGGGCGGATATTGAGTGGCGGAACGATCGAGTTCAGTGCTTCGGCACGGCGGAGCGGATGGAGGTTAGGCAAGTCTTGAGCTGATGGGTGGTAGTTTCTGGATTGAACTCGTGGGAATCCAGGACCTTTTCTTGCATTTGCTGGCAGCAGGGCGAGAAAGGGAGGTTTCCGGCGATGAACTTGACGGTCGGGTCTAGTGCTTCATGCTTCGCGGGATGGAGGAAAAGGATAGGTTCCGAATCTTGGGTAGGGTGGCTGCCGTTTGGGGAGTGATTGGGGTAGTGCTTTTTATTGGATGGGCAATTTACCGCTTGATTCCTCGAGCTGTGGCAGTGCTCGACTATGAACTGAGCCTTCTCCAGATCGTCTTCGTTGTTTTTTGGGTTGGCTTTATGATCGTTTCAGAGGGTTACCGGGGATTTCAGAAAGCCTTCGCGCCTCGGGTCGTCCGGCGGGCTGTCGTCCTGCAGGAGCAGAAAGAGCCTTATCTGCTGATTCTGGCTCCCTTGATGTGTATGGGATACATCCACGCGACCAGAAAGCGAAAGATTGTTTCGGTTAGCGTGACCCTTGCAATCGTTGGGCTGATCGTGGTGGTCAGCCAATTTGCCCAACCCTGGAGAGGCTTGGTGGATCTTGGGGTAGTGCTCGGGTTGGTTTACGGAGTGGGCTCGATTCTGATCTTTGGACTATTGGCGATTGCAGGGCGGGTACCCGATATTCCGGCCGACTTACCCCACCATGCGGAACTGACAAAGTGAAAGCCAAGTGAAGGTTCCCGCCTTCAAGGTGCGGAAGAGAGACTGCTTAGTTCCCCTTCTCCTTCTTTTCTGCCTCTTTGTCTTCGTCGCTGATCTCTCCTTCAAGATCATTGATGGCGTGAATGATATCGGCCATCGGAGCGACATAAGTAAGGATCGGTAGCTCGAGGATGGTTTTCCAATGAGCCATGGCCGGCTGGCTCAGAGCGTAGGCGGTCGCAAGCATGTAGTAATCGCCGACTCGGTCGAAGGGAATGGTGTAGGTCCCGCGGAGGAGTTCACGATTGGATCGGCTGAGCTCAAAGCTGCGGACCCGGTAGTTTTGCAAGGAGATGATGCCCATTCCCCTCTGTTCTACCTGGTAGTCGATGAGGTCGGTTTCTTTAAGAGCCTCCGTTTCGTAGACGAGGATGTTGAGGATGGAAACGGAGTGGATTTCCTCCGACTGGACCTTGCCCATCAAGATGGCGTTGGCTTTCTCCAGAGCGTCGATCGAGATGAGGCCTACATCGAGGAGCGTTGAAGCGAGAATTCTATTACTGCGAAGAATTAAGGGGCGAAGCTCCATGGAGGAAGATTGGCGATTTCGCGGTTGAAGGTAAAGTGAAAGGTCGCGTACAGGTGAATGAAAGTTCTTTTGAGCACATCAATGTTGAGAAGGGGGAGCCATCATTTTTCGGCCACTGTCCAAGGGGTAAAGATTGCACGGTTTCGACGATGAGACCTAGGATCGCTGCTCGATGAATCAAAATGCCCCGTACCTCCGCTTCTGGGAAAGAGCGGATTGCATCTCCCTGAATAGGCTTGCCCCGAGAGCTACCCTATACCCGTTTGCGTCTGTCGAGGATGCTCAAAGTGGTAATCGTGAACATTCGTGCTGGTTCAACCTGCTCAACGGAGGTTGGCATTTTCAGATGTTTGAGCATCCAGATGCAGTGCCTCCGGAATCCTTGCGGGCACCGACGGATGACACGGCAGGAGTCGTTTTGGAGGTCCCTGGGAATTGGACTCTTCAGGGTTTTGGGCACCCGCACTACACAAATGTTAAAATGCCTTTTCCGGATGAGCCACCTAGCGTTCCCAAGGAAAACCCGACGGGAGTTTACGGGAGGGAGTTGGTTCTCCCGGAAGCTTGGGCGAATCGCCGTACCATCATTCATTTCGGCGGGGCCGAGAGTGTTTTGGCCGTCTATCTGGATGGGCAGTTTGTCGGCATGTCGAAGGACAGCCGCCTCCCGTCAGAGTTTGATCTCTCGGATTTCGTGGTGGCAGGGCAAAGGCATTGGCTCACTGCGGTGGTGATCAAGTGGTCGGACGCCTCCTTTATTGAGGATCAGGATCAGTGGTGGATGGGGGGCCTTTTTCGTGAGGTGTATTGGTATTCCACCGACACAGTGCGAATCGAGGACGTCTTCGTGACAGGAAATCCAACTGTGGATTTCAAAAGCGGGGACCTCGAGCTAAAGGTAAAACTTCGATTCTTTGATCGGCCCGTTAATGATTGGATAGTGGAGGCACTCCTCTTCGACCCGCGTGGAAAGCGGGTCTGGAAGGAAGCCCTTCAAATGCCCTATTCGACGAGCACCTGGTCCAGGTATCGGCTCACTGCACACTTGAAGAGGGAGGTGGCCAAGCCCTATCTCTGGTCGGCGGAGAGTCCGGATCGCTACCAAGTGTTAATCCTTCTGAAAAGTCCCGACGGGCACCTGGTGGAGGTGACCTCGGTCCATTTTGGTTTTCGTTCGGTGGAGGTGCGGGATCGCCAGCTGTTGATCAACGGTCGTTGTGTGATGATCCACGGGGTGAACCGGCACGATCACCACGAGAGACTCGGGAAGGCAATCGACCGCGAGACAATGCTGCTCGATGCCGTCAAAATGAAGCAATTCAACATCAACGCAGTCCGGACATCTCATTATCCAAACGACCCTTACTTTTTAGACGTTTGTGATGAGTTGGGACTTTATGTGGTCGATGAAGCAAATTTGGAGGCTCACGCATATTACAACCAGCTCGGAGATGAGCCGGGATGGTCCGGGGCTTTTCTCGACCGTGCTGTCGGGATGGTTGAGCGGGACAAGAACCATCCCTCGATCATTCTTTGGTCGCTCGGGAACGAGACCGGTTATGGGCCAAATCAAGATGCGATGGCGGGCTATGTGCGGGGCCGGGATTGGACACGTCCACTCTTTTACGAGCCAGGGATCTTCCGGCAGGGACTCCCGATGGACCAACAAGATTCGACGGAGCTTTACAATTCGGGAGAACGCGTTACCGACGTTATCTGCCCAATGTACGCTTCAATCGACCAGCTCGTCGATTGGGCAACAGATCCAAACCATACGGATCGGCGACGACCCTGCATCCTTTCGGAATATTCTCATGCAATGGGCAACAGCAATGGGGGCCTGTCTGATTACTATGAGCAGTTCATGAGGTACGATGGACTTCAAGGTGGGTTTGTCTGGGAATGGATCGACCATGGCCTGCGCCACAAACGAGAGGATGGAACTGAATTTTGGGCCTACGGCGGGGATTTCGGAGACAAACCTCACGATGCCAACTTTGTTTGTGACGGTCTCGTCTGGCCTGATCGATCCCCACATCCGGCTCTCTTTGAACTGAAGAAACTGGCGCAGCCGATAGCGGTATCGAGATTCCGAAAAAAGAGCGAGTCAGTCAAAATAACCAACCTGGACCACTTTCGAGATCTCGGCTGGCTGAGCTGCTCCTGTGAATGGTTGGTGGACGGGGAATTGGTAAAGACGGCACCTCTCAAACTGCCGAAAATAGGCCCCCGGGAGACGGAGGAAGTCTTGCTGCGAGGTGCGCCAAAGAACCGGGGGAATCGTTGTCTGGCCCTGCTCAAGTTCCACACACGCAAAGACTGCACCTGGGCCCCGGCGGGTCATTTGGTGGCTTGGCAACCGGTTGAGATTTCCTCCGGCAAAAAGAAGGTGGAGAAAAAAGGAAGTGGAAAACTTCAGCTCATCGCGAGTGGTGAGGCGGATGGGAAGGGTGACCTAAACCAATCCTATTGCGCGGGGAATTGGTGTTTTGAGAGTCAGCCGAAAACAGGCTTTTCTCAGCTAAACCATCAAGGCGAGGCTCTCTTCGCTTCACCTCCGGTGCTCCAGGTTTGGCGTGCGCCGACAGATAATGATGGGATCAAGTTGTGGACTGGACAGGAAAACAAGGCTCTCGGTCGCTGGCGTAATTGGGGTCTGGACCGCTTGTCCTCCCGATGCACTGGCGTGGAGGCTTCGAGCAAGTCGATTCGTTGGGACTACCAGGCGAGCGGGCGCGGCGATTGGAACGACTTTCAATGGAGCCTTAAGTTGTCTGTCAAGGGCGACGGGAGGCTTCGTTGGGAGGCTCATATTCAGGTTGGGGAGGAATTTTATGATTTGCCTCGAGTGGGACTCCTTTTCTCTCTAAAGCCGGGATCCGAAGATCTCCAGTGGCTTGGTCTCGGTCCATGGGAAAACTATCCGGATCGCAAGGCAGCCTGCTGGCCAGCGCTCCACAAAAGCACGGTAAAGGATCAGTTTGTCCCGTACATCATGCCGCAAGAGAACGGTCTAAAATGCGGGACGACCGAGATCATTCTGGGCTCAAACGAGGGAGAAAAGCTGGAGATCGAGACCGAACGGCCCATCGCGTTTTCGGCGCTCCATTTTGACCCCGCGAGTTTAACCGCTTCCCGGCATCTGTATGAGTTGAAGGAGTCCATGGTAACCTACCTGAGCCTGGATCTAGCCCACCGTGGCCTGGGCACTCATAGCTGTGGCCCTGATACCCTGGAGAAGTACCGAATCGAAGGACACGACTTCCGTTTGAAAATGGATTGGCAGGTTAGCAAGTGAGCAGAGGCAGTCCGATTGGATCCTGAGCAAACCGAGTCTGTTTGATGAAAAAGTCAGACAGGCTGGATCTTGGCCCCAACAATCAAGACGTCGACTCCGTAAGCGATATTGGAAAACTTTGGGAGATGGCTCGACTTGGAAAAACGGGGTTGTAGGGTAAAGGAAGTGTCTATTTACGATCGGCAATACATGAGGTCGGACTACCGAACCTCCACGGGCGGAGGGCGGGATATCCTCAGCAAGGTTCTCCTTGTTCTGGTTTCTGGATTCATCATACAGGTTCTTCTCCAGGTTGCTTTTGGGATTGATGGGCTCCTGAACGACCGCCCGGATCCCAGGGGATTCCTTCGCAATGGAGTAGCCCTGACCGGTGAGGGTCTTCTGTCGTTTAAGGTTTGGACTCTGTTGAGCTACGGGCTGATTCATCACAGTCCGCTCCATCTGTTGTTCAATGGATTTGGGACCTTCATTCTCTGGCGAGCCCTGCGGGATGATTTTTCAGAAGGGTCGATCCTGCAGCTCTACCTGGCTGGGATTGCGGTGGGTGGTCTGGTCTGGTTTTGCACCCGGCTCGCCTTGGGCATCGACGGGCTGCTTCTCGGAGCCTCTGGTGGAGTCCTCGCCTTGCTGGCGGTAGTTTGTCTCTGTCGCTGGCAGGAGATGGCATTTTTGATTTTTCCCCCCATCCCCATCCGCCTCAAGTATCTCTTTTTCGTGGCCCTGGGTTTTGATTTATTCGGCATGCTCCTGTTTGAACTCCGCGGCGGTGGAGTGGTTGCCCATTCGGCCCACCTGGGAGGGTTTGCGACTGGGATCCTTTTCTACCGGACCTTCCACGCTAGCGCGCGAAATCGGGCGAGGGGGCTCTGGCTCCCGATTCCCTCGGTGCGGATCAAGACCTCAAGGACGACCATCCACCGAGTAAATAAACCGAGCTACAAGGTCAACCTCAGTCAGGAATCGGAGCCAGCTGCTTTTAAGGCGGAAGTTGATCGGATCCTCGACAAAATAAATGAAAAGGGCTTTGGCTCGCTGACGGCAGACGAGCGGGATGTTTTACAACGGGCCGGGAGTCTTTTGAATCGATGAATAAGGATATTTGGCGCGATTGTTGGCTGAGTCTCGATGCCGCAGGGACTTTAATTGGACCTAACCCGTCGGTTGGTGCCCTCTATCGAGAGGCTCTCATTCCCTACGGGATTGAGGCTGATGAGGGTGAGATCGAGAAGGGTTTCCGGCAGGCTTACGAGCGGGTGGGGCGCACGGTTGGCGTGGGCGAGGCGCGACCCTACTGGAGGCAAATTGTTGATCAAGCTCTGGCCCCGTGGTTGGATCAGGCAGATGGAGATGCCGTTTTTGAAAATCTCTGGAACGTTTTCGCGAAGGGTTCCAGTTGGAGGTTGACTGATGACTTCTGGCTGGAGGCCCTGAAGGCCCTCAGGGGTGCCGGAGTCGGGCTGGTCCTGTCTTCGAACAATGACAGTCGTCTGCGGTCCGTTCTGCGGGAAATGGACCTCCAGAAGTTTTTCGACCACCTATTCATTTCAGATGAATTTGGCTACGAGAAGCCGGATCCCCGCTTCTTTAGATACGTAAGGAATCGTCTCGGCGTGTTACCGGAACGCCTGCTCCACTGCGGGGACGATCTTCGGCGGGACGGTGGAGCGAAGGAAGATGGCTGGGAGTTTCTCCCCTTCCGAGGCAGGGAAACCATCGACCTCTTGCTCGCCCGGTACGGGGCTAGGCCATGAAGGGTTTTTACCGGTCGGAGATGCGCTTGATCAATTCCTTCCGGGGATTGATGGTCAAGCTGGACCGTGGGCGGGAGGATCGGGCCAAACCTCTCGGGGAAGCAATCGGGAAAATCCTCGAAGGCTATCCTTTAAAGGCTGAAAGCCCTGAAACCCTTTTGATGGAAAACTGGGAATCAGTGGTGGGGAAAACCTTTTACCGAAAGTGTGCCCCGGATCGACTGCTTGCCGATGGCACCCTCTTTATCAAAACGGAGTCTCCGGTTATCCGGCAGGAACTAAAGTTCGGAGAAAAAACGCTTTTGAAAAATCTCGCTAAAATCAATGCTGGTCAGGGAGTGAAGCGCTTGGTGATCCGCTAGCCAAAACCGGGTTCCCCTAAATGGTGCGACGACGCAAATTTTCGAGCTTTGCCCGGAAATTCCCGACCGAAACTTTTCCCTGGACCTGAACCGGGGCAAAGGAGTTTTTCTCTTCGAACCAGATTTGGATGGCGGAATCCGCGCTCTTTTGAAAAACCCCGGAGAGATCTTTGGTGTCTGGAAGAAAGCGAAGCACCTTGAACTTTCCCGCATCGACTTTGATTTCCTGGCTTCGATTGGAATTGATGACGAGGTCAATCACCTTCTTCCCGTCAGTGATCCGCAGGGGGTAATCCACGCCTTGGGTGGGACGGTATTGGCGAAAAGCGAAGAGGGCACCGAGGGGGTCGTGGGTGGGTCCGGGGAGGACAATGGGTTCCTCAAAAGTAGTTTTACCCCGCTCATATTTGATTGATTGAGCCGTTGAGTTTTCCCAATCAAAGCGGACCTCGATGTCGCGATTGGTTCCACCCTCCCGCTGAACTTTGCGGTACCAAACAGTTCGGGAAAGGTCCTCGGAGAGATAGGATTCGAAGGAACTTCGAACCCGGTAGATGGCATCGGCAAAACCGTTGGTACGGACATTGAGGGTAAGGTGCCAACAGGTTTGATCTTCGAAGACCTTCATCGGATGAATTTCGAGGACGGCCTTGCCGACGTTAAAGACACCCCAGCTCAGATTGTACTCCAGTTTCTCGCCAGGATGGAACGGCACCGGTCCCTCGCCCGCTTTGAGGGTTTGAATGGCTGCTAGAACTATCGAAAAGCGGATCAATCGGGAACTCATTTGAATCGTATAAACTAGGGATGCTACCGGGGGGAAATTCTTTCTTAGGAGAGACCTTTGCTCTTGAAATTCGTTCCCAGGAAATGAGATCAAATCTTAGTATCTTCTATAAGATTACAGAATGTTAAGATTGACTAATATTAGCGGTACTATCAGTTTTGGGAATCGCTGATTCATTTTAATCCCTGATCCAATCCCCGCCTAAACCAATGCAAGTGGTTCTTCTGACCGTCTTCCTAAGCCTTATACTGGCCATCTTTTTCGTTTCGATGTTCTTGTTCGATCGCGTTCGGGAAAGGGGAAGGAGTGCTGAGCAGAACGCTCTCCTGCTTTTTGCGGAGGAGGGAAAAGTGGAAGCGGGAGCTAAAAGGAAGGCGGAGGATCAATGAGCGACGCTCATTTGAAATTGGTCGAGTACGACGACCGGCTGGTCCGGTTTTTTCTGGTGGCCTCGATTTTTTGGGGGCTCGTGGGAATGTTGGTCGGAGTCTTGATAGCCTTTCAGCTCAATTTTCACCAACTCAACTTCGATCTTTCATTCTTTAGCTTCGGGAGGTTGAGACCCCTCCACACCAATGCGGCGATCTTCGCCTTCGTTGGTAACATGATGTTTGCAGGGATTTATTATTCGACGCAGCGCCTCTGCAAGTGTCGGACAGCCTCAGATACGCTGGGGTGGATTCATTTTTGGGGTTGGCAGGCGATCATCGTTGCTGCGGCTATCACCCTGCCCCTCGGCTTCACCCGGGGGAAGGAATACGCAGAGCTGATTTGGCCGATCAATATCGCCGTTGTTCTGATCTGGGTGGTCTTTGCAGTGAACTTTTTCTGGACTCTGATGCGGAGGAATGAGCCAACCCTTTACGTGGCGATATGGTTCTACATCGCGACAATCGTGACGGTGGCAATGCTCTACATTGTGAACCACCTCTCGATTCCAACCAGTCTGGTTCACAGTTATCCAATCTTTGGAGGGCTCCAGGATGCCCTTGTCCAGTGGTGGTACGGGCACAACGCGGTGGCCTTCTTTCTGACGACTCCGATCCTCGGAATCATGTATTATTTTGTGCCCAAGGCGGCCGGGAGACCGGTCTATTCCTATCGGCTCTCGGTGATACATTTCTGGTCTTTGGTCTTTGTATACATCTGGGCCGGGCCGCACCACCTGCTCCACACAGCTCTACCCGGTTGGCTGCAGGGACTCGGGATGCTCTTCAGCCTGATGCTATGGGCGCCCTCCTGGGGCGGCATGTTGAACGGGTTGCTGACGTTGCGCGGAGCTTGGGATAAACTGAGAACCGACCCGGTGGTGCAGTTTCTGGCGGCGGGTGTTACCTTTTACGGGATGGCCACCTTCGAAGGTCCTTTGCTCTCGATCAAGGATGTGAATGCGCTCTCCCACTACACCGATTGGACGATCGGGCACGTCCACAGTGGTACTCTTGGCTGGAACGGGTTCATTGCTGCGGGGATGTTCTACTGGCTGGCGCCGCGGCTCTGGGGTACCCAGTTGTACTCCAAACAGCTAGCGCACATGCACTTCTACATCGGAATGCTAGCAATCCTCCTCTACATTGGGTCGATGTGGGTATCGGGCATAACCCAGGGCCTGATGCTCAATGCGACCAATGCTGATGGGACAGGGCTCCTCAATCCCAACTTCATCGAATCGCTCTCGAGGATTCGTCCCATGATGTTGACTCGGGCGCTCGGGGGAGCCCTGTACCTGCTTGGCTACGTTCTCCTCGCCTACAACATTTTCATGACGGCGCGGGCAGGGAAAGCCGTAAACGGAACGGTCGAAGTCGTCGCTCCAGATATGGACCCCTACCAGTTCAAAGGAATGGGCGCCTACCTCAATGCTCCGGTACTCTATGCGGTAGGGATCCTGGTGAGTTCGATGCTTTGGTTGTTCGGTGGCGGTCTGGTTCTGATTGTCGGGATGTTGGGGACCTTCGGCCTGGTACTCTTGGCGATTGTTCACTTTGAGCTGAGCGGAGCCCGTTGGGTCGACTGGTATGAACGATTACTCGGAAATGCGCTTCCCTTCACAGTTCTGACCTTGATCGCCGCGGCGATCGGAGGAGCAGTCCAGATCATCCCCACGGTAGTTAAGTACAAGGATGACCACTTTGAAAGCCACCTCCAGGTCCCCTATACCCCGCTGGAGCTAGCGGGACGGGATCTCTACATTCGGGAAGGTTGCTACAATTGCCATTCGCAAATGATTCGGACGCTGGTACCGGACGTTCTGCGCTATGGGGACAACTCGAAGCCGGGCGAGTCGATTTACAACCACCCCTTCCAGTGGGGGTCCAAGCGAACGGGGCCCGATTTGGCGCGCGAAGGCGGTCCCATTGTGGAGGGCAAGCAGTTCATGCGGATTGGTTTCCGCGATAACGTATGGCACTTTGACCACATGTTTGACCCCCGGAGTACCTCGGACGGCTCGAACATGCCGGCCTACCCATGGCTTTACAAAAATGACCTTGATTTAACAACTTTGCCTCGCCGGATCGAGGTGTTGCGACTTCTGGGGGTTCCCTATCCGAAGGATCTCGGGGAAGCGGAGATCCACCAATTGGTCGACCTGCAAGCTCGCGAAATTTCCAGAGATTTGCGCAGCCGCCAAAAGTTCATCGAGCCTGAAAAAGAGATTGTGGCCCTCATCGCCTATCTCCAGGCGATTGGAAACAGCGGCGACCCCCTGGAGGTAAAAGCGCTCGCTTCGGAGATGGTGGAAAGGCTGGATAAATAATTCCATGTTGCGAGCCCTTGATTTTGATTCAACAGCATCGCTGGCCGCCATGGTGGCCTTCGTGATAACCTTTGGTGCATTCCTGGCGATCGTTTGGCGTACCTTAAAAATGAAGCGGAAACAAATCGATCACCTCGCCTCCCTGCCGCTGAAGGACAGCGATCAGGAGACGGAAAAATCAGTCAAAATGGAGAAAAGTGATGGGTAAAACGGATTCAAATAAAGGGCCGACGATCACCATCCGCGATCACGTATACGATGGGATCGAGGAGTACGATCAGAAGCTTCCGAACTGGTGGCTCTTCACTCTCTACGGGGCCATTGCATTCTCGATCGTCTACTGGTTCTTTTTCGTCCATGCGGGGCTGGGGAAGTCCGACGAGGAGTTGCTGGCAAAAAAGATGGACCGGATCGAAGCCGCTCGACTGGAGGCTCAGTTGGAATTTTTGAATGATGAAACGCTTCTGGAAATGTCCCGCAATCAGGAATTCGTGCTGGCCGGCAGAGAGGTGTATTTCCAAACGGCGAACTGTGCGCAATGCCACGGTAACGACCTCAAGGGAGGGATCGGGGTCAATCTGGTTGATGGGAACTGGATTTACGGCGGGCAACCTACTCAGATTTATGCCGTGATTGAGAATGGAGCCCAGAACGGGATGCCGTCCTGGGCCTCTCTGGGTCCGCAAAAGATAGCCCAGGTGGTGGCTTTTGTTCTTTCTGAGCAGCCGAATCAGTGAGCCGGTGGGTCGAGCGGAGGGCAGGGTGAAAGGGAAGACGAGACCAACACGCGAGCGGGTGACCACCATCCAGGAGGATGGCTCGCGGCGGTTCCTGCATCCAGCCGCAGTTGGAGGGCGGTTCACGATGGCTCGTCGGTTGGTTGCCTACATGCTTATCCTCCTTTTTGTATTGATTCCTTGGATACAAGTATCGGGACGTCCAGCGGTCTTTCTCGATCTCGGGAGCCTGCGATTTCACTTCTTTGGCTTTACCCTTCTGGCGGAAGAGTTCTGGATCCTGTTCTTCTGTTTAACCGGGTTTGGGTTTTTGCTCTTTTTCATCACAGCGATTCTTGGGCGCGTCTGGTGCGGATGGGCCTGCCCGCAAACCGTCTTCCTCGAGCATCTGTTTCGCAGGATAGAAGCGTTTATTGACGGAAACCCAAAGCAGCGAAGAGCCCTGGAAAACTCCCCCTGGACCGACAAACGGAAGATACTCAAAAGGGTCCTCAAGCACGGAATCTTTCTTTTTCTATGCGTGGTTATTGCCCACCTGGTGCTGGCCTACTTTGTATCCATCCCCAGGCTCTACGGATGGGTTAAGGGCAGCCCGGAGGATCACCTCAGCGCCTTTCTCTTCATCGTCTTTTTTAGCGGAATCCTTTATTTCAACTTTGCCTGGTTCCGCGAGCAGCTTTGCCTGGCGATCTGTCCCTATGGGCGGCTGCAGAGCGCATTAATCGATGACCACTCGCTAATCATCGGCTATGATGAGAAGCGGGGGGAGCCGCGAGGGCGCGCCAATGATCCTGCCAATGGAGACTGCATTAATTGCTACCGGTGTGTTGAGGTATGCCCGACGGGGATCGACATCCGCCAAGGCTTGCAGATTGAGTGCATCGGTTGCGCCAACTGCATTGATGCCTGCGATGAAGTGATGCGAAAGATCGACCGCCCCGAGGGGTTGGTGCGCTACGATTCGCTCAACGGATTTGCCGGAAAAAAAACACTTTGGCTTCGACCTAGAATTTTATTCTACCTCTTCATGGGGATGCTTGGTGCGTCAGCATTTGCCTATGCAGCGACAACCCTGAGGCCTGAGCTGATGGTGGTTGGACGGGCTCCCGGCTCTTCTTACTATGTTGATGAGGGAGGAGTTCGGAACCATTTCAGAGTTCGTATCTTCAATAAGTTGGACGCCGGAAGGGTCTTCAGCCTGGAAGTGGAAGATCTCGCCAGCAGCGGACTTTACCTGGCGGGTGAGGACCAAACGGTGGAGGTCCCGCCGATGGGAGAAGTGTCCCGCCTGGTGGTGGTTCAGGTGCCCTTTGAATCTTTCTCAGCTTCGAAACTTTCCTTCGAGATGGTTGTGCGTGCGGCGGATGGGCGCAGCGGCGAGATGCGGGAACGGCTGGAGTTCCTGGGCCCCAACCCAGAGCTTTTGCGCGAAGACTTTAAGGTGGATCAGCGGACAGGAGGGCGAGAGTGATCGGGCATCTCCGGGCTCTCTTTCGGAAAAGACCCTGGTTGTGGATCAGCGGGGGCTTTCTTTGTTACGTCCTGATCTGGTTCCTTTTCATCAAGTTTGCGGCGAATCACGGACCGCCGCCCTTCGATCCCGAAAATCCGCCGAGTCGTATCGTTGTCGAGTGAGGTTTTGCGGGGGGAGCTGGAACGGGGTTGTATCCTTGCTTTGTGGGTAAACCGTTCGTTAGCCTTTTCGAGTGAAGCTGCTTTTGCCTTTGGGGGTTCTGCTCTTCGTCCTCGGGACGGGTTACTTTGTCGTTCGTCCGCAGCTCGAGAGTCGCTTTTCCGGAAAAGGTGACTTTCCGGCAGCGGAATTTGTGTTCCGCCCGATGAACTTTGTTGGCAACCGTTACGTATTAGCGGGGTCCGTGGAGGCAGTGATTGGGAACCGCGAAGGATTGGGAAGGGTGGTTGTGGTGAGGACGGAAACGACCGAGTCTCCCCTGCCCATCTTTGTGCCGGAAAACCTCCCCGAGAATTTGAACTTCGGGCAGCGCTACATTTTTCAGGTTAGGGTAAGGGAAGGAGGGTTGATCTATGCAGAAGAAATGGAGAAGCGGTAAGATTGGAAATCTATTTTGGGCCGCGCTCTTGATCCCGGCTCTTTTGTTCGGGCAGGGTGCTCCAGTTCCCCTCCAAAGCGCACCGCCCGAACGTGGTGGCCCGCAGGCCGAACGTGGAGCTGGCGGACCATTGGGATGGAGCCCGGCAACCCAGTTTGAAAGTGAGACGGCAATGAAGGTCTTTGAGACCCTCTTCAAACGGGAGAGCGACTCGGTTAATTTTGAAGAAGGTACCTTTCTTTGGAATGGGCAAACCTTCAACATGGGAGATGGTCGCCTGATGCGGAGCCGCTTTGTCCGATACCTGGAGAGTCCCTCCGATGGTTTCAATACTCGCGTTTACATTGCCATCTTGCAGGAGATTGAAAGTCGGCTCTCGGTAAGGTCTCGTCAGGGCGGAGGAGATGCCAAGGACAGTAATCTGGAGCCAACCATTGCAGCGTGGAAACTCCTCTTCCAAGCTGGCGATCACCCGATTGATGGAGGCAACAGCCTGGTCCTCGCTAATCTGGTCTACGACAACTGGAGGGAACGCAAGGCCTTCCAGAGCGCCGATTTTCGCCGAGCGGTTTCCCTGGGTGAACTTGAGCGGATGGAAGATCGGCTCACCAGTTATGGGGATACCGTCGTCATGCAGGCCAAACGGGACCTCGAGCGCCAGAGCCGCGAGCGCCCTAATGCTGCTAATACCCTCGAGATGCGGCGCCTTAACGCCGCTGCCAAGGCTGCTGGAGAGGAAGGCACTGCAGGTCAAGGGGAAACGGCGTCGCAAGGTGCTTCCGAAGCCTTGGAGCTGCCCGGGTCAGTGGCCTCCACCTCGATGTTACCCACCGGAACAGGCTCGGCGCTGATCCGGGAGCTCATACTGGAACAGTTTGAGCAGGAGAGCCTCGGCCTCGAGTTAGCGGAGATCGGGGTGCGGGCCCGCCTGAAGATGCAGAGCCAAATCGTGGCCTTTTTGGCGCAGCGTCGCTTCGACCATGCAGTGCTGGGATCTTCCTTTTTTCGAATCCTCTTCAAAGGCGGAGCCCAGGACCTACGGGTCGATCAGGCAATGATTCAAAAGGTTTTACCGGAGTTTCAACTGCCACCGACGGTCGATCAGCTCGAGTTTGTGGCCCGGCAGGCACTAGACGACGTTTCCAAGACAATGCTCTCGGTGGAAAATGCCTTTGATGGGGGACGACGGCTTGCCGCGTTGGAGCGATTGCAGGAGGCTTTTTTTCTGGGAGAGTACACCCTTCCGGTAATTGCCTTTCCGGAGGAAAAGCGGGCCGTCCTGCGGGACCTTTATTATGATTTGCGCGACGCTCGTCGGGTTGCTGATCTCAAGGATTACGAAACACTGGAAGAGCTGGTAGCGAGGATTGAAAGCCTCGCCAGCGATTTTCCGGCCCTTGAGGTACGTAGTCAGATCCGCTTGGCCAAGCGGGCGAGCGAGATGAAGCTGCTGAGTGCGAGGGCAGCCATGGGCATGCAGCAGATGGAGCTGGCGCGAAGTGAATTAGATGCTGCCTTTGCGATTTGGCCCCTCAATCCAGCCCTCCAGACTTTCATGGCCGGAGCGGTTGGCGGCACAAATCTGGCGGCCGACTTTGATCGCGATTATGCCAACCGCAGCTTCCGGGAGATTTTTAATCGTCGCCAGGAATACCTCCCGGTTTTGGCAAACGACCCGGAGCGCGGGCGATTAATGGAAGAAGTCCTTGAGGTAGTCCAAGGTGCCAATTTCGCCATCCGTGCAGCGGAGGCCCAAGCCGCTCAACGCAACTATTACGGAGCATGGGAACTGTTGGCCGAGGCGGTTGAGGTCCTCCCGGACGATCGCGAGTTGAACAGTGCATTGACCAGGATGACTGGAGAGGTAGCCGAATACGTTTCTTTGCTGCGACAGGCCGAGAGGATGGCAAGGGATGGCTATTTTGCCGCCAGCCTTAATTTCTACCTGCAAGCGAGGGATCAGTACCCGCTCAGCACGAAGTCAGCCGATGGGGTGACCCGGATTGCAAACTCTATTTTGGACCAAGTGGCTGTCCTTGAGCAACGTGAGTCATCAGCTCCCGACGGCGCCGAAGATTAGGCGTCAATTCGGGCCTTGGGAAGAGGGTGCGAAGGGGCGACCGGGAAACTGTTTTGGGGTTGAATTCAAAGAACCGCTGCTTCAAATTTCCAGACGTGCCCGGTGCGACCAACCAATAATGACAAGACCTGATGGAAGAGTTCCATGCGGGCGGGGTCGTTTGAACGGGCACGATTCAGGATCCCTTAAAGTGCGGGAGTTCCTCACTCGGGACATTCATAAAATATCTTAATGGCTAAAAGAAAAACGGGTGGAAAAGGAAACTATTCCCGGCGTCCAAGGGACTTCGGTCCACGTCGCAACGAGAGGATCCGGGCGACCGAGGTGCGAGTCATCGGTCCGGATGGAAAGCAGGCGGGGGTGATGTCGTCGATCGACGCACGGAAACTTGCCCAAAACTATGGTCTGGATTTGTTGGAGGTTTCCCCCAACGCCCGTCCGCCGGTGTGCCGGATTCTCGACTACGGCAAGTACATGTACGAGCAGTCGAAAAAACAGAAGGAGACGAAGCAGAGTTCGAGCGTCAGCCGAATGAAGGAAGTTAAATTCCGGGTCTCGATCGATACCCACGACTTTGAAACCAAGATCGTGCGGGCGGAGAAGTTCCTTTTTCGTGGCAGTAAGTTGAAGATCACGCTGATGTTTCGGGGTCGGGAAATGGAGCACACGGAGCTGGGTTTCCAAACCGTCAATCGCGCCATAGCAGAATTGAGCGGGGTTGCCTCACTGGACAGTGAACCACGCCTGAGTGGTCGGCAGATCACCACCACCATGTCGCCGCTTCCGGTGCAGAAGCGAAAACCCAAGTTCATCCACAGCGACGAGGATGAAGACGAGGATGAGGATGAAGATGAGCGGGAAGTTGCGGAGTCTCCAACTTCGCGGCGAGACCGATCCGCTGAGGCGGAGAAGGAGGTCGAGATCGATACGGAGGAAAAGAGCAGCGCCACCGAGCCAGGGTATGATGCCAGCGAGGCTGATAGGTAGGTTCGTTCTCCGGTCAGCAGTTCTCTTTGTTCTTCTCAGGTCAATCAGTTCAGGCGCAGCTGAGGTCGGCGCATGGATCGATCTTCAGGAGATAGAGAATGATTTTGAACTTAGGCGGATGACTCTGGAGGGAGGCGGCGATGTCGGAATGCGCCTCTTTAGCTTGGGTAGGCAAATTGATCTGGAACTTGGTAGCCAGGTCGCCAAGGTTAACGGGGTCCGCATCCATCTCGCTCAACCGCTCCGGCTTGAGGGGAATCGCACTGTCCTTCTTCGGCTCGATTGGGAAACTGCGATCCGCCCACTTTTGAGCCTTGCCGGGCAAAACCTGGAGACCCTTCGACCGCCGGTCCATATATGGATCGATCCTGGCCACGGGGGGAAAGATGGCGGTGCCGAGAACACCACCCTTGGGCTTCTAGAAAAGAACCTCACCCTGGGAGTGGCTCTGCTTCTTGAAAAACGCCTGCTCGAGAGAGGCTATACGGTGGATTTTACGCGCCGGGATGACCGCTTTATCCCTCTGGCAGAGCGCAGTCTAATGGCCAACGCCGGAGGAGCCGACCTCTTCCTGAGCATCCACTTCAACGCCTGGTACGACGATAAAGTTGCCGGGGTAGAAACCTTCGTCCTACCTCCGGCAACCCTTCCTTCGACGGATGCTGGTTCCGGGGATTCGGCTGGCGAAGCATTCGCCGGAAACCGTTTCGACACTTTGAACACACTCTTCGCTTATCACCTCCAGCGAAATTTGCTTTTAGGGACCGAGGATTTGGATCGAGGGGTCAAACGGGCCAAGTTCGCAGTCCTGAAAAATCTGGACTGTCCGGGTGCTTTGGTTGAATTGGGGTTTTTGACCCACCCGGAAAGTGGCGCGCGCTTCCTCTCTCCGAACGGTTTGGACCGATTGGCCCGAATGCTCGCCGAGGGGATCGATCAGTATGCCGGAGAGGTTCGAAGGGCCACTGGAGCAGCTGCTGAAAATCCCGTCGGCAGCAGCCGCTGACTCTCGGCCCGAACCGCTGAGCAGGAGGGGGAAGGAACCAAATTAATGGGGTCTTGGCGGACGCTGTAGCATCGCCCAGAAAGCTCCATAACGGGGACTAAAAAGGTAGGCGAGGATGACCCCGGCGGAGAGCAGGATGGCAATGGTGGCTCCGATGCGAAGGTTAAGCAAGTAGGCGAGGATCACTCCAGAGGCAGCGATGATTGCACCAACGACGCCTCCACCCCAAATCAGACTGGCGGGAGAGTTGGCGAATTGGCGAATGATGGCAGCCGGGGCAACCAACATGGCCACGGAAAGGATGCAACCAACTGCCTGAATCGAAGTGACTAATCCGAGGATGATCAATCCGGTGAGGAGGTAGCCGAGACGGCGTACTTGAATTCCCTGGCTGGCCGCGATGTTTGGCTCGAAAAGCGTGATGATGATCGGTCGGTGAAAAATCGTCAGGCCGACCAGAATGAGAACCGAGGCGGCGTAGGAAGTGATCAGGTCTGCATTGGATTGCGCTAGAATATTCCCGAAGAGCCAATCCTCGAGTTGAACCTTGATGGGCATGACCTCGATCAGGAGTAGACCAACGGCAAAGGCACCAGTGTAGAGAACGGCCAGAGCGGTCCCGTCATCCAGCCGGGAGGTCCGCGAGAGAAAGAAGGCACCAATGCCGACGAGGAGGGCTGAAAACAACCCGCCAAGAAAGGCCGTGGCGGCACTCAGGCCACCAATCAGGACCGCCAGAGCAATGCCCGGCAGAAGCGCATGGGACATCGAACCGACGACCAGTGCAGAACGGCGGATAACGATGTAACCGCTGAGAAATCCGTTGGCAAATCCCACCACCAGAGCAGTCCAAAGGGCGCGCTGAAGGAAGGGATGCTGCAAGGGGGCAAGAAGTTCATTCATGGGGCGGCTTCGCTGGAGAGATAGTGACGCAGCACCTCCGAGACCTCGCCAAAGGCAATTGGTTGGGTGCGCAAAAGGAGGGCGAGGTCGAAGTGCTCCTGGATTGAACCGACCTCGTGAATCGAAGTGAGGACGAGGTGCCCGCGATCTGCAAGTTGCCGGAGGACCTGGTTGAGGCGCTTCGTCGCTTCCTGGTCCAGACCGCCAAAAGGCTCGTCGAGGAGCAGAACCTTGGCCTCTCCGGCCAGGGCGCGGGCGAGGAAGGCCCGCTGTTGCTGGCCTCCAGAGAGTTCACTGATCTGGCGATCGGCGAGTTCCCTGAGGTCGAGCAAGTCAAGGGCCTGATCAACGGCTTGATGGTCGGCTCTGCGAAACCTGCGCCAGGATTTCAGGATAGGGAAGCGTCCCATTTCGACCAACCCTCGCACTGAGAGGGGGAAGTTCCAGTCGACCTCCTCCCGCTGGGGAAGATAGGCGAATTCCCTCTGGCGGACGGCCGGAGTGAGAGGAGCTCCCCTCCAAAGGATTTTGCCACTCGGCTTGGAGACCAGCCCAGCCAAGGTCTTTAAAAGGGTGCTCTTCCCTGCACCATTCGGTCCGAGAAGGGCGCAAAGGTCTCCGGGCCGCAGCGCAAGGGAGACTCCTGAGAGGGCACAGATTGAACCGTAGTGGACGTGGAGATCAATGACCTCCAAACGGTGCTCCGGATCTGCCCTGGAGGAAGCCAAGGAACGAGACCCGGCATGGGGAGGGATGGCAATTTCCTCGGGTTGAGGAGGGTGGTCCATGGACGGATTGCTGGTAATCTTCAATCAAGAGTGAAGGAGAGCCGACCCTGGTTTTGATGAGAGAGCCACAAGGTTTTCTCCATTGCGGGCCGGGCATCCCGTTCAAGGCGGAAGCGGACGGCGACGGGAGTTTCAGTTGAGGCTGGGAAGACGATCTCCACACGAAGACTCTCACTCCCTGCGCGGTCAAGCAAGGTTTCCCCGCGCTGGGGTGGGTAGGGGAGGACTACGGTTCCATCGGCAGAGCCGTGAAACGTCAACCGAAGCTCCTCAACGGCAGCAGTGGCTTCCCACTCAATGAATAGTTCCTCCGGAGTGGGGTCTGGAGTTGGGCCGGTAGACATTGGGGACCCAGCCTCTGAAGTAGGAGCGAGAATGGCATGGAGCCAATATCCCGAGATCCCAAATAGAAGTGCCAAAATTACAAGCTGAAGGGGCGGCCAGTTCCTCACCAGTTCAGACGTTTAGAACCTTACTGAGCCGTGGCAAGTGCCGAAACGATGGTCCCGACGTTGTGGCGGACGAGGTCCTCGTAGGAAAAATCCGCCGGGATACCGGTGCCACCCGGGTAAAGCGGGCCAGCCAGCTTTACTTTGGCCTCTCTTGAAACCCGTTCGACGAGGATGGGATTGACCGAGGACTCGTAGAAGACAACCGGGACCCCCGACTTCCGAATGTTATCCATGATGGCTGCAAGGGTTCTGGGTCCCGGCATTTCCTGATGGCTGATGCCCTGAATGGGGACCGCCTCGAAACCATAGGCAGCGCAGAAGTAGCCAAACGAGTGATGGGCTGAGGCGATGATGCGGTTCTTTTTCGGGACCGAAGAGACTTCAGAGCGAACCCAGCGGTCCAAATCGTTGAGCGAATCGCGCAACGCTTTGCTCCGCGACCGATAGAGGGCCCGATTATCGGGATCAGCCTCGCTCAGAGCCTGCTCAATGGTTCGTGCAGCGCGCCGCATATGCTGCACATCGTGCCACCAGTGGGGATCAAGGACGCCGTGACTGTGGCCGGCGTGATCATGGCCGTGGTGGTGATGATCTGCATTCTCCTGCTGGAAGAGAAGGGAGGGAATCGTTCGCCCGACGTCCACTACTTTTTGAACGCTGCTCAGGTTGTCCGTCAGCTTGTTCAAGTAAGAGGCTTCCAGACCCTTGCCTGAAATGAGGATGAGCTTTACCTCCGAGATAAGGGCAAAATCCCGTGGCTTGGGTTCGAAAATATGGACATCATCCGAGCTGTCGAGAATCTGAAAGAGCGTCACTTGGTCGCCACCAATCCTTCCAGCCAGATCGGCGATGAGCGGGTGCAGGGTGGCAATTTTGATGTTCCCGGAGAGGCAGGAGACGGTTGCGAAGAGGGCCAGAATGGCTGTGGAAAGTTTCTTCATTGAACAGGAATCCCCGAGGAGAATCAGTGGATATGGGCCCCCCAGGAGAAGGAGAGCTGAATCCAGACGCTGTGCTCCTCGTCGTCGGGAAGAATGTCGAAGTTATATTGAGCGCGAAGGTGGGCGTTGCGCTGTTTGGTAAGGTAGTAGGTGGCGGCTGGTGAGATCCTCCAGCGTTCGTCGAGATCGGCCTCGGAGGAACCGGAGACGTAATCGAGCCTGCCACCGAGGTCGAGCTTCTGGTTGGGTCGGTAGATTGCTTCGGTGAAGAAGCCAAACTCTGAGGTGTCGATGGAGTCGCCACCATTTCCTCCGTGATCATGGTCGTCTTCATCTTCGTGGTCGTGATCCTCACCGTGATCCCGCGCCTTGAGGGTACGCCAATAGAAGTCGGTCCGCCAGGTCAAGCTGCGACCGCCCGGCTCAAAACCATTTTCCGACCAATTGTACTCGGTCCCGATGTTCAAGATGTAGTTGGTCTTGCCAGCCTCGTTTTCACCAGCTGCGATTCCGATGAACGGCGACCAGCGGTGGAAGTCATTGTAGTGCCAGCGCCCCAGCAGGCGAGCGGAGGCAAAGGTGTCCTCAAAGAGAAATGCATCCTCTTCGAAGTGGTCACCGCCGTGATGATGGTCGTGGTCGTGGTCACCATCGTGCCCGTGGTCATGATCGT
>DAISIK010000003.1:57100-63726 GCA_036822055.1 Puniceicoccaceae bacterium
CGTGGTCATGATCGTCGTCGTGATCGTGGTCATGGGCGGCAGCCTGGCCGACGGCGAAGGCAAAGGCTAATCCCGATCTGGGATTCTGGACGCCGAGGAGGACCTCTGCCCCCTCGGTACGAAGACCTCCCTCACCCAGAAAACGATTGAGGACGATTGGGGTATCGACGAAAGAACGTTCGTGCTGGTGAACGGAGTTCAGACTCCCGAAGTGGTTGAGGAAGCGACCTGCCCGGATCCCGTTGTTTTTTGCCTGATCGTGGATGGCAGCGTAGACCTCCTCGAATTCCCCCTCGAAAGAGTCGTCATCTTCGAGATGAAGGGCATAAATGGCAGTTCCGGAGAGAAAATCGCCGATAAGGAGCGTTCCTGAAAACTCGAGAAATTGGAGGTCGAGGCCCGTATCGTCGGGATCGTGTTCGCCACCTTGGAGCGAGGTAATGTCGTCCGCAGTACTGTCGCCGACAACCCCGGCCAAATTGATCGAGGGAAACAGCCGAACGCTGCCATCTGGCGAAGAAAGAACGAAACCATCCCCGCTAACCCAATCGATCTCGACTGGATCCTGACCGGTGGTAAAGCCCTCGACGGCTGCTAACGGTATCCCGGCGCACAGCGAAAGGACGGCTCCCTGTGCCATCATTTTCTGCAAAAACGGTAAGGTGGGTATAACTCTTGATCGGGTCATTATTGCAAATGGTTGGCGATTAAGAAGCGGGCGTCAACGATAAAGTTGATGGTTGGAACCACCGCTTGGTTGCTCCTTAAACCCTTTCTCTGTGGATCGTAGAAGGAGGTCGTTCAAGATTTCGGCAGACCGAATCTTGAACGCACAATACGCTCGGGCATCTCAGATGAGTCGCCAGGAATCCGGTTTGGCAAACCGGGGAGACCCGCCCTCGGTACCTGGATTGGCCAATCGAGTTCTGCGAAGTCCCCCGGGGCGAGGCAATCCACCCTGAGAGCCGGTCAGGCGCTGGGCGAAATCATGCTCACGGGGTCGAGCGCCTTGTCGAGGGTGGCCGGGTCGAGCAGTTTCTCCTCAAGGACGACCTCCCGAAGGGTCTTATTCTCTTGAAAAGCCCGCTTGGCGACCTTGGCAGCATTATCGTATCCAATAAATGGATTCAAGGCGGTTACCAGCATGAGCGATCGATCGACGAGGGATTTACAGGTTTCCTCATTGGCCTGGATACCGCGCACGCACTTCTCATCAAAAGTAGCTGCCCCGTTGGCCAGGACGGAGATCGACTCGTGGAGGGCGTAAGCAATGAGGGGGATGGTTACGTTGAGTTCAAAATGACCGTCCCGCCCGCAAAGCACGACCATATTGCTCAATCCAATAGCATATATGGAGGCCTGGACGAGCATCTCGGACATCACCGGATTGACCTTGCCCGGCATGATGGAGGAGCCGGGCTGGGTGGATGGAAGGGAGATTTCCCCGAGACCTGAACGGGGTCCGGAACCAAGCAGGCGAATGTCGTTGGCGATCTTGGTCAGGCTGGAAGCGATGGTGGCGAGCAGCCCGGCCACTTCCACGGAGTCATCACGACCCGCCTGGGCCTCAAAATGATTATCTGCCTCGCGAAAGGCGATGCCGGTGAGCTCGGTGAGAAGTTTAGCGACCTTGGCCGGGAAAGCAGGGTGGCAGTTGATGCCGGTACCCACAGCGGTTCCCCCAATGGCGAGTTCGGTGAGCGCGGTGATCGCTTTCTGCGTCCGTACAATCGCCTTGCGGACCTGGGCGGCGTAGCCGGAAAACTCCTGCCCGAGGGTGAGTGGGGTGGCGTCCATGAGATGGGTGCGCCCGATCTTGACGACGCTAGCGAAGCTGGCGGCTTTTGCTTCCAGACCTTCGGCGAGAACCGTGAGGGCGGGGATGAGTTTTTCCTGCAGAGCGCAAGCTACGCTGACGTGGAGAGCAGTGGGAACAATATCGTTGGAGGACTGGCCAAGGTTGACGTCGTCGTTGGGGTGGATGGGTGTCTTCGAGCCGATCGGGTTGCCCGTAAAGGTGCAGGCCAGATTGGAAACCACCTCGTTGATGTTCATGTTTGTAGAAGTTCCGGAGCCGGTTTGGAAAACATCGACTGGGAAATGATGGTGGTGTTGTCCGGCGATGATCTCATCGCAGGCGCGGGTGATCAGATCCGCTTTCTCGGTGGAGAGGCGGCCGAGATCCTCGTTGGCTCGAGCGCAAGCCAGTTTGACCGTGGCAATTCCCTTGATAAAAGCCTCGGGCATCTGATGGCCACTAATCGGGAAATTGAGAACCGCCCGTTGGGTCGAAGCTCCGAAGAGAGCGTCCTCCGAGACGGGCAACTCGCCCATGGAATCTTTTTCAATACGCATCCCTCTTCAGTGATGTTTGCTAATAGCGAGCGCGAGCAGAAAAACATAAATTTCTAGCATGGAGCCCATTTGAGGGGTGGGGGATAACGTGTTTCCGGGGTAGTCTCAGCCGAGCACTGAACCGGAGGGCGCGAGGCGCCTGGCAGGGATTGGGAAAACGATTCGATTAGGCGATTGATCCCGAGAAAAGTTTTTCCCAAGCTGACGGGAATTGCATTTTCTCAGGATGATATTTCAAGCCCATCGAGGTGTTTTTGCCCCCCTTCTGTTTCTCAATTGCGTTCTATGCAGTTCCGGCCTTTGGGGCCAGACACCAGGCCAGGCAACCCCAGTTATCGAGGCGGTCGAGATCCGTTATGACGGTTACCGAAATGTGAGCGAACCCTACATTCGGGGGAATATCCAAGTCTCGGAGGGGCAGTTTTATGATCAGGCTGTCGTTGATCAGTCGATACGCTCGCTCTATCGGACCGGGCTCTTTGATCTCATCTCCGTCTCTCTGGAGGAGCTCGGCGAGGATCAGCTCAAGGTCATCTTCAACGTCCGCCCGAAGTATCGGATCGCTTCGATTTCTTTTGAGGGAAATGACTCTTACCGCAGTGCAAGGCTCCGCTCGGAGATCTCGACCGTTGAGGGCAACTTCATCGATGAGTTTAACATTAAGGCAGATGCGGATGCCATTTCCCGGTTCTACGCGACCAAGGGTTTCTCCAATGCCAGGGTTGATTATGATTTGACCCTCAATGAGGCAACCGGGCGGGGCGAAGTGGTTTTCCGTATCTCAGAAGGGGAAAACATTCGGGTCTCCGACATCCGCTTTCAAGGCAACGACTCGATCAAATCTTCCAAGCTTCGCAAGGCGTTGCAGATTAAGAAGTGGAGCGTCTGGCTCTCCTGGATCACAGGTAAAGGGAAATTTACCGACCAAGATCTGTTCGAGGACATCCAGAGTCTGTTGACGCTCTATCGAAACGAAGGTTTTTTGGACGTAGAAATTCCGGAGTCGGGAATCGAAATCACCTACCCGAGACCGAATCGGGTAGCCCTCACCATTAACATTCGCGAGGGTAGGCGGTACCAGACCGGGACGGTAGGGGTCTCGGGAAACCAGCTCTTCTCAAGCGAGGAGTTAGTCAGCGAGTTGAAGCTGCTCCCCGGCTCGACCTTTTCTCCCGCCAAGGTAGAGGCCGACCGCGGGGCGATTCGAAACTTCTACGGGTCGCGCGGTTATTTGGAGACGCTCGTACGGGCAGACCGGACCCCCAACCTGACTACTGGAGCGATCGATGTTAAGTACGAGATTCGTGAGAGTGAGAAGTACTTCCTGGAGGCCATCAACATTCAGGGCAACACCAAGAGTAAGAGCATTGTCATCCTGCGGGAGCTGGCCCTTCAACCCGGAGATGTCTTTGACCTCGTACGGATGGAAAACAGCAGAATCCGCCTGGAAAACACCGGCTACTTCGAGAGTGTCATCGTGACCCCGGAGTCGACCCAGATCCCCAATCGAAAAGATTTACGGGTCATCGTGCAGGAGGGACGAACCGGAAACCTGACCTTTGGAGCTGGATTTAGTTCGTTGGAGCGAGCGGTCTTTTTTGCGGAAATTAGCCAGAGTAATTTCGATCTTTTCAATTGGCGCTCCTATTTTCAAGGAGATGGCCAGAAGTTCCGCCTCCGCTTTCAGCTCGGGAGTCGGAGCAGTGAGATCGTCCTCTCTTTTGAGGAACCATGGCTCTTTGAGAAGCGCCTGGCCTTTGGCTTTGAAATCTTCCGCACAGCCAGTGAGTTCAATAGCCGCCTCTACGATGAGACCCGCACCGGCTTCGAGGTCTACCTGCGGCGTCGCCTGATCGAATTGATTGAAGGGCGCCTGAGTTATCGACTGGAGCAGGTAGAGATTGAGAATGTAAGCCGTTTTGCTTCGTCGGCGATTCGGGATGAGGAGGGATCGAAGCTGGTTTCCAAGGTCGGAATCACTCTGGTGAGAGATACTCGAGACCGCTTTATTCTGACTAGACGAGGAAACCGCATTTCGGCAGACAGCTTTGTTGCGGGTGGCTACCTGGGAGGGGACGTGGATTACTGGAGAGGTCAGCTTCGCTACTCTCATTTTTTCCCGACCTTCGATGCCCTTGATCAGACCTTTTCGGTTTTCTTGCGAGGTGGAGCGCTAGTGCCCTATGGCGACTCCGAAACGGTACCCTTTTTCGACCGATGGTTCCTCGGCGGACCCAGCACGCTGCGCGGGTTTTCGTTCCGCGACGTGGGTCCCAAGGATGATCTCGGTGAGCCAATCGGTGGAAACTCCTACGCTTACTTCAGCGCGGAGTATCGCTTCCTCCTCGCCCAGCCGCTGGCGATTGTCTTCTTTTACGACTGGGGATTTGTCAATGCGGACGATTGGGACTTCAGCCCCGATAATTATAACGACAACTACGGGGTTGGGCTGAGGATTTTCGTACTGGGCGCACCGATGCGACTCGATTTCGGATTTCCGATTACCACCGACGATCAAACCGACGACGATATGCAGTTTAATTTTTCCTTCGGAACACGCTTCTAAACTGGCTGACCAAAAGGCTTTCACCTACAAACAACCTACTATGAAATCATATAACCCAATCGCTCTCTTCCTCCTCCTCATTGGAAGTGCAAGTTTTTCTTTCGGCCAGGGGGTACCTCAGCTGGTCACCGTCGATTTAGAGAGAGTCTTCAACGAGTACTACAAGGTTCAGGAGGCCCAGGACGCTTTCTCCAAGCGGGTGGAAAAGGCTGATGAGGAGATGCAGAACCTCTTGGCTGAGATGCGTACCCTCCAGGAAGAACTCGAAGGTCTGGTGGCCGTTATCAAGAGCCCTTCAATGACCGACGAAAAGAAAGAAGAAGCCCGGGGTGAAGCCGAGCGGATCACGGCCTTGCTGCAAAATAAGAATCAAGATGCTCAGAAGTTCAGGGCTCGGACCCAGCAAACCTTGAACCAGCGGAAGCAAAACCTGATTGCACTGCATATGGAGGACATCCGTGGCGTAGTGGCAGGGATCGCCAAAACGAAAAAGGCAACTCTGGTCCTCAATGCCCAGGCGAACTTTGTTGTTTACGTCGACCCAGACTTTGACATTACCGATTCGGTGATTGAGAGCTTAAACGCCTCGAAGTAATTCAGGTTGGTATTTTGGGAAAGTCTCCTGCGAGTCTCTGACTACAGTTGCTCGCAGGGGCAGATCAATGGGAGTCTGGAGCCTTGGCCGGCGTTCCCTTTGTCTGGCTCGTAGAGCGAGTTGGGGGAAATAACCCTGCAAGCAACTAGCATCTGAGCCATCAAGCATGGTGCCGGTTCCCCGAGCAAGCGGATAGCTCAGCACAATCTGAGACTCGCGGCGCTCGAGAGCGAGCATCAATGGGGCTTTTTTCTACCCCAACCGGCCTCGCTTTTCTTTGGTGAGTAAATTTTGTATCGCCGATAATGAATCAGACTTTTGCCGCCGTTAACAAGGATGATATAGAGCTTGTAGAAGCGCCCGGCGATGGGGGATGGTAGCAAGGTGAGAATCGAGTACCAGTCTTGGTTTGAGGCGGTGGCGGTATGAGTAGCTTGGACGCGTTTTACGGGCCATTGTAATAGGGCAGAATTTCATCTGCCCGCTCCTGGTGGCTGAGGGCGTTGAGGGGAGGGCGGTCCTGCATTTGTAAACGTTCCAACTCAGAGCGTTGCAAGGCCTCATAATCGCTGGCGAGGGCACAACAGGCCTCAGGCCAAGGTGTGATTTGCTCAAGTATAGCTCGTGACGCCGATAATACACAGAGAGCTGTGCTTTATTCCGGACGGCGGTTTCCATGACGGCATTGAATCAGTCTTGGGAGGACCATGCCTCCGGGTTGTCATCATGATCGGGCAAAAGCCGCCCCTGCAACCGCGTTGGTCGGCGCCAATCGTAAAGAGTGGTCGTGCTGATACCTTCCTAAAAGGCAATCTCGGCAATGGGTCGGCAATCCGGCCACTTCATTTTGGCGAGGTTGGCTTCCCTGCGTTCACCGGGGATGCGTTTCATGGGTTTGATTGGCTGTTTTACGCACTCTCAAGCGGGTGACAACTTTCTCTCCAGGTGGATAGACATAATTTAGAATCCATTACGGGATAGGGGACAATTACCCCGACATAGAGGGACCCCAACCCTCCTTTGTGCCTTATATGAGGTCGGAAAAGTGAATCGCATTCGCTGTTGTGGAATTGAGAGTCGACGTAGGTGCCGGGTTGCGATGCCAAGCTT
>DAISIK010000003.1:63826-122654 GCA_036822055.1 Puniceicoccaceae bacterium
GGTTCAACTTTTCGAGGGTTGGATAATCCAAATCTCCGAATTTGCGAGCGAGCAGCCGCTGGAAGAGCAAGCGCTCCCCTTCTAGACGGCCTTCCTGACGAAATTGTTGTGCGAGTGTGCTCATGGCGCTTTTGATTTCAGGATCCTCGATTGATTCGAGTTTCTTCAAAAAGGCAGGTTTGTCAATCTGACCAACCAGGCCGATATAGTTAAGTAGTTGTTCAAAGAATCCGTGGGAGAGGCTGCGGATCATAGACTCGTCCCAAACTGCATCGGCAAGGAGTTGGTTTTCTCGTTCGGCCTTGAGAATCCTCATCGTCAGAATGCCCTCGGAGGTTCCTTGAATACGGTCGAAGGGGAGGTCGGCCAACTGGACCAGGCAAAAGAGAAAATCAGGCAGGAAAGCTTGCCAATCTCTGGATTGGCCCACGGCGGCGGGAAAGAGAGCGGCAAAGTTTTCCTGAAGTTCCCAATGGTGCTCATTTTGTGCAACAACGACGGGGATGATGGGGAGGAGAGAACGATATCCCTCCTTCAACTGCATTTCCCAAATGCGGACCATGTAGCGGAGAAGCCGAAGGGGAATCCATGGATCGTAATCCCTCTGATGTTCAAAGAGGAGGTAGAGGGAAATGTCCCCCTCGTTGGTGTGAGCGCGGAAGAGTAGATCGCTTTCGCTGTTGTGGAATTGAGAGTCGACGTAGGTGCCGGGTTGCGATGCCAAGCTTTGCCAATCAATGACGGCGGCAAGTTCGGCGGGGATTTGGTGCCGGAGAAACTCAGCTGCGTTGACGGGGTTTCGAAAGCCGAGCTTGAAAAGTTTGTCGTGCGGCTGATGGGGCGACTCTTCCATTACCGACAATTGAGAAACCTGGTGAAGGCCTTTGGAAGTCGAAAAAAGGGGGTTGCTGGGGCGTAGGGTGGGGAGTTGGGGTGTTTTGGATATTGGCAATCACCGACACCTTACCGGGCAGCGAGGGATGATTTAGTCCTCGGAAGTTTGGACTTTTTCTTTAGGGGTCCTTTTCTCAAAGAAGAAGGAGTAGATGAGGTAGAGGGCGATTCCAGTGAAGATGAAGGAATCTGCAAGGTTGAAGGCTGGCCAGCGATAACCGCCGAAACCGAGGAAGGGAAGGGCGGGCAAATGAACGTCGAGAAAGTCGGTGACGTGGCCGTGCACAAAGCGGTCGACGAGGTTACCGAGGATACCGCCGATCAAAAAGCCGAACGAAAGTTGAAGGGTTGGTCTGCGGAGACCGAGCTGTTCGCGCTGAAAATAAATGAAGGCAAGTACTGCACAACCGAGGATGGCGAGGAGGGTGCTCTGTCCACTGAGGATGCCCCAGGCGGCTCCCCGATTACCGATGTGGACCAGGTAAAACCGGTCGGAAATGATCTCGACTGGTGCGAGCTCGCTCAGTGTATCCAAAAAGTAAGTACCGTAGGGTATTTCGCGAATGACCATCCATTTGGTGACCTGATCGAGAATAAAGGAGATGGAGGCGAGGAGGAGAAGGATGCGGTAGGAAGGGCGTGGTACGCCTTCGTTGTGGGTAACTGGATTGGTACCGGCTCCCGCTGTAGGGGAAGGTTCTGGAGACTCCACGGTGTTGCTCACTCGTCGATGTCTTCCTCGGCGAAGTTGGCGAGGTCTTCAGCGGAGGTGGAAAAGATTCCGCCACGTTCGATGCGACGGCGCTGGGTCTTCTCGATTTCGATCTGCCCCTCGACGGAATAGCGGGCGAAAGGCACGGCCTTTAGGCGTTCTTTGCTGATTGGCTTGCCAGTAATCTCGCAGATCCCGTAGGTGCCGTTGCGGATGCGTTCGATGGCCTCATCAATTTCTTTAAGGGCGTCCTGCTCGCTGGAAACAAGGCTAAGGGCAAAATCGCGTTCGAAGGATTCGGTGCCAGCATCGGCCATGTGTTGGGAGTAGCTGGAGAGGTCTCCGCTATCGTCGCGATTGGAGATGCCGAGGCTCTCCTTGGAATGGCGGTTGAGTCCTTCCTCGACCGATTCGCGAAGCTCAATGAGGGCTTTATAGGAGTCGGCAAACTTTTTGGGAATGGTGTCGTCCTCACGCAGGTTGACGGCTGGCTTTTCTTCGAAGGGGTTGAATCCGAGAATGTCTGCCATTGAGACGGCGCCAAAAGATTGCTTTGGGCGGGTGGGAGTCGTTGGGGCGTGAGCTTCGGTACCAGATTTTTTGCTGACGACGACCGTCTCTTCGATCGGGTCTTCGTCATTGCGGCGGTTGGCAATGATTTCGCGGACATCCTCAAGGGTGAAGAAGGCAGGACCTCCTCTTTTTTCCTCGCCGTCGGTTTCCACCTGGCTGGAGGACACTTTGGAGAGGGCGGCGGTGAGGCGAAGGGAGAGGGTGCCGTGCTCGGCGGCGGTGGGCTTGGGGGTGCTGGAGCGTCCGGAGGGGGCCTTTCCAGCGGGGGACTTGGAGACCGAGCGCTTTGCCGTGGCATTGGTGGTCTTTTTAGCTGCCGTAGCGGGGGCAGCTTTCTTCTTAGCCGAGCCAGCTGAAGCTCCAGCGGTTTTGCGGGTAACTTTCTTTGCGGGTGCCTTTTTTTGGGCTTTTTTGTTGACCGTTTTGTTGGCCGTTTTGTTGGCCGTTTTTTTGACAGAGGCTGCTTTTTCGGCAGGGGCCTTCTTTGCAGCGACTTTCTTGGTTGGGGCTGTTTTTTGGGTAGCCTTTTTGGGAGTGGCTCCTTTTTTGCTGGCGGGTGATGAAACTTTCTTGGGCATGGGAAGGGAAAATCTAGAATGAGGATTAAGAGACCGCGATAGCTTCAAGGGCTTCTGCGCATCGGGAGCAAACCTCGGGTGCATCGGGATCCGGGTTGGTGACCAGATGGGAAACGGTGCGCCAGCAGCGTGGGCAACGGATCCCGGAGGCAGGCTGGGCACGTACGGCGGTATGATCGGAACGAACCACTTTGACCAACGAAACGATAAAAAGTTCGGGTAATTTTTCCTCGAGTTCTTCGAGGGCCCGGCAGGCGGGGTGATCGGGGCTGACGAAGATCTCAAGTGCGGCGTCGAGAGACTGACCGATCTTTTTTTCCACTCGAAGAGTCTCGAGCTGCTCGTTGATTAGGGTGGCTTTGAAATTGAGGAGAGCCGAGACGTGTTGGGCCGACGGGTGCTCAATGCGGGCGAGAATGGGTTCGGGCCAGGGCTGAAGGTGGATGGAGTCCTCGCCGAGGTCGCGACCCTCGAAGCCGTGGGACCAGACCTCATCGGTCGTGAAGGGGAGGAGGGGGGCGAGGAGCCGTGAGACGGTGAAGAGGATCTCGTGCAGGGCGGTCTGGGAGGACCGACGGAGAGGGTGTTGAGGGGCGAGGGTGTAGAGGCGATCCTTGAGAATGTCGTGGTAGGTTGCGGAGAGGGTATTGGAGAAGAAACGATTGATCTCTTGGTAGGCTCGATGGAATTCAAAGCGGTCGTAGGCGGCGGTGACGGCGACGACAAGTTTGGTGGTTTCAGCCAGAGCCCACTGATCGAGAGGATCGAGGTCGGCGGGGTCGACCTGGTCCTGGGCGGGGTCGAAGTCGTACAGGTTGCTGAGTTGGAAGCGGAGGCTGTTCCGAATGAGACGGTAGGTTTGGGAAACGTGTTTGAGGATCTCGTCGGAGACGGGAATGTCGTTGCGGAAATCCTCGGAGGCGATCCAGAGGCGGACGACATCGGCGCCGAAGGTGTTGACGTAGCCATCGGCAGTCTGGGGTTTTCCATCGGATTTGGAGATTTTTTGTCCGTCTCCGCCCACGACAAAGCCGTGGGTGATGATCTGGCGGTAAGGCGCTGCGCGATCGGCGATGGTGGCAGTCCAGAGGGAGGACTGAAACCAGCCGCGGTGCTGATCGCTGCCCTCAAGGTAGAGATCGGCAGGCCAGTGGAGATCGGGGTGGTTCTGAAGAACGGCGCGGTGGGAGCAACCGGAATCGATCCAGACGTCGAGGGTGTCCTTACCGGTGACGAGGTCTCGATCTTGCCAGCCAGCGGGGAGGGGGATGCCGTCGAGGAGTTGAGCGGCATCCTGCTCAAACCAGATGGAGGTGCCGTGGAGGGCTACTTTCCCAGCGAGGGCCTCGATGACCTCGGGGTCGAGGAGGCAGTCGCCGGAGGCGGGGTCGAAAAAGGCAGGGATGGGAACACCCCAGGCGCGCTGGCGGCTGATGCACCAGTCGGGGCGATTCTCGACGGAACCACGAATCCGGTTTTCGCCCCAAGAAGGTTCCCAGCGAACTTTTTGAAGGTTGGTGAGGACTTGATCGCGGAGACCGTCTCGGTCGAGGGAAACAAACCATTGATCCATGGCGCGAAAGACAACCGGGGTCTTGGAGCGCCAGCAGTGGGGGTAGGAGTGGTGGTATTTTTTAACCGAAAGGAGGGAGCCGGTTTCTTTGAGGAGGGAGAGGACAGCGCGGTTGGCTGGGGAGGTTTGCTGGTCAGTCTCGAGGACGGATTTGCCGACGAGGGAGGCGGGGATGGACCCGTCGTCGAGGTAGGCTCCCTGGTCGTCAAGCGGGCAATAGATTTCCAGGTTGTAACGGAGGCCGGTGAGGTAGTCCTCCATGCCGTGACCGGGGGCGGTGTGTACGCAACCAGTACCAGTCTCGGTGGTGACGTAGTCGGCGAGAACGAGGGGGCTGGGCCGATTGATGAAGGGGTGAACAGTCTGCACGCCCTCAAGATCGCTGCCGAGAAAGGTTGGCTGCGAGGGGGAGAGATCCTCAATTTCGAGGAGGGAGGCCAGCTGGGGAGCGAGGTCTCTGGCAACGAGGAGATTGCGGCCCTGGTAGGGGAGGGTAAGGTATTGAAGGCGGGGATGGAGGGCGATGGCGAGATTGGCCGGGATGGTCCAAGGGGTGGTGGTCCAGATGACAATTTCCGTATTGGCCGGGAGGCCGGATTGACGCGGATCGGTAACCTTGAAGGCGACGTAGATGCTGGGCGAGACGTGGTCCCGGTACTCGATTTCGGCCTCGGCGAGAGCGGTTTCGCAAGGGATGGACCAGTAGATGGGTTTTTTACTTCGGTAAACGAGGCCCTGGCGGACGAAGGCAGCAAAGGTGCGCAGGATGGTGGCCTCGTACTCGGGGTTGAGGGTTTTGTACTCGTTGGCCCAGTCGGCAAGGACACCGAGGCGCTTGAATTGGGCGCGCTGGGTTTCGATGAACTGGCGGGAGAACTTTTCGCATTCCCGACGCAGCTCGGCGGTGGTCAACTGGCGGTTGGTTTCGCGGAGCTGGCGGGAGACTTTATGCTCAATAGGGAGCCCGTGGCAGTCCCAACCGGGGAGGTAGGGTGCCCGGTAGCCACGCATCGACTTGTACCGTACGATGGCATCTTTGAGGGTTTTATTAAGAGCAGTGCCGATGTGGACATCGCCATTGGTGAAAGGGGGGCCATCGTGAAGGACAAAAAGTGGCTTGCCCTGGTTGTTCGCCTGAATGCGGGCATAGAGGTCTGATTTCTCCCAATGAGCGACGCGGAGGGGTTCCCGCTCGACGAGATTTGCCCGCATGGGAAAGTCGGTTTTCGGCAGGTTAAGAGTATCTTTTGGGTCTTTGGGCATGGAAACAGCCTTCGGGGAGGGATTCCGAGTCTATTGAAAGATGCGGCATCATGCTTATTGGCTTTCTTTAGTCAAGAACCGGATGGCGGATTTGGGCGAGTAAAAGGGGGTGGGATTAGCTTTGTGGATCGGTTTGGCTGAAGGGGGGTGAACTCCGGGTGGAGGGAAGGTGGGTTTTCCTGATTGAGTTTCTGCGGTAATGGGCGGAAGGGTCTTTGGTAAAGCTTAACGAAACAGTAGCTTGACATGGATTTTAATAGTGAACAAATGTTCACTTATGAAAGTTGGGGAAGATCCTGCACTGAAACAGGTGGCGCGAAGTGATGCCTTTGCGGCCGTGCGCAAGGAGGTGGCGAGGCGTTTTCCGCAGGCGTTCCGGGGGGGAGGATCGAGGATCCAAACGGGTTTGGCGGGGCTGGATGCGGTGCTGGGGGGTGGATTGTTGCCGGGGAGTTTTGGGGAATGGGTGGCGGCGGCTCCGAGCAGTGGGGGGACCTCAATGATTGGGACCCTGATCGACACGGCGCGGAGGTGGGGAAGGTTGATTGCCTTGGTGGATGGGGCGGATGCTTTTGATCCGCGGATGGCCTGGGAGCCAAACCGGCGCGCGGAAGGGTTTCTCTGGGTAAGGTCGGGGGATGCTCCGAAGACGATCCGGGCGGCAGATTTGCTTTTGAGGGATCCGCATTTTGGGGTGGTAGTGATGGATTTGCGCGGGTTGCCTGAGCGAGTGGTCCGGCGGTCGGTGCGTCCGGCCCAGTGGTACCGGTTGCAACGGTTGGCTGGGGCGAGGGGGGTGATTTTGATTTTGTTGGCAGCGAGGCCATTGGCGCAGGGGGTACACTATCGGTTGTATTTGCGCCAGAGCCATCGAATGGAGGATTTTGAGACTCCGAGGGAGCATTTACTGGAGCGGATCGCCTTTCGGGTGGCAGGGGAATCGGTAGGGGTGGAAGAGCTGACGGAGACAGCCTCGATGGAAGAGGGGCGGTTTCTGGCGAGGGAGATGGTTTGAGGCAGGGAAGGGCAAGGCTATGTACGTGGTGGTAGAGATTCCGGGTTTCCGTTTGCAGGCGGTGCAAAGGCTGCGACCGGGGCCAGCAGTTGGAGGAGCGGCTTTGGTGGCATCAAACGGGCGGAGGTCGCGGATTATGGAAGTGAATGGGCAAGCGCTGGCGGCGGGGGTTCGTCCGGGGCTGAGTGCAGCTCAGGCTTTGGCACGTTGTTCAAATTTGGAGCTCTTCCATCCGGTGGAGGAGGCGGAGGAGGCGGCTGGGCGGCTTTTGTTTGCGCGTTGCAGTAGCCTGGCGCCGAGGTTGGAAAGGACCCTCAGGGGAAGGGTAACGATCGATGCGATGGGTCGGGAAGCGGGCGGGCTGCCGATGGCGGTTCGAGCGGTGGTGGAGGGATTGGCAGAGGCCGGTTTGCAGGCCAGGGCGGGGGTGGGACCGACGCCGTTTTTGGCACGGGTGGCAGCCCTCCGGGCCTCACCGGTTTGTGTTTTGACGGAGGGGGAGACGGTATTTCGGGAGGGTGTGAGCCGGTTTGATTTGAGGGATTTTCTCGCAGAGACGATGCTGGCAGAGGCGTTGGGGGAGGAAGGAATCCCGGGCCTGCTGGAGGTTCTGGACGGGTGGGGGGTGCGGACGTTGGCAGATTTTCGGGCTCTGGACCGGAGCGCAGTAGTGGCGAGGTTGGGAGCCGAGGGTGGCCGGGCACACGATGAGGTGAGCGGGAGGAGGTGTCGGCTCTTGCGGTTGGACATGCCGCCTCCGGTCTTTGAGGCAGGCCTGGAGTTGGAAGAACCGATTGAGCGACTCGAGCCTTTGCTATTCATCATCCGGAGGTTGTTAGAGACTCTCTGTGCAGAGATGGGCTCGGCGGTGAAGGCGGCCAACGCGTTGAAGCTGGAACTTTCCCAGGAGCGCGGGCCAGTTTGGGTTAGCGAGATCGCGCTGCCAGAGCCGAGCAGTCGGGTGGACGTGCTCTTTGCGGTCTTGCAAACCCGGCTGGAGGGGGTGCGGACGGAAACGGCGGTGGTGGCGGTCCGGCTGAAGCTGGAGCCGGGGGAGGTTTCGGCAGGGCAGCGGGATCTCTTTCGTCCCGAGCTGAGTGATCCCCATTGCTTTGCCGAGACCTTGGGGCGCCTGCGGGCGTTGCTGGGGGCTGAGGGGTGTGGTTGTCCTTGCCCAGAGGATACGCATGGGAGGGATGCTTTTTCGTTAAATATCCCCGAGGTTTGGGCTGAGAAAAGTGAAGAAAACGAAGGAGGTGGTGGGATGATGGTGGAGGAGGACAAACCTGCGGAAGTTTGGCGACGAGGAAACTGGACCTCAGAAATCCTGCCAGTGAATGAGGTGAGGGGACCGGCCCTGCGCCATTTTCGCCCATCGCGAAGGGTGGAGGTGGTGGCGGATGGGGGAGTGCCAAAACGGATCGAGAAGGGGAACCCGGCGGGGCTGATTGAGGCGGTGAGGGGACCGTGGATTTACTCCGGGAGCTGGTGGGAAGGCGGGGGTTGGAACCGAGTAGAGTGGGATATTTCGGTGGCGGGGGGAATCTATCGTCTGGCACAGGAGGGCGGGGGAAACTGGGAGCTGGAGGGGATGTACGATTGAAAGGGATGGGGAGCTATGTAGAGCTGCACGGGCGGAGTGCTTTCTCGTTTTTGCGGGGAGCTTCAAGCCCGGAAAGGTTGGCCGAGACTTTTTTAGACAAGGGGTATCCGGTAGCGGCCTTGTGTGACCGCAATGGCTTGTACGGGATTCCCCGCTTCCACCGCGTGATGCGGGATCAAGGGGGACGGGCGATCGTGGGGAGCGAGCTGGAGATGGAGGATGGGTCGGTACTGCCGGTGCTGGTGGAAAAGCGGGAGGGCTACCGGAATCTTTGCCGGTTGTTGAGCGAGGCTCATATTGCAGCGGCCAAGGGCGAAGCGCGGATCAGTTGGGAGCGCCTGCGGTTCCATGCGGGGGGGTTGGTGGCTTTGACCGGGGATGAGGATGGGCCGTTGGCACGGGCGGAAATCCTGGGGGGCAAAGCGCGTCTGCAGACGACGATGGAGCAGCTGGTGGGGATTTTCGGGAGGGGTAATCTGTACGTGGAATTGCAGCGGCATGGGCTGAGGGGGGAGGATCGGTTGAATGGGTTACGATTGGGGGTGGCGGAGGTCTTCAAGCTTCCTCTTTTGGCAACCAACGTAGTGACTTACGCAGAGCCGGGGGATCGGAAAGTGGCGGATGTATTTACTTGTTTGAGACACCATACACATCTGGAGGCGGCGGGGAGGTTGTTGTCGATCAATGCGGCGCGTTCGGTGCAATCGCCGGAGGTGATGGAGAGGCGGTTTGCAGATTTGCCGGAGTCGATCCTGAACACGGCACGGTTGGCAGAGCGGATTGAGTTTACGCTGGGGGATTTGGGGTATGCCTTTCCCCGCTACCCGGTGCCGGAGGGGGAGACGATGGACAGCTTCTTGCGGAAGATGTGTTGGTTTGGGGCGGAGCACCGCTACGGGAGCATTACTCCGAAGGTGCGGAGCCAGATTGAGCACGAGCTGAGGTTGATCTCAAAACTGGGGTTCAGTGGTTATTTTTTGATCGTCTGGGACATTGTGAATTTTTGTCGGGAGCGGGGAATTCTGGTGCAGGGGCGGGGGAGTGCGGCAAACAGTGCGGTCTGTTATAGCCTGGGGATCACGGCGGTTGATCCAGTGGGGGGAAAGCTTCTCTTTGAACGTTTTTTGAGCGAGGGGAGGAAAAGCTGGCCGGATATTGATCTGGACCTGCCGAGCGGGACCCAGCGGGAGGCGGTGATTCAGGAGGTATACGGTCGGTACGGCAAGAGGGGAGCAGCGATGACGGCCAATGTTATTTGTTACCGGGGGAGGAGTGCGGTACGTGAGATTGGCAAGGTGCTCGATTTTCCGGAGGAGTGCCTGAATCGTTTTTCCAGCCTGCACTACCGGGGTGATTATCGACACACGCTGGAACTGGAGGAGCAATTGGAGAAGGCAGGGATCCGCCGGGACCATCCGCGGACTCCGGCGCTGGTCGATCTGTATCAGCGGATCCACGGCTTGCCGCGCCATCTGGGGCAGCACTCGGGGGGGATGATTTTATCGGATGGGGGGTTAGATGCGGTGGTGCCGCTGGAGAATGCTTCGATGCCGGGTCGGGTAGTGGCGCAGTGGGATAAGGATGACTGTGAGGACCTGGGGATCATCAAGGTGGATCTGCTCGGGCTGGGAATGATGGCGGTTTTGGAGGAGGCGTTGGAGCTGACGCGGCAGCGGGGGCATCCGGTGGATTTGGCTAGTATCCCGAAGGACGATGAACAAACCTATGAGATGCTGCAAAAGGCAGACACAATCGGGGTGTTTCAAGTAGAGAGCCGGGCGCAGATGGCTACTTTGCCACGGTTGAAGCCAAAGGTCTTTTACGATCTGGTGGTGGAGGTGGCGATCGTGCGTCCGGGACCGATCGTGGGTAAGCTGGCCCACCCGTATCTGGAGCGGCGGGCGGGACGGGAAAAGATCGACACGATTCATCCGGATCTGGAGCCGGTACTGGAGCGGACCCTGGGTGTACCGCTTTTTCAGGAACAGGTTTTGAAGATGGCGATGGTGATGGCAGACTTTACCGGGAGTGAGGCAGAGGAGCTGAGGAGGGCGCTGGGATTTAGCAAAAATCCGGAGCGACTGGAGCGCGTCAAGGAGAAGTTGCGGGCAGCGATGCGAAAAAAGGGACATCGCCCAGAGGTGATTGATGCGGTGACTGGCTCGGTCAGTTCTTTTGCCTTGTACGGGTTTCCAGAGTCCCACGCGATCAGTTTTGCGATCCTCGCCTATGCCAGTGCGTACTTAAAACGCCACTACCCGGTAGAGTTTTACACCGGGTTGCTGAATAATCAGCCGATGGGCTTTTATTCGCCGGCCACCTTGATTCAGGATGCGAAGCGGCGGGGGATCCGATTTCTTCCGGTCTCGGTGATTGATTCGCAGATGGAGTGTACGATCCTGGATGATGCAACGATTCGGTTGGGTCTGAACGGGCTGCGCGGGGTGGGACGGAACCGGATTGAGGCAATGCTGGAGGAGCGGGAGCGGCGGGCTTTCGCGGGGTTAGAGGATTTTCGCGACCGGACGCAATTCAACCGAGATGAGCTGAGGGTTTTGGCAAAGAGCGGGAGCTTGAACGGATGGGGAATGGATCGTCGGGAGGCGCTTTGGAGGGTGGAGGAGCGGACGGAGCGGGCGGGGTCGGTGCAGGGTTGGTTGCCGTTGCTGGATGCGGGAGTTAAGGCTGCCTCACCGCTAGCCGGGATGACGCCGCTGGAGCGGATCGAATCGGACTTTGCGACGACGGGATCGACGGTGGGCGGGCACCCGTTGACGAAGGTGCGGGAGCAATTGACGGAGACGGGATTTTTGAAAGCGGCAGAACTGGGCCAGGCAGTGGCCGGGAAGCGGGTGAAAGTGGCGGGGGCGGTGATCTGCCGTCAGCGTCCGGGGACGGCGAAGGGGGTGGTCTTTCTCAGCCTTGAGGATGAAAGTGGGATCGCGAATATCGTTGTGTGGAGAAATCTGTTTGAGCGTGAGCGGCTGAAGATCGTGCAGAGTGCCTTTCTCGGAGTGGAGGGGTTTTTAGAAATTTCGAGAGGGGTAACCAATGTGGTGGCAGAGAAGGTGGAGCCCCTTAGCTTTGTGGGATTGCCGGAGGGGGCATCGCACGATTTCCACTGAGGGAGGGGTTGGAAAAGCGGGGGGCAGGAACCTTTGGAACGGGCTAAATGGACTGAAGGCTTCAGGGGATTTGGGCCTGGGCCTGTTCTCGATTACCGGTGGGCATGATGGTAATGCTACTGTCGAGGTATGCCTCCGAATCTTCGACGGAGACATCGCTTGGTGGGGCGGGGTCCAAAAGTGACTCGGGCTGCTCGGCGTAGACTAGATTGATCGAAAAAGCGATGCGGCCTTCCCGAGCGGTGGCTTCGTTGCGAACTTCGAGAAAGTGGCCGCTTTGGCGGAGGCTCTCGGCATAGGTATTGACGGTGCGGATGTCGGGGGCTCGGCCTTCGAGCTCGAGGGTGCCGTCGGCCTTGACGAAGGCCTCGTCCCACTCGATAGAGTCGGGGCGATACTGGTTGGCGAAGGCAAGAATCCTGAGGGGGCGGGCAGAACCATCGGCAAGACCTTCGAGGCGCAGAACGAGATCGCGCCGGGTATCCATGGCGGCAATCTGCTCCTCTTTCTCAAGGCGAAGTTCCTCGAGGGATTCCACCTTTCTGGAGATGGGAACGAGCAAGACTTGAAGAAGCGCGCAGAGGAGGAGGAGGGCAAAGGCGACTTTGGAGATGCGCTGGATCCGGGATGATCGGCGCTCGGCGAGCCAGAGGTCCCCAACGAAGACCTCGCCACGACAGTCACTTACTTTTTGGTGGCTGGGCGGGATAAGGAGGGTGGGTTCGGCACCGGAGAGGTTGCGAAGTTGCCAGTGTTTATCGACGCGAGTGAGGGAGAGGGAGAGGTCTCGAGCGGTAGGTTGGTCAAAAGGGATGGGCAGCTTTTCCTCGCGAAGCGTCTCGCGCAGGAATTTAGCGGGCCAGGAGGGTGGGTGAAGGAAGACTTGAAGGTCGTCAGCTCTGCGGGCGAGGAGGTAGCCGGGGTCCTCGCGGGAGTAGACGACCTGTTCTTGATCTTCAGAACTGAGGAAGAGGGCTGCGGGAAGGAAGGCCGGAATGACCCAATCGGCCTCCGGGTTGATGGGGTGACCGAGGGCTTCGAGGCGGCGGATGGAGGCCGCGTAGAGGAGGATGTAGTGTTGCCCGGCCAGAATGCCAAGGGGATAGAATCCACTGGCGAGGCGGTCTTCCGGGTAGGGTGAGGCTGCGGAAATGGCGAGACGTGCAGCGGGGAAAGTCTCTTCGAGGGAGAGATCCTGAGGGAGCTTGAGGACGTCTACGTAAAAGGCCTCGGAGGGGAGGAGCTGAACCTTCGGCGAGAGCTCGAGTGACTGAAGGTTGAAGAATTTCAAGGGATTTGGGAAACCGCAGAGGTGGAGCGAAGAATGCCGGAGCGCACCTGAAGGGGGACAGGATTTTCCACGGCGGCGCCTCGGGTGCGGAGGACAGCCTCGCGGTAAAAGGTGCGATCCCCTCGCTCAATTTCGGCACGGATGAGAACGCTCTGGGAGGCAGTGGCGATCCAGCTGGGCACTTCTCCGCGCAGCCGCTCGCGGAGGACCGGCCTCCACTGGCGGTCTCCCGGTTGGGGGGAGGATCGCATCGAGACGGGAAAGGATACGTCGCTGAAGGATTCGATTAGTTTCAAAGTGTCTGGAGAGGCGGCGTTGATGTTTATGGGAAGAGAATCCAAGGTGAAATGGTCGCGGAAAAACTGCAATCTTTGAGCTGCTTCGGCAGTTGGGGCAAAAAAGATCTCTCGGTAGATCGGGATAAGGGAGAGGGATTGGAAGTCTCGAACCTCGCGGTTGGGAGGACGAACGCGGAGATTGCCGAAGATGCGAAGATTGCGGTAGGCGAGGGCTTCGCCTCCGCGAGGGAGGGCGATATCGTCGGGGTCGATCCAGTCGAGGAGAGTATCGGCCAGCTCGGCAGCCTCACTGCGAGAGAGATCAAACTCGACCAAGGCGGCTCGGAGGGTGTCGCGGTCCAGAAGGAGGAGGGGAATGCGATGGGAGTAATCGGAAACGGTGACTCGGATGGATTGGCCGAGCGAGAGATTGAGCGTTTCGAGGGGTTGGGCCCAGCCCTCGGCGGTGGGGTTGAACAGCCCGTCGTTGGTTGAGCGGAAGACTTGCAGGGCGGCGATGGCGGCTTCGGTGGCGGAAAAGAGTTGAAAGTGGATATCATCGTCGGCGACGCCCGCCCGAGCGGTGAGGTAACGCTCTTCAAGGTGTCGGAAGGCGGTTTGAGAGGCCTTAACGACGAGGAGGGAGAGGATGGCGAGGAATCCGAGCACCATCAGGAGAACGGCACCGGAGGATGACGGGGGTGAGGGGGCGGAGGGGTGGGGACGGCCGGAGGAAGGATTGTTTTGGTTTTTGTATTCATATAACGAATACACCGTTCGGCCTCCTGGCAGTGAAGTGAACTTTTTCATCGGAGGAGCCCCTGCATCTGTTCTTGGAGGCGGATGCGGGTGGAGGGTTCCATGCGGTTGGGCAGGTAGCGGAGGAAAGTGAACTCGATAGTTTCCCCATCGACTTCGAGGGTGAGGCTGAATTCCATCAAGTCGGGAAGGGGTCCGTCCTCGATTTTGGCCCGATAGGTAACCTTGCGATCGTCGGGGAGGGTCAGGCTATCGCCTCGCTCCAGTTGGTCGGGATCGAGCTGAAGGACTTGCCTCTCGGCCCAGTAGCGCAGGGGGTCGGTATCAAAATCGGCATTGAGGGCCTGGATAGAACTGACGATTGAGGCCACGATGGCATAGGAGCCGAGGGCGAGCAGGGAAAGAGCGAGAAGAACCTCGACGAGGGTGAATGCTGCGTCCCTCAAGGAGGTAGGGAGGAGACAGGTTTTGGGGTGCGGCATTAGGTTGCAAAGGGGATCAGGGGTTGAGGATCGGGACGTTCGGGTTGAGCTCGGGTATGGGCGGAGGAGGGGAGGCGTTTTCTTCCGAGCCCGCGGGCTGATTCGAACCAGGATTGGGCCCCTGGTCGGGCAAGCGCAGCCAGATGGAGTCTTCGCCGGGGAGCCGAATTTCGATGAGGGAGAGGGTTTCACCCCGATAGGTGAGGTCGCTGCCAAACTGACGAACCCGGTCGATGGATTCCCAGCGGTCGGAGCGTGCGTTATAGAACCAGAAATGAAGCTCGGGTTCCTCGGCGTTGGGTTGGGGCGGGTCAAAGAGGGGAAGGGTGAGGAGGGCGGGTTTGCCAGAGGGCTCTGAAAGCATGTAGGGTTGGAGGAGGCAGACGAGACCTTTGGTTCGGGGGTCAATGGTGATGTAGCAGTCGAGTAGACCGAGCTCGGGAAGGGCAAAGAGGGAACCCTCGGCGGCAAAAAAGAAGGAGGGATCTCCCGTGGGTAGTTCCCCGGGGACCTTGAGACCGAAGGGGGTGCTATTGGAGACCTCGGAGGCTCGGTCGAGTCCGGTTTGGAGAAGGAGGCGAACCGCGCTGGTACTGCTCTCCTGGGTAGCGGCCCGGAGGGAAATTTCCCAGTTTTGGTAAACGGAGAGGTAGAGGGCGACGGCTGCCGCAAGGGTGAGACTGCCGAGGGCAATGGCGGCGAGGACCTCGACGAGGGTGAAGCCGACTCTCTGGCACCGGTTGCTCATGCTGGACAACCGGGGAGGCAATGGAGCAAATCGGGTAGCGAGGTAAGAACGAGGTCCGGCATGGTGGTACCGGCGAGGGCGTCACCTTGGCGCCAGCGAAGCGAGCGGCGGTCCCCGGCAAAGAGGGCGGTGCGGAAGCCGACGGCGTCGGCCGGGTAGACATCGTTGCGGCGGTCGTTTCCGACGTAGAGGACTTCTCCGGCGGCGATCCCGCAGCCACGATCGAGGGCCGAGGCGACGGATTCGTAGAGGAACGTGGAGGGTTTGGCTTCGTGAATTTCGTAGGACCAGACGCTGTAGGACGGCTCCAAACCGAGGGCCTCGGGAGGGGCTTTGAGGAAGGCGTTAAAGAGGAGTGGAGTGAAGAACTGGGCGTTGGAGATGATGCCGAGGGTGTACTTCCGGGAGCGGAGGGCGGCAAGGGTAGAGGCGAGTTCTGGCATGGGCCAAACCGGGTTGACTCGAAGCTCGAAATCGAGGGCCAACTCCTCGACGACTTGGTTCAGGCCGAAGATCTCGGCCTCGTCGCAGAGACTGAGGTCAACAATGAGCCGCCGCCAGACACGACGGATATCGATTTCGGGCCAGTCGATGCCGTCGAGGCGACGCTCGTTTTGTTCGTCTTCGACGAGGTGGCGGAAATGGGCTTCGAGGCAGTCGGGAGTCCAATCTGAAGGAAGCTCCGTTTGCGCAGGTCTGGTGGTGAGGGGAGGACCGAAGCGGTTGACGAAAGCGAGGAGGGACTGGAGGAGGGCAGAGCCTCGCTCGACGGTTGCTCCGAGGCTTATTTCACCCGCGCCGGAGATGAAGAGGGTGCCGTAAACATCAAAGATTACCGCTCGGATGGATGGAAGAGGTTTGAGGACTGCCTCGGTCTCGGTCGGGATGGGGGTGAGCGGGTAGCTTTTTTCTCGAATGGACTGGAGGAGCGGCGACATGAGGTTGGATCGGGGATCAAATTTGAAGAAGAGAAAGGTGTGACGGGTTTAGGAAGGCGCGGAGCAATCGTTGGGTGGGGATCCATTCGAGTTTGGCGGGAGGGGGGTCGGCGAGAATTTTTTCCCAAATTAAAAGGAGACGGGAGCAATAGTTTTGAGGTGAGAAAGAAGCGGCGATAACGGATCGGTTGTGAGCGATGAGCTGGGAGTCCGGCAGTGGTTGGATGAGAGTTTGGCGGAGCGACTGAGGTGGCTCGACCTTTTCGGCGATGATCTGATCGATAACCTCCATTTGGGCGATTTCGTCGAGTTTTCCGAAATCGATGGTTTCCTCTCCTAGCCATTGAGACCAGCCAGAAGCATCGCAAAGGGCATGGGAGGGGAGGCAATAAGCCTCGGCAAGCTTGGAGAAGGCGATCGAAAAGCGTTGATAGAGGGCGGGTAGATCGAGCCAGGAATGGGGAATAGGGAGGCTGTGGTAGAGGTTTGGAAGCCGAACTCCGGTCTCGAGAAAATCGGTGGTAATTTCTGGAAGGTCTCTGCCCCAGACTGGCTTGCTAGAGATCCACGGCTCGAGAAAGCCGAGGCCAAAACCCTCGGCGATGGAGGTGGTAACAATCGCACGGGCCGCTTCGACCAGTTGGAGGAATGGGTAGCTGCCGGACTGATTGAGGCCGAGAAGGACAGGCAATTTGCGCGAGCTGGTGAAGGCCTGCCATTTTTCCCAAGTGGATTGAAAGGCGGGATTGGTAGGGCCGAGGGAGGTGGCGAAGAGAGAGCCGGCAGGGGAGAGGGCCGCGAGAAGGAGAAGCTCGCCGAGGTTTTTGCGGCGCAAGGCGCGGACTGGATAGAGCTGAAGATGGCGCCCCTGAAGGAACTCGAGAGGCGGGTGGATCCCGGTGGCTAGCGGGGGTTCCGAGGGGCATTCAACGGGATTGGCAAGCAGGTGACACTGCTCGGTTGGAAGCCCGGCAGAGGTGAGGAAACGATGATCCCGGCGATTGAGGACGGCGTAGTGGATCCCGTGGCCGAGGGGGAAGATATGATCGGGGTTGGAAGCATGGGCCGAGCGGAAGCGGTAGTTTTGGGGGCGGCCGTCCTCGGCAAAGTCGTGGAGGTGAAGGAGGATGCGGTCTCCGCGGGCGGCGATGCCGGAGATGAGATCAGGAAAAGCCCCATTTTTGCCTAGAGTTGGATTGTGGATGTGCCATAGGTCGGGGGGTGCTCCGAGGACTTCGGTGACCGTATTCTGGAAGCGGTCCAGAAGGGTGGCGGGGTCGTTTGGGGAGGAGTCGGAATAACCGAGACCGGGAACGTGATGGACTCCTGGTAGCGCTTCATTGGTTGGGTCCCCACCTGAAAAGAGGGCAATTTGGTGGTCGCTCTGGTCCTCAGCCAAGGCCCGGAGGGTGGCCTCGACAACTTTGGTGACGCCGCCTCTTTGAAAGTGATAGTGGAGGATGGCGACGCGCATGAGCTCAGGGTTGGAGCCCTAACTGGGAGCGGAAGTGGAGGTCGCCGGGGCGATTGAGTTCCCAGTAGGGAAGAATTTTGAGGTGAGTGAGTTTGGCCCTGGTGACTGTTTTTCCGTTGAGGGTTTCCTCGAAGGAGCGGATGCGGTGGGGGAAGGTGGTGTCGTAATCGATGGTGACAGTTCGGTCGATGGAGGTGTACCGGATTTTGAAGGTAGAGCTTGTTTGATTGACGGTTTTCTCGGCTATCGCAGCACCTGCCTGAGGATCGAGGTGACCGAGCCTTTGAACAAAGGGTGAAGGAATAGCGCTGAGGGGACCAACGGGCAGGTTTTCCGGGTCGAGCCGGATTTGGAGGAAAAGGTCCTCCTCCAGCCAGGCGGTTGTCTCTTGCTCGACACCGTTGTGGTCAGCTTTCTTTTGGAAATAGGACCTGACCTCATGATGGTAGCGGTCGTCCCGGCGGTTGAACTGATACCAACTATGGCCGCACCAGTCCTGGGTGGAGGCGGTGAGTTTGAGGGCCCGCGGAAAATTCTGCCGATCGATTGGAGCAAAGGTGGAGCTCATGAGCGAGTAAGGGTAGAGCCCGGTAACGAACTGGTGGACGCGATTCAGCTTAAGGGAAGGTACGCCTTCTTCAGAGGGGAGCGGAAAGTCTTCCTTGACCTGCGTCTCCGGGAGGAACGGCTCAGTGATAAAGATGAGGACGGCATCGCCGCGACGACTCTCCCCATACTGAACTTGCTCAAGGCTGTAGCGAGCTATCTCTGCGCCGCTGTACCAGTAGGTCTGAAAGGTATTTCCGGGAAGGGGATCCTCAACTTCGGATCCGCAACCTGGTGAGGCAAGGAGGACGAGCAAGGGGAGGAGCGGTTTCCAGGAAGGCGTCCTTGAGAAAATGGAGCATGAATTGAAGGATGACATGAATTACCTATGGCTCGGGGAGGGATGGGTTGCAAACCTCGAGGTCCGTCGGAATGTTCTTCAGGGTGAACGGACGAAGAATGAAGCGCGATTGAGTCCTCGACTCTCTGAGTGGTTTCTTAGAAGGGTTGTAGAATGAAGGTCGCGGTGATGATGGGAGGAGTGGGTTCCGAGAGGGAAGTTTCACTACAGAGCGGATTGGCAGTGATCGATGCCCTGCGGCGCAGCGGGCTAGAGGCGCGTGGTTTTGATCCGGGGGAAGGAGGTTGGATCGAAGGGGAGCGGGAGGATGCGCTTCGCAAGTTGGCGGTGGGAAAGGCGCCCCCCTCGAGCACTGGTGTGTTTCAACTGCGAAAAATGGTGGATGATCTGGAGGCAGGGACGGCTGATCTTGCCTTTCTTGTCCTCCACGGCCGCGGGGGGGAGGATGGAACAATTCAGGCTATTCTCGAGCAGTTGGGCATCCCGTATACTGGCAGCGATGCAGCAGCGAGTAGTGTGGCGATTGATAAAAGACTGACCAAGCTGTTGCTGCGGGAGTCGGGGATCCCTACCCCGCGATGGTGGGACGGGAGCAGCAGCCTCCACGAAACGATGGGGGAGATTGGTTTTCCATGTGTGGTAAAGCCGACCCGGGAGGGCTCGAGTGTTGGGGTGAAGTTGGTGAGATCGCCGGGAGAATTGCACACTCTGCTAACCGGGCGGGCTGCAATTTCGAGCCCGGTTCTGGTGGAGACCTTTTTGCCGGGGCGGGAGTTTAGTGTCGGGGTCCTCGGCGAGGAGGTTTTGGAGCCCGGTGAAATCGTTCCTCAGGGGTCAGAACTTTTTGACTACGCATCCAAGTACCAAGTGGGTGGGGCGAAGGAGATCTTTCCGGCTGAGATTGACGGGGAGCTGCGGGGCAGGTTGCGGGAGCTGGCGATGCAGGTGCACCAATGCCTGAAGTTGAGGGATTATTCCCGGGTTGACTTCAGGTTGGATGTGAATGGAAAGCCGCAGTGTCTCGAAGTAAACACGCTACCGGGGATGACCCCGTTTAGCCTTTTGCCGCGTTCGGCTGCGGCGGCGGGAATCTCTTTCGAGGAGCTGTGCTCAAGGATGGTTGATTTAGCCCTGGCTAGGTCCTCTCGGTAAGCCAATTCTCATTTGAGCGGGAGGCAGCAAAATCAGCAATGTTCTGAAGGGTGGCCTCCGCTATGTCGCGGAGGGCCTCGTTGGTGAAGTAGGCTTGGTGGCCGGTAATGATGACATTGGGAAAGGTGAGGAGGCGGGCAAAAACGTCATCCGATTGAATGGTGCCCGTGAGGTCACGGAAAAAGATGCTTTCCTCCTCCTCGTAAACATCAAGCCCGGCGGCTCCGACCCGACCGCTTTTGAGGGCATCAATGAGGGCTCGGGAATCCACTAATGCCCCTCGGCTTGTATTGATTAAGTAAACACCTGGTTTGACGAGATCAAGGGCCTCCCGATCGATAACGTGATGGGTTTGAGGGGTGAGTGGTGCGTGGAGGGAGATGATGTCTGATTCCTGAAGGAGCTCGGTTTGAGATACGTACTTCAGGCCGAGGGAGCGGCATTCCTCGTTGGGAAAAGGATCGTGACCGAGAAGGCGGCAGCCGAAACCGGTGAGGATGCGGGCAAGCACGGTGCCGATCTTGCCAGTGCCATAGATGCCGACAGTTTTTCCGTGGAGATCGAAGCCGAGAAGGCCATCGAGCAGGAAGTACTCTTCACGGGCCCGAATGTAGGCCTTGTGGACCTTGCGATTGAGGGCCTGGAGTAGGCCGATAACAAACTCGGCAACGGAGTAGGGGGAATAGCTGGTGACCCGGGCGACGTGGATGCCAAGCTCCCGGGCTGCTTCCAGATCAACGTTGTTGAAGCCAGTACAGCGGAGGGTGATGAGCCGGGTACCACCAGCGGCGAGGCTGCGAAGGACCTCGGCATCAAATCGATCATTCACGAAGCCGCAAATGACCGGATAGCCTGCCGCGACAGAGGTGGTCTCCCTGGTAAGGGTAACCTCGCTGAAGTGGAGTGTGAATCTGCCGTGATTAGCGGCCTCCATGGGCGGATGGTCGTAGGGTCGAGAGCTGACGTAGAGCACATTCATGACTTCAAAGATCGATGAGCCCGGTTCAGGAGAGGTGCAACGCTAAAGGAAATTTCGAGGGGTCAAGGGATTGGAAAGGTCTTAAGCAGGGAGCCCAAGCTTTTCGGTGAGCCCCCTGAGCGCCCTTGAGCGATGGCTGACCAAATCTTTTTGCTGGGGTGACAGTTGGGCGAAGGTGGTTGCATAGGATTCGGCGATGAAGAGGGGGTCGTAACCGAAACCTGTAGCGCCCGCCGGTGCGAGGGCGATCCAGCCTTCGACGGTCCCCGTGGTCTCGAGGGCGCTGCCATCAGGCATGAGCAGGCAGAGGGCACAGCGAAAGCGGGCAGTTCGATCCTCGTAGGGGATGCCGGAGAGCTCCTCGAGCAGGCGGGCGCGGTTCGCGGCGTCGTCGGCTCCGGGACCGGCGTAGCGGGCTGAGTGGATGCCAGGCCTCCCATTGAGGGAGTCCACCTCTAGCCCACTGTCGTCAGCGAGGATGGGGCCCGGTCGGAGGACCGCCTGGCGGAGGGCGAGGGCCTTGAGGCGGGCATTCTCCATGAACGATGTCCCCGTTTCTTCGACAGGGGGCATCCCTCCGATGGTTGCAGCGGTGTGGAAGGTGATTACCGAGGGACGCAAAAGTCTTTGAAACTCGGCAACTTTGTGTGCGTTGGAAGTAGCGATGACAATATCCATGAGGGGTCAGGATGTTTTTGGTAGTTGTCGTTCAGTTTTTTGGTCTCGGGAATCTTAATGGAATTCGCTCAGTGTATTTTTCCAACCTGAAGGAAGGCTCTTCGAAGGCTGGGTAAACTAGATCTTGTTTTTTTAGGCGAGTTCGTTTGTTATTGAGGGCTCATTTCGACGGAAGGCTAGCTCAGTTGGTTAGAGCAACTGGTTTACACCCAGTAGGTCGCAGGTTCGAGTCCTGTGCCTTCCACCATGAGGTAGGTCAAATCAAAGCGCCACCTGGGGAAGGCGATGGAGACGAAGGAGGTCTTCTACGGACCTTGCTTCCCCAAGCTTTTGGTCGGCCCGAAGGCTCTGTGAAAACTCGAGGATCGCGCGAGCGAGCCAAAATCTAACCCTTGGATCTGCCGGGACGCTGGAGTCCGAGAGGTGTTGATTGATGATTGCCCAAAAGACGCGTTCCGCATCCTGAGTTCGCTTGAGGCGCTGAAGGGCCTTGGCTCTCTTGACTGCAGCTTCGATTCGGAGGGACGGAGGGTGGTTGAGGTTTTCGGTGATTCGCCGCAAACGAGACTCGGCCAGAAGGATGCTCTCCTCTCCGGCATCGGGATTTGCGAGGATGCTGTCCGAGAGGGCAATTTCGAAAAAATATCTCTCGGGATGGCTGGGAAATTCCCGGAGCCCGTTTTCAAAGGCCAATCTGGCGGCGGTATAGTTTCCAGCGAGGATGAGCACTTCGCCGATTTTGTACTGAGCATGGAAGGCGATGTAGTGTTCGCGGTAGTTGGAAACAATACGATCAAGGAGGGTAAGACCCTCTTCTCGCCCCTCCGGGGTGCCGAGGGAAATGGCGAGGAGGCCTGCCTCAAACAGGGCAACCGGAATGTATTGATTATTTGGATACAGGGAGGCCAGCTTGGTGAGGTCGGTGATGGCGCGACGTGGTTCATCGCGACCGGCGAGGAAACGGGCTTCGATGAGAAGGCTGAGGATCGCCGCATCCGATTCGGGTGAACGTTCGCGGAGGAGCTTGAGAGCAGCGGCCCCTTCGGTGGGGTTGAGGGCGGCATAAAAGGCCTGTCCTTCGAGGAGGAGGAGGGCGTCAGCAGTACGGGGTTCAAAGGTCTCGAGTTTTCCGGCTACCCTCCAATTTCTGGCCAGATCAGCAGCTTGGCGGGGGCGATTGCTCTCGAGCATGGCGTAGACCTGAAGCCAGGAGAGACGTTCCCGCAGGCGGCGTTCAACATTCTCGCTTTCCTGGGCGATTTTGCGGATGCGATCAATTGCCTGATCGGAGCGATTATCCCGAATGAGGGCGGTGGAGACGAGCCACTCCGCTTCCCACCGCGGGCTGGGAGCAATGGCGGGACTAATGGTGTCGAGGCGCTCAATGGCCCGATTGAGGCTGCCTTCCTGGATCAGGGAGAGGACCTCGCTGACAGCGGCGAAGGGGGATTGACGGGCGATGCGGCGGTAGGCATCGGCAGCGTTGGCAAAGTCCCGATTTTGAAAATAGATGTCTCCGACGAGCTTCCAGCGCATGGATTGCTCCTGAGGGTCGTCGACGAGGGCGATGCTGCGAATGAGTGCATCGGCGGCGGCTCTGGCGTTATTTTTGTTCTCCGCAGCGACGGCGGCAAGGGTGTCGTAAGCCTGAAGGGCAAAGGGATGATTGGGGTAGGTCTGGAGGGCTGAATTGAGGAGTTCGACGGCTTTTTCGGGAGTTGGGCCGATGGCAGTGAGAAAGCCGAGGGCGTAGCGGAGGGAGGGGAGCATGGGATGATTTACCTGGGTATCAACCAAGCTACCCAAAAAGGTGGAGAGTTCCGTAGCGTCCTCAGTCGATTTCGTATGATGATAGAGGAGTGCCTGGAGGGCAAAGGTGGTTTCGGCATTTCCGCGAGCGCTGATGAGGATTCGTTTGAGGATAGGACGGGACTCGGGCGCTTCCAGACCGGTGACGTAAGCCAAAGCGGCGAGGAGCAGGTATTTCTCGGGAAACTCAGCGAGCTCGAATTCGACAGCACCGCCTGTAAGGGTGGCCCGCGCCTCGTCTTTTAGTCCGTTAGCAAACTGGCTCAGGCCGAGAGCGGTGATCAGCTGGGCGCGGAGGGGGCTGTTGACCGTGGTTCTGAGTTGGCGGGAAATTTTCACCCTCTCACTCTCGGAGGTTTCGCGGGAGGCAAAGCCATTGAGAAAGGCGTAGGACTGAAATTTTGGAGAGAGTGGGGTATCCTCGACAATGGAAAAGGCGAGATTGTAGTCGTCCATGGCTCCGTCCTGGCGGCCTACCCGTTCTTTAAGCATCCCGTTCAGGAGGTGATACCACCCTTTCTCGAAGGGATTGTTGTTGAGAGCGTCTAGGCGAACTCTAGCCAGGGAACGTCGGGCCTTGCTTTCTTCCCCCCGAAGCAAGAGAAGGCGTGATTCGAGGAGGGCGAACCTCGGGTTGTCGGAGAGATCTTCGAGGAGTTGGCTGGCTTGGTCGAGCTCCCCGTTGGCAAGAAGGACCTCGATCTTCAGGAGTTTGGCTTCAACGATAAGCTTTGGATTGCCGGTACTCTGGATGAGTTCCTCAATCTCCTGAAGGGCGATGTGATGGAGTCCAAGGGCGACGGCGTTGCGAGCCTTCAACAACTGAAAGGTGGTCCCTCCTTGCCGGTCTGGACTGAAGGATAAAGGAGTGGGTTGGAGTGCGGTAAGGGAGACTTCCCCGTTGGCGTGGAGATCGAGCCTGAGGAGCCCGAGGAGCCCGAGAGAGAGGGCAAAGAGGAGGAGCAGCCTAAAGTTTGAGACTGGTGTTGCTTTCATTGAGGAGCTCGAGAGCTAGTCGCCGACACCCGAATTCGAGGAGATCGAGGACGGTTTCGAAGCCTTTTGAACCCCCGTAGTAGGGGTCTGGGACGCCCTGCTCGCGGTCGGCGTAGTCTTCGGGTAGAAAGCGTGCAAAAGGTATGATGCGGGCGATGCCAGAGGGCTCCGGAGAGAGGGAACAGAGAGCCTCGTAGTTGGATTTGTCCATAGCGATGAGGAAGTCGAAGTTGTAAAAGTCAGCATCGACCACGGGACGAGACCGCGAGGTTATTTCGATTCGTCGGGCGGCGGCGGCTGCCCTCATGCGATGGTCTGCGAGGTCCCCCTCGTGGAAGGAGCTGGTGCCCGCCGAGTCGATTTTGGGGAGGCTCGAGTAGCCGCTCTGGACGAGGACGTGGCGTAATACTGCTTCAGCAGCTGGAGAGCGGCAGATATTCCCCAGGCAGACAAAGAGAAGGGAATGCATGAGATAGGGTATTGAGTAGGCAGAAATGGACAGACTAAATGGGTTGAGATATTGGAAGATGATGAGTGGAAAGGAGGAAGCGCAACAAAAAGATGCCCTGCAAGGGCGGTTCCACAAGCGCCTATCGGATCTGCCACGGGACGAGTGGCCGCAGGAAAGGATGGAAAAGCTGGGGCCTGAAGCGCTGACCAAGGTGGAGCTGCTGGCAATCCTGCTGCGGAGTGGTGGGAAGGGTTACGATGTGCTGCAAATGGCCGCTACCTTGCTGGAACGTTCTGGAGACCTGAGTGGAATGATTGGTTGGAAGGCCGGGGACTTTGAGGCGATCCCGGGGATCGGCCGGGTGAAGGCCCTGCAGCTGGCGGCGGCCTTTCAACTCGCGCGACGGGCGATGATGGAAATGCCGGATTTGAGTCGGCATCTGGACGATCCAGAGAAAGTTTTCGCTTACATGGAGGCTTTCACGATCGGGCTAGAAACTGAAAGGTTCTGGGTTCTGGGGCTGAATCGAAAAAACCGCCTAATCCGCTGTGAAGAAATTACGGTGGGCACGGCGACAAGTAGTTTGGCCCACCCTCGGGAGATTTTCCGGGAGGCGATTCGCCAGGGAGCGAGCGGCCTGGTGGTGGCGCATAATCATCCCAGTGGTGACCCCGCCCCGAGCAAGGCAGATCTAGAGGTAACCCGCCGACTGCGGGAGGCTAGCAAGGTTCTGGGAATTGATCTGATGGACCATGTGATCGTGGGTCATCGAGGGGCAGATCCTCACAAGCTAGGGTACTATTCTTTTGCGGATGCCGGACTACTTTGAAGTTGTCCTCTTCCGGCGGGGCGATCTGCGCCTGACTTACGCGGCGCCGACCAACGGGCAGGTGATCGAACCAGGGGCGATCGTGACGGTGCCGATCGGAAAGCGGTTTGAGAGTGGAGTGGTTTGGGGGAAAGTTGAGCCCGGAGATTTGTCTCCCTCGCAGATCCGACCGGTGACGGCGGAATTGGTGAAGGATGCCCGGCTGGATGATCCCCTGCGGCGATTGAGTGAGTGGATCTCGATTTACTACGATGCCCCTCTGGGAGTGGTTCTTGAAAATGTGGTGCCAGCGGCAATCCGGAAAGGGGCTCGACCGAAAGTGGAACATTGGATTCAGGTGGTCGATGATCTGGATGAGGATGGCTTCAGCCGTTTGAGCAAGCGGGCCAGAAAACAAGCGGAGCTCTATCGATACCTATGCGATCAGGGTGTCCCTCTCGCGGAAAGCGCGCTGGCCGATCAATTCACCAGCGGCCGGGGTTTGGTGAAAGGGTTGGTTGAAAAGGGATTGGTGAAGCGCGAGGTGATGCGGCAGTACCGGGAAGGATACCTTGATGACTTGGAGGAGGCAGGGTCGGTTGTGGCGAATCGATTAGAAGGCCGTCCCGAGGGCGAAGCCAAGGTAAAAGGTGCCGTAGTGGTCGAGCCTCCAAAATTTGATTTGAGAGATCAGCAACGAGAGGCAATTGAGGCGGTCAGGGAGGATCTCCGGCGCTCGGTCTTTAAGACCATTTTGTTGCATGGGGTGACGGGATCGGGGAAGACCGAAGTTTATGTCCAAGCTATTCTCGAAGCCTGTAGTCAGGGAAAGTCGGCGTTGCTCCTGGTGCCGGAGATCACGCTGGCGGCTCAGACAGTTGAGCGGGTGAAAGGGCGATGTGAGGGGGCAGGCGTTGGCCTGGTGGTGTGGCACAGCCTTCTTTCAGAAGGGGAAAAGTATGACGCTTGGTGCTCGATGATGAGTGGTCGGGCAAGGGTCGTGGTGGGAGCGCGGTCTGCTATTTTTGCACCGTTAGCGAACCTTGGCCTGGTAATCGTGGATGAGGAGCATGAGGGGGCTTACAAGCAGGATGAATCTCCGAGGTACCACGGTCGCGATGTGGCGGTCTATCGAGCTTTTCTTGAGGGAGCGGTCTGTCTTCTCGGGTCGGCAACACCTTCTCTTGAGTCCATCCACAATGTGCGGCGGGGAAAGTACACCTGCCTGAAATTGGAGCAACGGGTGGACTCTCAGCCACTGCCATTGGTCGAAGTGGTCGACATGTGTGTGGAGGGGCGCCGCCGGGATGCCCATCCCTTGTTCTCACACCAGTTGATCGAAAAGGTGCGGGACCGCTTAGCGAGGAAGGAGCAGACGATTTTGTTCCTGAACCGGCGCGGTTTTTCACGCGCGATCCAATGTCCGGATTGCGGAGCCACGGTGCAATGCCCGCATTGCGCTATTGCGATGACCTACCACAAAAATACAGAGTCCTTGATCTGTCACCTGTGTGGAAGGGAGGATCCGGTCCCCTCGAAATGCCCGTCTTGCGGGTCACTGGAACACCGGCGAAAGGGTTATGGAACTGAGCATCTGGAAAAAGCTGCTATGGAGCTTTTCCCAAGGGCGCGGATCGTGCGTTTGGACGCGGATTCGATGAAGCGGAAAAATCTCTTTCGGCGAATTCTAGCGGACTTCAGGAAGGGGAAAATCGATATTCTGATTGGAACCCAGATGGTGGCCAAGGGGCTTGATTTTCCGAATGTGACGCTGGTCGGAGTGATTGATGCGGATATCGGATTGCATTTGGAGGATTTTCGGGCACCGGAGCGGACCTTTCACCTTTTGGTTCAGGTATCTGGGCGGGCTGGTCGGGGGGATTTGGCTGGCGAGGTGGTGGTTCAGAGCCGAAACCCTCATAGCCCCTCGATCCAATTTGCCCGACGGGCGGAGGTGGAAGCCTTCGTGGAGGCTGAGCTGGAAATGAGGCGGGACTATCAGTACCCCCCCTATCGCCATTTGGCGCGGCATCTTTTCCTGTCTGTTTCGGAGGAGAAAGCATCTTTTGCAGCTCAGCACTGGAGGCGGGAAGCCGAGAAAAGGAAGGAGTTCCCGGGAGAAATTCGCGGCCCGGTACTCGCCCCGATTTCAAAAATCAGGAACGAACACCGGTTTCAAATTTGGTATTTCGTTGCAAACGTTCGTCTGCTGGTCGCAGCGATTCGAGAAATGCGGCAGGAAATCACCCTTCCTCCAGACGTGCGCGAGCTGTTGGACGTCGATGCGCAGAGCCTGCAGTAACGCGGAGAGCGGAGAGCATAGAGTACAGAGCGGAGAGTTGAAGTTAAGGAAACAAGGCCCATGCGCTTCCAGCATGTGGACCGAGTCAAAGAGGAGAGTGATGCCTGACCTTGAGAGTGCTAAAGTACTTAGAGGGTGAACGAAATTTACGAAGGAAGCGAGTGGATAGCTAACTGCTTGGAGTGAGCCGGAAGTTTGCCTTCCGAAGTTAGCCACTCCCAAAGCTTAAAGATTCGGGCGTCCGTCCGATTTTATTCTAAATAATACCGGATACCGTCTAATCAGACTTCCGAACTTTTGTAAAAAAAATTCAAATTTTCGGATCAAGGCCAAGAGTGTCAGAAAACCCGTGGAAAGCTCTAGCCGATCAATCCGAGATACGGATCAATTCTTGGTCATTCAATCTATTCGGGACGCCAAGAGAGCCAATCCACAGAGGGAAGGACTGTTTCCACTCGCTTTGACTGTAAGCACATTTTAACGCCAATCCTGCCAAATCGTCTTTCCATGGTCATAGATACGGCATGCCAAATAATAGTAATTTTCGTTGTTTCGAAATTAGAAACTTGAATTCTCTCATCGAACCAAGGCTTCTCCAAGACGCGAGGAATCCCCAATCAAATTGCTCGCAATTGTTCTTAACCCCAAAAAAAATCAAAGATGGAAAACCTTCGTTCTCTGCAACACCTCCCCACAAGCCAACTTTCGTTAGGCTTCTTCTTCCGACCGGCCAAGCAGGGCATTGTCCTCCTCGCCACCCTCCTGACCGCCAGCTGCCTAACCGCTGCGACATGGAACGTCAGTAACACCACCCAACTCGTTTCCGCTCTGACCAGCGGCGCTAGCGGTGACACCATTGAAATGGCGCCAGGCACCTATTTGATCGCCGCTTCCTTAAAACCGAAAGCCAACATGACCATCCGGGGAGCGGGTGCTGAACAAACCATCCTTCGTAACACCTCAAGCTGGGACCCGGGGACGACCAACCTACCTGACAATCCTATAAGCGCCAGCTCGGTTGTACGCTCTGCCTACCTCTTCGACTTTGGTAGCAACAATGGCATCAAACTCTCCCATATGACCCTTGATGGAACCAAAAAACTCCATGGGGCTATCTTTGGAAACTATTCACAATCCCTTGAGCTCCACGACTTGATCATCAAGAATTATCGATGGTCTGGCATCCGAACCTGGGCGATGCAAAATTCTCAGATCTACAATAACCAGTTTGTTGACGCCGGAGGAAGGCACAATGGAACCACCGGCGGAATGATCTTTGGTACTTGGACAAACACCACTACATTTTTCGACAATTCCTTTACCAAAACCGCATCCCAAGGGGATGTCTATGGGATTAAAGGGCGAGAGTTTCGAAATGTTCGCATTAGCAACAACACCATCCTGCTTGGAAGTTTCTCCATTGAGCTCCCCCACGAAAATGATTACTGGGTTGAGATCGACCACAATTACCTGGACGGGACCATATCCATTCCCAAAGGGGGTGGGGGTGGCACCGTTCCTTCGGGAGGTTACACCTTTCACATTCACCATAACTACATGACCAAGGGCTACTCGATCGAATCAGCACGCCGAGGAGTGATCATTGAATACAACCTTTTTGACTTCGATGCTCAAAAGGACGGTAGTAACTTGATCAGCAATTGGACTCCCACCATTCAGGGACCCATGACCATGAGACACAATTTGATCAAAAACCCCGGTCGCGGCATCTACTGGAGCGACCAGATCTACAACAACTTCAGTTTTCACAATAATCACGTGATCGCGAATACAACGGCAACGCCTCGGACCGAGGGCCTCTTTGGCATGCCCACCAGCACCGATTTCAGCACCATCACGATCAAAGACAACATCATCGAATGTATTGGCCAATCCCGCCCGCTCGTCCGAAATTCAGCTAGCAACGCGGCAATCATTCAAAACAACACCCTCATCAACGTGAGCGGCACCAATAACTACGCTAATCCCAATACCGGTGCCCTGCGCGGTCCAGATAAGGCTTTGTTCTTCACCGTTGGCGCATTTGATAGTCATCAGGTTGATAGCTGGGATTTCTACCCTGCTGGTTCACCAACTCCGCAAACATCGCTCCTCCCCATTGCCGACAGCTACGTTCGTCAAGGCTCTGCCTCGAGCAACTTCGGGTCTCAGGATGAAATTGCTGTCAAACACAGCTACAACCCTTCCTACCATCGTCGAGGCTTCCTCAAGTTCCCAGTCGATAGCCTGAATTCAAACGTAGCCAAGGCCGATCTGGTTCTCACCGTCAAAGGACTCGGTGGAGAAAACGTAACCAACCGCCCCATCACCATTCGGGCGGTCACGAACCAGACCTGGTCCGAAAGCGGGATCACTTGGAGCAATCAACCCTCAACTGGTGAGACCCTTGCCAGCTTCACGATCACTGCGGCAGACGTTGGTAAAGAAATCGCCATCGACGTTACCGATTATGTGAACGCCCAGCGCTCGCAGGGTAACTTCGCTAGCTTTGCCCTAGTCCAACCCAACGGGGCCGATGCACTAATCAGATTCCACTCACGGGAAGGAAGTGCGCCCCCAAAATTGGAAATCTCAACCGCGGTCACCAATCTCGGTGTGGTGGCCGACAGCTACGTTCGTCAAGGCTCTGCCTCGAGCAACTTCGGGTCTCAGGATGAAATTGCTGTCAAACACAGCTACAACCCTTCCTACCATCGTCGAGGCTTCCTCAAGTTCCCAGTCGATAGCCTGAATTCAAACGTAGCCAAGGCCGATCTGGTTCTCACCGTCAAAGGACTCGGTGGAGAAAACGTAACCAACCGCCCCATCACCATTCGGGCGGTCACGAACCAGACCTGGTCCGAAAGCGGGATCACTTGGAGCAATCAACCCTCAACTGGTGAGACCCTTGCCAGCTTCACGATCACTGCGGCAGACGTTGGTAAAGAAATCGCCATCGACGTTACCGATTATGTGAACGCCCAGCGCTCGCAGGGTAACTTCGCTAGCTTTGCCCTAGTCCAACCCAACGGGGCCGATGCACTAATCAAATTCCACTCACGGGAGGGAAGTGCGCCCCCAAGGCTTGAGGTGACCCCTTAAACTCCTCGATAGCATTTAAAGGGATACCACCTCGAAACAGCTGCGCCGAGGGCGGACCTTCGAACGATGTCCCGACACGCTTGACGCGTGTCGGGACTCATCGTTCTTCCGATTTCCAAACAAAAAAGGGGTCATTCCGTATGTGTCTATAAAATAAGCTTGCCGACTGGAATCTACGCCTCATGTAGGGAGTATGGCGAGAAGTTTACGAATCGAGCGTGTGAATGGTGTGTATCACGTGATCAATCGTGGGAACTACCGGCAGGATTTGTTTATCGATGAGGGGGCGCAGCGGTCGTTCGAGAAATGCCTCTTCGAGGCCTGTGAAAAATGCGGCTGGATCCTGGAGGGGTATTGTGTGCTGACGAATCATTTCCATTTGGTTATCCGGACTCCAAGGGGTAATTTGGTCTATGGGATGAAGTGGCTGCAATCGACCTTTGCGAACCGTTACCATCGTTTTCGCAGGACTAACGGTAAGCTTTTCCAAGGGCGCTATAAAAGCCTGATCGTTGAGGAGAAGACCTACCTGGGAGCACTTTTGCACTACGTGCACCTAAATCCTGTCAGGGCGGGGATCTGCGATGTGGAGGGATTGGGCGACTATCGCTGGTCGAGCTATTGGTATTTGCAAAAACCGGATGCGCGCCCGGAATTCCTGGATCCGAGAGGTGCTTTGTGCGCGGCAGGCGGCTTGGCCGACGATGCGCGTGGGCACCGTAGCTACAGGGACTATCTGGAGTGGCTGTCCGGAGACGCGAAAGCGCGTAAAGAAATGGCATTCGCCAAGATGTGCCGGGGATGGGCCTTAGGCTCAAAAGAGTTCAAGCGCGAGCTGCTCCAAAGTGAAGGGCTGTTGAGGGAGGGTTCCTTTGAGCGTATACACCTGGAAGGGACTGATTTAAAGGAAGTCAACGAGATGATTTGGGAGCATTGCCTTGAGCGGGCTGTCCGGGTCGTCGGCAAGACCGAGGCGGACATCGCAGGGGAGAAAAAGTCGGCCCGGTGGAAAATTTGGATCGCTTCGGAGCTGAAGCGGTATACCAGTGCCCCCAGCACGTGGATCGCAGCGAAATTGAATATGGGAGCACCACAGCTTGTCGGTGTCTATGTGAATCGCCTCCACCGTGAAATCGAGGAACAGCCAGATCCCGAATATGAAAATTTCATATCAAGATATACGGAATGACCCCTTTCTGGAGAGGGGCTTGTGATTTTCGGGGATTTGGGCGGGATATTGCCTTTTTGCTCCCTTGTGTTTTGCCTTTGGGCGGAATGGGGGAGCGTTTCCTGCTCAAGGGCCTTTTTTTTCAGAGGAATCGGGCATCGGAAGTGGTCCTTCGCCGGTTGAAATATGCACCAAGAAATACTTATCCTGCTGACCATCGTTATTTTCACTGGCTCGTTGGCGCAGTGGATCGCGTGGCGAACGAACATTCCTGCGATCCTGTTGCTGCTGGGAGGAGGGGTTTTTTTGGGGGCCGGGACTGGGATCCTCAATCCCGACGAGGACTTCGGCAAACTGCTCTTTCCCATGGTTTCGCTCGGGGTTGCCCTGATCCTTTTTGAGGGAGGGTTGACGCTCAAACTGAAAGAGTTTCGGGAGAGCGGAAAAGAGATTCTAAAGCTGATTACGATCGGGGCGGCGATCACTGGTTTCCTGACCGCGATTTTTGCTCACGCGATCCTTAAATTTCCGGTGGAAATTAGTGCTCTTTTCGGGGCTATTCTGGTCATTACAGGACCGACGGTGGTGAGCCCGATGCTCAGGCAAATCCGGCCCCAGGGGAAGGTTTCCCACGTGGTCAAGTGGGAAGGAATTCTCAACGATCCGGTCGGTGCCGTGGCTGCTGTCCTGATTTACGAGGTGTTTCGGGTGGGAGCGGGCGAATCGGCGCCGCTAATGATTCTCTGGGGAATTTTCCTGACCTTCGCAATCTCCCTACTCCTTTCGGTTCTGGGCGCAGGTTTGTTGATGGTGGCGATGCGTCGGCGCTGGCTTCCCGACTACCTCCACGTACCGGTGACCTTGGCGGTGGTGCTGCTTTCATTCACTCTTTCGGAGGTGGTGCAAAAAGAGTCCGGGCTGCTCACGGTGACCTTCCTCGGTATTTTGCTCGCTAATCAGAAAACCTTTCCAGTTCGCCACATTCTGGAATTTAAGGAGAACCTGCAGATTTTGCTAATCTCGGGGCTCTTCATCGTGCTGGGAGCGCGGGTCAACCTGGAGAGTCTGTATTCGGTTGGACCTGAGAGTTTATTGCTCCTTTTTCTTATGATTTTTCTCGTCAGGCCCCTCGCGGTGACTGCGGCTACCTATGGTTCGAGCCTCGACTGGAAGGAGCGTGTCTTTTTAATGCTGATGGCGCCTCGGGGAATCGTGGTGACAGCGATTGCCTCGGTTTTCACGCTGCGAATGATTGAACACGGAAGGGTTCAACTGGCGCAGGTTTTCTTTGCCGAGATTCTTTTCGTCATATTTGGGACGGTTTCCTTCTATGGGATCGCGGCGGTGATTTTTGCGAAAAAAATGAAGCTATCGAGTCCGCGACCCCTTGGTCTGGTATTTTTCGGAGCCCAGGTTTGGACTCGGGCAATTGCTTTGGCTCTAAAGCGCGAAGGGGTGCCGGTAGTGATGCTCGATTCTAACGAGGCAAACATTGATGCTTGTGAAGATTTGGGGCTCCGTGCTCACCAGGGAAACATTTTTTCCCATGAATTCCTCGAATCGATCAATTTTTCGGACTGTGGCCGAGCGCTAGCGATGACGGCAAACGCGGAGATCAATGCGTATGCCGAGAATGCCTTTGTCCGCTACTTTGGTCGAGCACAGGTCTATCATCTATCGGTGGGTGCGAGGAGACCGAAGGAATCCGGAGTGTTGATGGATAGTGTTGGGTCCATTCTCTTTGGGAATGATGTGACCTACGAGGAGATCGAGAATCGATTCTTCAGGGGTGAAGAGGTCCTCCGCATTGTTTACGATTCCAAGACGGGTCTTCCGGAGGGAGTGATTCCACTCTTCTGCGTCGTTAGCGCGACCCAAACCCGAATCTTCTCGAGCCGGACGGTTTTTGTTCCGAAGGACGGGTCGGTGGTGCTGGCGATCGGCCCCAGAGAATCAGGCGAATCGATCTGCGAACCCTCAAGCACTGTAGAATAGATGGGGTCCGGTGGGTTAGTTGGGCGACCCCTCCCCGCATTGGAGGGAATCCTCAAACGCCGGGAGGGACTGCTTGGCACCGATGCATGGAGGGTGCTTCATCGCGGCGAGCTGGACGGTTTTGATGGCGTGATCGAGCTCTATGGGTCGTTTCTCAGTCTAGTGATTTATGAAAATGCTCTGGAACGTAAGGAGGCAGTTGAAAAATTTGAGCCGGTGCTGAGTTACTTTTCGGAAAGGCTCAATCCCCGAGGGGTGTTAATCCGGCAGGCTCAGAAAAACCCCCATGCGCGGAAGCTGGCGGGTTGGCACGAGTGGAGGGGAGAGGCGTTTGAGGGACCTTTTGCAGTCGAGGAAAATGGACTGAAGTTTGAGATTCTCATCCACCCACAGCGCCACCCTGGTCTGTTTCTGGACCAGCGTAGCACCCGCTCTTTGGTGAGGAAAGATGCCGCCGGGCGCCGGGTGGCAAATCTTTTCAGCTATACCTGTTCTTTTTCGGTGGCAGCCCTCGCTGGTGGTGCTGAAGAAGTTTATTCGGTCGACCTGGCCAACGGTTGCCTGCAAACGGGAAAGCGAAACCTAGCCTTGAACGAGCTAGACGGAGGAGAGGCCGCAAAATTCATCCGGGCTGACGTTCGGGGCTGGTTGGATCGCCAGTTGCGGCGGCTCGAGCGGGAGGCCGGGGCCTATCGGAAGTTCGATCTGATCATCTGTGACCCTCCGGTCTATGCCGCTGGGGAGAGACGGGGTGAGGGTTTTCACGTCGAGGCAGAGTGGGAAGGGTTGGTGACGAAGACGAGGCTGCTACTCTCAGAGAGAGGGATCGGTATTTTCGCCAACAACCATCGGGAGGGAAATGGGACTTTTTACCGCAAGATCCTGGAGCGTGCTTTCAGCGAGGTCCGTGAGCTGCCGCTGCCGGAGGATTTTCCAGAGGTGGGTGAGACGCACTCCCGAACCTATTGGTGTACCACCTGAGGATGTACAAACGAAGTAGGAAAAGCAGCAGGATCGGAGGCAGTGATCACGTTGTGACTCCCTAAAAGCCGCTTGAGAATGAGAAGACCGGCCTCGTGCATGTTTGGTCCCCCGGTGCTGGCACAGTAGCGACCGAGGATGATGGGGTGGAAGCCCTGTTCCACAGCGTCTCGAGCGGTCCCGGTAACGCAGAGGTCGGTATCGTTCCCACAGAGGTGGAGGATGCCGATACCTCGATCGCGCAACCACTGGAGGGAGGTGGAAGTGAGGGCGGAAAACCCGCTTTTTGCCACGACTAGGGTGTCTTCTTCCAGTCCGGCGGGAATCTCAATAGCTGAGACGGTCCCGGGATCCTGATCCATCATCTGTAACCACCCCTTGAGGCGAGCCACCACGGATTGGGCATGGTTGATGAAACGGCTCAGAACGATGTTTTGATAAAGTGGAAGGAGGTCGGGGATCCGCTGGTAGAGATCCTCGGTGTGAGGCCCACAAAATCCCTCCTGAACATCAACGACTACCAATGCGACCTCGCGGGAGAATCTATTCACTGCCTCGAAAAGCTATAAAGCGTGAAATCCGTTTGGCGATCCAATTCTTCGCAGACCGGGAAATCGGCCTCGAAGGGAGGCAGGAAGGTGTCCCCGGGGTAGGGTTGATTTACTTTTGTAAGGAAAATTTTTCGGCAGAAGGGGAAGAAAATTTTATAGATGTCGGCACCACCGATGATAAATGCCTCCTCGTCGGGCTGCAGGACTCCGAGAATGTCATCGACTGAGGGAAAGACCTCCGCCCCGGCGATTTCCGAGCATTGGCGGGAAAGGACGAGGTTTCTGCGGTTTGGCAAGGGACGACCAATCGAGTCGTAGGTTTTCCGGCCCATGATAACGGTCTTCCCGGAGGTTAGTCGCTTGAACCATTTGAGGTCACCCGGCAGGTGCCATGGAAGCTTGCCTTGATACCCAATGACGCGATTCTCCGCCATTGCCACAACGGCGGAGAGATCATAATCGCGGGTAGAGAGGACGGGATTCATACAGCAACCGGAGCGCTAATGGCGGGATGCGGGTGATAGTTGACGATGCTAAAATCCTCGTAGCAGAAATCTTCCAGACGTTGGCGGGGCTCCTTGATGAGCAGGCGAGGAAGGTCGCGAGGGCTCCTTGAAAGTTGCAGGCGGGCTTGTTCTTCGTGGTTCCGATAGAGGTGGAGGTCGCCAAAGGTATGGATGAAGTGGCCCGGCTGGAAACCGGTGACCTGGGCAATCATGAGGAGCAAAAGAGCATAAGAGGCGATGTTGAAGGGAACGCCGAGGAAGATGTCAGCGCTCCGTTGATACAACTGGCAATTGAGGAACGAGCCGGAGACATGGAATTGGAAGAGGGCGTGGCAAGGCGGAAGGGCCATTTCGGAAAGCTCCCCGGGATTCCAGGCGCAGACGATCATTCGCCTGGAGAATGGAGACTTTTGGAGCTGTTCGATGACCTCCCTCAGCTGGTCAACCGAGGTTCCATCGGGGCGTCGCCAACTGCGCCACTGGGCCCCATAAACCCGACCTAGGTTGCCCTCCTGATCTGCCCATTCGTCCCAGATGGAGACTCCGTTTTCCTTGAGGTAGCCGATGTTGGTATCCCCACGGATGAACCAGAGCAGCTCGTAGATGATGGACCGGAGGTGGACTTTTTTGGTGGTGAGGAGCGGGAAGCCGTCGCGCAGGTCAAAGCGCAGTTGTTCTCCGAAAAGCGAACGGGTACCAACTCCTGTTCGATCCTCCCGAGGGTCTCCGAGGGTCAAGACTTTCTCCAAGAGATCCAGATAGTTTCGCATTACAGGTTCGCGGGAGGGGGCAAATTTGGCCAGTGTTCAAGTGGATCAAATCGATGTCGAGAGCTATTTCGGGGTAAAGCTGGGAGCGATGCCTGGTCGTGGGAGGGGCAAGGAGGGATTCCATACTGGCTCTTAGCTTGACTAGAGGCGATGATTAGGAATGCTGCGAGGGTGCTTGTTATTATTGATAACTACGACTCCTTCACCTACAACCTCGTCCAATATTTCGGGGAATTAGGAGTCGAGCAGAAGATTTTTCGGAACGACGAAATCACTCCCGAGGAGGTCCTTGAACTACGGCCAGAAGGGGTGGTGATTTCGCCGGGACCATGTTCGCCAAATGAGGCGGGGAATAGCCTCGGCACGGTGAAGGCCTGCGCCGGGATCATCCCACTGCTCGGGGTCTGCCTTGGTCACCAAACGATCGGTCAGTTCTTTGGAGGGCGGGTGGTGCGGGCGGAGCGCCTTATGCACGGAAAAACTTCACCGGTTCTCCATGAGGGTAAAGGTCTCTTTGCCGAGATCCCGACGCCCTTCACGGCGACCCGCTACCATTCGTTGCTCGTAGAGCGGGAGACATTCCCAGCTTGTCTTCGGATCACGGCGGAGACCTCAGAGGGTGAGATTATGGGCCTCGAGCATCGGGATTTGCCGATTTGGGGGGTTCAGTTCCATCCAGAATCCCTGGCAACTGAATACGGGCATCAGTTGTTGCAGAATTTTTTAAACCTCCTCGCGGTGGCTGAGGTCTAGATTGATATGCGTTGCCCATCCTGTGGACATCCTGAGTCAAAGGTCCTCGATACCCGAATGGCTAAGAACAACGCCTCGATCCGCAGGCGGCGTGAGTGCCTGGCCTGTGAGTATCGCTTCTCCACGGTTGAAGAAATCCTCAGGGAAAATCTTCGCGTGATCAAGGTAGACGGCAGCCGGGAGGACTTCGACCGAAACAAGATCCTCAACGGAATTCGTAAAGCAACGGACGGTCGACCCGTTGAGATGGAGCGGATCGATATGATGGTTTCTGAGCTGATCGACCGTTTGGAAAAGCGCTACCCGGGGGAGATCCCGACGAGGGCGATTGGTGAGGAGATCATGGAACAACTGCGCCACATCGACGAATTGGCTTACGTGCGATTTGCGATCGCGTACAAAAACATCCGTGATATCGCCGAGCTCGAAGAACAGCTTTCCTCGATTCGCGGTTGAGACTGGCATCGGGGCGGTGGGAGAACCGGATTCGCCGGGCTATCTTGGGGTGGATGGCTGCCGGGGGGGCTGGTTGGCTGTTCGTTGGGTGCGAGGGAGATCGGTCGAGTTGGCAGTTTTGCAGTCTCTGCGGCATCTGCGACCCTGGCTGGGTGACCGACCGACGGCCGGACTGTGGATTGATATGCCGATTGGGCTTCCGGACGGCAGCCACGGATGGGTGAGGGGGTGTGACGGTGAGGCCCGGCGTTTTCTGGGGAAGCGCGGATCGAGTATCTTTCCAGCACCCATTCGATCGATCCTTGCGGAGGACGATTATCATTCAGCAAATGCGAAACAGCGGCGATTGGCTGGAAAGGGCTTATCGTGCCAAACCTGGAACCTGGTGCCGAAGATCTGCGAACTTGATCAATGGATCGAGCAGGGGGCCGATTCTCTCTGCCCGCGCGAGAGTCATCCCGAGGTTCTTTTTAAATTGTTGGGAGGAAAAGACCTGGAATCTAAAGTGACGGACTTGGGGGTTGGCCAGCGCAAGGAGGTACTCCGGCGCCACTCGGGCGGTTTACTCTTTGAATCGAGGGTCCCCGGTATCAGCCGATCACTGGAGGTAGACTACCTGGACGCTTCGGTCCTGGCGATCGGGGCCGCGCTAGCTGATGACGGTTTGGTGGGATGTTTTGGGGGAGAGCTGGACCTCTGCCGGCGGCGGATGGAAATCGTTTACCCGCTCCTGGGCTGAAAACGGTACCGAACCTTTCAGAAAGTGAAGCTGTGATTGGGACGGTCGGCGGGCGTGGGCCAGGCAGATTCTGGGAGCCGAGGGGGGGACTGGTGTGGAAATGGGCCGGCTCTCCTTTTTAACAAGGGGATGTGAATAACAAGAGAATAAGTCGATCTCGCTTTCAAATATGGGCCGTCTAGTCTCTTGGATGATGGTTGAGGCAGCGAAAGATTTTAAGGGGAAAGAGTGGCGAGATAAGCGAAAAGAGGGGCCGGTGATCGATCGTACCTTGCCCCACAATTCGGATGCCGAACAAGGGGTTCTGGCATGTTGTGTGCGGGATAGTGCGGAGATTCTGTCAGAATGTCTCGAGCTCAAAATTACCTCGGGGTCCTTTTATAATCCGGCTCATGCGCTGATGTTCGAGGCTATGCTGGCGATCCACCAGCGCAACCAACCGGTGGATGAAATCATTCTCCTGGACGAGATTGAAAAGATGGGTCGGGCCGCCGAAATCGGCGGGCTTCCCTTTATTAACCAGATTTCGGAGAGGATCGAGACGACGGCTCACGCCCGCTATTGGATCGACATTGTTAAGGAGCAGGACCTGCTGCGCCGACTGATCCGGGTGTCAAGCCAGACGATTGAGGCCTGCTATGAGCGGAAGAGCGACATCAACGTTTTTCTTGGGGAGGTGGAACAGGAGATCTATCGGATCAGCCAGGACCAGGTATCCGATTCGGCTAAACTGATTCGAGAACCGCTCAACACAGTCCTGAAGCAGATCAACGATTACCTCGAGCGCAGGATCTCCAGTTATGGAATCAAGACTGGATTTTTGGACTTCGACCAGATGACCTTTGGTCTCCATCCGACGGAAATGATCGTTCTGGCAGCTCGCCCTTCGGTGGGTAAAACCAGCTTGGCAATGAACATCGCGGAGAATGTTTCGATCCCAAAAGGTCCTCAGGATCAGGCAGTTGAGGTTCTGGTGTTCAGTCTCGAGATGGGTATGGACCAGCTCGCGATGCGCCTCCTTTGCGGGCGAGCTGGAGTGAGTCTGAACAGCTTGCGTGACGGTATGGTGTCCAAAGATGAGAAGCGGGAACTGGCGAGGGCGGGAAAGGATCTACAGGGTGCATCAATCCACATTGATGACTCGGCCAGTCTGAATATCCTGGAGATGCGGGCCAAGGCGCGGCGGTTGAAGACCCGGTGCCCCAACCTTGGGTTGGTGATTATTGATTACCTCCAACTGGTGAGCGGGACGGACAATCGAGTCCAACGGGAGCAACAGATCGCGGAAATTTCGCGGGGGATCAAAGCGATGGCCAAAGAGCTGAATTTGCCGGTGATCGTTTTGAGCCAGCTCAACCGGGAGATGGAGAAAGGAAATCGAGAACCGCGGATGTCCGACCTGCGGGAATCTGGTTCGATCGAACAAGACGCCGACGTAGTGATGCTGCTGCACCGCCCCAAATCCGATGATCAGGAAGAGAATTTCCGGGACAGCGAGGTCGAGCGGATCAAGTTAATCTTGGCGAAGCAGCGCAATGGACCGACTGGGGTGATCGATTTGATCTTTCGACGCAAGTTCACTCGTTTCGAGAATTATTCTCGGGAAGACGGCGGCATCTAGGCGGAGAGATCCCACTGGTGGATCAAATCTCCAGGAGGGATTCCGGGCATTGGAATGAGCTCAAAAGCTGGAAGACCAATTGTGAATAACTATTCAATTTCTTTACGAAAATGAGCGTCTGGGCCTGTGTTTTGATTCTGAGATTTTGTCGGGCTCTAGGGTTTGTTACGTTTTTGTTGGATGGAGGGGGTTGGGTTGTTTTACCTCGCCAGTTTGGTGTTTTTGGGGATAAAAAAGGGGCATGGCTTCAAAACTATGGCTGTTTCTTCTTTTTGGGGTTTCTTTCGCACTCCAGGTTTCTGCGAAAGAAATAGCCTTTGGGTACGTCGGGTTTGAGGGCTCTGGTAAAACACAGGGTTCTTATTGGCAGGAAGAGAACGGCTCGGTTGGCTTGGTGGATGTAAAAACCAGTGGTGGTTCTTTTGGGTTGGATGACGATGGAGCTGGGCTTTGGGAACTGTCAGCGTCGGAGCCCTATGGTGTGGGGCGGATCCAATTTTTTCTGGACCGCAAGCAAGTTTCAGGCGACTTAGCCCTGGTGCTCGAGGGCGACTTTGCCACAAATGGAGATTTTCTGATCCAACTCTTTGATGGGGTAGGAAACGCCCTGGCGATTGATCTTTTCGGCGAGACGAGGAAGAACATGGAGACGGTTGGGACGGATACGCTGGCAATTCCCTTGATGCGTTATCCGCAGGCAAGTCGGATCGATATTCGCAGACTGGAGGGGCAGATGGCATTCAAGGGATTCTGGTTGATGCCAATCCTTTCTCAGCTAGACGCTGTGGCTGAAACCGATGCTCAGTTGGCGTCATCACTCGGCGAGCGGCTTGTGGCCGCAGGGGCAGGGCGGCAAGCGATCGAATCTGGGCAAATGCTTACGATGCCGAGCTTGGAAATGATCAATAGTATTGGTGCGGGGGCACTTGCTCAGGCTGGCTATCCACGGTACCGACCGTTGGGCTTGGCTGCGCCAAAAGAGGAAAGAAACCATAATTTTATTCCCCTTTCAGGGACGACCCACACCCTTTACAAGCGGGCTGAGAAAGTATCTCGGCTTGAGATTGGCAATGACGCTCTAGATTCGGTCAAAGAGATTCAAACGAGGCATACCTCGAGTAATGGGGTTCACTATTATATCGAGGTAGGGCTGGCCGGATTAAGGTCGGGAAAAACTCTACCGGAGATTGGATTCTCAAGTATTCCGCTCTCCCAAAACATCAAAGCGCTATTCCTCGAGACACTCGGGTACCCGTTGATCGAGTTCCCGATTGCCCGCGATTGCATTGAGGTTCTTGTGAACCAGGAAAATCCGATGGAGGAAATCAGCTACAGTCAGCTCAATCGGGTTTTCGTCGGGACGAATCCAGCTTACGTGTGGGGGGAATTGGGAGTAGCCGATGATGGTTGGCATTCGGTCCCCCTGGAGGTCTATGGGGGTTGTAGTAGCTGGGGAACCTCCCGGGTCTTCCAACGTTTAGCGCTTGACGGGGAAGGTTGGCGGAAAGACATGGATCAAACTCGTGATGTTGTATTCAGCGGAGGTGTTGAAGGTCATGTTGGCAAAGCGAAGGGGGGAATCGGCTACGCGACTCAGCGGAAACGTGTTCACCCAGTTAAGGTTCTGGCCATTCTCCCAACCGATGGTTCTCCAGCTGTCTATCCGGATGAGGCGTCGATCTACAGTGGTCGGTATCCTTTTCAGCGAAAACTCTATGCCCATCTGACAGTCCGGAAGCTAGAGGATGCCTCGCCTCAAGTTCGCGAATTAGTTAACCTGATCCTTTCTGCTGAGGGTCAAACCCTGGTTGTAGAAGCCGACAACCTTCCCCTGGGGATGGAGGAGATTCAACAAATCCGGGCAGAGTTGGGTCTTTAATCAGCCGGCACTGAGGGCTCATGGGTGCTCGACAGAAGAATTTATTGATCTCGGTGGCTTATCGTCAGAGCCGGGCAGTCTCTGGCTGTGGGGCGAGTGGGCACCTGGACCAGGCGCTTCGGTTAGGCCGAGACGATAAGACTTCGCGGCTCCTAAGTTCTTAAACTTTTCTAAACCAACACTCCTATGCAACCGATCCTAAAATCCCTGCGACTCTCATTTTTTGTATCCACTTTTCTACTCGCAAGCGGCTTCGCCGCCGTAGACTCGGACGATGCCCTGATTGAGGCGCTTAGCCAGAATCCCTCGAATCTTAGCCTTGAGCGACTCCTCGACTCAATTGAACCTGAGGATTGGGAGCAGCGCGGAGCTGACCTTTTGGCAGCCGTCTCGGAAGATCAAAATCTACACACCCAAACACGGTTGATGACCTTGGGGATATTACTGCAATCCTTTAGCGGGCTTGAAGCATCCAATTTCGCATCCGGGTTGGGTGCCTTGGATCGCTTGGCGAGTGATTACCAGAAAGGGAGCCTGAGGAATGATCAACGCAGCAGATCGGTTGCTCGTAAATTGGAGGAGCTAGCATCAATGGTCGCTGGATCGAGTCGAGAAACCGAATCGTCCTCGAGGTTTGATGATTTCATGAAGAAGCTCAGGGATGCGGAAGCTCGCATGAGCAAACAGCGGAACCAGCCTAAGCGTCCGCCCAGAACATTTTTCGGTATTCTTTTTGGTTTCCAGGAGCCTTACGAATACGATTTTAACTATCCGCAAAATGGAGAAATCCCGCCGCTTTTGGAACGGTGGGATGAAGTCGCGGCAAGCGATTTGCTCGATCGCGCACTGGCGGTCCGTGTCGAATGGTCCCTGGACAAGCACGTCGAAACCCGGGAACTAGCCGTTTCGAGGGCTCTGGAGATGATTGAACGAATGGAGCTTCCGCAGTGGAAGTGGGTTGTCGGCGATCGGGCGGATGCACTCTTCACTGCTCTGGTCCAGAAGTTTGGCATCCCTGGTAAGAATGATGAGGGCATCGGTATTTGGTCCTTCAACCAAGCAGCAAGTCTTGTTCTGGTCCAACGGGGCCTTTCAGACGACCAAGAGGGAACTTTGGAAATTGCCTCGATGCTCGATTGGGACGAAGGAGTTTATTTAGATGTTTGGAGACTTCGGGTATCCCACGCCGAAAAAGCTGCTCTCTTTTCCAACTTGCTCTCTGTCCAAAAGCAGTTCCCGCGAGCCGATTTTTGGGATGTTCTGAGGAGGCTAGGTGCGGAGACTGGCAACGGCGCTGCTCTGGTCGAGGCTGCTCGTGAGGTCGCGAAAAATGCAGATAGTCCGGAGACGAGGATCACGGCCAGACGAATTCTTGCCGAGGCTCTCCTGGCAGATGATGCCGTTGAAGAGGGTATCGATCTCCTGCTAGAGAATCTTGCAGCAGTGAGAGCGGCTAACTTCTCCGAGGAGTTTGGAGAAGCCCTCGATGATGCTTTGACGGTTCTGCGGGTGGGAGCCTTGTTGAAGAGACCGGATCTAGTGGATGGGGCACTAGACTTTTCCCTCGCCAATCTCGATGCTGAGATCGCTTCCGGCAATCAGCCGACCTATCGGTTTCAGGTTCTGCTCAGAAGCCTGAATTGGCAGGATTCCCTTGATCCATGGATGCGCGTGCGCGCCTGGCACCGGGCTGCCCTCGAGGCAAACCTGCCTGGACTCAATGATGCGGATTCCAGAGCTTCCCGATACCGGCTTGAGCGATTGTTTACGATGCTTCAATGGTTTGAGTTGGACCTCGCATCGAAGTTTGGCGAACACGAGGAAGTCCTTCGAATCGCGACCGCGCTTCCGCACTGGCCAGCAGCAAATGTCGGAGAGGTGATCAAGGGTCAGACGATGAGCGAGAGTCCCTTGTTTTTCACGTCCTATCCCCTTTTGCTGGCTACTAGCCTGGAAGGCACGGGTGCAAAGGAAGAGGCTTCGGAGATTGCCCGTGCCCTCCTGCCGAGGAATCTGGGCGACGATGAAATCTATGATTTGTTCCTGAGAACGACTGAGCCAGATCCGGCACTTGTCCATCTCGAAGCGCTGGGAAAAATTGACGTATTCGAGGAGCGCCCGCTGATTTGGCAGGCTCATCTTTTGCTCGAGTCGGGGAAGTTGGAGGAGGCGCGTCGTACGATCCAAAAGGCGATCCAGATCGATCCATCTGACGGCGAGCAAGGACGGGGTAAACGGATGCGCGCCTACGGCATATTGGGCAAGATCGCAGCGGCCGAGGGAAAGGATGAGGAGGTTGCCTTCTTGAACGGGGTGATCGCTGCGATTCGCCTGTCGGAAGATGCCGATCGTTACTGGACTGCTGGCCTATTAGCTCAGGCCCTCGATCTCTACCGAGAAAGCCTGTACTTTTTTGAGGACGCTTATTGCATCCAATCCCGGCTAGCGCTCCGATTCGTGGAGCAGGGAAAAATTGAGGAGGCAAAAAAGCACTACCGAAAGGCCTACGAACTGATGCCCGATAGTTTTGGCCGTATCGAGAGCCATTGCTTTGGCTGTGAAGGTGCTTTCCGGGGTGATGAAGCCCAATTAATCGCCGAGGATGTCTTTCTTTCGATGCTTGAGGAGCGTTCCGAGCACCCTCAGCTCCACTATTTGCTGGGTTACCTCAGAGAAAGCCAATCTGAACCTTTGGCGGCGGCGGATCATTATCGAAGGGCAGTGGAGCTGGACCCACTTTATTACAATGCGTGGTATCGGCTTTTCGGGCTGCGATCGGAAATCGAGCTTTCCGATGAAGAAGAACAAAAAATCGCCCTTCAGTTGATCCAGCTTGATCCCGCGCTTGTCCGTACAAGGTCTGATGATATCTGGAAGTTGATCGACAATGTGGAGCGGCTTTGGAAGATTGGCAAAACTTCCATTGTCTGGGGTGATCTGTACGATAGGCTTCCGACAGCTCCGGAGTTTCCAGCTGCGGCGGAAAGCCTTTCAAAGAGGACCCGATCCTCCTCTTGGCGATCAAATCCTTTCCGAAACGACCCGATTACTGGTCCCGGTGATTATCTTGTTCGGTTGCCTGCCGGGAAGGTTGCCAGGGAGATCTATGAACTTCTGGCAGACGCTGGGGCCAACTCCGAACTCTGAGAGTGTGCAGACTCTGGGACTCTGAGGCCGGGAGGCCTTGGAAGTTTTGGACTAGGAGATTTAGAAGAGGATGTTGGCCCCGACTTCGAAGATGTTGTAGTCTTGGTTTGAAGTGAAGACTGGACGGTCGCCTTTTTTGAGGTCGTCTCCGTCGATGCTTTGGTAGCGGTAGCCTCCAATAAGTTTGGCGTTATCGCTGAGGGTGATGGAGACGCCGGCGAAGAAGGTGTAGGTGTACTGGATGTTGGTGTCTTTGACGCGCCCGAAAGCAGCGTTTTCAAAATCGGTGGTGACCACTGCGTAGCCAATTCCCCCGCCAACATAGGCGCCAACTGCTCCAGCGAGAGGGATGTGAACGCGGACGTTGCCGAGAATTGGAACGATTTCCTGGTCTCCCCCGAAAACCAGGTCACCGGAGGTAAAGACATCCGGAAGCTCAAAATACCCGATCTCCAGCTCAAGATCGGTGTTGAATCCGTACTGATTGTCGCTCTGGAAGTTATACCCAACCCGAACGAGACCTCCGACTGTATCGTCGATGTCGTTTTCAATCCAGATGACGGAGCCACCGATTAACCAGTCGCCCGCAGCTTGGACGTTGGAATGGGAGGCGCAGGCGATCGCAGCAGCGGTAAATAGAGGGAAGTATTTCATTGGTAGGATGTTTCGATTGGGACTGTAGAGGTCTTAAGGGGAAATGCTCAACTGAATAAACCGCTGAAGAGGCCCGGATTGAGTTAGTTAGTTGTAAAATTCAGGGAACGAAGGGTTTCGGGAATGGCTTTCTTGAATCTAAAGAAGCCGTGAGTGGCTTTGGGGTAGAGAAGCTGATCGAGCAGACGGGACTGGAACTGAAACTTGATCCCGACACTTTGGCAATGGGAGCTTAGACGATCGAGGAGAAGTCTCCAGGGCCCCAAGGGAGCAAATGGGGTGACGAGGGTGCGGACCTGCTCGGACTCCAAAACTTCCGTCAGGTTCTTGAACCAATCCTCCGGTTGGAGCTTGTAAGCTTGGAGGTGGTGCCGAGCGACAAGCTCGAGGGCGGCTGAATCGAGAGCTTCGGATCGGAAGGAGGCCACGGCTGGAGCAATCTTTTCCAAGTTATCGACCTCATCATTGGATCCGTAAAAGAGGAGCGAGCCGGGAGACGTTGGGAGGGTTGGGGAAAGATCCTCGGGATGGAGCAGGTAGGCGGTTTTCGAATTATCTGGGGTGAGCTTGGGTTGGCCAGCCAAAGCCGGAACGGGCTTTGGGCTGGGGATCTGGTGGTCGGATTCCAGCGGAGGAGCTTCCTCGTCGAGTTGCCCTTTCGGATAGAAGCGCCCGGAGGTGAAGCGGCGGATATTCTCTGCGGTGGCGAGGTAATGTTTTCCGGGAGTTTGGAGACCAGCCACCCAGCGCCAGGAGAGGGTGTTGGAGGCGGGGTCGCCATCGTAAAGATGCTCGATGAAGAAGGCAGCCCCGAGTTCCCAGGGGAGCTTGAGGGTAAAGATCCAGATACTGGCAAACCACATGCGGGTGTGGTTGTGGAGGTAGCCGGTTTGAGTCAATTCGTGAACCCAGGAGTCGAAGCACTCGATTCCGGTAGTTCCCTGGACTGCTGATCGAACGGGTCGAGAGTTTGCAAAAGATTCCAGCTCAATGAGGCGACGGCAATACTGGTGCCAGATCGACGGGCGCATTTCCAGCCAGCCTTTCCAGTAGGTTCGCCAGAGGACCTCCTGGACAAATTTTTCAACGTGGTGCAGGGAATGTTTGGCGAGGACAGCGCTGAGGACCTCTTCCTCGGAGATGATGCGGAGGCGTAGGTAGGGGGATAAACGGGAGGTGGTTGGCCGGATGGCTCCGGGACCATTGTCGAAGTTCCTCTGTTGACCGTAGGTAACGGCCTCCGGGACGAAATCTTGAAGGGTGGAAAGTGCGGCCGAGCGACTTGTTGAAAAAAGCTGCATCCGTGATGATCTTCCCGATTCAGCGGATTTTCAAATTGTGGTCGGCGTCAATAGTGGATCGACTGAAGTGATGGACGAAAACGACGGTTTTCATTTGGCGCGGCTCACCTTTCGCACGGTGGGCCTGCTCGTTTTCGTCCTCGCTGGTTTAACTCTCGTGGCAAATCTGTTCGAAACGATGGGCACGGTGAGTCTCGCTTATTGGAAATCGTTTTTGAAAAGCGAGGTTTTCCGTCCGTTGACTTTTATGGCAGGGGGGCTGGGCCTTTACTTTTTTGGAGCAACCTTGGCGCGGCGAGCCAGCAAGTGAAGAGGTTTGGGGTGCGAGCAGCGATTAGCTGGTGGAGACCTCTGCTCTTCGTGGTTTTGGGATTGGCAGGATTGGGGATTTTTTTGGGAAGAGGGATCCTTGATCGCTCCGCTCCCGCAGCAGTGGTTCCGGCTTCGGGTCGGGTTGGTTCGCTGCACCATTTGCCGATCGAGGTGATCGCAAAACCACTGGTCGCCGACGCCTACGTAATGAGGCAAGCCAAGCTCGCTTTGGATGGGCGTTTTGTGCTGCAAGGGGTGGAGGGACTGGCAAAGGACCCTGACGGTGAGGGGTACCGATGGAACTATCGGGGTCCACGCGCAGATCGAGAGTGGGCGTGGCTCCTCAATCGACACTACGCCTTTAACTATCTACTGGCAGCTTACCATTTGACAGGGGAGGATCGATTTTTGCGAACCATTGAGCTGATGGCTCGGGACTGGATTGAGAAGAATCCGGTCCCGGGAAGGTTTTCTTTTTCGAGCGGCTGGCGAGCACTCGAAGCAGCCCGACGGGTGATTGATAGTTGGATTCCCGTTTTGAATGGATTGGCTGAGGATCCCGGGTTCGCGGAAGAGGTTCGTCAGGAGATGATGGCCAGCCTTTGGCAGCATGGGCAGTACCTGCGGCGAAACCACCATTTTGCTGGCAATCATTTGCTGACTGAAATGGCTGCCTTGATGATGCTGGCGGTGGTTTTTCGCGAGGAGCCCGAGGCTACCGAATGGGCTCAATATGCGGTACGGAAGATTGAAGCCGAACTGGAGCGACAGATCCTGCCAGACGGCGTTCACACGGAGCTGTCCAACCACTATCAATGGATAGCGGGAAAGGCGTTTCAGACGATTGCGGTTCTCCTCCCGCACCTTCCGGGCGGGCAAGGGAGCCTTGCCCTAGCCGAGAGGCTGGAGAACTACTGGGATGCCTTCGCACGGGTGATGCGCCCCAATGGGACCGGCCCATTGAACAACGATGCGGACCTCGAATGGAACGCTAAACTGATTCGTCCTTTGGCGGCCTTCTACGATCGTCCTGACTGGTTGTACATGGCCTCAGGGGGGAGGGAAGGCAAATCCCCCCGGGGGGTGGCGGGGCATTTCTTTGAATACGCCGGGCAATTGTTGATGCGGAGCGATTGGAGCGAGGACAGCCTCTGGGGATATTTTGAGATGGGTCCTCACGGCACCGACCACCAGCAGAATGACCGGCTTCACCTGTCTCTATCGCTCGGGCAGGAGGATTTTTTGGTGGATGCCGGGCGCTATGTGTATCGAGACGACGAGTGGTCGAGGTGGTTTCGCTCGGCGAGGGCTCACAATGGAATTCTCATCAATGGGAGAGAGCCCCGCATTCCGGACCGGCTCTTCCGCAGACCTCAGCAAGATTCTGTACTTGTATCCAATAAATGGATACTAGGCACCGGACTTAACTTTTACGAAAGAAACGGATGGGGGCGGGGCGCTCCCGAGCACCGCCGGACAGTGGTCTTTCATCCGAAGGGGGGATGGCTGGTTTTTGATGAGGTGGTGGTTTTTGGCCCGACCGATGTAGAGCTGCGGTGGCGTTACCACCCGGAGGTGCGGATTGATGAGGGCGAGGCGGGAGTGAGGTTTCTGGCGAAGGGAAAGCAGCGTAGCCTTGAGCAGCAATTGCTGGCGGGTCCAGTCCTGGACTGGGAAGTGGTCGCCGGACGGGAGGCCCCTGACATTGAAGGTTGGTACAGCCCACGTTATAATCAGCGAATGTCAAATCCGGTCTTGGTCGGCAGCGGGCTGGTGGATCGTCCGACTCTATGGGTCTGGTGGTTTCGGCCCGACCTTTACACCGGAGCTGCTCCTGAGGGTGAGGGAAGGAGCTGGAACTGGGAACCTGGGGATGGCGGGAAGCTAAGGCTGGATTTAAGTGGTCGTGGTGAGGGTCAGAGGCTCGGAACAGGCTCCTTTTCGATCCAGCAGAAATCGAAGCCCGCCGGGGTATTGATGGTCGGGGCAGTCAGTGGATCGGAGGTTTTCTAACCGTGAGCCGGACGAGCCGCCACTTGATCGTCGATGGGTACAACCTAATTCATTCCCTGCCGGCGACCCGAAGCTTGATGCGGCAGGGGTTGATTCCGGCACGGGAAGCTTTGGTCAACTTGGCGCGGGCCATCCACGATGCGGACAAAATCCGGGTAACGGTAGTTTTTGATGGACCCTCGGCGCAGTTGACTTTTGAGGAGCCCACGGGAGAGGGAACTTTTGTGGTGATCTATGGAACAGCCGAGATTTCGGCGGACGGAATAATCGAGCAACTTTCGGCAAAGCGTGGACGAGGAGAGGAAATCGTGGTGGCCTCGGAAGATCGGATGATCGGGGAATCGGTCCTGGCGAACGGTGGATCAATACTTGTCGGGGCGGATTTTGCTGCTTGGTACGAGGCCTCCGTCCGAAGAAAAGGGGAGCAGATTCGGCAAATCCGGCGAAAGAATCGGGAGTGCTTTGGGTCAAACCTCGGGGATTTGCTGGGAGACTGAATGCCTGCGGGGGTGACTTGCGGTTCAGGCAGCTGCGGCGGTGGCGAGTTGGTGAATAATGCCTTGATTCCAACCATTGCTGCCGGGGTGGCGATGCGGTTCGGTAATGCCGGAGAGACGGAGGAGACGTTCGACGGCTGACGAAACATCTCCGCCGTACCAATGGAACCAAAGAGCCTCAAGGCTGGTGTCGAGCTGGACGGAGGCGAGGGGCAAGAGGTAATCGGTGAAGATGGTGTGGAGGCGGGTACCTGAAATCTGATTGGCGAAGATTTCTTGAATGAGGTCAGATCCGAGTTGGCCAGTTTGGTTAGAACGCCGAAAATGAACGGTGGAGTTTGCTGGAGAGATGACGGGTAATTGATGAATCCATTGGAGGAAATGATCGCTCCAGCCGGGGGCTTTGGAACAGAGGCGATGGTATTGCCGGAGGCGGTTCTCCGGTCGATTAATTGGTCGAAGACCGCTGAGTTTCCAACCGGTTTCCGAATGGAAGGCGCGCGAGGGCAGGTCCGAAGCCTCCGGGTTTTTCCATTCTTCAAGAGGGAAACGACGAGCCAGACGCAACATCGGGGAACGGTTGCGACTGAGACCAAGACCCTCGAGGACGAAGCGGTGGGCGACCTCGGAAGGGGAGACCTCGTTACAGGCGGTGCGGGCCCGGCTTACTTTGCGTTCCCACCGCTGGCCAGCCGCAGTGCGGATGATGGTACGGCGCTCGGCGACATCGAGGCGGGAAAGAGCGGCAAGGACCTCCTGCTCAACCGAACTTCCCAGTAGTGAGTAGGCGGTTTCATCGGCGTAGGACTCGAGGTCCCGATCAAGGTGGGGCAACCAAAGCAGGGTTTCCCGCGGCTTAAAGGAGCGTGGCTGGGAAACATCCGTCGAGGAGCTTGGGAAAAGAATGACGTGGAGGAGAACCTTGCCAAAGGCGGGGTTGTTGGCATGTCCGTGGTCATCCCATTCGCGTTCGCGAAAATGGATTTCGACATCTCCCTCGTGGATGACCCCGTCGATGAGGAGGCGGGCGTTGAGGAAATCCGGGCCTCCGGCACGATTCCAGGAGCCCGGAAAGCGAATCTCGAGTGATTTTCCGGAAACGGTGGTCAGGCGGTCCCGAACAAAATCCTGATGAGCCCAGATCCTTTGCAGGATTTCTTCGGAAATGACGACGGGACCATAGGGACCCTGCAGTTCTTCGACATTATCCTGAGCCATAGTCGTGGAGGATGGTGGGGACCGGGATGGAGTTCAAGGGAAAGGGTGCAGGCTTTGAAGCGTGAAAAAGTTAGCGTAGGTGGAAATCGTGGCCAGATTTAGCGAAGATTGGGGCGGGTGAGGATTGCCGGATTGCCATTTGGTGAATAGGCGGTAGACCGACAGGATGATTATTTCCAAGGAACCGCGTTTGACTCGGGAGCAGCTTGCGGAAGTAGAGCGGGTGGTCGCAGAGTTTGACTGCAAGGTGATGGAGATTGTTGGAGCTCACCGGGCGGTCTATGCAATTCTCGGAGATGAACGCAAGGAACTGATGTTTTCTCGGTTGGCGGGCCTGCCCTATGTTGACCATGTTGACCAGATTGATTCGCCCTACCGTTTGCTGGACCGCAGGTCACGGCTGGCGGGACACACCGTGAAAATCGGGAAAGTTGATATGAAGGCGGACTTTCTCTGGATAGCCGGGCCATGTACCGTTGATCCGAAGAACCCGGCATTGGCCGTGGAGACGGCGTTGATGGTGAAGGAGGCCGGTTGCGGCGTCTTGAGAGGGGGAATTTGGAAGCCTCGAACCATGCCATACAGCTACCAGGGAGAGGACCGGGCGCTGGAGATTCTGTTGGAAGCCCGCGAACGGACGGGTCTGCCGCTGAATGTTGAAGTAATGGATGAACGTCAACTAGGGGTGGCGCTGGAGGCCGGGGTGGAGATGTTGCAAATCGGAACCCGGAATGCCCTCAACTATAGCCTGCTGCGAAAGGTTGGAGAAATGACGGCTGGGAAGGACGTTTGTGTGCTGCTGAAGCGAAGCCGGGCGATGGCCCCGTTGGGCGAGTTTATTGCGGCGGCTGAGTACATCGTAGCCGGGGGTAATGCCAACGTCTTGCTTTGCCCAAGGGGAACCCTGCCGGGGCTTGAGGGTTACCGAAACCATCCAGATGAATGCTGTACTCCACTACTCAAGGAAAAGACCTGGGCTCCTGTAGTGGTCGATCCATCACACTCGGTAGGCCATGCGCGGTACGTCGGATACTGTGCTTTGGCGGCCGTCGCCTACGGAGCGGATGGACTCTGTGTCGAGGCACACATCAAGCCCTCTGCGGGCATTGGGGATGACCCAAAACAAGCGTTGAGCGAGGAGGAGCTGAAACGCCTGGTGGCCGAGGTGGATGGTTTACGCAAGATTCGGGGTTGCCAAAGCGGATTGGAGTGAATGATCTCCGGGGCGGTTGGACGGCAATCAGATCGGTGTGGAGCGATCGTTGCTGGAAGGCTGGCCTATTCGCAGAGAACGGATGCTCTACTACCATAGAAATGATAATTTTGGAGACGCCTTAAACGGCTGGCTCTGGGCTAGGCTGGCACCGGAGTTCGAGAGGGAAAGTCAGGATCGATTGATTTTGGGGATCGGAACAATTCTCAGCAAAAATGTTCCTAAAAGGCCTTTAAAGGAGGTTTTTGGAGCAGGATGGTCGGGCGGGAATAAGCCGACCATTTGTCCCAAGTGGCGTTTTTGGTGCGTACGGGGTCCGCACACGGCGGACGGTCTGGGCCTTGATCGAACGCTTGCAGTGACGGACCCGGGGGTCTTGGTAAAGCTTTGCGTGGGCGGCCCGGAGGCTGATGCGGATAGGGTGGGATTCATGCCTCACCACCGGAGCATGGAGGCGGCAGATTGGGAAGTCCTCTGTCGCGAGATTGGACTGACCTGCATCGATCCAAGGCTCCCGGTGGGGACGGTACTGCGAGAACTGCGGAGATGTCGTCTGGTAATAACCGAGGCCATGCACGGCGCGATCGTGTCTGATGCACTGGGAATCCCCTGGATTCCAGTGGCGCTCTACCCATGGTTCAATGCCTTCAAATGGAGGGACTGGACCGATTCCCTCGGTATTGAAGGGACACCCGTGAAGCTCTGTCCGATCTTTCACAGCGGTCCGAAGAGATCTAAGCTGGTGCTAAATCTCATGAAGCGCGGGAGCGTTAAGGTTAATTTGGGCAAGGATGGGTGGAGGTCTTTGCCACTCCGGACGACGTCTCCCGAAGACCAAAAGAAGACCCTGCTCAAGCTGCGGCATCTGGTCTGTAACCGGACGGCAGTTCTGAGCTGCCGGGACCGTTTGGGGGAATCAATAGCTGAACTCGAGAAGCGGTTGGAGAAGGTCAGGGAGGTCTGTGCAGCGGGAGAAAATTAGTGGGGCCCTATTGGGGATGGCGATGGGGGATGCCTTCGCCTTGAAGCGCGGCGCTTTGGAGTTCGAAAGCGCACCGGGGGAATGGTCTGGGGAGACGGCCTTGACCTTTGCTTTGGCCGAATCTCTGGTGCGCCACGGTGGTTGGAACCCGCGCGATATCGTGGACCGCTTTCGGCAATGGTGGGACGCAGGTTACTGGAGCTGTCGTGACCGGGCATTTGGTGCGGATCGAATATCGGTGGTGGCGATCAGAAAACGAAAAGGAGAACCAGTGGATGCAGCCGGCGGAGGTGGGGAAACGGGCGGATTGTTGCGTGCATTACCGGTCGGTCTCTTTTTTCCGAGGAACTCCCGATTGTCAGAGCTGGCGGGAGTGGCTTGCAAGTTTACCCACGATGGCGAAGAAGCCATTGAAACGGCCGGAATACTCGGGCAATTTTTTGCCCTTCTAATGGCGGGTTGGAGCAGGGATGAAATTCTGGACTTTTCCCGTTGGCGCAGTGAAGGGACAAGCGATCAGCAAATGCTGGAAAACTGGCCGCTTTTCGAGCTGCTAACAACGGGTAGCTTTTTGGACCGCGGTGCTCCGATCCCTCCGTCCAAAGTGGGACCGGCAGTAGTTCTCCTGGCTTCTATGTGGCACTGGGCAGCAGCGAGTAATTCGGAGCAGGCCTGGGAAAGAGCCTGGGAGGGGGGATGGCGAGCCGTAGCAGTTTTCGCATTGATTGGAGCCTTTTTCGGAGGAGAAGGGGGGCTCAAAGACTTAGAGGGGGATCGTCCAGAGGAACTTTTGTATCGGAAAGCGATAATTCGCCTCAGTCACCACCTATTCGAAGGGCGACTGGGCAATCTTTAGAAGGGCGATCGATGCCTGGAGGTTTCTCGAAAGTGAGATGCGCCGGCTGCTGGAGATTGCAGAACATGTGTAAGCGAATGAGGTTAAGCGGGCTCCCGGGGGCTGCCTCTTTCAACGACTACCTGACTGCCGGTTTGACCTGAAAATTTCGATACACGACCGGTGTTTGGAGCTTGGCTAGGACATTGTCCTAGGTATGATCTGGACTGTGACGGTTTCGTTCCAAAGCATCATTTCGGTCCTGATGTTATTCCTGGCGGGAGGATGCGGGAGGGATGCGGTAAAGTTGGTCCCTGCCGAAGAAGTATGGAGAGCAGTGCAAAAAGAAGCGGCAGCAGCGAATCTCGACCCAGGTTTTGTCTACGCAGTAGTCTGGGCTGAGAGCAGTCTGAATGCCCACGCTGATTCAGGGGTAGCGAGGGGCTTGATGCAGCTAACGAAACCAGCATGGGAGATGGTGACGACCCGTCGTTATGACGATGCTTACCAATGGCGAAGCAACTTGAAAGCGGGGGTAGCCTACCTCGCCTTGAACCGGGACTTTTTGGTGAAGCACCAGCAATTCACCTACGCGAACCTGGCGGCGGCCTATCGGTATGGTCGAAATCGGCTTCAAAAAGAGGCTTTTGACCTGAGCCGCCTCCCCGAGCCGACGAACCAGATTTATCGTTCTCTGTTGGGATCTAATATCTGGCCCGTCTACCCTCCAAATTGAAAGTAATGGTTGCTCAATAGTCTTCAAAAAAGTGATATTTAACCCGAAATCTAAACCACTATGTTTGATACGCTTCTAAAGGCTCGCACACAAATTGAGGAACTTCGAGATGAATTCGGGTCTGCTTTCGGAAGGGTCATGCGAAGCGGTGAATTCATTGGGGGTTCAGAGGTTATGGCCCTTGAGAAAGAACTGGCGGAGTTTTGTCAGAATGACTACTGCATCGCCTGCGCCCGCTACCATGATGCGCTGGAGATGTTGCTCCGGGTGAACGGGATCGGCGACGACGAGGAAGTAATTTTGCCGGCCATTGGTCCTTTGGGAATGGCCCATGCGGTATCATGGATCGGGGCGACGCCTCGATTCGTCGATGTATCCCCGAGAGACCTGACGATCAATCCGGAGGAAATCTCAAAGGCGATCAACTCGCGTACTCGGGCCATTGTCGTGCTTCATTTGTACGGCTTCCCCTGCGCGATGGAGGAAATTGTGGAGATCGCAGACGCCCATGACTTGATTTTGATTGAGGATATTTCTCACGGAGTTGGAGGGACGATAGGGTCGGTGCCACTCGGAAACTTCTCGCATGCAGCCTTGATTCGGTTCTCCCCAGGTTTATCGCTGGGAGCCTATGGGGAGGCAGCAGCGGTTTTGACGCGGGATGATGGGATAGCCAGACGGGTGTCGATGCTGGCCAATCAAGGGCGCTTTGGCAATTCGGACGAGGTCTTCATCGCTGGTACGGATAGCAGGATGAGCGAGATCAATGCAGCGCTTTTGCGAACCAAGCTCCATCGGCAGGAGATGTGGATCAATAAGCGGCGGGCATTGGTGCAGCTCTACCAGACGTATTTGGCGGGAATGGATTTGGAAATTCTGCAACCAAGGGCGGACGTTGACCCGGTCCTTGCCAGTGTTCCGGTCTTAACCAAGGAGATCGGGGCTGCCCTTCGATTTCTGAACCGGAAGGGTTGGGGCGCTGGAGTGGCCATGCCCTCCCTCCTTCCAATGCTCAGGTGCTACAAGACCCAAGGATACCGGGAGCGGGATTTTCCGGTAGCCGTGGAGTCGATGAAGACCCTGCTGCCGCTTCCCTTGGCAGCGGAGATGGTTCGGCTTGACGTCGAGGAAATCTGCGAGGGCGTCCAAAGAGAAATCGCCTCCGTGGGCAAGTGAGGTTGAGAGCCGAAGGCGGTTGGGGGAGAGCAGCCGTCCAGGCTTGGCTCATTCCTTGCTGAGGAGGTGTCCGTTCAGCTTTTGAAAAACGCGAAGACGGGTCGTTCATCTTTGGCCTTGCGGCTGAATCGTAATGTCGAGAAGAAAGGAAAGTGGACAGTACGTTAAGCTTAAGAGTCGGGACAGAGGTTCGACGGGATGAAGGCCGGATCCCAGTAGCGGAGGTCGAGGGCGAGTTCTCTGAACTGGTTTTAGTAATTTTCGATGGCGAAATCTGAGAGACCTTCTGCGGTAGAGGAGCGCTTTTACTCTTCAGAAACCTATCTAAGCCATCCCGGCCAGCTCTTCCGGGCGATGGCGCAGGATCTGGCTAAATCCTGGGAATTGGCTCTTCGGCTGACGATTCGGGATTTTAAGGCTCAATATCGGGCTTCGCTGGCAGGCTATCTTTGGGCCTTTATTCCACCTATCGTTGCCTCAGTGACCTTTCTCCTGTTGCGAAAGGGTAATGTGGTAAACTTCCCCGACACCGCCATTCCTTACAGTGTTTTTGTCTTTACCGGGATGATTCTGTGGCAGGTCTTCGTCGAGGCGATGAACAGCCCGATCAAATTGATTCAAGGCGGCAAAAACATGCTGGTGAAGTTGAATTTCCCAAGGGAAGCACTTTTGCTCTCGGCTTTCATGCAGAGTTGCATCGGGCTGCTCATCCGGGTCCTGATTCTGATTCCCTTCCTCCTCCTACTGCACCCTCCGACCGAAATAACGGTCCTGCTTTTCCCGCTGGGAGGGCTGAGCCTCGTCCTGCTGGGTTGGACGATCGGGATTTTTATCAGTCCGATCGGGATGCTTTACCATGACATTCAACGCAGCCTCACCCTGATCACCACCTTTTGGATGTTTGTTACCCCGGTAGTTTTTCCGATCGGAGGGCACGGACTGGTAAGGGAAATCGTCCGGTTTAATCCAGTGACTCCGCTCCTGCAGACTTCTCGCGATTGGTTGACCGGGTTGCAGACCGGGTTGCACCTTGAAATGTTGATCGTCATTCTGCTTACCGCTCTGGCCTTGCCGGTGGGGTGGTTGTTCTACCGCATCTTTATGCCCCACATTATTGAGAGAATGGGAATGTAATGGTGGTTGAAGGGAGCAGAGATCCATTGGTTGAAGTCAGTGGGATAGGGAAGATTTTCTGTCGGGATTTGCGGCGCTCCCTTTGGTATGGATTGCGGGACTCCATGGGAGAGCTCACCCCATGGGTAAAGCAGGATACTGGAAAGGAAAGAAAGCTACGGCATGGGGAGTTTTGGGCCAATCATGGGATCAGTTTTCAGCTGAAGGCGGGAGAATCCCTCGCACTTGTCGGTCACAACGGGGCTGGAAAAACCACTCTTTTGAAAATCCTCAACGGCTTGGTGAAGCCGAATACCGGGACGGTTCGGATGCGCGGAAGGGTGGGGGCCCTGATTGCCTTGCAGGCGGGTTTCAATCCGATCTTGACCGGCAGAGAAAACATCTACGTTTACGGCGCGGTGCTCGGTCTCAGCTATCGGGAGACCCGGAAACGATTTGACGAGATTGTTGAATTCTCTGAGCTGGGGGAGTTTATTGATACACCGGTTCAAAACTACTCATCTGGTATGGCCATTCGGCTTGGATTTTCGGTAGCGGTTCACCTCGACCCCGATATCTTGCTACTTGATGAGGTGCTCTCCGTCGGAGACGCCGACTTTCGGAGGAAGTGTTTTGAAAGAGTGGAGCAGATTCGGCGAAAAGGCACCGCGTTCATTCTCGTATCCCACGACGAGTCGAACATCACCCGTTTTTGTAATCGGGCAATTTATCTCGAACATGGAAGGGTGAAGATGACGGGAAACCCGGAGCAGGTGCTCGGCGTTTATCAGCTGGATGGGCAAGTGGCCAAGGCGGTTGAAAGGGCTGGCCAGGACAAACCCACCAATGCTCTTCCCCGGGAGACGGTAACAGTCGAGCCCGATGGTTTCTACAATGCTGCTGGTGAGCGGATCGAGCGATGTGACTCCAACGAAAGGGTGTCCCTCATTTTCCGATGCCGAGCCATCGAGGGTGATCTTGGCGAGGTTGTGATGGTGGTGAGGGCCCGTGACGAACATGGATTGTTTTTCGAGATAAACAGTTCTGAATCTCTGCGACTGGAGCCACAGACCGATTCAACCGCGATGGTTCGCTTAACTTTTGAAGGTTTTCAGGCAGTCGAGCGCAACTTGACCTTCTCGCTGGGAGTCTGGAACCGGGAACGAACACTGCTGCACTGCTGGAGCATGCTCGGTCACTTGATGGTGCAATCTCGCGTTTCAGGAATTGGACGCTATCAGATTCCATGCCACTGGGCCTGGGAAGGGAATCGGTGAGGTTGCGTAAGAAAGGGCCGATCCTCGTGACTGGTTCCCACAGGTCCGGGACGACCTGGATGGGGTCAATCCTAGCAGAATCCAGTGAGGTATCCTTTGTTCACGAGCCCTTCAATCCTACGGTTTCGGTCGACGGGGTAGGCTGTCCGTGGGATTTATGGTTCCAGGGGGCGGATCAATCGTCGAAAAAGCTGATTAACAGGCATCTGAATGGAGTTCTGGAGCGCCGACGAGGCTTTCGAGTGCTTTTGAAAGACCCCATTGCGGTCTTTGCTGCCCGGTACCTCCACCGGCGATTTAGTGCCAAAGTTGTCGCGATGATTCGGCATCCTGCGGCATTTGTCGGGAGCCTGAAATTGAAAGGGTGGAGGCATGATTTCGGGCACTTTGTTGCCCAGCCCCATTTGATGAAACGGTTCTGCCGCAGGGATCGAGCTTTATTAAT
>DAISIK010000004.1:0-121528 GCA_036822055.1 Puniceicoccaceae bacterium
GCACCCGGCGATTGAGTTTCACTGGTGCGCGGGAGGCTATCCTGAAATGTTGTGCTCAAATCAAGGCAGTCACTCGCGCGACACGGACCCGTCTAGAGGAAGCCATCAAAGAGCTTGTCTATGGCGAGAAGCTGGTAAATCGCCCGGGGCGTCGCGAACCAAGGGTGAGGAAGCGGCGTCCGAAAAAGTTCCAACTGATGACGAAACCGCGAGACCAAATGGAAGTCTCCCCAAACCGGAGGCAAAAGTGAGCGCAAAACGGGCTCAACTAAGCGCCATTAACGTTCGACCCCTTTGGGTTGGTTGACCCCTTTTTTTGGAGGATTCTCCCCCGCTACGTTCGGCCCCTTTGGCAGTTCTCCCCGGTTTGGTATCAGCGTTCTGAATGCCACATTACCGCCTCCGATCACGACGGAATAACAATGCGAAGGCACCGAAGCCTAGCAGCAGCGAACTCGAAGGCTCAGGGACAGCGGTTACCGACAAATCATCTATCGCGAAGTCGTTGCCAAAGCTGACGATATTTAGGTTTCTAAGGCTAAGTTCCATAACACCATCCGAGGCCGGTGTAAATGTCGTTTCGAAAAGCGTCCAATCTCCAAGGCTGATCCCCGACGAATCAAAGGTTTCAATGAGTGAACCGTTCAAATCGAGTGCGATCTGTGCTGGAGAAGCATCGAATGCATTGGTTGCAAACATCCGAAATTCATATTCTTGGTCTGCAATGAAATTTAGACTCTGAATCCAAAAGCGTTCGCTTGAATTCGCACCTCCATTAACAACCATCATGAGACCGGAGCCTGTGGTATGGTCACTGAAAGAGCCGAATAAATTATTCCAACTGCTCGGGTTATTAGAAATTGTGTACTCCGAAGCTCCTGTGTTGCCTCCGGCTTGAAAAATGTAGTCTGAACTGAACCCAACATTGCCAGCCTCAAAATCGCCATTCACAATGACGCCATGGGCGGGCGAGGCTAGCACAATGCAAAGTAAGCTGAGAAGTGAAAAGGGGTTGGAAGTCGTCGTCATCGTCAGGTGTTTCCAGTTCTTAGTAGCCAAACAGTTTGTAAACAATTTGAATATGGCGCATTCATGTGCGATCAGAATTAAGATATTTTTATAAAAACTTTCCTAAATCTCCCAAAGAGAAGCTAGCAAAAGGGGGTCATTCTGTAATGGCGCTTAGTTGAGCCCGTTTTGCGGAAATTTGTATCAACTTTTTAGATACATATGCCGAGTTGTCTCTAAGCCTACTTAAATCATTGGAATGCAGGCAAATACGCCATTTTTTCCCAACTTCCAGCTCCCGTTCGGACGACGCCGCAAATCGGCGATTGAGTTTCACTGGTGCGCGGGAGGCTATCCTGAAATGTTGTGCCCAAATCAAGGCAGTCACTCGCGCGACACGGACCCGTCTAGAGGAAGCCATCAAAGAGCTTGTCTATGGCGAGAAGCTGGTAAATCGCCCGGGGCGTCGCGAACCAAGGGTGAGGAAGCGGCGTCCGAAAAAGTTCCAACTGATGACGAAACCGCGAGACCAAATGGAAGTCTCCCCAAACCGGAGGCAAAAGTGAGCGCAAAACGGGCCTAACTAAGCGCCATTGGGGTCAGGGGTCAAAGAACGAGAAGGGTCCCCAGCTTGAGAAAAATGAAAAACGCCGAAATGTCTGTTACCGCAGTCAGGAAGATGGTTGAGCTCTGCGCAGGATCTAGTTTGAGCGATTTAAGGGTGAGCGGGATAAGGGAACCGCTCAGGCCGGCAAAAATCATTGTCATCATCATAGCAAAGTAGACGGTTACGCCAATGGCGAGGTTACCGGTGGTCGCAAAAATTGCCAAAGAAGCAATCAATCCGACGACCAATCCGTTGAGCAGCCCCTTAAAAGATTCTCGCAGGCAGACCCTGAACATGTCGTCGGGTCGAATAGTCCCAAGGGCCAGGGAGCGAATCGTCACGGCGAGGGTCTGGGAACCCGTGTTCCCGCCAAGACTCGCCACCGCGGGCATGAAGACGGCCAGGAGGGGTAAAGCTTCGATGGTTGGCTCAAAGATTGAGATGATGAACGCCCCGATGGCCGCAGTCATTAGATTGACAACCAACCATGGGGCTCGTTTGCGCAGCGATTCGGCAATCGGGTCGTTGATCGATTCGTCGCGACCAGCACCAACGAGCTTTTGGAAGTCTTCCGTTGCTTCGTCTCGAATGATATCCATGACGTCGTCATGGGTGACGATGCCGAGTAAGCGGTTATCCTCATCGGTGACGGGCAGTGCGATAAGGTTGTGCGCCATCAGCTCATGGGCCACTTTCTCGCGGTCGTCGTCCACGGAGCAACGTCCGTGGACTTCGGTGACCATAATGTCGCGAACTTTAAGATGGGATTTGGAAAGGAGGAGCTGGCGCATCGATACTACCCCGAGAAGTCTCCGTTCCTCATCCACAACATAGATGTAGTAGACGGACTCTATTTCCTCACTCAGGCGACGAACCTCGCCGATGGCCTGGTCGATGGTTAGGTCTGGACTCAGAGTCATCACCTCGGTGGTCATCACCCCCCCGGCGGTCTCCGAGTCATAGCTCAACAATCGATCTACCTCGGTCCTGGACTTATCATCAATTTTTTCCAGTAGCCGATCCCGAATATCGTCATCCAGTTCATTGAGAAGGTCAGCTGCATCATCTGGATCGAGGGTCTCGATGATTTGGACCGCACGCGATTCCCGCATGGCGCTGATGACCTCCGCCGACATTTCCTGACGCATTTCCGCAAGAATTTCTGACGCTTGCTCAATGCTGATGAGGCGGAGAAGCGCCCGACACTCGTCTATCGGTAAATCATTGAGGACGGAGGCGACGGTTGAGGCAGGGGAGGCCACCAATCGAGCCGTGGAAATTGCCTCGATCTTTCCATAGGCAAGATCTTCAAGTTCTTCAAAAGTGTAGGGCTGTGCGGCTTCGATTTCAGAATTCATGGTGAGATCCTTGGTAAACCCCTATCTTGCCGAAGGGCCGGACTTGAGAGATTGCATTAAAGAGAAAATGGCCGCGATGGCGATGACATGGTGAATCTTACCGGCTGCGATCCAGTTCTCAGCCTCCTCTAAGGATACGATTCGGGTTTCGATCTCCTCGTTCTCGTCCGGGGAAGTGTTTTGGGTTAATTCGCAGCCATCGATTCGTACAAAATGGCAACGATTGTTGAGGATAGCAGGATTGGGACTGGCTGTGCCAATGAGCCTTGGATTGATCCCAACATAACCCGTCTCTTCCCGGAGCTCGCGAACAGCGGTCTCCACCGGTTCTTCTCCGGGGTCGACCATGCCTCCGGGAACCTCCCAGGAAAAATTCGACGTTCCGAATCGAAATTGTTTGACCAGCACCAACCCGTTATCGGGTGTGAGCGGAAGCGCCATCACCCAATCCACGGCATGAAGTACATAAAATTCGCCCATCCTGGAATCGCTCTGGCGACGCATCCGATGACGGTGCACCTCAAAGACGCGGCAATTCGCAATAAGTTCGATCTCTTGACTAGTCCATTGGGAGGGAGAATCCATTAGCTTTGGTTTTGGCCAAGGATTGGGGCCGCGACGAGGACAATCTACTTGTGAAATCATTCGACCGAGGCATTTTCAAGGGGTGGAAGAAGAATGATCTTTGAAGTCACCCATACCACGGACTACCGGTACAGCTCGACCGCCTCGGAATCAGTGGGAGAGCTGCGAGTTTTCCCGGTTGATGACGAGAACCAAACCGTATCCCGTCGGCTGCTTGAGATTCACCCCCAAGTTGAAGTGGACAGCTATACGGACTACTACGGAAACCGGGCGGAATGGTTCGCCGTACCCTTCCGGCACGAGCGCCTCACCATCCGCTCCAGTTCGCTGGTCGTAACGACCCCATCAATTTTTCCCCAACCATGCCTCGAGCTCTCCGTAGCAGAGACGCGCCAGATAGCTAGAAAACAACATGCTCTGTACGATTTTCTAGCCCCCTCACGACGAGTACCTCAAAGCGTTGCCCTGCACCTTGGCGGACGGCACTTGTTGGCCCCGGCCACTTCCATTGAGGAAGCTGTCGTCCGCTTGAACGAGTGGATCCACGATAATTTCGAATATCAGTCGGGGGCCACTGAGGTGGATACTCCCCTTAGCAAGGTGATCGAACAACGAAAAGGGGTGTGCCAAGACTTCTCACACCTGATGCTCGCCATTTTGAGGAGTGCAGGCATTCCCTGTCGTTACGTCAGCGGCTACATTGAACCCTTTGATCCCACGTCAGAGGCTGAGGATCGGGCCGCTTTGATCGGTGCCGCAGCTAGTCATGCCTGGGTCGAAGTGTGGCTTTCCGGGGGGCACTGGGCTGGCTTTGATCCGACGAACCGCCAAAGAGCCGGAGAAAGACATATACGCGTAGCCGTCGGAAGGGATTACAGTGATGTGCCACCGTTTCGAGGCACTTTCAAGGGGGCGGTCGGTCACAACCTCAGGGTCGAAGTTGAAATCAAGCGACCCGAGGTGTCGAAAGCGGCGGAATGAAGTTATCCAGCACTTTCGCACTACTGACAACTCCGGGCAAGCCAGCGCCGGGGTGGGTACCCGCCCCGACAAAGTAAAGATTCTTAACGTCTTCACTTTTATTGTGAGGCCGAAACCAGGCGCTTTGGGTCAGAGTTGGTTCAAACTGAAAAGCTGAGCCCATATAAGCATCAAGATCGGTTTCAAAAGTTTTGGGGGTGAAAATTCTCTTGGTCACCAAGTGTTTCCGGAGATCCGGCACGAGGTGATCTTTCTCCATTGAAGCAAGAATCCGGTCGGCATACTCCTCCCCGATGGCATCCCAGTCCTGGCCACCGCCGAGGTGGGGAACCGGGCTGAGGACATAAAAGGATTCACAGCCGGGAGGCGCGAGTGAAGGATCGGTCCGGGTAGGTGCGTGGAGGTAGAGGGAAAAGTCCTCAGCCACAATCTTATGCTTGAAAATATCCTTGAGCAGCCCCTCGTAGCGTGGGCCGAGAATAATGGAGTGATGGGGGAGGTGAGGATAGGTCCGGTCGGTACCGAAATAAATGACGAACAATGACATCGCGTAACTCATCTTTTCCAGCCGACGATCGGTCCACTTCCTCCGCTGTTCCGGGGCAATGAGCTTCCGATAGGTGTTGGCCACGTCTCCATTTGAAATGACGATTTCAGCCGGAAAATGCCGCCCATCTTCAGTATGCACGCCGGAGACCGCACCGTTCATTACATCGATCTTCGAGACCTTGGCATTGCAATGAATGGTACCGCCAAGATCCTCGAACATCCGAACCAGCCCCCTCACCAAAGCTCCGGTACCGCCCATTGCAAAATGCACCCCGTAGGTCTTTTCCAGGTAGTGGATCATCGAATAAATCGCACTGGACTTGAGCGGGCTGCCGCCGATCAAGAGTGGTTCGAAAGTAAAGACCTGGCGGAGAGCTGGATCTTTTATAAAGCTTGAGACGCGCCGAAAGACCGACTGCTCAGACCTAAGTTTGATTAGGTCGGGCGCTACTTTCACCATCTCCCAAAAGGAATCGAAGGAATGAGCGGCTAGGTCTGTGAATGCGCGATCGAAGACCCGGTGACTGTATGCCTGGAATTTTCGGTAACCCTCGACGTCGTCCGGATTAAACTTGGCAATTTCTGCTTCGAGTCTCTCCTGATCGCCACGGTAATCAAAGATTCGACCATCGTGGAAGTAGATCCGGTAGAAAGGATCACATGGGACAATATTAATATAATCTTCGAGACGCTTACCAGCTAGTTCGGCCAATTCGGTAAAAATGAACGGGACCGTAATGATGGTGGGACCAGCATCGAAGATGAATCCCTTATCTTCGTAGACGTAGGCACGCCCGCCAGGCTTGTCCCTCATTTCAAGCAAGGTCACCTGGTAGCCTTTGGCCTGCTGACGGATCGCAGCAGCCAAGCCGCCAAATCCACTGCCGATGACTACCACTTTCGATTGCGCGGGGGATGATACCATAGGAGTTAGAAAGTGATGAAGAGGACCGATCGCAACTCCTCCCGTGAATTAAGACCCAATAAGTTCGGTAGCTTATTGTTTGTCGATTGAAGAGACACCAGAATCCCACACTTGGTGGTGGGGATCCAGAAGTGGGGCAGGTCGGTTGGGGCTTCGTCTGCGTTTTTGCGACCACAGACCCACGGTCCTGAAACCCACAACGGAGAGTCAAAAAAAGCGCCCCCGTTACTCTGGGGGCGCTTATGGAGGAACTGGGAAATACAGGGAGGAATAGAACTAGAGCTGTTTCCTTTGAAACGCTGAGTCTGCCGCAGGTTAACTAGCCTCTGAGGGCTGGTTCCTCTTCGAGTGCCTCGTCGGTTCGCTTGTCCTCGGTGTCCCGAATCTCACTCAATCGCTGACGAGCACTGGAGACGTAGTAGTCGCGATAGCCGTAGTCGTAGTAGTGGGAATAGTAGTACGAAGTCATCTTCGCACTGATGCTGTTCAAGACCGCCCCGAAAACCGGGGTTTCGGACTCATGAATATTCCGCACGGCCGTTCGGGCCGCCTTCCTCCGCACCGAATTAAACTTCACCACATAGACCATGCCATCAACCAGGGAGAGCAGGCAGAGTGGGTCTGAGACGGCCCCAACGGGAGGAGAGTCCACAATGATACGGTGGTAACGGTGGCGGAGCTCAATCAACATTTCTTCGAACTCGACGCTGTTCAGAACCTGGGTGGGATTTTCCGGGGTCCGATCGACGGGAAGGAGGTCGCAGTTGGGAGCAACGCCCCGAACGATCACGTCGTCGAGAGAATCCCCCTCGAAGAAGTGAGAATAGAGTCCTTTCTCGGGTCTGATCCCAAAGGCTTTGGCTACGCTCGGAAGGCGGAGGTCGGCGTCGACCAGAAGGGTCTTCTGGCCCTGGCCAGCATAGGTAAGGGCCAGATTGATGGTTATGAAGGTTTTCCCCTCTGCCGGAAGGGTACTCGTAGTCATGATCACCTGAGCGACCTTCCCCTGGTCGCTCAAATTAACCGCCGAGTGTATGCTTCGGAATGCTTCAGTGACCTTGGAGTCAATATTGTTGTAAACTGCACGGGCTCGCTCGGCGGTTGATAGCCGATCAGACATCCTCGGGACAATGCCGAGAAGTGGTAGACCAATGACCTGTTCGATATCGTAGGCACTCTTCACCCGATTGTCGAGGAGACCCAGAGTCATCGCCAGCCCAATTCCCAATCCGAGACCGCCGACCGCGCCAACGGCAAGGTTCAGCTTCTTATTGGGAGAGCTGGGATTGTCAGGGGAAGGGGCAATCGCTGGATCGATGATGCGCGAACGTGCATTTTTCCACTTGGCTTCAGACTCTCTCTCGCGGAGGTTGGCGACCAAGCGCTGATAGTCAGCCTCGGCAACGTTGTAGTCCCGCTGGATTGAGTTGTAGCCTACCCGGACGCTTGCCAGCTCAAGAAGCTCGTCGTTTTTCTCCTTCATGAAGGCTTGGCCCTTTTCAAGATTTCGCCGAATCTCCACGAGTCTTCCGTAAACAGAGGCTTTGGCGTTTTCGACAGCTACCTGAAGTTCGCTTTCGATCTGCCGCTCGGTTTCCCGAGCAGCAATCATGGCGGGCCACTTTTCTTTGTAACGCATGGCCAGGGTGGATATCTGGATCATTGCATCGCTACGTTGGGCGAGAAGGGTGCCGACTCGCTGGCGTGAAGCGATGAAATCAAGTTGGTAGAGGGGCAACCCCTTTTCCTCATATTCCTGAATCAAATTCCACTGGGTCTGCACCTGCTGCTCTGCATTGATGAGATTTCCCACGTGAACCTTGGCTTGTTGCAGCTCTGACAGGACGATGTTCTCCGACTCCTTAATCGAAGTAGTCCCGTACCGCTTCCTGAAATCGGCCAGTGCTTGCTCATAATCTTCTACTTTCTGCCGCTGCCGTTCACGCTCCTCCGTCAGGTCATTGACGGACTTCTCGGTCCGCTCAATGTCGAGATTCATATTGTAGTTCCGATACTCCTCAGCGAACAGGTTTGCCACGATAGCAGCCATTTCCGGATCCGGGTGGGTGTAGTGGATCTCCACGTTCAGGCTAAGCCTCTTGGGAACAATCTTGCGGTTCCGAGAGAGAATTTGACCAGCATTGACAGGGCCTGAGAGTGGATCGTTCGAGTAAGGGCGCAGAAAACGGTTGAGGTTTTCACCCCTGAGCCGCCGATTGACCATCCCAATGATGGCACCACTATTGAGGAGGTTGATTTCAGTATTGAGGTCCTCTCCACTGCGGATGAAGTCCGCACCGACCTCCGAGGTTGCCATTGGTTTAGGAGCAAGCCGAAGAACCTCAATGGTGGCCACCGCAGTGTACTGAGGAACCTTCTTAAAGGTGTAAAGGAGAGCCCCGAGGAAAACAACGAGGAAGACGATCACCACATACCACAGGCGCTCGCGAAGAAGTATCAGATAATCTGCTACGGACCGACCGCCGCCATCGCCAGCTCCGCCGCCGCCATAATCTCCGCCGTAGCCAGCAAGGGTGTAGTCGTTGTTGTAGGAGTAGCCAACTGACGGCCGGGGCTCATCTCCTGAATTCGGTTTTTTTGCAATAGCCATGAAGTACTAAATGGTGATTTCTCGGACAAAAATAACGTCTCCGTTGCGAAGGACGAAGTTTGAGGCGTCCGGATTGGTCATGATTTCCTGGACGTTGACTGTGTAGACCTCGGTTGAGCCGTCCTCATAGGTTCTCTTAACGACTACATCCTTCTTTCTCGCCAAACGGGTGAACCCGCCGCTCCGAGAGATGGCATCCACAATTGTCAAATCCTGATCTGGCGGGATCTGGACGGTGCCAGATCGCCCGACCATTCCCATGACCTGAACGGATCTGAGTCGAAAGCTTACCACGGACAGATTGACTTGGGGATCTACGATATAATCAGCCTCGTAGAGATTCCGAATGAGGGTGCGAAGCTCAGCGATGGTTTTGCCAGCGGCCGGGATAGTCCCGAGGAGGGGCAGTGAGATCGATCCATCGCCCTCCACCCGGACGACCTTTAGCAACTCCGGCTCCCGGAACACCTCGACCCTCAATTCGTCACTGGTTTGAATCTGGTAATTTTCCGGGAGAACGAAGCCCCCGACGGAACCGATGCCGGAGTCGTCTGAGAAACCTTGATCACCGTCTTGGGCATGTCCAGTCTGCGCTGCCACGAAGAGTGCAGCGGCAAACAGCTTGGGGAGGAATTTTTTCATATTGCCTTCCGACCGATACAACAAACCCGGGTTCCCCCGGGTTTGTAGCTCTGGTCTATGAATGAAGATTGATTAGTAGCGGACGGAAACGCCGACCGACAGGAAGTGGCCATCGTAATCCTGGAAGTCGAGAGTGCTTGAATTCACCCGGAGAGTATACCCGCCGAGAAAAGTCACGTGTCGGTTGTAGGTGTACTCACCGTTCAGACCGAACTGAAAGTTATCGTCTTCCCGATCGATCAAGAGGTACTCGGTGAAGGTGTATCGGCCGAATCCAGTCAACCGGATCTGATCCGAGATCATCCGCGAGTAAATCCCGTTAATGCCATACTGCTCAGTGCTCGAGCCCCCGCCACCGGCACCAAAGCGGCTGAAGAGACCCAGCTTGAAAAGAGAGACCGGATCGATGGAATAGGTAGCGTCGAACCGGACATTGATGCCGGAATCGGAACTGCGCGATGAGGAATCGTACTCCCGTTGGCGGTAGCCTACTCGAAAGTTTCCCTTGATCTTGGGGAGCAACTCACCCCGCACCCCGGCGTTGACGATGTAATCCTCGTAGGTTTGGCCGTCCGATACGGCGTCCTCGCCATCGGCAATGACTCTCCGAGTCCGCTCAATTTCAGTTTCTCCGTAAGAGAACTCGAGGAACCCATCATACTTGGGGGTGAGTTCGTGGTAGACGGCAACCGGAACGCTCCACTGGGTACGGTCACGATTGAATACGTTGTTGTCGTAGGAACGATCCAGGTAGTTTCCGCCGAGACCGAAGGATGTTTTCGGGGAAATCGGGTATTCAAATTCAGCATCGACGTAGTATTCCTCAATCTCGATAACCTGACGCCCGCGATTAACATCTGCTTCGAAATCCTCCGACTCCCGGTAACCGAGATCCAGGTTCAAAACCAGCTTCTGGCGCCCTCCGTAGCTAAGTCGGCCGCCGATATCCGCCCGCTCGGTGTCAAACTCAGAGGAATCGATGAAACGAACGATCCCGTACCTCGCAAAGAGGGTAATATCGACATTGGATCCTGGAGTGCCGATCACCAAATCCAGTCCGGGGGTTACGACCCAAACGAAGTCGTCAATCTCATTAGACGAACTCAACGTGACGTTGGATCGGTACTCGGCGCTTGCATCTAAGGTCCCGAAAATGCGGGCCGCGTCACCCAAAGGCAAAAGGGGCGATGCGAGGAGACCCGGGACAGCTGCAGCTAAGAAGGTGGATGCGGAGAGAAGGTATTTCATGATATCCCCTAGATATCGACAGCTGTAATAGTTGTGTCAACTCCGATTTGGCCGACCAAGACCCCGCTTTGCTTTCGAGATCCGAACTAAAAAGTTGTAAGAATGCCCACGACGTGTCACCTAATTCCTATCCATGGACAAATCTACCCCACGCGATCGTTCCCAAAAAAGACCGGCTCCAACTCTTCAAAGAGGGCGGATCTTCTTCGGGCTTATACTGGCCAAGAGGGATCGCCACGGACAGATTCGCTTCCGTCCCAATTGGCCTCGCTTGATCACCTTCGTCTGCTTGTCTGGAGCAGGACTCTATATTTTGGCCTGCACAGCACTCTTTGTCATTTTGAAGTACAATAGAGGTTACGAAAGTTTCACTTTCAAAGAGTCTCTTACTGCCGCGTTTAATCTGAGTTACCACCGAACCCAAATGGGGAACCAGAACATCGAGCTCGCCAAAGAGTTACTCAACTCCAGAGAGCGGCAGGATATACTGCAGAGCTACGCCTACCTGCGGGCTGGCGTCCGACGGGCTCCCACGAATCTCGAGGGCAGAATCCTCCTGGCAGAATTTAATGAAATCCTCTATCGCCGTGCTGACATCGCTGCCGACCTTTTGATTGAGGGGCTGTACTTTGCTGACCGGAACCCCGAATACCACGAAGCTCGCTACATCGCTTCTCTCTTCCGGGTTCTCTTGAGAAACTATATGGACTTCCGCGCAATTGAGGTTTCGCGAGAGCTTCTCCAAAAGCTTGACCCATCCAGTCAGGAATTTCAGTTCGTAGCCACTCAGTTAGCTCTCGCGTTGTTTTATCGAGGAGATTTCACGGAGTCAGAGGCAGTCATTCTCAGGCACAACCTATCTAACAACTCGGAAGGCCTCTCCCTCCTCGCTCTCATCCGCCACAACCAGAATAGAACTACCGAGGCGATTGAACTTCTCGAAAACCATCTTGATCAAAATCTCGGAAGCAGGGTGGGCTACGAACGATTAATGGCTATTTTTCGAGATATCCGGGATTACGACAGGGTTCGAACGAATAGTTTGATCTGGTCGATCCGATTTCCCGATTACGCGGCAGCGCGGGTCAATCTCATGTTCGCCTATGACCACGCTGGTGACGAGGAGGCGATAAAGGCTGAGGTTGAGGATCTGTTGTCTCACAATCCTAATCCGGACAGCTTGATCCAAATTCTGAGCTTTGCATCAGAATCTGGTCGGCCCGAGCTCATACAAACTGTGATCGAAAAGGCCAACCTCTCTGACGGGGATCGCGTAATGGCTCAGGCCAAAATTTCTCTTGCCGAAGCGTTCGTCCGAGCCGGGCAGGCTAGTGAAAGTCTAGAGCTGATCAGCGAACTCGAAAAGGACAATCCAGTGCTTTTCGCATCTGTTAGCTCCCTGATAAATGGGATCCGATCGGTTGCATTGTTTTTCGACAATCGTCCGATTGAGGGCCAGGCGTATCTCCGCGAATTTCTGGCGGATCCGACCATTCGTCCATCCGTCTACCTGGCCATGGCAAAGTTATTCGAGTCATCCGGGCATCCCAAGGTCGCCCGAGATGTACTGGCCGAGAGTTTTCTTCGCCACCCCCAGGACCACCGGACCCTTTCAGCGATTGTTCAGCTCGATGCCCAAGTCCGGGATCTACCGTCATTCCGCAAGCACATCCGCGCGCTTGTTAAATCCAGAATTCCAACCCGAGAGGCAGTCGATAGTGCTTACCTCGAACTCTCGAGTGACCGACACCTCTTCCTCTCGGATCGTGATGAACTTTTCTTGAAGATGGCCTCGTTCTACGACGATCGCTCCTGACTCAAATCCGTAGCTTGAAAAGGTTTGTTCTGTCAGGCCGGAAGGTAGAGCCGGACAGCGACTAACTGGATTCTGGCTCTGGTTCGCCGGGAACCACAGACTTTTGTTCCTCTTCGTCCACTACCGAAACCTTGACTGCGATCACTCGGCGGTCGTCAACCTCCAGAACCTCGATCTCGAGACCCCGGGTTTGAATGCTTTCTTCCCGCTCCGGGATTCTTCCGAGTTCAGAAGTAATGAGGCCCCCGATGGTCGAGACCTCCTCTTCCTCCAAATCGATCCCGAGGGCTTCCTCGAGGTCATGAATCGGCGTTAGCCCAGCGACGTGGTACTGCGAGTTTCCCAGGGGGACTATTTGTCGCTCCTCCATATCAAACTCATCCTGGATTTCGCCAACCAGCTCCTCGAGGACTCGCTCGAGGGTGACAATTCCAACGACTCCTCCAAATTCATCGACCACTAAAGCCATGTGGAGCTTAAGTCCGAGAAACCGCTGCATGGCATCCTCGAGGGTGTCCTCGAGACCCATGGTGAGAACCGGTCGGGCGATCGATCGAAGGTCAGGCGGTAGATGATTCCGCCTGAAGAGGTCCTTGATGTGGAGAATACCAATGCACCGATCCAGGTCGCCCTCGCCGAGGGGATAGCGGGTATGTCCGGCTTCCTTTGCCTCAGCCAGATTTTCCGCCAATGGACACTCCAGATCCAACCAGCGAACCTCGCTCCGTGGCAGGAGGATGTCTGCCACTACCAAACGCGGCAAGAGGACGGCCTTATCGATAATCTTCCGCGCCGTCGGGGTGAGATCCTGACCCTCTTCTCCCAAGGCTCGTATCTGGACCTCCGCGTCGAGGGGATTGAGATCATCTTCAACATCCAGATCCAACCGTTGAAAAATCATCGCTCTGAACCAGCGCATGACGAGGGAAAATGGCCAGAGAAAGATCTTTGCGAAGTAGAAGATTGGCGCGGTCAACTGGAGCATCTTCAGCGGATGCTTGATCGCCAAAACCCTTGGTATGAGCTCTCCGAACAGGAAAAAGCAGAGGACCATGACTAGGATGAAGACTGGAGACAACAATGCCCCAACCCATCCGAGCCCCTCACCGGGGAAGATCGCCAAGAGCGTACCGAAAATTCCAATACCTCCCAGCAAAGTGAACAAGGAACGACCAAAGCGAAGCGTTCGGGGTGCTTTCTTAACCTCGGTCAACAGCCGCCTCGACCAGTATTTCTTACTTAGCTCCTCGGATAGCGCGACTCCGTGCCTGGCATAGCGCAGGTAAATCAGCCCGAATTCACAGGCGACAAAGAACCCGTTCCCGGCCAGCGCTAGAGCATATAGCAGAAGAAAGCTCACTTGTTCATCGCATCCTCGGCGAAATGCTCCATTTCGCATTCGCTCAATGCCTGCTCCAAACGATCCAGCTCACCGGGCAAGCCAACCGAGATACGGAGCTCACTGGTCAACCCATAGGGCTGGAGCCCGCGGACGATGACTCCTTTCTCCAGAAGAGCTTGGACGAGGTAGCCCGCCCGGGGATGGCGAACCATGAGGAAATTGGCCTCCGATGGTATGTAGGCTAAGTGAAAACGCGTGAGGATTTCGGCTAACCTCACCAAGCCGGCGGCGTTGACCTCCAAGCTCCTTGAGATGTGCTCCCGATCCTTGAGTCCAGCTTCTGCAGCTACTTGCCCTGGATAGTTGACGTTAAAGGGGTCTCGATTTCTCGCCAGGATCTCTATCAAGTCCCGACGCCCATAGGCAAAGCCGACTCGATACCCGGCAAGTCCGTAAATCTTGGAAAAGGTTCTCATCGCCACGATCGGGCGCCCCTCCGCAATGAAGGGTCTGAGGTCCAGAGGGTCTGCCACATAGTCCACGTAGGCTTCGTCAATACACAAAATTACACGGTTCGGCATGCTTGTAATCCAGTCGCGAAGCTCGTCGTTAGAATTGCGAACACCCGTCGGATTATTTGGGCTGGCAAGGTAAACAACTGCTGTATCTTCCCGGATCGTCTCCCGCATGGCCCACAGGTCATGGCCGTAGTTGTTCATCGGGACAGCCAGAGCCTGGCTACCAGAGTGAAGGGCAGCCAGCCGGTAGACAATGAAACCCCACTGGCCGTGAACAATGGATCGCCCGGGGCCAGCAAAAACTTTGGCCATGAGCTCCAGCAATTCGTTCGAGCCGTTCCCACAGACAATTTGATCGACGTCAATGCCCAGCCCCTCGGAGATGGCTTCTCGAAGTCGGGTCGCGCTTCCTTCGGGGTAGCGGTGCTGGTTGCCTAGTGCCTCCTCCACGGCACGGGAGGCAAGGGGGCTCGGCCCGAGAGGATTCTCGTTTGAGGCCAGCTTGACGATGGTACGGGGGTCGAGGTTCAGAGAGCTTGCAACATCCGAGATCGGCTTCCCCGGCACGTAGACCCCGGCTTGCAAGGCGTTTGAGTTAGCCAGCTCGACTCCGGTGGGATAGCTCATCCGTAGAGGGTTCTTCCGAAGTAATTTACCAACAGAATTTCTTTCCAAATGCGGTAACGTCCTTCCGGCGATATTCGGTCGGGGGTTTGTTCATCGTAGGCCCTGAGAAAACCTTGTTTGCGATTAAACATTTCCAACTCCTCCTGGGTATCATTAACCTCAGCCACCGGTTCCTCAACCATCTCTTCAAATTCGGTCTGGGCGGATTCAAGGCGAGTCCGATGCCTTTCTTCAAGACGGAGAATCGATTCAGTCCACGGATGCCTTTCGATCTGCCAATGGGTCGGATAGTAACCTCCGTAGGGAAGTGCCACATTATCGGTTAGAAATCTATGCCCTTCCTTGCTTATTGAAATGAAGGATAGAAAGCACCGGGGGGACTTTTTTCCTTGTGGCAGACAGAGGAGATTCAGACGCACCTTTCGGTCGGAACTCTCCATCACATACATCCGGACCACGAATTGCGGAAAAACCGGGGACACAAGGATTGAAATGGTTCGGTAGCCGCGTTCCTCAAGTTGTTGCCTCCACCTGAGCAGAAGTTCTTCCTTGGGCCATCCTTCATTCTCCTGGGCCTCCATGAATCTGGGAAAAAGGGGCCAATCACTTCGGCTAAGTGCCCTCACAAGTGTCCAATGATAAACCGTCTCGACCAGCAATAGGCCCAGACCGGCAATCGAAAGACAGACCAAGAGGTCGCGATCCAGGAGGGCCGAGGCATGCAGTCCAATGCCCAACAGGACGACCAAAGCAATCCACCCGAGCCATCGCCTCAAGACCCGGAGTTTCAGGCTCCGCACATAGAGGGACATCGCCAGGGCCGTGACATAGAGAAGAATCAAGACCCTCGAGAGAAGGTCCATGAATGAAGATTCGTTCACCTTGCCACTCCAGTTTTTCTGCTGGTAAGCCTTCGGGGGCTAGTTGAGCCTCAGCGGCATTACCACGCAAAGATGATTGTCGAGGGTTTTAAAAACCCCCGGGCTCATTTCATCTTTGAATTCAAAGAAGACCTCATCGCTACCAAGGCATCTGAGGGGATCGATCAAATACTGCGCATTAAAAGCGATCCGCGTTTCGGGGCCCTCATAGGCAATTGCCAAAGTCTCATGGCTTTCCCCATATTCCGAGCTCTCTCCATTGATCTCGAGCAGGTTCTGAGCAAACCGAAGCTTCAAGGTGCTCGATTTTTCGCTCACGACCAGAGAAGCACGGTGGACACCGTCCTGCATCAATTCCCGCTCCACTTTGACCCGGTGCTCCGTCTCTCTCGGGATGACCTGTTGGTAGTCCGGATACTTCCCCTCGACGATTTTCGAGACGAGGTAGATGCTTTCGATCAAGCCGTTATCGGCCTTTCCTTCATCCAGTAGAATTTCAAAAGCCACCTGCCTTTCATCGGATGAAAGAGCAACTTCAGCCCCTTGGCCAAGCAGTCGTTCCAGCTCACCAACGGTCCGCGAAGGCAGGGTGAATTGGCTCAGGCCATCTTCTGAGAAATCGCTAATCTCCTCCCGCGCAGTCGCCAGGCGCCGACCATCGGTGGCTACCACCGTCAGCTGTTTGCTCTGACGATGGAAATAGACTCCGTTAAGGATGGGTCGATTGTCGTCCGCAGACTGTGCATAAGAAACGGACTTCAGCATCCTCAGGAGCTTGCTTTGAGGGATCTTAACCCTCTCCTGCTGATCGAACTGAGCCAGGGGTGGAAAGTCATCCTGACCAAGACCGAGGATCTTGAAAACCGAGGCTCCGGACGAGATTCGGGCGTAGTGCTTGGCATCGGTTTCGACGAAGATCTCCAAACTGGGCAGTTCGCGAACGATCAAAGCCAACTTTCGCACTGGCAGGGTTAATCCGCCGCTCTCTTCGACCTCGGCCCGAATGCTGCAACGGATCCCCATGTCCAAATTGGTCGTCGTCAGGGTCACCATTCCATTGCCTGCCTCAATCAGAACATTGCGGAGAATCGGCATGGTCGGACGGGCGCCAACGACGTTGAGGACTTGGGCAAGACCAGAGGTGAGGTGGTCTCGATGGATTTTGAAACGCATAAGAATATCAGAGCGGATTATGGCTGACAGGCAATCGGAAACTATTGATAGAAAGAGTTAATTAAATAAAGTCTCTCTTATTATTATGGTCTCAGGATAAGCTGACAACTCAACTAAGTTGCTGGACGGGAGGATGATTGATCTGCCTCGAATGTGAACAATCTGGCACAAAAGAGGTTCACAGAGGTGTAACAACCACCCGCCTTCGAGGAACCGGTGAATAAATCGGCAGTTGTTCACCAATTCTTCGCGCATTCTTGGGAGGCGATTGGTCACTTTTTCAACGAGTCCAGATATCGCCAGAAACTGTCGTACTGCTCGACCATAAGTTCCTCACTGATAGGGAGTTTGAAACGGACGACAAAATCCGAGAGGGTGTTTTTGTGGAGAATGTAGTGGCAGAAGAGGTGGCGATGGTGATGCTCGAAATAGAGGCGAAAGTCGCCGGCTCGGAGGCGGTAGAGGGTTTTCCCACCCCGATGGAATCTACCCATCCGTTCGTCTTGTTCTTTCAAGGTTTCCGGGGTTAGGGAGCTGATCTGTTCGACGAGGCCCATTTGGACGAATTTGTCGAGTTTATTAAGGGTACTGATGCTTTGCTCGCTGAAATTGACCTGAAACATATTGAAAGGTATGCCTTCCCTAGTGTGATGGCGGACCACAGTCTTTCAGGCAAGCTTGCATCTCGTGGTCGGTGATTCGGGAAGGAAGCTGACTCCAGAGGACCACCATCAAGCGAAACCGGCTTGATTTGAAGTTCAGGAAAATGGGCTGGAGAAGCTTGGGAGTAGCTGCTTCACTTGTGGCCTATGGATTCGGTGGTGCTCAATTTGGTGTCTGGCGCAATGGCCCTCTGGTTGTTGTGGAACATAGGCACAACACTTAAGGGAAGGGTAGCCGATATTGAAATTCCGGGATCCGTCCGGGCGGGGCCCGGACTCTACGGCATAGCGATTGCGGGATCGCTCCTCATTCTGGCTGCTGAGACTGGTGGAGAGATTGTTCTGGGAATATCCGAGAAGCAAAATGTTCTCCCTTGGTACGCCCTCGTTGGAATCCTCGCGGCGGGAGTGGTCGAGGAGGTGATCTTCAGAGGCTTTGTGGTCTTTCGTCGCAGAGAGGAGGTTCGTTTCGTGGTGACTGCTCTCGGAGGGTCTTTGATTTTTGCGGCCCTCCACCCCTATATTTGGGACTTTGACGGTGGATTTCCATGGATCGATGGCTCAAAGAAAGCGTGGTTCTCTTTTGCATTTGTCTATCTCAATTCGGTTTGGTTCTATTCGCTGCGATTCCGTTGGGGAAACCAAACGAACAGCCTCTTGCCGTGCATCGTTGGCCATGCGGCTAGCAATCTGGGCGTGTATCTGATAAAGCTCTACCAGGGGTTCATTCAGTTTTGAGGCCCGAGACCTCAGCCATTGAAAAGAGCCATGACTAAACTCAGCCGCAAAAATTCTCGTTCCGTGAGGGTAGCTGCCCGAGCACTTATTTGCGAGGGAGACACCCTTCTAACGATCCAGATGCGGGACCAGAGCGGTATTTTTCATATCCTTCCCGGTGGTGGACAGAACCACGGAGAAACGCTCAAGGAATCTCTGGGGCGCGAGTGCCGGGAAGAGTTGGGGTGCGAAATTGAGGTTGGAGAGCTCTGCTACGTCCGGGAATACATCGGCGGGAACCATAAGTTCTCGAATTTCCACCAAGATTTCCATCAGCTTGAAGTCGTCTTCAAAGCGAAACTCCTGGGGGAGCCGAACGAATCTGCGGCAACCGAAACAGATCGGAAGCAGGTGGGAATTGAGTGGATTTCGTTTGAAAACCTCAGGAGCAAACGATTCTTGCCAGAAGCGCTGATTTCCATTCTGACGAGCCGGCATCCCTTCCCGGATGATCGTTACCTGGGAGATGTAAATTGATGGTGACGGGATTCCTAACCTTCGCCTCCAGAGTAAATTATTCCGAATTGTAACGAGTGATGTCTTGCCATTTGTAAAAAGCGGCTCCTATAACCTGAGACTCGCACCTCCGATGGCAGACACTGGCAAAAAGAAACTATTCGTTGAAGCTCGGGCTAAAGAGCTTCTGGTTGCAGTGGCCGATCGGCTAGATCCCCCCCTGACGATCGAATCAGTCGTCAGAGTCGACGCCGAAAACGAAGACGCTGCCGCACTGGAGATTAAATCATTGGCAGAGTTGAAGTCCGGATCCTACGCCTTCGCAAACGTTGGGATCTATCCTGACGGGGGGTTCATCCGGCCCCACACCGTCGACAGTCTCGGAAGAGCCAAGGCAGCCAACTTTGTGGATAAAACCCTCAGTGAAGCCCTCTCCATCGTTCCTGAGGATAAACTGACAGCGGTTCTCAATCCCCTTACCGGAGCCCTTTTTGATCCCTCGGGAACGCCTTCGAAAACCCTCTTGTTCGTGGGCGGGCGGGAAGAATCGATCCGTCAAAAACAGCGTCAGTTGTCCGGAATGGCAATTTTCCCGGAGCGGCTGGAATTAACCAACCTTGCGGCCCTTGGTTTGGCGGTCAAAAACCTTAGAATACAAAATCGGGAAGGTCCAGAGTTGGTCGTAAACTTTGGGGAAAGCGAGACGCAAACCTGGGTCATCAGCGAAGTGGGGATCCAAGCCTTCCGTCTGATCAAAAAGGGCTATGCTGATCTTTACCCGATAGTTCAGCGGGAGCTGGGTCTTCGCGACACCGCTTCTGCCGAGCACATGCTGAAGACGAAGGCTTTTGATGTGAAAAGCATCGGAACTCTCCTCACCCAAGAGATGATTAACGAGTTCCTTACCATGATCGGTTTCTACGAAGTGCAGTTTGGCCAGACCATCACGCGCCTAACGCCGATCGGGATCGAAGCCAATTTCTCCTGGATAGGGGAGGCGGTGGCCTCGGGATTAGGCATGGAAGTTTTAGGCAACGATCTCGCAGACTCCATCCAGAGCCATGGGGTAACCCTCGCGCCTTCGGTCGATTTAGGGCCTGACCCCCTCATCTATTTCAACCTCCTTTCCCTGGCTGCTCAAGCCTCTCTTTCCTGAAAGCTAGCAAGATGGCTTCGAAGAAAACCAATAATTCAGCCTGGCACATCGACTACCGGTTTCTGGACGATTTGCCGGACACGAAGTCATTGCGTACGGATGTTCTCCTCAACCTGATTTTCGGGACCATTGTCTTCCTCGCGGTAGCCATCGTAGTCACGAGGGAGGCCCGGATTAATAAGGTGGCGACCGAACTTACCGACATCAGAGCGCGTGAAGAAAGGGTTCAACCCATCAATGCTGCGCGCGCCGAGGAAAATAAGGTTTTCTCCGAGGTCCATGCGGAAGCACTCGATTATGTTCGATTTCTTGACCGGCCCTTTGCCGTCACTGATTTGATCATCGAAATCATGCAGCGCCGCCCGGAAGACGTTAAGTACGACGTGATCATCTACTCGGAGGGAGATAACGTCATGCGTAATGCGACGACCCGGAACTACAACATCGGCCTTCGGGGGATTGTTAAGGAGCTTCCGACGATTTCTAGGTTAAAATCAGAGATCGTTCAATACCGTCTCCTCGCCCCTTTCGAGGTGTCGATTTCTGAGCAGCAACCAAAATCCGAGCCTGAAGGGTTTCGATTCGCAATCGATCTTTCTTTCTCGGCAAAAGCACTCCACACTGCGCAATCCAGATGAGTTCATTGGCACAAAAATTTCTGAGGCGTTACCCGGTTGCTGTGGGATTGGGGATCCTCTTGGTTTTTCTCCTCGGGTTTTTCATCTTTCGAGGGGCTCGCCTCGAATCCCTGATCGCGGAGCGCGACGATCTGGAGACCCAGGTACGTCGGATGGAGATCAATGTCCAAAACCTCAAGGGAATCAAAGAGCACACGGTTCAACTTAAGGAACAGCTTGTTCCCCTTTCCAAAAAGCTGATTAAAGCCGAGGACCAGTCTCTGAACCTGGACTTTTTCTATCGTTTGGAGCAGGACTACCCGGTCCAAATCACTCCAGCGCAACAATCGACTGCTATTCGTAAAAGAGATGGCAAAAACAATCCGTGGGCGCTTAAGAAGCACGGCGAAGTAAGGTTTTCCCTTGCTGTCAACGGACCGCTGCGAGAAGTATTACGCCTCATGAACGACTTGGGAACCTTGGACAAATTCATCGCCATCCGTGGTGCCCAGATCACCCCAAGCGCTCGCGATCCCGAGGTTGCTTCGGCTACCTTGTCCCTGGATATGTTGGCACCTCAACCATGAAAAACCTCTATCCGCTATTGCTCCTCGTCGGACTGACGGGATTTTTCCCGTTTGCTACGGCATCGAACCCGCCGAGAGATGCGAAGGGCAGGATCGCTTTCATCGAAATGGTTGAGGAAATCAATAATCGTGAGCGAGATGCCGGATTAGCTGAAGTTTTAGCCGAGATCCCCTCCCCCTTCAAGTTTGATTTTTCGGTACCCCGACCCAAAGGCCCCCGCTTCAGCGATAATCAAATTCTGCGGAGAGTAGGCTTGTCGCTGCGCGAACGAATCAGTGGGACGATCGGTAGAGGAGGGCAATTTTTACTTCAGACCACCTCGGGAACAGCAGTTGCCGAAGGGGCCCGCTTCAAAGTAACGGTCGCCCAGCTCGACAATCAACAGATCGAAATTGAGGTCGGGCCAATCACCAGCGAGGGATTTATCCTGAAATACAAAGAAACCACCGCATTTTTTCCCATCTTTGAGCAACCATAACCCAAACCAACAAACAATCTCCCCGGTAAACTAACATGAAAAACGCAAAACTCATCTTCGGGTCACTCACCCTGCCGATAGTCGCGGGCCTCGGGCTCATGCAGGTACTCTACTCCCAGCAAACCTCTTCAGTTGATCGGGCTAGAGAGGCAGTCGCTGCGTCGGAGGAACGGACAGCAGCGGCTAACACAGCCATGGGCCGGGAGGAGCCGGACGTAAAGCTCGAGCTCGAAAGCATGAGCGGGGGCCAAATCTCAACGGAAGGGGCCACATACTCGATCAATTACATCGAAGAACCCATCCGCAACATCATCCGGGTAATCGCTAATCAGGAAGGCTTGAACGTGGTCATCCCCGAGGCGCTCCAGGGGACCTCCACTATTAAGCTGCAGGAAGTCGAGTGGCAGACCATCTTCGACCTCGTCCTCGAGGATACTGGATTCATCTGGAAGCAGGAAGATAGGTTGATCCGGATAACCCGACCGGGGGCTGCGGAGGCCGTTACGGTTGATGCGAATGGCCTGATTTCTGTCCGGTTTCGAAACCAGCCCCTGCGGGAAGCGGTGCAGGCGATCGCGGATAAAGTTGGGATCAGCGTTGTGATCCCCACTGAATTTCCTGGCACCACCTCGGCATCTTTTACCGGGTTAACTTGGCGTCGTGCGCTCAGCCTCATTTTGGAGGACAACAATTTTCAATGGTTTGACGATCAGGGTATCATCCGGGTTCGTCGGGTAGACGAGCGAGTGGTGGCGGACCCGACCAGCGGCTTGTTATCCATCAATGCAGATCGAGTACCCTTTGAGGAACTTCTGACTCTGATTGGGAATACTCAGACGCCTGAAGTAAACATCATTGCGCCTCCAGAGGTTGCGGAAGTTCCAATCACCCTTTCGGTCAAAAATGTTGAGTTTAGCCAAACGATTGAATTGGCGATCCTCAAGCTTCCGAAAATCCAGCGAAACGATGCTGAGGGCCGCCCGCTTCCCCCGACCGCTTTTTACCTGATTAAGGACGCGCCGACCCTGTTCAAAATCGTTGACCAATCTTACATCGACGCTCAAGAGAGCCAACCAGACGAGGTTCGAATCTACCCGGTCCGTTACGCTCAGGCAGAACAATTGCTGGATATGTTGATGCCCTACAGCGATCCGGGAGCCAGAAAAGGCAGCTTCCGCTCGGCTGCGGCAGGAGTCTCTCCGGTAGTGGCGGGAGTGCGTAGCATTGCTGCGGATACCTCCAACAACATACTGGTGGTTACCGCCAAGCCGACGGCATTTGGTCGCCTTGAAGGGTTGATCGAGTCCCTCGACCAACCGATTCAGCAGGTCATGATCGAGACCCGCTTTGTTGAGGTTTCGAATGTGGATGCCAAAGATATCGGGGTCAACTGGTCTTCCCTCCGCAGCTTCACTGTAGGGACCGGTGAAACTGGCTTCACCCGGGTATACAATCGCTTCAGCAGCCAAAACATCGACACGGTCTCGACCGAGGTAGACGGCATCACGGCAATCGGTGGTTCATCGAACGTGAGGAGCCGGGTTTCCGGAAACTCCTTAACTGACACCACGATTCGTGGTAGCAATAACAACCGGTTGCGGTCCTCCTCTTCCGGTTCATCCTTCGCGACCGGTGAGGAAACGCGGGTCTTCGAGAGCGATTCACTCGGAATCCAGACCCAGCAGATTCCCTTCGACACCAACCAGCGGAGTCGTGCTAGCGACTCTTCTTCGGCCAGCGGATCCAATTCGTCAAGGTTGACCGAGTCGGTCGCAACCCTGTCCGACAATGTGAACCTTACCGAATCGGTGCTCAATGTGACAGGTACGGCCCGGGTAGATTCCGTTGTTTTCGGGACGAGCGCGTTCCAGTTGGTGCTGAGTGCCCTCAAAGAGAACACCGATGCCCGCCTGATGTCGAACCCGACAGTCATCACGATGAACGGAAGGCCCGCAACGATCTTCATCAGTGAAATCCTCTACCGCCAAGGGGAGCCGGTGGCTGGCGAAACCGGTCCTGCTCAGCCGGGAGGTCCCGTGCTGCTGGAAAACCAGCCGCAAACCCTACTTGAGGTGGTGCCAACCGTTGTCGGTGGTGATTTGATAGCCTTGAACGTTCGCCCCGAAATTAACAACCAAGTCGGTACCCAGTTGATCGAGTCGGTCGGTGCTTTTGCAGCTATACCGACCATTCGCCAGCGCTACACCGAGTCTACGGTCCTGCTTCGAAGTGGCTACACCCTCGCGATCGGGGGCTTGATGGATGAGGATTCGCTCAAGATTGAAACAAAGGTTCCTGTTTTGGGAGACATTCCGCTGCTCGGACGTCTCTTCCGCCATGAGCGTCAGAACGTTCAGGTTCGAAACCAGATCATTTTCATTACCGCAAGTCTGCTCAACCCTCAGACATCTTCCTTCAGAGATGTGGTCGGTGAGGAGCGCCTGAACCAAATGGGACTGACCGATCGAGACGTCATGGGAGTCGGTGCCACCAATCGGCTCAAGCCTGAGGAAAAGGCCCTCAATGAATCGATCCTGCAGTGGCGCAATCGAATCAAAGAGCAGGAGCGGATGGACAATCTTGAAGCTCAGCTCGAGGCTCTACGGAAAGCCGATGAGGTGATGAAGGAGCGTGCCGAGAAGGCCCAGGAAAAGGCTGCCAAGAAAGAGGAAACCAAGTCCTGATCGTGATAGCTTCCAAATCCATCGACAAATAGAGGAATGACCACCGGCCAATGACATCCAGAAGGGATCCAAGCATGAAAAATCAACTCCAAAAGTTGCCGCTCAAGTCGAAAATGACCACCGCCATTTTGCTGTTCCACGCTGCCGTTGGGGGCCAGCTCTGGGCGCAGGAAGGTGACTTTGAGTTCGAATTGATTCCTCCGATAGACTTGGTTGAGGTTCCCGATGCAGCGGACAGGACCTTGTCAATGGGAGATGGTCCAGAGCTTGTCGAGGAAGAGAATGGGGTAGAGAGCCCTGAGTTGATTGAAGCCCAGGGAACCTTGCCGGAGACCGGTAGATCTAGCGAGCCCGAAACTGGTGCCATCCAAAAGCATTCTCCTGCTGAAGGAGGCTCAAAACTCGAGCGCGTTGAGATGTCATCAAAAGAGGTCCCGGTTTCCATACCCCAGCCTCTTGTACCGGACCAACCAGCCCCGCAGACAGGGATTGGGGAAGTGGAGGATGGGGAAGAAGCCATTCCAACTAGCGCTCAGGGGTCTGCTGCTGAAGTTCTCAGTGAAAATGTTCGATTTTTCCAGGACCGGACCGGAAGTCGTTTGGTCGTAGCTTACGCCTCTTCAAGGCCGGACTCTCCCGCTCGGACGCTTTCCTTGCGGATTCTCGAGAACCGCGTCTATGATCCACAAACCTTCTCTTTCGTTCCCCAGGATATCGCCGTCCTCTCGGGCCAAGGCTTGTCGGTGGGGGGAATTTCTTTCTTCGTCGACGACGCTGTGAGCCGACAAGCGATGATTGATCTGCTTCTCCGTTTTGACGAGGACGCCAAGCGATTCCAGGAATCCAGTTCTGAGTTAGCTGGCCAGCAGGAAGATTGGATGTCCGACGGATTGTCCATGCTGAATGGTAAAGTGGATTATGGCACGATCACCCTCTCAGGAGCAGGTGTGCCCTCCGCGGTGAGTTTTAACTGGGACCTACGGAGTGCTCGCACCTGGTTATCCATCGATGGGATTTACAACATTGATGCCTCTTTGGCCACGCCGGTACGGCAGCTGATTGAGCGAGTAGAGCAATTTCGCGACCTTCGCGACGAGTATGTTGCTCAACTTGAGGGATCAAAAGAGCGGGTAGCCGAGATGGTCGGCTTATCGCGGTAACTGCGATCGCGGGATTCGCGGACCCTCTGCCATGACAATCGGTCGCCCCTTGAGGTGCCGAGAAAAGCAGATAGGAAAGTAAACTACTGCTCGGGCTTCGCTTGCGGATCGGGCGTTTTGGAGTCGCCCATTTCTGAATTTTCGACCAACTCCTTGATCAGGGCATCCACACCCTCACGAATCTTGGTGAGGGCGAGAGGGGGGCTTAAATAGGGGAGGTCGGGGACCTCCCAGTACTGGATCCGGGAGGAGATCTCCGGAAACGTGCTCTCGATCATAGGCTGATGCTCGGTTTGTTGCATGGCAATGCAGCGGTCGGCCTGAGCTAAAATGTCGAGAGAGAACGGCCGTTTGCGCGGCTCCGTGAATCCGGCTGGAATATTCATCAACCGCAGACCATTGAGAGCATGAACCGAAAGTCCTTTGGGAGAGGTTTCGACAGCTAATCCAGCTGAAAAGGCTCTCCAAGGAAGGCCTCTGGCCTGAGCCCGAGCATTGAAAACAGCTTCAGCGAAACGACTCCGGTAGAAGTTGCCAGTACAGACAAAAAGAATCTTGGGGTTGGGATCCTCCTGAATTGGAGGCAGGAGAGACGGAGTCTCGGGTGGATCGGTTTCGAGCGAAGCCAAGAGAACTCGAACCCGTTCACATACCTTTGTCCACAGATATTTCAGCCCTTTCATCGAATCCTCACCAATGCCATCGAGGGCTGATGCCAGATGAAAAAGACGGTTGAGCCAAGAATTTTTTCCACCTCAGGCTTGCATTCTTTGAAATTGGAATTGTTCTTATTCTTATTCCTAACCTTCCCACAGAGACTATGAACCGGCTGAGCGAGAACTTGGCTCTGCACGGGTATCGTTTGACCAAGCAAAGGGAAGTCGTCTTTGAGAGCTTGTGTCATGAGCTAGACCATCCCACTGCCGATCAGGTGTTTGCGAGGGTTCGTCAAGAACTTCCAACGGTCTCGTTGGCGACCATCTACAATTGTCTCGATTCGCTTGTAGAGTGTCGGTTGGTCAGGCAAATCCATTTTTCAAAGCAGGCATCGCGCTATTGCCCAGTGCCGGAGGTGCGGATCCATCATGCTCATTTTCTGAATACAGAAAGCGGGGAGGTGGTCGACATTACCCTTCCTCAATCAGTGCTCGACGGACTCAAGGAAGCGCTTCCCGAAGGGACATCAATCGAACGTTTAGAGATCACGCTCTCCGGGGTCGTGGAAAGAAAGAAATAGACTAAGGAACCTTTAATTTATGAGTTCACTCTCCATCAATAGCCTGTCGGCCTCGGTTGCCGACCTTCCCGTCCTGAAGGAGCTCTCCCTTGAGCTCCCCAAAGGAGAAGTTCACGCCCTCATGGGGCCAAACGGCACGGGTAAAAGCACCCTTTCAAAGGTCCTTGCTGGACACGAGGACTACACGGTTACTGGAGGTGAAGTTACCCTCGATGGAACAAACATTATCGGCATGGAGCCCGACGAGATCGGTCGGCTCGGCCTCTTCCTCGCCTTTCAGTACCCGATGGAAATTCCCGGGGTGAGTATCGCAAATTTTCTCCGCGCCGCCTTGGTCGGGCGATTGCCCGAGGGCGAAGAGCTGAACGTCCCCCAATTTTACAAGCGCCTGTACGAGAAAATGGATCTTCTGGAGATGGATCGGAAGTTCACTGCCCGCTCGCTCAACGAAGGCTTTTCGGGGGGCGAGAAGAAGCGCTGTGAAATTCTCCAAATGTCGATGCTCGAACCTGCTTATTGTGTAATGGACGAGACGGACAGCGGGCTCGACATTGATGCGCTGCGAATTGTGGCCAACGGGGTCAACCTAATGCGCAGTGCAGACCGCGGGATCCTCGTGATCACTCACTATCAGCGGCTCCTCGAGTACATCGTACCCGACAAAGTCCACATCATGTGGGACGGTAAAATCGTCCAGACCGGTGATGCGGAACTGGCGAAGGAACTCGATGCCAAAGGCTACGATTGGGTTAAGGAAAGTTTGGCAAACGTCTGAATATTATGAAGCAAGAAGCAATAATCGATATCGATCGGGAGAAGGGGAACTTCTCCTACGACACCTCCTACGAATTTGATGCAGGAATCGGCCTTTCCGAAGACACCATCCGTTACATCTCAGACGTCAAGGGAGAGGCGGATTGGATTCGTGAGTTTCGGTTGGATGCCTTGAAGGTTTTCAACCGCCTGCCGATGCCTACCTCTTGGGCATCCCGGGATCTCGAAAACATCGATTTCTCCAAGATTCGGTATTATCTCTCCAAGGGGCAGGTCCCGAGCAGGACCTGGGATGAGGTTCCCGACGAGATCAAGCAAACCTTCGAGCGGCTCGGCATTCCCGAGCAAGAGCGCAAGTTTTTGGCTGGAGTTGAGGCGCAATTCGATTCGGAGGCCGCCTACTCCCGCATGAAGGACAGCCTCGGGGAGAAAGGGGTCATCTTTGTTGGATCGAGCGAGGGATTGCGGGAACATCCGGAGATCTTTAGGAAGTTTTTCGGGAAGGTCATTCCGACTAACGACAACAAGTTTGCCGCACTCAACAGTGCCGTCTTCAGCGGAGGGAGTTTCATTTACGTGCCTCCCGGAGTTAAAGTAGATCAACCGCTGCAGGCATATTTCAGAATCAATGCAGAGTCCTTCGGGCAGTTCGAGCGGACTCTGATTATTGCAGACGAGGGCGCCGAAGTGACCTACATGGAGGGTTGTACGGCACCGAAATTTGAGACCAGTACCTTGCACAGCGCGGTCGTGGAACTGGTTGCTTTGAAAGGGGCTAAGATTCAGTACATCACGGTCCAGAATTGGTCGAACAATGTTTTCAATCTAGTAACCAAGCGCGGTTTGGCAGAGGAAAGCGCAGAGGTGAAGTGGATCGATTGCAATATTGGTTCGCGACTCACGATGAAGTATCCGGGCGTGATTCTCAATGGCCGGAAAGCTCGCGGAGAGGTCATCTCAATTGCGCTTTCCAACAATGGTCAACACCAGGATACCGGAGCAAAGATGGTCCACCGCGCACCGGAGACGACTTCCAACATCATCTCCAAAAGTATTTCGATCGGTAATGGTCGAAGCACCTATCGGGGGATTGTGGATATGCCTTCTCAGCTCAAAGGGTGCAAAAATAACACGGAGTGCGATGCGTTGCTGATCAACAGTAATAGCCGTACGGATACATACCCGGCCATCACGGTCGCCGGGCAGGACAACTCAGTCCAGCATGAGGCCAGTGTCTCCAAGGTGAGTGCTGAGCAAATCTTCTACATGATGCAGCGCGGTTTATCCGAGGAGCAGGCGATGAGCCTGAGCGTTAACGGATTTGTCAACGATCTGGTACGTCAGTTTCCTCTGGAGTACAGCGTTGAGCTCAAGCGGCTAATTGATCTGGAGATGGAGGGATCGGTAGGGTGACTGATTTATCCATGATCGCAGAAACGGATTCCAGACCGACGGTCGGTTCTTACTCGTTGCTCCCGAGCGACGAGGATTTTTTGGCCTCGCTCGAAGTCTCGGGGTTCCAGCCGTCCATGGTGGACCGGCTGCGAGTCGCGTGGAAGTCGTATCAGGAATATCCATCTCCCCGGCGCCGAGATGAGGCATGGAGATTCTCCAGCCGGCCTGGATTTTACAGTGGGTCACCAATTTCGGCAGAGCCCCCGCTTGAATTTGAAGAAGTGCGATTTGATCCGGACATCGCGTATGCTGGCGAGATGACCTTCATTGACGGTTTGCCAAGCGGGGAGGTGCGTTTGTCCGGGAAACTTCGGCTGGCCGGGGTTGTTTTCTGTCCTCTCACCGACTTCTACGCAAGCGCTGAGAGTGATTTCGCTCTCTTCGATGCGGTTTCTGGCCCCGATTTGGGCTCAACAAAATATGATCTGCTCAATCAGGCTCTGGCCTCGTCGGGGTTCGTATTGAAAGTCCCCCAAGGCCTTGAAATCGAGGAGCCGTTTCTCGTCCGGTACCATTATACCGAGGAGAACCGATATCACTTCGCGCGATCCTATGTTCAAGCGGGGCCCTTCGCAAAGGTTAACCTGCTGGAAGCGTACTCATCCACTCGCAATCACCGGGGTGGAATCTGTTCGTTCGCTTCGCGGGTCCACGTGCAGGAGTCAGGTCAGATCACTCGTAAGGTTATCCAGGATTTGTCTCCAGCGGTTGAATCCCTGATCCTGGATAGTGAGCGGGTCGAACGTGACGGAAGGCTTAAGTCGATCGCCGTGCACACCGGTTCTTCGCGGGCTCGCTACGAGAACGTGGTGCGGATCACCGGGTCTGGAGCCGAGGCGAGGTTATACAGCCTGTCTGCGGCGACCGGGAAAAGAGAACTAGATCAGCGAACCCTGCAGATCCACGATGCTCCGCACGCTTTCTCGGATTTGCTTTTCAAGAATGCCCTGCTCGACCAAAGCCGGACCATTTTTTCGGGGTTGATCCAGGTCGCAACTGGGGCGCAGCAAACGGATGCCTACCAGACCAACCGCAACCTCCTGTTGGACCCCACGGCTATTGCCACCGCCCTTCCGGGACTAGAGATCGAAGCTGACGACGTGAAATGTTCTCACGGGGCTACCACTGGAAGGATTGATGAGGAGGAGATTTTCTACATGATGCAGCGAGGTATTTCTCGGCGGGTCGCCCAAGAGTTGGCCGTGGCAGGTTTTTTCGAAGAAGTGGTGTCCCTCTTTGACATCGAAGAAGTCCGCGAAGTGCTCCGAAACTTGCTCAAGCAGCGGTTCCACGAGTAATATCAAGCAATGAAGTCTGATACCCGCATCCTCTCTCGGTCTGTCGAGGCAACCCTGATTCCCCACGGAGACACGGTGGTGATCCCGGAGGGGATCGAAGTGACGATCACGCACCGGCTCGGTGGTAACTTTACGGTTATGACGCGCGAAGGGATGTTTCGGATCGCGGGAAAGGATGCAGAGGCGATCGGCGAGGCGGTTGATGAAATTCCGGTGGATCACGGTGCATCGGGTAATGGAGAATCGTTTGCCGGGGAGGACGCTCTTTGGGATGCGCTGAGGAAGGTTTTTGATCCCGAGATACCAGTCAATATCGTCGATCTTGGCCTGATTTATAATTTGGACCCGCAACCGCTCGAGGCCGGTGGCTATCACGTGGCGGCTTCGATGACCCTGACAGCCCCAGGTTGCGGAATGGGGCCAACCATTGCTGAAGATGCGCGCTCCAAGCTGGTCGCCGTTCCGGGCGTGGAGTCCGCCGAGGTCGAAATTGTTTGGGACCCGCCGTGGAACCAGGACATGATTTCTGAAGAAGGAAAAATGCAGCTGGGCTTGATCTAGCGCTTTCTAGCTTGGTAGGGTTGGTAATTAAGTATTTAGGCGGCGCGTTTTCCTCCTAACTACCTGTTTGACTTCTCCCCCTAACCATCAAAGCTCCTTCCGGGTATGCTCCACCATCTTTTCTACCTCCGGGAGTCCACTCCTGGTCTTGGATTGACCTCAACAGGACCTTTGGGGCGCGATTCACTGGATGCTGCTGCTGCACTGGTTCAACATCCGTCGACGATTGTCACCGGAGGAGTGTTTGCCTTGGTCACCCTGGTTGGACTCAAGGCACTTTTCTCTGGAAGGGCCAAAGCACCGATCTTGTTGGCTATCTTTGCACTCGTAGTAGGTAGCATAACGGCTTATCTCGCATCTCAGGGCGTGGCAGTGGTTCAGGGCTACCGCCCTTTGATAGACGGGTTTGCCTTTGGGGTGGCCATGTTAGTGGCAATCCTTTATCTGGGACCGGTCATTTATCCTGGCAATCGCAACATTGCCGTCCCCAAGGGAGCAGCCATATCAGCGGGGGTCTTCTTTCTCATCTATGGCCTTTCCAGTATCCCCGAGGTAAACGAGATTTTCGCAGTACGGATCGTGTTGGTCAGCTTGGCGGGAACCCTGTGCCTAGCGTCCGGAATACTAATCAATTCCTACGTTTCTGATGGTCTGTTGAAGCTCGCTCCCAAGCAGCCGGGAGGGGTCAAGCTACTGATGCTTTCCGCCTGGTTCTGGCTCTTCTATCCGCTGACGGGGATCATCTCGATGTTCATGCTTTCGCCTGAAAATTCGTTATTTGTCTACAATGTTGTCCACGCCTTCGCGGTATCACTCTCGGCCTTCGCAGTTTTTCTCTTTAGGCCTTGTCCTAATATTCCAGTTGTTGAACCGACCGCTGCAGTACCGGACGAAAAGGCTGCCTCCCCCGCTGTCCCGGCGTCAGCAGCGACTGTAGCTCCCTCCGGGAGTTCGGCGGTCCAGCCGGTGGCACCTCCGATAGCCCCATCGCCTGCCGCAGCAAATGTGGTTCGCAAAGCAGCTCCCGCCAAGCCAGTGATTGGCAGGCCAGTAAGACCGTCGAAGCCAACCCCACCGCCCAGTAGTCCCGGAAGTTCCTCTCCAATTCCAAAGGCCCCGCCTCCTCCGAAACCCAAAAGGCGCTAATTTGGACTGGAACTCTCATGGCGCCTGCGCAATGGTCATTATAAACGAACTCTAGATGCAATTCTCCGACGAAATCTCATCCCTCCAGCCGGGTATAAACATCGGCTCGATGCAGATAACCGGATTCGTTGGAAAGGGTGCGATTGGAGAGGTCTACGAATGCATCGATGAAGAGACCGGCGAGCGATTCGCGGTCAAGATTTGCCCGAAGGCTTTTGGGGCAGAGGGTCTCGAAATCCTCGAAAGAGAGGCAGAGTACCAAGCCTCGTTAGAGCACCCCAACATCGTCCGGGTAGACCAATTTGGCGAAGAGGATTTGTTTTACTGGTTTCGGATGGAATTTATTTCGGGAGAAGAATTTTCCGACGGAAGCCGCCTTCGAACCCTGGCCGACCTTGCCAAGAAGGCGAACGGGTACCTGACCACTGAAGAGGTTATCTATTATTTCTACTTCCTGCTTCTCGGCTTGGATCACGGGCACTCCCTCGGTCTGGCCCACGATAACCTGAAGCCGGAGAATATTTTCCTGGTCGACGAGGGGGCGAAGCTCTCTGATTATGGAACAACACGATTTGTTGGCCATGCCTGGGATGACTTTTTCCTGCTGCGGGACGATCCTTTAATGGAGCCAACCCCCTTTGATCCGCTCCCCGGGTTTAGTCGGGCCCTGCCATCCCTGATCACGACCTACGATTATTTTGCACCCGAGAGAAAGGCCGGTGCCCCCGGCGACGCTCTGAGTGATCTTTACAGCTTGGGTGTCATCGCTCTCAGGATGCTTACGGGAAGGAATGCGATGTCGATCGAAGTGCCCTCGGATGTCAATCGGGAGCTCAACGGTTCCTGGGATGAATGGTTGGTACGGGCCACCGCCTACGAACGGTCGCAGAGGTTTCAGAGTGCTGCTGAAATGCTGAGAGCAATCCCCGGAATTGAGGTGGCCGGCGGAGACGCAGACCAGCGAGATGCTTTTTTTGAGGGGCAGGATACTCTTGATGATCAGGAGGTCGGTCAACACCGCTCCAAATCTGACGAATCTGTTAAATCCGTACGTATGGTGGATTAAATCTGCCAGCTTTTCCTTATAAAATTGTTTTCATATCCACCCATAATTACTTCACCTCTAATCCCCTCCAACGATGCCGAAACGGAAATATAAGGTCATAAGCAGAATCGTGACTTACATGTGGGCTGAGTCACGGGAAGACGCGATTAACTACCAACAGGAACTGCTTCGGAAAGGGGAAATCAACTTTATCCGGGATTCTGAAACAGATGCGCGTTTCACGATTGCCAAGGGGATGGACATCATCCACGCCCCGGAGGACATCTCCAAGTCCCGTGACCCGATCATCCAACCTCGCCCGCTCGACTGGCTCGAAATCCACCACGAGGGAGTCTCGGTAATTGCTCTGGTCTCACGCCTTTCGAAGAATAAGGTCTATTACTTCGAGGCGGCCACCCGTACCCACCGGGCGATTGACCGGAAGGACTGGGAGCGCTGGGCACGTACCTACGGAGTTCACCCGTCCTACGAGGAGAAGCTTCCGCCCTTTATCGTGAGTCAGATCGTAAAGGAGCACGCGGCGCGGGGATTGCTGTCTGGCTCGAGCGCGGAGCCGGACACGTCACTGATTTTCGAAGTGCTCGAAGAGTTTGGCTACTCACCGAGCGAATATGAGGTGGCGAACGGTTACTGGGCGGAAAAGCGAGCGATTGAAGCGATCAATGACCAAATCCTGGAGAGTACCAATACGGAGGCGGATCGGATAGATGACGGGGACGATGGATTCTCGATCTCATTTTCCGAGAGTCTCCCTACCTATGACGACCTCGAGGACGACACAAAGTAATTGGAAACAACCGCTGATGGATGCAGAACTGACAAGATAATCATGACCCGAAAGATTTCATTCCTCAATTACAAGGGCGGTGTCGGTAAGACTTCGCTGGTGGTTAATGTGGCGGCAAGTTTGGCCAAACTTGGGAAACGAGTTCTTCTCGTAGACTTGGATACACAGTCCAATGCAAGTATCTGGTTTCTGAGACTCGAGCGTTGGAACCGAATCAATCTGGAACGGCGCGGGGCTCTCTTCGGCGTCTTTGACCAACATCGCGAACAAGTCAAAGATATCATCGTGCCAGACGTTGTCGAAAGCAGCACTCGTCAGAAGCTGCTCCCGGGGCTGGACCTCTTACCGACCACCTTTCGCCTGATCGAGCTGGAGAACGAGTACAAGGTCGATCCCAATAATCCTCACTACCAGATGTTTGCGGATCAATTGGCAGAGATCGAAGATCGCTACGATTTCATCCTTTTTGATTGCCCGCCAAATTTGCTCAATGCGGCTCAGTTGGGGGTTTTCTCTTCAAGCGAAATTTATGTTCCGGCCAATCCGGATGCCCTTAGTTTGATTGGATTTACGCTCTTGATTGAAAAGTTGATGCTATTCCACAAGCGCTCGGCGAGTTTCCGCCGTCCGGGCATGGGGGTTCCTGCACAAGTTCAAGGAATCATTTTCAACGCCATCAAACAGAACATTGATATCAGTGTCCCCCAAATGCGGATGCAGCTCCGATTGAAGCAGTTCTGCAAGCAGCGGCTGGTAGCTGCCAATGCGAAGATCTTCGATGCGATCGTGCGCGATGCGATGGTCGTTCGGCGGGCCGTAACCCTCGGGTTACCCGTGTTTCTAGTGCAGTCCAAGGAGGCGACGGAAGGCGTTGGGAAGGACTACGAACAGGTCGCCCAGGAGCTGATCAACCACGATCTGGCTTCCACTCCGCCTCAAGTCGCCGGCTCGGTTTCTTGACTCAAGAGCTGATCCTCGTCTCCGTAGCAAATCATGGTTGAAGAAGATATCCAGGAACTCAAGAACCGGTGGGAGCAGGTTCGCAATCGCTTTCAGTTCTCTCCCATGGCAGAGACGCGGCTGACGACCTTGGCCGAAAATGCGAGCGCCAAATCCTGGCCACTTCGCGGAGTCGATGAAACTCCGGCTAAGTATTTCGATGCTTCCTTCACTGAGCTCGAAAAGGACTTCAATCTTTCCCTTGAGCAAGTCGCGTTGCTGGTAGAGATTCTAGAAGATACCCTGCTGTTCGACGACGGGTACAGTGCCATGATCAGTCCGGAGCTGGAAGGCGAACTGGCAGAGAACCAAATTTCGAGCTCGCTGCGGCGCCTGAGCATCCCAGAGGATTTTCCCATTGAGTTGACGGGTCTTGCTCCTGAAACGATCAAACTTTGCGCACTGGAAAATATTCGATCGGTTGGAGACTTCGCCGGTTTTTCCCAACGGATGGCCGACAATGTGGTCCTCGGGGGGGATTTTAAGTCGATTTTGAATGCCCTTGCCCACGCCGACGAGGTAGGCATCTCTAAGTTCCTGCCAATTCGGCCGGGCAAGGCTGGCCTCCAGTTTCCAGAGGCGGTCGGCATCCTGGTTGGGAAGCTTTCGAACGAAGAACAGGAGGCCCTGGCTTACTCAACCCAATTCAAGGCTGCTACAATTCAACCGGCGAGGGCCAAGGCTTTGGCTGGTCCAGCGAAAGCAAAGCTGGAAGGACTGCTGCAACAATTGATTGATACGATGCCGACGCAAACCACCGCTCTCCTCGAGGAGATTCAGTCGGGCAAGCGGACTCCGGAGCGGGCCTTTTTGATTCTGGATAATCCCCGATCAGAGCATCTGGCCGTTGAATTGATCCGGCCGTTACTTAAGGGAGATGCTTCCAAATCCCGGCAGAGCGCACCGGCGACTGCGCCGGCCAAGAAGCGAAGCTTTTGGTCAAAGCTCTTTCGGAGGGGTTGAATGGCAAAGACTTCCAGTCTGGGTTGCGGTAAATCGGCACCCTTGGACGCGAACCCTTGTAACGGATGAAAACGGTTTTGGTGACAGGTTCCAATCGAGGCATTGGAAAGGCTATTTCTGAGGGCCTTGCCGCTTCCGGATGGAAAGTTTACGCGGGGTCTCGAACCCCTGCAGACCGGGAAGCTTTCTCTTTCGAGGGTAGCGGACAAATTATCCCGGTCATTCTGGATGTCCTCAACGAGACTCAGATCAATGAGTTGGTTGCACGGATCGAGGGTGAGGATGGTTCTCTGGCAGCGCTGGTGAACAATGCCGCGATCTTAATCGACGATGGGGTGAGCGTGCTGAGTAATGAAGCAGAGCCTCTGATTCGACAAACTTTGGAGACAAACTTCTATGCTCCGTTGCGCCTCTTGCAGAAGCTGCGCCCGCTTCTTGAAAAGGCAGGAGGGGCACGGGTTGTTCAACTGTCGAGTGGCCTCGGTCAACTAGAGGACATGGGAGACGGATACCCCGGCTACGGTCTGTCCAAGCTGATTTTAAATGGGTTAACACGAAAGGCTGCTGCGGTTCTGCGCGATAGCGGGGTGGCGGTCAATTCCATGTGTCCGGGATGGGTCCGAACGGAGATGGGTGGCGCGGAGGCTCCGCTTACGGTTGAGCAAGGTGCGGACACCGCCATTTGGCTCCTCAACGAGGCCCCCCAGGGCGCGACCGGAGGCTTTTACCGGAATCGTCAGATCATTCCCTGGTAGCCTCCCGTGCTTTTCCGCAGCCGGGCGGGTCAACGAAGGAGGGTAGTTTGGTAACGGCCCCAGGATGAAACGATCACCTTTTTTATCGATTCGCCGTTAAAGCATTGCTTGCTATGAGGCGTCTGAAAGCTTGATGATCCGCTCATGGGAAAGAGCACCATGGCGATCCTCTGGCTGTCGGGAATATTCATCACCGGCTGTGCCACCTACGTTACTCCGGGCTCTCGTGCCGAGCTTGACGCGTTCGCCCCGATGAGCATTCGGGAGGGCTTTGAAAGGCAGCCTACCAGTCCCTTTCCCGCGAGTATCCTGGCCGTCCGTCTTCAAGGAGGCGGCTATACCAACCACAACTTGGGCCGGACCGGTGGCGTTTACGGGGGGCGAGGTTACTCGGTGGTTCTGACTCGTGAGGTTGAGGAGGAGGAAGATTTTCAACGTATCCGCGACCTCCCGAAGATCGACAACGTGATTTCCCTGAACCGGATGTTGGTTCCAGATAAATTGGAGAGCATCGATGACTTGCGGGTGGCAGCCTCTCGGCTCCGGGCAGATCTCCTTCTGGTTTATACCTTCGATACCCGCTTTTTCAGAGAGGATCGATCGAAACCTCTCACCACCTTCTCCCTCGGTCTGGCGCCGACCCGCAAGGTGACGGCAACGACCACTGCTTCAGCCCTCTTGGTAGATACGCGGACTGGCTTCATTTATGGAGCGATCGAATCAACCGAGGTTAGTGACCGAAACTCCACCTCCTGGGGTACTCGAGAGGTGGCGGACAAGGCGCGGGTAAAAAATGAAAGAACGGCTTTCAATAGCCTGATTGATGCCTTTGAAGCGGTGTGGGGTGGGATTCTGGCCCAGCATGGGGGAGATGCCAGCCAATAGGAGTTCAGGGGCTGGAAACGATCGGGCCAGTTCATGAGCCGGCCGGGTCACGCCGGGGACGTCTGGTGAGGTGCCAGGCGGTGTAGCCAAGGAACAAGATGAGGAAGGGAGGAGCTGGAGTTTCCAAAAACTCAAGAGCTTCGTGGGCTCCGAGCTTCTGCTTTTGCTTGCGTTCCAGTATTCTCCATTGAGCCTGGTTTTCGACTACCAGGTAGCTGGTTGCTGGCAGGAGGAGCCCGCTGGCCCGACTTTGGCGGACGAGGGATTCGAGGTTGGTCTCCGGACTTCCCGGATTCTGTTCATAGCGTTGATTCTCTACCCACAGAGCAACCAAAGCATGCCACGGGCTGGCTGGTGGATGCTCAAGGTGGGGAAGAGGCATCCACTGTTGGAGGGTTGGGTCAAAGTATTCGGGAGGGGCATCGGATTGAGGAAAAATAAGGGGATAGCCGGGATGCACGGGGCGGATGGCAGAACCGACTCGTACGAGCGAGGTGGCTGCCTTATCAGGTTGAGGAGAGATCAGCTCGAGGGTGGTGCCATCAGTGGTCGAGTAAATTTCCAGATCGCCTAGCTGGAACCTGGCTACTTCCAGAGTCGAATCGGATGGCTTTAGTGCAGGGGTTCCCTTGGAAAGAACCACAAAGATGGGCTCGGGAGGGAGGGGATTGTGAGTGGCGACGGTATCGAGGATCTCCTCGGTGTGCCGATGGATCCCGTGGGTGATCGCACGGTTTAAATCGAGACGACCTCTCAAGGGCATAGCTTCTTTGAGCGCTCTCGGATGATCGACAGTAATTTCAGCGATAGGGGTCATCCCTCGGGTGAGTTCCAGAACCTCGAAGTTGGCCATGAATAACCTTGCTTGAGCAAGGGCCGGAAACCGGTCCGAGACAGAGGAGAGGAGGTCGGCAAGCTCCTCTTCGATTCCGTGGTTGATCGATCTATCGACGATCAGATGCAGGTACTTGGGGCGATCCGGAACTAGTGGGAGGGATTCTGCAGAAGGTGGAGTCAGGAAAGTATAGTTAGCTCCCCGTGAAAGGAGGGGAGTCTCTGGTTGAAAAGCGACTGCGAGCCGGTTCGGGTTGCCGGGTGACGATGTAATTTCGAGGGCTGTTATCGGTCCGGGGAGGTGGAAATCGATTCCGACGATCGCGGGCTCCTGCTTTAGGATGGGGAAAACCCGCAATTCGAGTTCATCGGGCCGGTTGTAGAAGAGGAGACCGGGATCGCGACGCTCGGTGTCCCGGATCATGGAGTAAACCCAGAGGGCAGTCTTTTTTTCGAACAGTTTTCCGGATACTGGGACGCCCGCAACGTTGAGACGAAAGCCGGTGATGAAAGCACCGGGAAGAAGCTCGATCAGGCGAATAGCCTCAGCACCTATGAAGGTGGAGTGGCTGAAATTAGTTAGCTCAATCGTGTAGGTAGCGAGGGTGTTGAAGGCATCGATTGGCTTCAAATGGAGATCCTCGGCGGTAATCTTCACCTCCCTTGGAGGGGGCGGAGCGGAGGGCATGAGCCGACGATTGCGAACGGATGATCGACCCCAAAGAAAGGGAGAATGCATTGGGTCAACATTTTTGGAGGAGCCCTGCTGGTTGAAAAAGCTCCCTTCAAGAATAGACAGTTTTTCGTCAGGAAGTACCAGGTTATTAAATACGAGCCAGCTATAGAGGTCAGAAAGAAGCGGGTAATAAATACCGTTTTTGTGGTCCCGATGATTTTGAAGGGCCGATCGCAGGGCACCGAGGCTACCTTGGTAGGTGAGGGAAGGTGCTGAAAAATCAGGAGAAAACTGATACTCAAGTGCTTGATTGAGGGCTTGGCGGTCCCGGGAAGTACGGAGAAGGAAAGCACCCGGGAGAATGAGAGCACCAAGCAGGAGCGGAAGGAGGCAACGGCGTGACGGAAGGATTGAAGCAATCTGGTGAATCGACCGCAGATGGAGAGCGAGCAGGAGAGTGGGTGAGAGAACGAGAAACCCGAAGCCAGCAACGACCACGGCGAGGATGGAAAGCGGAGTGTAGGGCAGGAAAACGAAGAAAAAGTAAAGGGTGAATGGGAGGGTGGACCCCAGGAGGAAGAGGCAGAGGCGTGGTAGGCGCGACCTCAGCCAAATGGCAGTGATCAGGAATACGGCATTGACTACGGTGAGCAGGTAGGGGGCAGTAGCCTGGAAGTCATTCGGAAAAGGAATGAGGCTGTTCAGGGAAAGGCCGCAGAGAGGAAGCAGGGCGGCGATGAGGAAGGTAATGACTGATTCGAGCGGCTTCTCCCTCAAGTTGATCCGCGCGAGGAGGAGGAGCAGAAAGCGGAGTATCCCGTAAAACATGGCCATCCCCAGAACTGCAGTGATACTGAAGAAGAGGATCGGTCCCCAGGACGACCAGAACACGGAGAAATCTTCGTAGAAAATCCTGCTTTGGCTAAAGGCGAGGACTGTGACAAAGAGAGCCATCGGGGACACGATCCCGATGATTAAATTGGGGAGTAAATTCTGAGGCGCGAAACGGTGTTGAGCGCCAGCGAGGATGATGATGGCCCAGCCGAGGGGGACCATGGCGAGCGAGTACTGGAAGTAGAAAAACTGCTCGGCCGAGTAAATCCAGGGAGCCACCGTAGAGGGCAGGATCAAGTGGAAGGCTGTAGTTGCGTGAAAAAGGTACCCGGTATTGACGATTAGCGGGGCGAGGGCCAGGAGGATCACACTTCGGTGGCGTGCATGCCGCTGTTTTGCCCAGATGAAAAATAGGACCGCCATGGTCAAGTTAGAGACCAGGGAAAGGCCGAGCCAGAGAGCCTCGGTCCTCTCCCCCTCGTCCATATTGCCGGAGATTAAAGAGTAGTCTCTCAGGCTCACGAGGAAGAGGACTCCGATAGGGAGGACCCAAAAGGTAAGAAAAGCCCACGGGCTGGTTAGGATGGCGGGGAGGATGGGCTGCGGGGACGATGTCGCGCAGGTTTGGAGGTCAGGCTCGTTTTCCGGTGGAGTCATAGTGTTGGAGGGCGAGGTTGATCAGGATCAGGGATGGAAGAAAGATAAAGATCCCCACACCGAGGTGGGCCAAGGGTACCCAGTTTTCCGGAAAATGAGGAAAAACCGACTGGTGAAGCTGATGTAGGCTAAGAATCCGAAAGGCGTTTATCGGGAAAACGAGAACCAGACTTAAGAAAATCGGCGCCATACAGCGGAGGATGAAGAGCGGGATTATCTCCATGTGGGCAAGGTGGAGGGTGATCACTGCTGTCAGCATCAGGAAAAAGGTGGCACCGCTGCAGGAACGATCGACGAGGAGCAGTTGATCCTTAAAGGGAAGTACCCAGCCACTCTCCACCCGAACCAGGGGAGAGCCGGAGAGGAAGGCTGCAAGCTCAGCCGCCCCCCTGGCGAAGATCGTCGTCTCGAGCTCGGGATAGAGAAGGTAGACAGTCAGGTAGAAAACGCCCGTTATTGCTGAAATTGCAAAAACAGGACTGCTCATCTGAAGCATGTTATTTGATGGAGTCCCTTCCGGGAAACAAAAAAGACCCTCGGTGGATTACCGAGGGTCCTTTGATGGCAGGGGCGAGCAACGACCTTGCCAGTGGATGATTCGTCTTAGCGGTTGGTTGCCAAGAGGTCCCCCTCGGCTTCCATCTTTGCTCGGGCGATGTGGTAGATCATGAGACCATAGCCACACTTGGCGAGAACGTCTGCGATGGTGTAGCCAACCTGGAGACCGATTTCGGCGCCTGCAGAGTCGCCGCCGCCCCCCGCGCCAATGATGTAGGCGATGGGGTAAAAGCCCCATGTTGCCACGGTGAGCAAGCGGATATTTCGAACGAGGACATTGACGGTCGCAGGCTGATCCTTCATGAACTTTCCGAGTTCGACCCAGAGAACGTACAGAATGTAAACAAAGGGAATGGTGCTCAGCGTACCCCACACCCCGTACATGCCGAAGATCTTCTTTTCATCCATGATTTCCCCCGGGTAACCGAGGATAATCATTAGAACGGCTGCAATCATCAGGTCGGCCGTCAGGACCTTTCGGACAGCGGGAGTTAGAGCGAGCACGGCGATCAGTTCGGCCATCAGGAGGGGCACCGTCAGCAACCAGTCGACATAACGATAGGCATCGTTGAACGGCTTACCGGTGGCAACATAGATCCCATCGACCAACTGATAGGCACCTTCCCAGCTTCCGAGGATACGAATGTAGTGGTACCCGGCAATGCCGACCACAAGGGCAGACAAAATCATGGAGATTTTGTACTTCTGGGACAATAGATCCCTCGCGAGAACGAAGAACACGAACGAGGCGAACATCGACGCGATCGTGAACGAGAACATATTGTAGACAGTTGAGTACTGTCCGATGGTTAGTTCAGGCATGATTTAGTGGAGTTTGAGTTTTAGTTTGAGTATGAACTACCCGCTCTCGAGAGAGATAGAGTGGTCCAAATTGATCTGCCGCCCGCACAACCAGAGCATGCGGCAAGGTAAGAATGGCGAGGACAACCAAGTAGAGCCCGGCCAGCGATGGGATGGATCCAGTGGCAGCAAAGAGCATTCCGAGGGCGGTCATTCCAGCGATCGAGACTCCAGTAAGGGGGATCGCCGCGAGGGCGATATCCCGCCAGGGCAGCGGTAATTCGTCGGTAGCCAATTCGTAGCGGAGCCTCTCAAGATGGCGGAGACCGTGCCAGAAGGGGAAATATAGACCGATGGCAACGAGTGGATGAACAAAGATGAAAAAGAGGGTCAGAAGCACCGTTTCGGCAACGGGGAGGAATCGACAAACCTGCAGGTCGGAAGGGCTCCTTCTCAATACCTGGAGGTTCTTTCCAAGGGCGAGAACGAGGAGGGAAAATACTGTAAAGCCAGAGATCAGGCGGACCGTGGTCGGGATCTGATAGATCGGATCCTGGGAAGCGCCCCAAGCTCCGGGGAAGATGGCGATCGCCCAGCCCGCAACTTGAGAAAAAACCTCCGGCCAGAAGACGACAGGTAGGAGAATGGGGAGGCTTCCCCGGCAGGCAGTTATGAGCCATTCCGCTTTGGCTGAGACTTCCGGTGAGGTTTCCCGAAGCTGGCCATCGAGGTAGTCGGCTTGTCCCCAGTGGAAAACGGTCAGGCCGAGGAAGCAAAGAAAGGCAAAGTACGGGGCGATGGACCAGAGACCCAGATAAAGGAAGGCCAGGAGCAGATAGCCGAGGTAGAACATAACCTGCTGGGAGGCGTTGCGGAGACTCCAAATCCGTGCCGCCAACCGGTGATCAAGGGCACCGTGGGGTAGTCCGAGCAGAACGATGGAGGCGAGTAGCGGAATGGCTAATGCGACAACCGGAGCTTTATTTATAAAAGGAGACCCAAGCAGTCCGAGGAGAAGGACAATCCATCCAGTCTGTTGGGCTCGAGAGCTAGCTGGAGGGGTGCGAGTCATGGATTAGAACGTCGGAGGATGAGCGACCTAATCCAGCGAGGCGCTGTTTCCGGCTGATCGGACCAATTGCGCAACAGGCCAGTATAGAGGAGCACTCCCTGGCTAACCATGGTGCAGGTGAGGAAGAAAAAAAGAGCTTCCTCAAGAGGCAAACCGAGGAGCCGAATACCGCTGGTGTATTCAGGCGAGAAATACCAAATTCCGAATCCGATAGCAATCCGGTCAACCAGGCAAAGATAGAGGAAGGGTGGAAGGATCGAGAGAAGCCAGATCTGCCGAAGCTTCCAAAGTAGGGCTCCGCCGACGGAGCATTGGAGCAAGAGGACTGGACCGACCCAAGAGAGCAGCAGCCCGAGGTATCGAGTGGCATCAATCTGCAGGAAGAGAATACCAAAGAGGAAGATTTGGAGAGCCGCTCCGATCCCGAACCAGCGAGCCCTCTCAAAAGCGAGACGTTCCGAATAGGCGCTCGGAATCTGGGTATCAATGGGGAGGATACGTGTGAGGTAGAGCGTCCAGGCCGAGACACCAAAAGCTTGCAGGATAATGAAGGAGAGCTCCTCGACAGGGATGGCAAGAAAGGTCCCGAGGACTCGGTCCTCAGGGTAGCCCCAAACTCCAGTGAGGATCAGATGGCGATCCCAGGGGATTGTGTAGACCAATGCCAGCACGATGAGCGCCACAGCCGATCCGATCGCTCCCTTGGGCAATTGGTCAAACCGGATAAAGGCCAATACCAGAGCGATGAGGGTCGGTGGGAGAACGAATATGAGAATGAAACTGAGATAGGTCATGGAGGAAACGGGCGTCTCCTTGGGGGGGTTGGGACAGTGAGAGAGAGAGGGCCTCAGGAAAATTTTATATTGATAACATAGGTTCATTCCCGGCTATTCCCAGTGTAGGGACGGCTTATTCCTTCGGTTAATCGCCGCCAAAAGGAGGTCTTATGTCTCGAGTGTCCATGACACCGGGGGGCGAAATGGAATGGAAGCAGGTTCAGAAGGGCAACGAAAGCCGGCCAGAGGGTCCTTTCGCAGCGAGGAGAAGTGGATGGAAAGAAAAACCTGACCCTATAAACAAGTTCAAGAGGTTACGTTAAGAAATCTTCACCGATCTTTTGTGTTAGACTGCTGACAATCTGGCAGGTGCAGGTTGTCTAATATGCCCTTGGCACTGATTTTCTGTTTTGAATCTTCACTTTTTTGGTACAGGCAATGCGAGAGGGCTACCCATTGTTGGCTCTACGGACGAAATGTCGCAAATCGCCCGGAGTGATCCCACGCGTCGCCGTCGTCAGTCCTGCCTCTCCGTTGCTGGGGTTCGCGACTCTCTGTATTTAGATGCCGGCATCCTCGATTTTGAAGCGGTCTTCGAAGCACAACCGGCGCGGGCCATCCTTCTATCTCATTTTCATGCGGATCATGTTCTGGGCCTTATCCGCCTCAGTTACTCCTTAGGGAAGAAAGTTCCGGTTTTTGCACCCGAAAACACCAGCGGGTACGGGCACCTGATCGAGAACCCGGGGATTCTTGATTTTCGATTCAAGCCAATCCTGGAGCCATTCGAGTGTGGAGAGTTTCTGGTGACCCCAATCCCGTTGCAGCACAATGTGCCCACCCATGGCTACTGCGTTGAAAACAGAGATTGTCGCCTGGCTTATTTGTGCGATACCAAAGGGTTGTCGGAGCGGTGTTTGATGTACTTGATTGGTTGGCGCCCAGAGGTGTTGATCGTTGACGCAACCGAGGGGTTGGCAAAAGTGGAGGACAGCCATCACAATTCCGTGGAGGAAGCGATCCGCTTAGCGGCGCAGATCCGTCCTAAGATATCGGTTTTATCCCATATCGGTTTGGGGGCGGAGATTTGGCTGGAAAGCCATCGAAGCGAATTACCGGAGAACATGATCGTAGCTAGCGATGGGTTGGAGCTGACCTATACCCGGAGCCGGGATGAACGAATTATTTCGCGATTCTTTTTTTAAATAATAGCCAGACGTTGGGCGAGGATTGCACAGGTCCGCCAACAGATTTGTACTTGTCTAATGAACGAGCAGGAGGAAGCTGTTTGGAGAGACCGATTGCTCTATTTGATCCTTGGGTGGGGAGGGATGGGCGCCAAGTGTTTCGTTTTGGAGGCGATGACACAGCATTTTGATCTGCCGATCCGAAGCGTCCCATTCATCTGGCTGCCGACTCTGACGGTAGGACTTTTTTGCACGATTCTTTATTTGCGTGGCTCGATGCAAGTTCATGGGGATCCGCCCAACCGGGTCTATCAGGTCTACCTGGGTGAATTGGTTCTGGCAGTTCTTCTCCTCTGGGTTCTGATCGGAGTGCCCCACCCCCATCTGCCGCTGGCCTGTAGTCTTTTTTCTGCGACCCTCCTCTGGGTGGCAAGTGTTTGGCGGAAAAGCCTTCCGTTTGCCTTCTTGGCAGCGGCCTGGACCTTTGGTAGCGGAATCCTGGTTTGGAAGGACGAAGCTGAGGCTTACGCATGGTACGGGTTGATGCTGGGAGGTTTGCTCTTCGCTCCAGCGCTTTTCTGGGTGATTCGAGGGCGAAGACCAGCTTTCTAAAATCATTCCATCCCGTCTCTCGAAGGTCGGGAGCTGGGAGATAATTTTACTTTCGCCGTTCGGGTTCTTGGATAATTTGGAGTAAGTTGAGAGATGTCGAGTGGGGTATTTGATTCGGTAGAGGACGCAATTGAGGCGATTGCAGCGGGGATGGCTATCATCGTGACTGATGATGAGGATCGGGAGAACGAGGGAGATCTGATCTTTGCCGCTTCCAAAGTCAGGCCTGAGCTAGTCAATATGATGATCCGGTATGGGTCGGGTATCGTTTGTGTACCGATGCTACCCCACGCACTGGCCCAGCTTGGAATTTCTCAAATGGTGAGTGAAAATCGGGAGAGTCAGCGAACGGACTACTCCGTCTCGGTTGATGCTGCGGAAGGAATCACCACGGGGATCAGTGCCTTTGACCGGGCTCGAACGATAAGCATTCTGGGAAATCCGGAGGCAACGGCTGATCAGCTGGTGCAGCCTGGCCACGTGTTCCCTTTGCGAGCAAAGCCGGGAGGAGTGTTGCAGCGAGCCGGTCACACGGAGGCAGCGGTGGATTTAGCGGCGCTGGCCGGGTTGTTTCCGGCGGGGGTTATTTGCGAAATCGTGAATGAGGATGGAACGATGGCGCGCCTGCCGGAATTGGTGGCCTTTAAGGAGCGCCACGGACTGAGGATGATCTCGATTGCGGATCTGATTGATTATCGGAGGCGGCGAGAAGTTCTGGTCCGGCGGATGGGAAGTTTTCCCTTCGAAACGCGCTGGGGGGCCTTTGAGTTGCACGTGTTTTCGACGATTCTTGATGAACGACGGCATTTTGCCCTGACCCTAGGGAGGGTTGGTCCAGAGCCAACCCTGGTTCGGGTTCACAGCGAAAATGTGCTGGCGGATTTGTTTGGGGCGGGGAGCGAGGGGGGCGGACTCCTCTCGCGGGCGATGGAGGTGATTGCCGAGGAGGGATCGGGAGTTTTCCTCTACATTGAGCAACTCTTTGGAGGGGTCCGGCTCGAAGGTGAAGGAAGCGCTGCCGTTTTGGCGGGACCGAAAATGGATGCGCGGGATTACGGGATAGGAGCCCAGATACTGCGCGAGCTGGGTCTGAGGAAAATCCGCCTTCTCACGAGCCAGGCGAGGAAGGTCGTCGCCCTGACAGGCTACGGTTTGGAGATCGTCGACCAGATCGAAGTCTAGGCATTCGAAGGTGGGGGGCTGGGGCAAAGTCCAAGAGAAACTTTGGACGAGCGGTAGAGTTGCTGGTCTGACCAACGATTGTTGGAATCCGTTTCCCCGGAGATTCGGAAGGCGACCAATGGAGCCGGAGGTGGATGGAACCTTGGAGGCTATCGCCTATTGCTTTACTCTTGGGTAGCGCGATGAAGGAACGGTGGATATATTTGGCTTCGAACCTTTGGCTCCCTGAATCTGTGCGAGGGGTGGTTGGCAGTCTACACGGAAATGTAGAGGAGAAAGGTCTGAAGGAGGGCGAAGCCGAGAATGGCGTAGACTACCCATTTGAGGGGAATTTCACGGCGTTGTGGGGCTGGGACAGTGTCGTTTGCCTGCGAGGACTTCTCCGGGCGTCCTGAATTGGGTTCACTAGACATGGGTCTGCGGTCTCAGGGGGCGGGTCTAGCGAATGATGCGCGGCCGGGGGGTGGTTCCGGGGTTGGATGGGATGCCGGGAATGGTGACGACGCCGGAATCGTTCCCGGGCGACGGCTCGGTTGGTGAGCCGGGGAGATTGGGATCGTCTGAGGGGCGCCCGTTATTCGGGTCGGCCGGATCGTCCTCGCCCGAACCGTCTCCGGGCTCCTGTGGCTGGGTGGGGAGGTTGGGGTTAGGTCTGGCGGAGGTACCGGGAGTGGTGGGAACATTAAAATCGGGGCGCCGGTAGGCGATCTCCCCGGCACTGAGGGGAGAGCCGCGACGACCCTCGAAGTAGCCGTAGTTCATATAGTGTTCCACGGCACGTCGGAAGGGCTCTTTGGAACCAACCCATGCGAGAACGTCTGGGTTGTTGGCAAGGTACCATTTCGGATCGAATCCGGGGTGGGCGGGGCGGCCTTCAGTCATCCCGTGTTTTCGCCAGTGAGCGAGGGCGGCTCGGTAGTTGGTGCGGCCAAAGGCCCGTTGAAGGTCAGGATTGGTCTCGAGGTACCAGCGGACATCCATCACGGGGGAGCTACGGAGACCGAGATCGAGGCCAATCTCGGCAAAGTGTTGTCGGAGTTCGTTGTCGTCGTACCCGAACTCGGCCAGTAACTCCGTGTGAAGATCTCCGTAGTAGAACCAGAGGACGTAGGGCTTGTTCTCACGCCATTTACCGGCTTGGGCGGCGCTGGTGAGGAACAGACTCAAAAAGAGGAGCAAGAAGAGGCGGTAGAGAGTTGGGCGCATGATTACTGGATAGGGGGGAGGAGGGCTTAGGACTGCAAACTGCCACTGACTTCGAAGATGGAAGAGATCATGGCCAAGGCAATCAGGGCGACAAGAATAAAGGCGAAACCGAGGGCAAGGGCAGCCACGAGTTTTACGAGGATTTTCGTTCGGAGGGTGAGCGATTGACGGAAGTCGGCGGCGAGATCGGAAAAACCGAGGCCGAGCTGTCCCCCTGCTTCGCTGGCCCCGAGGAGGTCGCCCTCGACGGGGTCGAGGAGACCGAGGTGGCTCATGGTTCGAGAAATGGGGGCACCTTCGAAGACGGCGTCGCGGGTTTGTTGGAAGCTCTGGCGGAGAAGGGTATTGCGGATGGCTGGCTCCGTGAGAACGAGGGCCTCGGCGGTGGAAACTCCGTTGCGGATGAGGGACGCGAGCAGGCCGCTTAATCGATACAGATCGAGCAGCCGAATGAGTTTGCCGATCGTGGGAATCTGGAGGAGCAGGCGATCCGTTTGAAGAAGACCGGCCTCCGAGCGCCGGACTAAAATGAAGGCGAGGACCCCAATGGCGATCCCGCTCAGAAAAATCGGAAAGCCTTTAACAATCACTTCAGTGAAGGTGGAGAGGATGCGACTAAAGATGGAGAGTTCACCACCCATGGAGGAGACCATTCCCTGAATGATCGGCATCAGATAGCCCACGAGAAATCCCCCAACCCCGAGGGTGAAGAGAACGAGGGCGGCAGGATAGGCCATGCTTCCGAGAACTTCCCGGCGGACGGAGTCCAGATTCTCAAGGTAGTCGAGGAGATCGCGGAGGACCGGGGCCAGATTGCCGGTGGCTTCTCCGGCCCGGATCATTTGGATGAGAGAATCGGGAACCGGGGCTCCGGCCAGTGCGAGCGAATCCGAAAAGCCGCGGCCTTCTGAAATATGTGCCCAAACGTCCTCTGCGAAAGCGAGGTCCTCGGGATTTCCCAGCCGGGTACGGAGCACCTTGATGGTATCGCCGATGGAGTAGCCACCTTCGTGGAGGCGGAGGGCGAGCGAGAGAAAGCGGCGAAAGGATTTAGCCGGGAGGCGTTTGGGGCGGATTGCTTTGCGGTTTCGACGGGGTGGGGAAGCCTGGGGAACCGGGGCGGCCGGTTGGGATGGAGACGGTTTGGGTCGAACCCTTGAGCGGGTTTTGGCCGGAGAAATACCCGAGGATTGAAGAGAGAGGGGAGTGAGACCCCGACCGGCGAGCTGGCGGCTGGCGGCAGATTGATCGGGGGCCTCGAGGGTACCACTGCTCCGGACGCCTTGGCGGTCGAGGGCGGTGAACTGAAACTGGGGCATGGGTGGAAACTCAGGTGGAGGAGGCGATCACGTTGATCATCTCGTCGATTGTGCTGAGACCCTTGGCGGCCTGGTTCCAGGCACTCTCTTCGAGGGTGCGGAGACCGGCGCCGCGGGCGGCCTCACGAATGGTGCGGGCGGTTGCCCGCTCGAGGACGAGGTCGTGGATGGAATCATTCACCTCAAGGATTTCACAGCAGGCAATTCGCCCCTGGTAGCCGAGGTTACGGCACCGTTCGCAGCCAACGGCTTCGCGAAAGTTCGTTTCGGGTGGCTGTATGCGGATGTCAAATTCCCGTCGGAGGGCCTGGAGTTCCTGGGGGGACTTATGGATCGGGCGGGAGCAACTCGGGCAGAGCCGGCGGATGAGACGCTGGGCTACGACCATCCGAACAGCGGAGGCAATGAGGAAGGGCTCGATCTCCATATCGATCAGGCGGGTGATGGCACCAGCAGCATCGTTGGTGTGGAGGGTGGAGAAGACCAGGTGGCCTGTGAGGGAGGCACGGATGGCGATGTCGGCCGTTTCCCGATCGCGAATTTCTCCGACCATGATGACGTCCGGGTCCTGGCGAAGGATGTGGCGCAGGGCGTTAGCAAAGGTCAGGCCGACCGGTTCGTTGATCTGGGTTTGATTGACGCCGGGCACCTCGTACTCAATCGGGTCTTCGACAGTGATGAGCCTTCTTTCCGGGCTGCTGACAAAGCGCAGACAGGCGTTGAGGGTGGTCGACTTCCCCGAGCCGGTTGGCCCGGTGACGAGGATAATGCCGTTGGGGTTAATGGAGGCTTTTTCGATGGCTTGGCGGTCGCGGAGGTCCATGCCAAGGTCCTCGATGGTAAAAGCCTCGGCCTTCCGATTGAGGAGACGGAGGCTAATGCTTTCCCCGTAGAGGGTGGGAAAAGTGGAAACCCGGACGTCGATGTCTTCGCCACGGGAGCGGAAGTTGATCCGCCCATCCTGGGGGCGTCTCCGCTCGGAAATATTAAGATTGGCCATGATTTTGATGCGGGAGATCACGGCACTTTGAAAGCGGCGCAGTTCCTCGGGAACCGAAACGGGAGAGAGGGCCCCATCGACGCGGTAGCGAATGTGGAGATCCTCCCGGCCCGGCTCAAAATGGATGTCGGTAGCGCGGAACTCGAGGGCTTGGCGGACGACGTCGTTGACGAAGCGAACAATGGCAGCCTCTTCGTCGAGGTCTTCAGTTTTTGCTTCGTCGGCGAGAGTTTCGTCCGCTTCATTCTCGAGGAGGCTACCCGATCCGACGCCAAAGACTCTTGTGATATTATCTTGGATACGGGAGGCTGGGGCGATTTCCCAGAAAGGGAGGAGGCCGGTCTCGGCGATAAACCAGCGGCGGTCGGTGGGGGTGGGAATCCAGGGTACCAGAACCCGAAGGGAGGGTGCCTCAGCCGAGCAGGTAACTGTCGGTGGGGGATCGGCGACGGGGAGCGCATCGAGGGCGTGAATGAGGCGTACGGGGAAGGAACGGAGGTCGGGATGCGGCTCGATCCGAGAAAGGTTGCAAACGGGGAGACCCGACTGGCGTGAGAGTTCATCGACAACGGCGCTCTCGCCGCAGTTGGCGAGGCGGGCCACCTCCGCTTGACGGCGGTGGTAGGGGAGTGCCGCGAGGGCATCGTTTTGCTCCGAGAGAACCTCGGCGATTTTCTGAGAGGTGGTACTCAGGGAGGGAGGGATCATCGCTGGGGCATTCTGGGGGTGGTCCGCTTTCTCACTGGCGCAACCCGAGCTTCGGTAGGGTCCGGCACTTTCTTCCAATCCTCGATGCGGTCGAGGGGCAGGGGGCGGAGGTGGGCATTTTCGATGAAAGAGGTGATGCGTTCGCTAGATTCGACGGTGGAGAGAATGCGGCGGGCATCCAGGGCGGCGTCTTCGGCGGTGAAAAGGACTGTCGGCTTAATGAAGATGACCAGTTCCCGGGTGCTAATGTCGCGCTCCTTACGGGTGAAGAGGGCTTCGCCGAGAATCGGCAGGCGCCCGAAGAGGGCGAGGCGATTTTCGACGAGGCTTTCGCTCGTCTCCTGGAGACCTCCGAGGACGATGATGTCCTGGTCGCGGACGCTGACGAAGGATTCGGTTTCGCGCTTGCCGATGAGGGGCTGGCCGTTGAGGTCGGGGTTGTCCGAATTACTAATGACGCTGACGATGTTATCGACGGTCTGCTTGATCTCGAGTTGGATGATCCCGTTGGGAGCGACGAGGGGTTTGACCTCGAGGCGAATGCCGACGGGGATCCGATCAATATTGCTCCGGGTGCTGGTGCCCTCCGTGCTGGTGAAGGTCCCGGTGACGACGGGAATCTCTTGGTTCACGTCAATGTAGGCTTCACGATTATGGGTGGTGAGGATGGTCGGGGAAGAGATGACTTTGACGTTTCCGTTCGACTTGGCGGTGTTGAAGATGGCGTTGATGGAGAAGTCCTTGGCGGTGAGGGTGTCAATGAGGATCCCCCCAAGCCGGAGGGGGGGGCCGGTGGGCGAGAGGGTGATCTCGTTGCTATCTTCGAGGTTGTAGGCGAGGCCGAATGCGTCGAGACCGCGGACCATCCCCTCGGTCAGGGTGACTTCGGTGATGATGACCTCGAGCCGGACCTGAGAGAGGAGGACATCGATTTTGTCGATGAGTTCGGCAATTTGTTGAATGTCGGCATTGTTTCCGTAAACGACGATGGAGTTGGAGCGCTCGTCATCCGCAAGGGTTATAAACGGTGAGAACTGGAGGGATGCTCCGGTTGGTCCTTCGGCGGTTAAAGGAGTCGCAACTGGATCTGGAAGGGGGGAATCGGTGTTCTGAGGGTCGGCTGGAGGCGGACGGCCCGTGGTGGGGGCCTGGACTTCCTCACTAGCAGTTCGCTGCCCGTCGATAATGGTTTTGATGACTTCGACGACGTCTCCGGCGACTGCGTGTTTAATGTAAAAGACTTCACTACGGGTGAGCGGAGCGGCATCGACATCAAGCTCTGCAATGAGGCGCTCGAAGAGTTCAAAGTTATCGGGGTGGGTGGCTATGATCAATCGGTTGGACCGCTGATCGACGGAGAGGGTGAAGGCACCGCCGAGCCGATTTCTGAGGACGCCCTGGGCGAGGTTGTCGATTCTCTCGGAGACTGAGGAAGCGGGCGCGAACCGGAGATCGTAGAAGCGGACGGTTTCCCGGCGGGTCGACGGTTGGTCGATCTCATTCAGCAGGAGTTCGATTCGCTTCAGGTGGGCGAGTTGGTCGGTGAGGAGTAGCCAATCATGCCTCGGTTCATTGATGGCAGCGGCCTGGCTGAGCAGGGGCTGAATAACGGCGAGAGCGTTTTCTGTAGTGACGTACTGGAGACGGAACAGCTTGGAGACGATGCGCTCACTCCCTGGTAGAGGGGCGAGGGGTCCGGAAATAAGCTCTGGCGCATTGAGAGCGGCCTGGGCGGAGGGAACGATTTTGAGGAGGCGGGGGTTGATCTCAATCAGGGTTAGACCGTTGAGGGCAAAAAGGCTCTCAAGGGCGATGAGTTGTTCCTCGACACTCATCGGATGGGAGGGGGTGAAATTGAAGCGAACGGCGGGCAGGGCTTGGGGGATGAGGATATTCTTACCCGTTAGATCCTCAATGTAGGGCACGATATCGGGAATGCCGAAGTCGGCAAAGGCTATGTTGGGCGCCGGGGCATCCGGGGAGAGGCGGGGAGGGGTTTGGGCTTGGAGGGGGAAAATGCCTGGCGAAAGGAGAGCCGCCAGCAGGGGTAGGGTGGGGAGTAGGCGGGGGGAGGTCATTGGTTCAAGATGCTCAAATCGACTTCAAAGGCGGTTAAAACGAAGTCCGAGGAGATGATGGCGGAGTTGCGACGACTTCTGATGAAAATGCTTTCGATTTGAAGGTAAGGAGACTCGTTTCGGAGGAGATTTTCGAGCTTAATGAGGTCTTCAACGCGGAGGGCCCGGAGTTCGAGGTCGAGGGTGTAGAGGCGCACGCCCTGGCCCTCGCGGGTATTGACACGGCCGAGGTTGGGGAGAACTCCAGCCCTTCGGGCGATTTGGTCGGCGCGTTCTACAAACTGGTTGGCGCTGAGGAACCTACCGGACTCAAGAAGGGCGAGGGCGTCGTTCAGACGTTGGCGGATGTCGGGATCGAGATCGAGTTGGAGGTTGGCCTGCTCAAGGCTTAGCCGGGCGGTGCGGTAGTTGTTCCAAACCTGGCGATAGGTTCCCAAAAGTGACAGACCCCACCAAGCCAAAGCAATCAGGGCAATGGTGAGGAGGAGCAAACGTTCTCTGGTGCTGAGCTGAATTGCGATCAAGGCTGGGCTCTGGTTCTGAGTGGTTCGATGGCAGGGGAAGTTCTAGGGAGGCAATCGAGCAAGGAAGAAGGGGCTCAGGCTTCGATACCGAGTTGCCGAAGAAAGGCTTGGAGGTCGTCTTTTAGCGAGGGGCGAGCAGGGCCGCCACCCATGGCGAAGTCCGGCTTGCCGCCGCCTTTCCCGCCAATGGAGGCGGCAAAATCTTTGACCAAGGTGGAAGCGGAGAGGTCCTGCTCACGACCGGGCGGGTTGACGAGAGCAAGCACGCTGGTCTTGTCCTTTGCCGAAGTAATAAGGAGGACGACGTCGATCTGGGGATTTCCGGCGATCGAGGAGGCAAGGTCGCGGAGGTTTCCGTTGGAGGGGAGATCGACGATGGCAGCCACCCAGTTGAGGCCCCGGTAGGTGAAGGCCTTGGATACGAGATCCGAGGCAGTTGCGGCAGCATTGCTTTGGGCGATCGATTGGAGCTGCTTTTCGAGCGAAGCTTTTTGTTGGAGGAGAGCATTGGCCCGTTCGAGGGTCTCCGGGATGGAGCAGGCAAAGAGCTGTGCCATCTCCTGGAGGAGGCTGTGTTCGTAGATGCTGGTTTGGTAGGCGGCCGTGCCGCAGACCGCTTCGATCCGGCGGGTGCCGGCGGAAATCCCGGTCTCTGAAATGATGCGGCAGAGACCGACCTCCCCAAGGGCACGAACGTGGGTGCCACCGCAAAGTTCCTTGGCGAAACCTCCGATATCAACGACCCTGACGGAGGTTCCATATTTTTCCCCGAATACGGCGACGACATCATCCGGTTTATCGCGATAGGGGATCTCATAATCCACCACGGGGTGGTTCTCGAGGATGGCGGTATTGACCATCTGCTCGATCTCCTGAAGGGTAGCGAGCGGGATGGCTTCGAAGTGGCTGAAGTCGAAACGAAGGCGGTCGGAGCTGACGAACGAACCGGCTTGGCGAATGTGGGAGCCAAGGAGGCTGCGGAGGCCCCAATTGATCAGATGGGTGCCGGTGTGGTGACGCTGGACGGCCGACCTGCGTTCCAGGTCGAGAGTGAGGGTAAAGCTGGTTTCCTGAGAGAGAGAATCGGAACGAAGCGGAGGTTGATCGGGCAGAAGGGATTCCAGCCGGTGGAGGATGTGCCCTTGTTTATCCTTTCGGGTGTCAGCGACCCGGAAGGATTGGGTGGCGGTTTTTGCGACGCCGGTGTCGCCGATTTGGCCCCCCATTTCTGGATAGAAGTTGGTTCGATCAAAGATGGCCCAGAGGTTTCCATCGGCGTCCTCTTGCAAGCCGAGCAGGGTCGTCTCGAGAGGCTCGGTGGAGGTGTAGCCGATAAACTCCGTTTCTGGAAAGCTCTGGGAAAGGTCAGAAACGCGAATGACCTCCTTTTTTTGGGCTGACCTGGCTTTCTGGCGTTGCTCTTCCATGAGCCGCTCAAAGCCATCGACATCCACGGACAGCTTGCGTTCGCCTGCGAGCAGCTGGGTGAGATCAAGAGGAAAGCCATAGGTATCGTAGAGAGCGAACGCTTCCTCGCCCCCGACTCGGCCCTCGGCAGCGAATTTATCAAATTGCTGGATACCCCGTTCGAGGGTCTTCTCGAAGGTGGCCTCTTCGCTCTGCAGGACTTTGAGAATGACCTCCTCCTGCTGGCGGAGTTCGGGAAAGGCGGAGGCCATTTTTTGAATGAGAACAGGGGCTAACCCAGAAAAAAATCCGGAGGGGAGATCGAGCCGCTTACCGAAGAGCACGGCACGCCTCAGGATACGGCGAAGGACGTAACCACGTCCTTCGTTACTGGGGAGGATGCCGTCGGCGATGGAGAACGAGAGGGTCCGGATGTGGTCGGCGATGACCCGGAAGGCGCAGTCGCGTTGTTCGACGGGGGATAGGTTCTCCCGGTCCTTGGGCATGGTCCGCTGGTACTGGTGGAGGCACTGGCTGGAAAGGTGGGCGAAGAGGTCGGTGAAAAGGTCGCTATTGTAGTTACTCGGTGCCTGGGAGAAGTCGGAAAACTGTTGCGTGGTGGCGAGTATCCCGGCCACCCGTTCAAAACCCATGCCGGTGTCAACATGACGGGCCGGGAGGGGGAGGAGGCTGCCGTCTGGCTCGGCGTTAAACTGGATGAAAACGAGATTCCAGATTTCAATGCACCAGGGGGAGTCGGCGTTGACGAGGGTCCCGTTGGAGTCTCCTGCGGGGGTGAGGTCGATGTGGATTTCGGAGCAAGGACCACAGGGGCCGGTGTCGCCCATCATCCAGAAGTTATCGGCCTTCCCACCAGTGCGGATGTGCTTTTGTGGATCGAGCCCGTCGGCGAGAAGGAGTTTGGACCACAAGTCGGCGGCCTCTTCGTCGTACACGGCAGGTTCACCGGGGCCGGGCTGGTAAACAGTGACGTAGAGCCGCTGGCGGGGGAATTTCCAAACTCGGGTCAGGAGCTCCCAGGCAAAGGCAATCGCCTCTGCTTTAAAATAGTCCCCGAAAGACCAATTGCCGAGCATCTCAAAGAAGGTGTGGTGGTAGGTGTCAAAGCCGACGTCTTCGAGATCGTTGTGTTTGCCTCCGGCCCGGATGCATTTTTGGGTATCTGCGATCCGGGGATAGGGTGCTTTTTGTTCTCCCAAAAAATAGGGCACAAATTGATTCATCCCTGCGTTGGTAAAGAGCAGGTTTGGGGAGGAGGGGAGGATCGAAGCCGAAGGTACTATGGTATGGTCCTTTTCGGCGAAAAAGTCGAAGAAACTTTGGCGAAGACTGGCAGAGGTCATAAAACCCAAAATGATTTACAGAGGGAGGGGTTGGGAGCAATGCCTGATTACCCGAGGCGGTGGTTAAGATCATGCTGTGAAACGGACGTTGAAGGTGGGTTGCCCGTCGGGTGGTTTGCGGGTCTAGGGAGGTCCATCCCGTCTAGACGCGTGGCCGTTGAAGAGCACGATGCGTTGTTTTTCCTTGTATCAAGGCCGCGGATTCCAGATATTGAAGGTTTTCTGTCATGGCCGAATTTTTTATTGGACTCTTTTTCGTAGGGCTCATTTTGCTTTGCGGCTTCATCACGCTTTTGATTTTGATGCAAAAGCCGAGTGCGAATGCTGGCATGGGCGCGGCGCTCGGAGGGGGAGCTGCCGAGCAGGCCTTTGGTGGTGAAACGGGAAATATCCTGACCCGCTGGACGGTCTACGCCATCGTTCTCTTTTTTGTGATTTGTTTGGGGCTTTATCTGGCGGTTTTGGCCGAGTCCAAAGTTGAGCGGACGGTAACCTTGCCAGAGATCACTGGATCGGGGGTGGTGGATGAGATGCTCCCGCAGACGGGCGAAGGCGAAGCGGAAGGAGTCCTTGAATCCGAAGCTACCGAAGCAGTCGAGGAAGGGGTGATTGTTGATGAGGGAGAACCCCTTTCGATGGAAGAGCTTTTACTGGGCGGAAGTTCAGCAGTCGAGTCCCCGGATGGGAACTCTTCGACATCGGCAGAGTCGACTTCGAGTAGTGAAGGTGCGACTACCAGCGGAGAGGATGAAGAGAGGTTCCTTCCTGGGTCCTGAGAAGTGGTTGAGGGGTAGAAAACACAGGTTTTCTGTTTTCCCAAGAAGTTTTTCGGGACCGTTGCTGGCCGGTTTGCTGGTCAGCCTTTTGGCACTGGACGTTTTAGCGGGACCGCCCTCAAAGTACCGTAATCGTCCCGGGGTCATCATGCCGATCGACCGAGTCGAGGCTGAAGAGCGGCTGGAAGCAGTGCGGGGCTATATCCCGGAGTCTGATCTCTTGCTATTTTTTGAGTTGGTGGAGCGGAGATCGGGGCAGGGGGAAGGAAGACGTTTGGGTATCCTGGCCACGGGAAGGATCGGGAACGAAGCGGCCCATCGGTTTGCCTTGATTGAGAGCAGGATCGGGGCGGCGGACGGGGTCCGTTCCTACAGGCTAGACGAGGAGTGGAGGCTTCGAAGCGGGTCCAGTCCTCTGATTGAGCGAGGTCTGCCCGGGCGATCTTTTGAGGCGGTCGATCGAAAGCAATGGATGGATCCGATGGTCGACGGCTTCTCGCATACCCCGTTCGACTTGCTCATGCCTTTTCTGTACTGGGAAAAGTTCGAGTATGAGGGACCTGATCGAGTCAAGGGGAGGTCTGCTCATTTGATTCGATTTTTCCCGGGGGAGGTGGATTCCGAAATGCTCGAAAAACATCAGATTCGATCCGTTCGGATAGCCCTTGATCGGAAGTTTAATGCGCCGTTGCTGGTTGAATATCTGGATGAAGACGAGTCAGTGGTGCGATCGCTGCGAACCGTTTCCTTCAAGGAGGTGGATGAGGTTTGGACAGTGGGCACGGTGGAAGCCCGGGATTTTGATCGAGGCTTGCGAAGCCAATTAATTCTGGTGGGTGGGGGCGCTGTACCCAGTGTCCTGCCCGCCTTGATTGATTCTCCACGAGGAACCATTGACATCCCTTTCGACGCCCTTGGCCTCGAGTGGTTCTAGGGACTGAAGTGAGAAGGTTGTCAGGCCTGGATTGAGCTGCTGGTGCCGGCTATGGTGAGTTAAGGGATCTGGCCGCAGTGTGGGGTAAAGGCGCGGTTCGGCGACTAATGTCTGCAATCAGCTGAGGTGAACCCGTCGGGGAGGAGGCTGAGGCGGAGAGCATAATTGAAAGGAAATTTTTGATACAGGCCAGGGAATCCTGTATTGACACCACTCGTACACCTTTCTAAGACGTATCCAAGGATTCATTCTTATGGAAAAACCGTACTCCTCGCCGCTGACTTTCGAGCTCAGCGAAGTCCTGCTCTCCAAGCTAGATTCTTACGCAAAGGCAGGGAATCTCTTCTTCAGCGACGTGGTACGCTTTGCCATCGGCCAAGCCGACTACAAAAAACATACATTTCGGAAGACACCCCTGCGGCAGCTTTCGGTTCGGCTCTCCGAGCCGGTTCGAACAGAGCTGATCGAGGTATCCAACCAAACTGGAGCCAGCCTCGGCGAGTTGTTGAGAGTGGCCATCGAAGATCTCCCGGAAAAGCCAACACCGGCTTTCCTCAACCAAACCAAGGCAAGCAAAATGGCAAAGAAAGTAACAACCAAGAAGGCAGCGAAAAAGGTAACCCCGGCCACGAAGGCGCCAGCGAAAAAAGCGGCGGCTAAGAAGGCAGCCGTCAAGAAGGAAGCAGCGAAGAAGGTGGCCGCCAAGAAAGCACCAGTGAAAAAAGAGGCAGCCAAGAAGGTGGCAGTGTCAAAGAAGGCAACCCCCGCAAAAAAAGCTGTGGTGAAGAAGGTGGCGGCCAAGAAAACGGCAGCCAAGAAGGCCGCAGTTAAGAAAGTTGCTGCGAAAAAAACGCCGGCCAAGAAAACCGCTGGCAAGTAGCCACCCGATAGTTTTCTGCAGCCACGGGTCGATCCCGACAGCTTCGGTTCCTTGAGGCATTGGCCTCCTCTGGTGCCGATCGGGGGGATTAGGCTGAGTATTTTGTGGATCTTCGGGTCGCAGTATTTTGCGGCGATAGGATCAACTTCCGGCTTGATTTTGAAGGGGAATCGGTAGCTTGTGGAGGACGGTTTCCGGTTCGAAACCTCTCCATTGTTTTCATCATGCCCCATCCATCCTCACTACTTTCGTCTTGGGCGACCAACGTATCTCCGTCTCCAACCTTGGCTGTTGATGCCAAGGCCAAAGCCCTCATCGCAGAGGGTCAGGATGTTTGCGGGTTCGGTGCCGGGGAGCCGGACTTTGACACTCCTGAGTTCATCAAAGAAGCTTGTGCGAAGGCTTTGAGAGAGGGAAAAACCAAATACGCTCCGTCGTCCGGGATTTTGCCCTTGCGGGAGGGGTTGGCGCGTCGGTATCGCGAGGAGCGGGGGATCGAATCGGCGGCGGCCAAGAACATGGTGATCAGCCCGGGTGGGAAGCTGAGTTGTTATCTTGCGATTTTAGCCACCTGCCAGGCGGGAGACGAGGTGCTAATCCCGGCTCCCTACTGGGTGAGTTATCCCGAGATGGTCAAACTTTCCGGGGCGACACCCGTGGTGATCGATACGTCTTTTGAGTCCGACTTTAAGGTATCACCTGCCCAACTACGCGCCTCCTTGAATGAGCGAACGAAGCTCCTGATTTTAAATAGTCCGAGTAATCCAACGGGAACCGTCTATACACGAAGCGAGATTGAGGCGCTGGTAGAGCTTTGCTTGCAGCATCGGATTCTGGTGTTGAGCGATGAGATCTATGAATACCTCCTCTATGGAGAGGCTACCCATTTCTCACCGGCTTCGATGGGGAGTGAGGCCGCGGAATCGATCATTACGGTGAGCGGGTTTAGTAAAAGCTACTCAATGACGGGATGGCGGCTCGGCACCATGCTGGCTCCCGAGCCGATTGCCAGGGCGGTGGGAGATCTGCAGAGCCAGACCACATCCAACGCGACCACCTTTGCCCAGTACGGAGCCCTGGCCATTTTTGAGCAACCCGAAGAAGCGAGAGGGGCAGTGGCCCGGATGCTGGAGGCATTTGATCGTAGGCGTTTGTTGATGTGGGAGCGGCTCAACCGAATCGGGGGAATCGCCTGTCCGAAGAGCGAAGGAGCCTTCTATCTGTTTGCTGACATTGAAGGGTTGGGTCTTTCGGGAGAGGCTTTTGCAAGCCGCCTTCTTGAGGAGGAACTGGTGGCTGTAGTCCCCGGAAACGCCTTTGGCTACGATCGGGGATTTCGGGTGAGCTACGCCACGTCGGAGGAGACGATAGAAAAAGGCTTGAGTCGGATTGAAAAATTCTGCGCTGCTCTGGGCTGAGTCATGAGAGAAGCAACCCGCCACAATCCCCATAAGATATCGGGCTTTCGACGCCTCGCTCGTTCGCTCTCCAATTCCCTTGAAGGAATCGGTGCCACGCTGCGGCACGAGGAAGCGTTTCGGCAGGAGGTAATGATCAGCGTGGTCCTTGTGCCAGTGGCGATCCTGTTGCCGATCCCCATGTTCGAGCGCCTTTATTTAATTGGTGCTCTCTTCCTGATCCTGATCGTCGAATTACTCAATTCGGCGGTGGAAGCGGCGATTGATTACATTTCTCTGCGTTCTCACCCATTGGCCAAACGCTCCAAAGATATGGCCAGTGGCGCGGTCTTCTGTTCTTTGCTTCACGGGATTCTGGTCTGGAGTTTCGTGCTATCCATGCATTGGGAGACCATTTGGGGAGAGTAGCGAAGGTTATTGCAGGAAACTGGTCCTGGGGTGGTTGAGTCGGGGCGAGAACTTTCCGGTTTCTCCAATCTCGACACTCCAGAACATGCCTCCTAGCTTGGAGAAATGAAAGCGGAGGAAGCATGGAAATTGGTTGAAGGAGGCTTTAAGAGGATGGACGACCTCTATGGAGGGGCCGTTTTTGATGAAGTTGCTTTAGTGAAGCTGGCGGGTAATCGGGGTGAGCTGCTTCATTACACTGGACACCGGAGTTCCGACTTTGAGGCCGAACTCCAGCGCGATTTGCATGCGATTCAAAAGAGCTTGGAGGAGTGCCGTGAAGAGCCGGGAGCCTTCGACTTTAGTTTCGAGGGTGAGGGAACGGCTTTCGATGCGTTCATGACTCTTGGAGCGGACATCTTTTTGCTTTGTAATCGCTTGGATGGGACCACCAAGGACATCACCCGAAACCCGCGCTGGCTGGCCGCCCAGGAAGCATTTGTAGACCTAAGCCAGCGGTTTGCGGTCAATCCGGTGGTTTAATTTGGGCGAGAAGAAATCGGAAGTTTCTGTTTAGCGATGAGATCTCGGTGGTTTAGTGGAGCGCGCCTCAAAAGATTGGCCGGATCGTATTCTCCTGAGAGGGGTCATAGATTGGTGATCCTCGGTGGTTGTGGAATCGCAGTATGAGGGTACTTCTGGAAGCGCATCATCCTGCAGACATCCACTTCTGGAAATATCCAGTTCGTGAAATGCAGGCACGGGGCAACGAGGTGCTGATGATCGGTCGGGACCGGGATGTGATGCGGCGGTTATTAGAGGTTTACGATTGGATCCCTGCAGAGATTCCAAAGCGCAGGACGCGAAACAACCGTTTTCCCCTTATGGAAATGATGGATCGTCAGTGGATCGTGGCAAGAGCGATCAGACGATTTAAGCCAGACGTGGTGGCTAGTTTGATGGGAAGCTACACCCAAAGCGCGAAGATTCTCGGGGTGAAAAATGTGATATTCACGGATTCCGAACATCAAAGCTTCAATCACCGAATAGCGCACCCGTTTGCCCATGAGATTCATACGCCGGAGTGCTTTTATAAAGATCTAGGGGGTAAGCAGCGAAAATATCGCGGAATTCATGAATTGGCATTTTTGAGCAAGGATAATTTAGATTTTGGTTCGGTTTTGGAGACGCGTTATCCAGATCTTCTGAAACAACAGTACGCACTTATTCGCCTTTCAGCATGGAATACATTCCACGACATAGATCAAAAAGGAGTTGGCGAAAAACTTGATTGTTTTGTAGAAGAACTTGCTGGAAAATTTCGAGTATTAATCTCTGCGGAGGAATCATGCTTGCCGGAAGCTTTGAAACCATTCGCAGGCCAATTTGAACCTGAGGACTTTCACGCGATTCTTTCTGGAGCTTCCTTCGTATTAACCGAAGGTGCTTCTACCGCTAGCGAATCTGCCTGCCTTGGGATCCCAACCGTTTATATTAACTCGATTGCACAACTTGGATATTTGAAAATGTTAGAGGACAAGTATTCGTTAGTCCGAGGCTTTTCAGAGGCTGAATCAGGCTTGGCTGCAGCAATAGATATGGTTGATTCGCTTAACCGAGACAGCTACGAAACGTGGAAAAAGAACCGGCAGCGACTTTTGGATGATTCGATTGATGTCGTTTCTTATGTAGTAAATGTGCTCGAGGGAAGCAATTAGGATTTGGTCGGCGTATCTTCTTTAAAATAGTTGTGGCTTTTTGGTGGTAAGGTGATCAAAGATCTTTGCAAGCTGGCCAGTCAGGTGTTCCCTGGAATAATTCTCACAATCGAAGCGGAATGACTTTCGGAAGCTATCGTAGTCTTCACTGGCTTCTCTCAAAAATCGCAAAATTCCTGCGGAGTCATCATAGTCAAACATCCTTCCACTGCCTGTCTCGATGAGCAACCGAGCTGCATCTCCATCGGTTGGTCCAATGCCAAGAATTGGATTGCCTGCTGCCATATATTCAAAGATTTTCCCGGTTACAATCCGTTGATTTCCCGGTACGCGATTAATTGTCAGCAGCGAAATGTCTGCATCGATTAATTTCTGCAGAGCTTGTGAATGTGGTAGATACCCAAGTTCAACCCAGTAGTCTTCGAGATTCTTTGAGACGAGCAAATTTTCAAACTCTGAGCAACTATTGCCGGCGACCTGAAGTTTAAATAAGCAGCCCGCAGTCTCCTTTCTTAGATCTTCTAAAGCACTTATTAGGGCATACGGAATACGGTCTACTCCAAGCGTGCCACCGTAAAAGATGCAGAGGCTTCGATTCGATGGACGGGAACTGCGCTTTGGTATGTCGCTGGAATCGTATCCGTTCGGTAGTAAATGAGTCTTTGAACCGCGCGTCTTGGCATTGAGGAGACTTACCAGACCCTGACAAACGGTTGTTATTGCGGAGGCTCTTTGGAGACAGGACTTCTCAAGAGTTTGATCCACACAAGTTGAAAGCTTGGACCGCTTCGTAAAGTGATAATAATCTATATCGACCCAGGGGTCGCGAAAATCCACCACCCAAGGTAACCCGCTTAACTCAGCCAAAACTCTGGCGATCAGGTGGGTGGAGTGAGGCGGTCCGGAGGAAAAGATCAAATCGATATTCTCGCTATCAAGAAGACGTTTTCCTTTCGAAATGCCAAAAGGCAACCAGCCAATCTTCGCATCGGGGATGAAGCAATTGGCCCGAACCCAGCGAGCAAGAGTTTCCTTCCAGCTTGGTCGACTAAACTCTTGAAGAAGTCCGGTTGGAAGCCTTTCGTCCTGCTTCCGGCCTGTGACTCTTTTGTAAAGTCCAAAAGGTTCGATGGAGCGAGTCCTACAAATTTTCAAACCCTCAGGGACCTGCCCAAGCAAGGTGGGATCCTCGGCGGACGTCTCCGCGTTTTCGACTGTTAGAATGAGAGGCTCCCAATCAAATTTCAAAAGATATTTGACGAATTTCAGGCAACGCTGAACTCCGGGGCCACCGGCTGGAGGCCACGCATAGACAACCAAAAGAACTTTTCTCACGAAAGAAAACTCCCTACCACTCCGGCCACGCGCTGCGCCGTTTGCCCGTCACCAAAAAGATTGCTATTCCACGGGGCAACAGGCTCCACGCTCTTTAATGCCTCCAGCAGACAATCCTTGTTGCATTCAACCAACTGACTCCAGCCGGATTCGACTAGCTCCACCCATTCGGTTTCATTGCGGAGGATGAGGCCCGGCACTTTGTGAAAATAGGCCTCTTTTTGTAGTCCGCCGGAGTCAGTAACAACGAGGGCGGCGTTTTTTGTCAGCACTGCCATTGTGGTATAACCAACGGGGTCCATAAAGCGGATTTTAGGAAAATCAGCGGCCACCTTGCCGAGGGCATCAATGCGGTTTCTGGTCCTGGGGTGGAGCGGCAGGAGGAGGGGGCGCTCTTCTGCAGCCTGATTGAGAGCCCGCAGCCAGGTGAGGAGTCGATCTGGGTCGTCGGTATTTTCGGCACGGTGGAGGGTCGCCAGAGTGTAGCCCTTCGGTTCGATTCTGGAAGTTTCAAGCACGGCCGCTTCGTCGACCTGTGCGCAGGCATGGAGGGCAGCATCGAACATTATATCGCCGCAGTGGATGATCGACGACTCTGGACGGTTTTCCGCCTGAAGGTTTTGCACGGCGGTTGGTGTGGGTGCAAAGAGAAGGTCGGCAACGTGGTCGGTCACGACGCGGTTGATTTCCTCCGGCATCGCACGGTTGAAGGAGCGGAGTCCGGCCTCCACGTGGGCGATCGGGATGTGCAATTTCGCGGCGGCCAAGGCACCGGCAAGGGTAGAATCAGTGTCGCCGAAGACGAGGGCAAGATCCGGCTTCTCCCGCATGAGGACTTGCTCGATTTCAATCATCATCCTGCCGGTCATAGCCCCATGCGTGGTCGCATGGATCCCCAAATTATAGGTAGGTGCGTCCATTCCCAACTCGGAAAAAAAAATGTCTGACATGTTGGCATCGAAGTGTTGCCCGGTGTGGAGGATGCGTTCGTCGATCTCCGGATCTTTCCGAAGCTCCCGAGAAAGCGTTGCCGCTTTGATAAACTGGGGTCGGGCGCCGACGATGGTAAGGAGTTTCATTAGGCGTGGTTATATGTTAAAGAAATTGATGAGCCTTTGTCCGCCATATCGTTTTGCCAGTCGAATCGACTTTTTCAAAACTCTGTGTCTCCGCCAAAAGTGTCTGGTGTGGGTGCCGATCTCACGATAGTAGCGGTTCAGCAGTTTGTCGGCGTTTGGATGACTGGCGTGTTTGTTTGGGGAATGGTTCGCGATCATATCGATCAACGCAGATGCGTGCGCCTTTGACCGAAGCACGTCGTGAGACAGTAAAGCATCTTTGCAGTCAGCGCTGATTTTTTGAACCCGGCTGGTGTCTGCCATCGTAGCGAGAACTTCCTCGATATTGGAGCAATCCGCATCAAGAGGAATGTAATGCTCGTGGGCGCGAAGTATCCCGCTGTAAGAGCCGGGCACTGAAATCTGGGTGGTGAGGGCAAGCCCTGCTTCAATCGCTCTTGGCGAAATTGCGGTCAGGGCATAAACGTGGTCTTTGCCCGGGAAACAGGCTGCCTCCACTTCTTCGAAGGAGGCCTCCGGGTGTAGCGCGAGGTAGCGGTTGGTCGCTTGTCGGATTTCGCCTCGGGCGTCGATCAAGCTGCTGCCGCTGTTGCTTCCGAGACAGAACTTGGAATTTTCGACGAAGGCGTGCCATTGCTCACCGGGGATGATATCCTCCGATGAATTTGAAATGTCCAATGTGAGCGGATGGCCTCTGACGGCTTTGACAAAGCGCTCACCAATCACGCTTTTCTCGTAGCCGATATATCCGAAGCTAGGGGGTAATTTTCCAGAGCGGTAGGAGACGTCGATGGTTCGTTCTTGAAAGGCTCTGGGAGTGGCCCAGTTTTGGATCCATTCCTCATGGATGTAACCGGTGTAACCGAGCCGCAGCTTGCCTGTCTTGGAAAACCTTGGGTAGAGGAGATCCCAGTGTTGATCAATGACGGCAAACGCCAAGTCTACCTTCCACTCTATGAGCCAATCATCGAGAATATGGCTGCAATTATAATCATCTTGTGGCAGAGCGATCTTAAATGCTTCGGAATAACGTATGAAGTCGTAGATTTTTTTCACCCGCGCCAGGTGCCGGGGTTTGTAGCGGTTGCAGAGAAAAGTGGGTCCGAGAAGGATGCCATCGAACGGGATTTCGGCCACATAGGCCGGCAGAGGCACCGCAGAATCGTGCACGATATAGTCGTGATCCGGGGCGTGTTTTGGCAGGAGAAACTCGTGATCGCTTACCGCCTTGCGCCAAAGCAGGGGATCGCCCATCCGGTGGAGAATTAAAATTTTGAGACGTGGCATCGTTTAGGGAAGCGTCTTGAGCTCCGGCAGGTGTTTGAGATGTTTAAGCATGGTTTCGCGGATACGGGCGCGATTATCCACAGTCCACTCAATGGTTTTTCGCAGACCGGCCTCTCCGGTGTATTTCGCTTCGAATCCGAGTTCCTGTTTTGCTTTGTCGGTGGACCCGAAGCGTTTAATCGAGTGGTCCCAGTCGCGGGGAGCTTCCACTTGGAGGTTGGCAGGGTTGCCGGTTAGGACATTGATCATGCTGGCCCAGTGGCGGATGGAGGTTTCCTCCCCCGTGGCGAGGTTATACGCTTCTCCCGGGGTGCCTCTGAGGGCGCAGGCAAGCAGACCGTCGACGATATCCGCGACGAAGATAAAGTCGCGGGTGGCGACGCCGCCATTCTCCAATGGGAGCGGCTGGCCGTGAAGGGATTTCCAGATAAAGGTGGGCGTCACATTTCGCCAGACGGTGTGGCGCGTGCCCCGCCATTGGCCACTACCGAGAACCTCTCCGGGACCATAGACATTTTGAAATCTTGCTTTTACAAACGGCATGCCATAGCGCGTAAAGTAGTAGTTTCCATACATTTCACCGATAATTTTTGAGATGGAGTAGGGGCTGTCGTGAAAGAGTGAATTGGGGGCGTCCTCGACCGTAGCCTTAGCGGTATCGGCTGTTTTTTCGGACACGGCACATCCGGCGGAGGAGTAGATCACTTTCTTTAGTGAACTCATATTGTAGATCTGCTCAAAAAGCTTGAGCGAGGTCAGTGTGTTATTGGCATGGTCCTCGAGGGGTGAGTGGATCGACGACTGGTTTCCGTGGAAGCAAGCAAGGTGAAAGACGTAATCGAGGTCAGTCGGCAGTTGTTTGAGAACGGCATCATCGGCAATGCTGCCTTTGATCAGGACGAGGCGTGGATCTTTTGGTAGGTTAAAGGGCTCAGATGAGAGAAAATTATCGACGACGAGGAGCGAGTGTAGTCCGGAGTGCGCGAGCAATTTCCGGCAAAGGTTGCTACCGACAAAGCCGGCCCCCCCGACAACAAGTATATTCGACTGGTCAAAGTGCATGATCGGGCTGGCTGCCTTGGTTTGTAGGGATAGGTGTTTTCATGCGGATGATCGCTGAACTTTTGGCTTATGAACTATTTATAGGTTCCGTTTTCTGCCAATTTTTGATTATCCTGAGCCGCAGGTTTTTTGATCGCCATAAAATCGTCGTAATGTATAATTTGAGCTATCCACTGGGAGATGATGCTGGTGGTGGATTTGTGGATTTCCTGGCTTTCCCAAGTATCTGCGAGCTCTACAGCTGCGGAGGCTTCGGGAATAAAAAAGAGCCTGAAGTTCAGGTTTTTCATCGGAATCATGCCCATCTCGCGCCCGATTACGCACATGTTCGAAGCAAAACCAGTGTAAATAAGGGAATGAATTTTATGCCCTTTCAGGAATGCGGAGAAAGAGTCGGCATCATAGTCCTGATGATAAAGCACCTTGATGTTGCCATTTTCCGCGAGGTTTTCGAACTCCGCATGGATCGTTGCGCTGTAGTCAAATTCTTGAGGATTATTGGTTAGGATAAACACGGGATGACCTAGAGATATCGCTTTCTCAGTAAGCGGCAGAATTTTCGCCTCGATAATTTTGTTGTAATAATGATTTAAAAATTCTGAAGGCGCGTCGATCCAGGGGTCCATTATTATGAACGCGGTTCTGCTCGGAATGATTGAGGCTGTTAGTTCATAATCCCTTTGTTCATGCTTAGGTAGTCCGTCTTTGTTAAGCAGATTACCTGAGCCGTCTAGCGCCCAAAAGGAATTTACTGTGGAGCTAATTCTATATACCGTGTTGGGGTCGTGAGGGACAAAAAAATTGGTGTCCTCGCGTGTGAAAAAAATTCCAGGATCCTTAAGAATGAGTAAAATACAAAAAGTCCCGAAGACAAAGAAGGCAAAAAGAACCGCGTAGATCGACGATTTTCCATACTTCTTGTTGCCGAATTGTTTATGAAGTTTCATGGAATTGAATCTGAGTGTTGGTCTATGCGCCCGGGCGTAATCTACTAATTCAGGTAGTGGCAGCTAGCCAAAAAACTTTTCACCGTCGACAACGAGGACATTCGATTGTTCAAAATGCATAGTCCGCGGGGCGTCGTCTAAGCACTGGTGGTGGGTGGTTTCAGGTGGCTAAAGATTGAGCGGATGCCGTGCTCATCATACCACTCTAACTGGTGACGGACCATCTCGGCAAAGCCGACGCGTGCCTCCCAGCCTAGATCGCTCCGGGTCAGTTCAGGGTCGAGTACGACTTCGGCAATATCGTCTTCGCCAACCGGGACGGAGGGGGCATCTGGTAGGTCCAGGCCGAGGTAATCACGCACCGCTCGAAAGACCTCCAGAATCGTTCGCCCCTCACCCGTGGAGACGTTGTAGAGGCCGCGGACTGGGTCTCCTTCCAGCAGTTGGTCGATCAGTCGGAGAAAATCCGACATATCGAGAAAGTCGCGGACCGCTTCGGTGCAGAAGCAGCTCTTTCCTTCTTTGAGCCGCTGGTAAAAGGTGGGAATTGGTCCGACAGCTAACCGTGGGCCGCAAATATTGGCCAGTCGCAAAGAGACCACCGAGACACCGGCCTGCAGGAGGTAGGCTTCACCGGCAGTTTTGGAAATTCCGTAGCTGGTGAAGGGGGCGACCGGGTGATCTACCGGGATCGGCACTTGTATGGGCCGTCCGTAGCAGAGGGCCGTTTGTAAATTGATGATTTGCCGAACGCCGGATGCTTCAGCGGCACGGGCGACATTGATTGAACCGAGCACATTGGTCTCTATATCATTCGTCCAGTCGTCCGGGTCTTTGTACGCAGCGGCGCAGTGGATCACATGTGTCGGGGCAAAGTCTGCAAAGAGTTTTTCGACGAGGGCTTGATCCGCCACGGAGCCTTCAACCAACTTTAGGTTGGGCAGGCCTGGGAGCACTTCCCGCGAGCCTGTGGCGAAGTTCTCGATCACGCAGAACTCGTGTCCCTGTGGGTATAGATATTCAATCAAGTTTGAGCCGAGGCATCCAGCTCCGCCAGTTATAAAAAGGCGCATGATTATTTCGGCTCTGGGTTGACCTTCAGGTGGGTGTATTCGCCCAGCGTGCCGTGCTCCTGGAAGTAGGCTATTGCGGCGGCCACCGTTTCCTTGATAGGAGTGAATCGGATCGGTCCGAAGTCCTGCAGGGTGCGGCTTGGGTCGAGCAGGATAGAAGCGGCATCGTCGGGGCCCAGCTCGCGGATTTCCGGCGCCGGGTATTCGGTCAGGCCCATCGCTTCGACGACCGCATCGTAGAGTTCGCTGATCGCCACATCGCTGCCGGATGAGAAGTGATAGGTGCCCTGACCAACGCCGTCGCAGGCCTGAACGACGACCTTGGCGAGGTCTTTGACATAGACGAAGTCGCGGCGGGAGCGGGTGACGAAGCACTGTTTCCCATTCTTGAGCCGCTGGTAGAAGATGGGGAGCGGTCCAGCGACATTGCGTGGGCCGATGACATTGGCCAGGCGGAAGGTGACGTAGTCAAGTCCGGAGAGCTCGATGAATAGCTCGTTGGTTGTCTTGGTGATCGCATAGCTGCTGCCTTCTGGACGTCTCGGGTGCTTCAGGGTGATGGGCTGATGGTCGGGTTTGAGACCGTAGCAGAGGGAGGTTTGAAAGTAGATCAGGCGTGGCACTTGGTGGCACTTGGCAGCTTGGACGATATTAGCGCCCCCGAGGCAGTTGGTTTCGATGTCGGCTGTCCAGTCATCAGGGTTTCTATAGGAGGCTGCGGCATGGATGACGATATCAGGCTGAAAAGCTGCAAATAGTTTGAAGACTTTTTCGCGGTCGGCGATCGAAGCGATCTCTACTAGAAGTCCTGGAGACGGTGAGAGGTGCTCGTGGCGTCCCGTCGCTAAGTTATCGATGACTAGCACTTGATCCCCGCGTTGGAGGAGAAGTTCCGCTATGTGGGAGCCGATTTGGCCGAGACCGCCTGTGATGATTGCTTTCATGGAATGGGTAGAGATTTCTCTGTTGATTCGGTACGAAGCCGCCTCCAGACGGCGGCTTGATCGTGAAAGAGTTGATGCCAAATCTCAAGCGAGAGCAGTCCCCACGTTTTTCGTGAGAAGCGGGTTTCTTGGTGGCGGTTTTTAAGAAGGGCCGCAGGCTGAATGAAGGGACGATCTTTGGAGGCCATTGATTGAAGAATATCAAAGGCGAAATCTTTGAGTTGGTGTTCGAACCACTCCTTGAGGGGGACGGGAAAGCCCATTTTATCGCGACGTCGAAGAATGGGGTCGGGAAGTTGCTCCTGGAAGACTTCTTTGAGGAGGTGTTTCATACGTCCGTCTTTGAATTTAAAATTTGCCGGAATGGTAGCGGCAAATTCGACGAGCGGATGATCCAGGAGCGGGACTCGACTCTCCAAACCGTGTGCCATGCTCATCCTATCTTCGACGTGGAGGAGGGCAGGTATTTGGCACTTAATGTCGAAGTGGGTCATTTTATCAAAGTAGGCTTCTTTGCGGACGTTGTTTCGATTGTTGAAGATGGCGCAAAAGTCCTCAAATACCCGGCTTTGGTCGAATCGTTCCCAGGCGATCTCGTCCTTCATATCGTTGGCTCGATTGATCAGGCGGAAGTAGCGCTGATCCATGGGTTCAAAGAGCCCCTCGCTCCAGAACTTAATGATGAGGGGCTTATATTCGCGGAGGAGTCCGAGGTTTGGGATAATCGACTCAAGGGTGACCACGTAATTGCCAGTCTGATAGGTCCCATCGATGGCGGCTTTGATGCATTGCTCGAAGTAGGCAATGACGTAGCGTGCATAGCCACCAAAAATCTCGTCCCCGCCCTGTCCGCCTAGAACGACCTTTACGTGTTGGGACGCCAGCCGTGAGGTCATAAACTGGGGGAACGAACCCGGTCCAGCGACCGGGTAATCAAGATGGTAGATAAGACGGGAGAATTGGTCCGAAAAGTCCCGGGCTGTGATGTCAACGATCTCCAAGGCTCCATGGTGCTGTAGGGCTGCGGCTTGGGCAAAGTCACTCTCATCGTACCCGGGGAAATCGAGAAAGCGCCCGTGAAACGCTTGGATACCGGGTTGGCAACCATTGGCAAGGCAGTAGACGAGGCTGGAATCGATGCCTCCGGAGAGGTAGCTTCCAATTGGGACATCGCTCCGGAGGTGGAGGTTAATGGTTTGGTTTACGAGGACACGAAGCTCCTCGTGGAAAGAGTCCTCCGAGCGATTGAAATCTACCTGGTAGTCGACGTCCCAGTAGTGGGTGAGGTTGATATTGCCGTCTCGCAGGACAAGGCAATGACCGGGGAGGAGCTGCCTGATACCTTTGAAGAGGGTTTTGTCACCGATGGTGTACTGGAAAGTTAGATACTCTGCAAGGGCGCTTTGATCCGTTTCGATGTCGTGGAGGAAGGGCAGAAGGGCTTTGGCTTCGGACGCGAAATAAAAAACATCATCAAAGATGGTGTAATAGAAGGGTTTGATTCCGAAGCGATCGCGAGCGCAGAGGAGTTGTCGGGAATTCTGATCCCAAAGTGCAAAGGAGAACATTCCCCGGAGATGTTTCGGCGCATCAAGGCCCCAGCGTGAATAGGCGGCAAGGATGGTTTCGGTGTCAGATATCGAGGAGAATCGCCAGTGAGAGGTGAGGGAGGATTGAAGCTCACGATAGTTATAGACCTCTCCATTGTAGGTAAGAATGGTGCCGTTGGGACCGAGCATGGGTTGGTCGGCGGCTGCACGGAGATCGATGACAGAGAGGCGTCGGTGGGCGAGACCAGCGGAGTGATCTGGATTGGACCACCGCCCTTGCCCGTCTGGACCGCGATGCTGGATGAGGCGAGAGAGCAGGTCTAAAGAATGCTCCAAGTCAGGAATTTTTTGTCCTTTGAGATGGATGGCTCCAGCGATTCCGCACATAGGGTCAGCCAGTGTCGCTAGTTGATTTGCGAAAGACGAAGTTTATTTCGGTAGGTTTTCGCAACAGTTTAGAAAATAGATGAGCGATCTTTGGGTTAAAGTGGCGGTTGAGGTTGAGAAGCCTCACGAAGGCCGAGCGAATCCTGAAAAGGCGGGGAATGGGTATTCGCGGGCGCCCGCCAGTGTATCCGGTAAGCGAAGATGCGAGGGTCTGGTAGCGAAAAACCTTCTCGATAATCAGAGGCAAGCCGTAGCGATCAAAGGTTCTGAGGTGAACGAGATCGTAGGGATATTCGGGAGCTAGATAGGAGGAGAGATCCTCAAGGTAGGGTACTCGAACAATTAGAATACCATTTGATTTGAGGCCAAAGAGGATTCTTTCGAGGGCCAAGTTAAGGTCGAGGACGTGTTCGAGGACGTCGGTGCAGACAACCAAGTCAAAGATGTTCGGGGGGTAGGGGAAGTCCTCGATCCTGGCAAGACAAACCTCGATGCCCTGTTTTTGGGCAAGTAAGAGGTATTCGTGGCTGACGTCGAGTCCGTAGCGTTCCGCTTCGGGAAAACAACTAAGGAGCCGCCCTGTCCCGACCCCGACATCGAGTATTTTGTGGCCGGGTCGGAGATATTGGCGAATATGATTCTCGGTAGAACGTTCAATCTCCTTCCAGAGGTGTTCCTTGATGAAAGGATTCTTTCCGGTTTTGTGAAGGCTTTCGAGGTGGTCTCGGGCGATGGTCGCGTAATTTTCAATGTAGTGATCGGTCTTTGAAAAGACGGGAATCCCTTGCCGGATTTCCAGCGGACTCGTCGCATAGATAGGGTTCTTTTCCATGAAGGAAGATCAATGGCGCCGCAGGTTTTCAATTGGATTTTTGAGAAAGGCGGCAAGGTGGGATCTTTGCATTGGAGTTAACGCGTAGGTGGTAGCGAGCAGTGAAAAAGCGGTGAGAAGCAGGGGGTTAATCAAACTGCTTTGGTGAGCCAGGAATTGGCTAATAACAACGATGGCGATGAAGAGGGGAATGAAGCGGAAAAACACTGGGAGTTGGTATTTAATCTTAAATTTGAGGTGAGAATTGTGTTGATTGAGAAGTAACACGCCGAGGGCCATGCTGCAGTGGCCTCCGAGCAATGAGAGTGCTGCTCCCTGATTTCCAAAGAGTGGGCATAAAGTGATGGCAAGGAGTATTGAAACAAGAGCGGCGAGCGCTTGAATGGGGACGACCCATGGTATCTTCTGCGCGAAGTAGATCGGGGGTAATAAGAGATTGAAGAATCCGGTGAAGGCATAAGCCAAACTTATGAGCCCAACAACCTCGGCGGCTTGATGAAAGGCTTCATCGAGGAGGAAACGAACCACGACGGTTGCCCAAGAGAAGATCAAAAGGCATAAGAAACCGATGCCGAGAAGGTAGAATGTGGTGATTCGGCCGAAGAGAGATTGCGCCTCCGCTTGACGATTCAGGTAAGCCATGAAGAAAGGATACCAGCCGGTGGCAAGGGCTCCGATCAGCAAATTGATGGCTGAGCCAATTTGAAAACCTACGCTGTAGACGCCGACGGCAGCTTCCCCATCATGCCATTGGACAACGTATCGCCCAGCATTAGCCATGATGAAAAGGAGGGCAAAACTGGGGACGAGGGGGAGACCGGTTTTCAGAATGTCGAGGGTAACTTTTCGATTAATTTTGAGTGGGTTGGACCGGGGGAGAGCGAAAAAAGCAAAGAGGAGCAGGGCAGAGAGATTGCTAGCGAGTTGTGCCTCAACCATCCCGAGCACCCCTCTCCGATGGATGACGACGGAGAGGATACTTGCGACGACGAAGACAATGGTGGAAGCGACCTGGAGGAGAACGAACAGCTTAGCCCGCTGAGCAAACTGGATCTTTTGAACGAGAGGGGTCAGGACGATGGTGGCGGCTACGCCGGTTAGAAAAAGGGAGGTGTGGCGAAGATAGGCTTCATCTATAAGGACTGCACGGATGAGTAGATGAGGGTTGAGCCACGAAACGAGCAGAAGGCAACTTGCACTGATGATTGATATGGTGAGGGCAGACCAGATGACCTGATCTTTCTCGTCGGGTTGGGTCGCTTTGAAATAACTGGGTCCCATTGCCGCATTGATTCCAAGGTCGAAGATTGGTTTGGCAAGGGCACCAAGAATGGTCAGAAGTGCGAACACGCCATATTCGGCTGGGGTCAAATAGCTGGTAAATAGGGGAAGTAAGAAAAGTCCTCCAAAGCGTTGGAGCATGCTGCCAAGGCCGTATATTCCAGTGCTTTGGGTGAGTTTGCGAATGGGATGATCCACCGGTTCGATGGGGGGCTTTGACAGCTTGCTGGAGGACAGATGTCGAATGATTGTTTCGATAAATTCTCGGCAATATTCCGACGAAGGGAAGGGGAAACGAAGTACGAGGGATCCCTGCTCGGTTCAACGAGGATCTCTGGCGGCTGGTTCTCCTGTCTTCGTAAAGGAGCCATCTTGTTTGGCGGGGATGCCTTTCATGAGGGCGTAGGGGGGGACGTCTTTGGTGACGACGGCTCCGGCGGCGATGAAGGCATACTCACCGATGGTGAGGCCGCAGAGGATGGTGGCGTTGGCGCCGATGGTGGCTCCTTTTTTAATTAGGGTGGTTTTATACTCGTCGCGGCGGGAGATTGCCGCGCGGGGGTTGGTGACGTTGGTGAAGACGCATGATGGACCGAGGAAGACATCGTCTTCGACAGTAACCCCGGTGTAGAGAGAGACGTTGTTTTGCACCTTGACGCGATGGCCGACAGTGACGCCATCGGCTACGTAGCAGTTCTGTCCGAAGCTACAGTTTTCTCCGATTTGGGCTCCATGGCTGATATGGCAGAAATGCCAAATTCGGCTGCCTTGGCCGATCTGGGCGCCCGGGTCGATTATCGCGGTAGGGTGGGCTTGATAGTCGCAGGGGGGTGGAGGGGTACTGAAATCCTCAATCGGGGTAGCCGTTCCGTGGTTTTCCAGCGAAGCTTGAGCTGCTTGGAGAACGCGGAGAACGTTGATCCCGGACTCCGAACTGGTGAGGGGGGGTTGGCCGGTTTGAATGGCTTCCAGAAAGGCTTCGGACTGAGCTCGAAGGGGCTCGATGGGAGGGAGAGGCAGGACTTCGGGAGGGTTTTTGGAGAGGATTGGTTGTCCATCCCTCAAGTCGACTTTTTGGTGGAAGAGGAGTAACTTCTGGTCTTCCAGCGTGTCGTCGAAAACAGCCATTTTCTCGGTGCCGATGACTACGAGTTTTTGTTCCTTGAAGGGGTTTAGCCAACTGGCAGCGAGATGGGCGCGGATGCCACTGGCAAAGCTCAGGTGGGCGAGGGCAATATCGGGCAGGGCGGAATTGATGAAAGCAGAGCCGTGGCAGGAGACCTCGGTGGGCATTTCTCCGGTGAGCCGAAGGATGAGGGCGATGTCGTGAGGGGCGAAGCTCCAGAAGGCATTTTCTTCGGTGCGAATTTTGCCAAAATTGAGCCGTTGGGCGTAGAGGTAGCGCAGGGATCCCAGGGTACCTTGGGCGAGAAGCTCCCGCAGTTTGGTGATGGCCGGGTGGTACTCAAGGAGGTGGCCAACCATCAAAATGCGTTGGTGGCGGAGGGCTGTTTGGTGCATTTTGACGGCATCTCGACAATCGAGGGCCATTGGTTTTTCAACCAAGACATGTTTGCCGGCTTCAATGGCACGGAGGGTGAGTTGGCAATGAGTCTCGGCGGGGGTAGCGATGACGACACCTTGGATTTCGGGGTCGGCAAAGGCAGCTTCCGGGTCGGAGTTGAGCGCTGCTTCCGGGGCAATGGTGGCAGCTGTCTCCAGCCCGCCGGGGTGGGGATCGCAGATGCGGGCGAGAACTTGGAGGGAAGAAAAGTTGCGGGCGTGATTTTTTCCCCAGTAGCCACATCCAATGAGGCCGATTTTGGGAAGTTGAGATGGGTTGGAATGGGAGTCGATCATTTGGAGCGTCTGGGCGCTAAGCTTTGGTGACCTGACCGGGCCGAGAGGGGTAAGCGGCGAGGGCGTTCCGGGTATCGACAATGCAGGGGATGGATTGGAGGAGGGGCTCGAAGTCGATGGAGTGGTGATTGGTAACGATGATGGCGGCGTCGAACTCCCGGAGGTCAGCTGGTGTCCAGGAGATGGATTGGCGTCCTGCGAGGTGAGGGTGTTGGCGAGAAGAGGGGATGGATGGGATGAAGGGGTCGTAGAACGCGATCTCACCTTGTCGTTGCAGGATACGGTCTGCGATGGCGAGAGCGGGAGACTCGCGCATATCGTCGACGTTGGGCTTGTAGGCGATTCCAACAATGAGGATGCGGGAACCGTGGATGGGACACCTTCTTTGGTTGAGGGCAGTGGTTAGCTTTTCGACTACGTAGTCGGGCATTGAGTGATTGATTTCTCCAGCGAGCTCGATGAAGCGGGTAGAGATTCCAAATTCACGGGCTTTCCAGCTCAGGTAAAAGGGATCGATGGGGATGCAGTGGCCTCCGAGACCGGGGCCCGGATAGAAAGGCATGTAGCCGAAGGGCTTGGTCTTGGCCGCTTCGATTACTTTCCAGACATCTATCCCCATGGGGTCGAAAATCGTTTTGAGCTCGTTGACGAGGGCGATGTTGACGCTGCGAAAGATGTTCTCGGTCAGCTTGGCGGCCTCGGCGATTGAGCAACCACCGACCGGGACGACCGTTTCGATTGCCTTCCGGTAAAGAGCGGTGCCGATTTCCTCGCAGGCGGGGGTGATACCTCCGATGAGTTTGGGTATTTTGCGGACTTGAGAGGCTGAGTTTCCCGGATCCTCCCGTTCGGGGGAGAAGACGAGGTAGAGGTCTTTACCAATGGTGCGGTTCGTTGATTGGGTGAGAAGGGGGACGGCCACTTCTTTGGTGAATCCGGGGTAGACGGTGGATTCGATGGAGATGAGGCAATTGGGACGGAGATAAGGTTTGACGGCGAGAATGGTGTTCTCGACAAAGGAGGTGTCTGGCTGGCGGTAGCGATCGAGGGGGGTGGGCACACAGATGATGATGGCTTCGGCCTGGGCGACATCGGATGGCATCTGGGTGGGGGCCAGCATTGAACCCTGGAGAGCATTGGCGATGCGCTGGTCGGAGATGTGTTTGATGTAGCTGCGGCCAGCCTGGAGGCTGGAAATCTTGGCTGGATCAATGTCGAGAGCGATGACTTTGAAACCACTTTCGGCGAAGATAAGGGAGAGAGGCAGGCCGACGTACCCCTGGCCGACGATGGCAATGGTGGAGGACGGAAAAAGGCTCATGGGTTGGGGGGTCAATGATCTGAGAGGAGTTTCCGAGGGTCGCGGATGCGGCGGGAGTGGTACTGAATCAGCTCGCCGAGGAGACCGATGGAAAGGAGTTGAGCACCGAAGAGCAGGAGAAGGATGCCAAGGAAAAAGAGCGGGCGGGTGCCAAAGTTTAGGCCGAAGAAGATTTTTTGAAAAGAGAGGGTGGCCAGAATGGATAGGCCGATCGATCCCGAGAGGATGCCGAAGCCGCCAAAAAAGTGGCCGGGGCGCCTGAGGTAACGGGTAATCATGACCACAGTAACGAGGTCGAGGGCACCCTTAATGAGCCGCCCCCAGCCGTATTTGGAGACCCCGTGGGTGCGGCGGTGGTGCTGGACGGGGATCTCGGTGATCTGAAATCCTTCAGCGTCGAGGAGAACGGGAATGTACCGGTGAAGTTCGCCGTAGAGGTTGAGGGTCGCGATGGCGTCGCGGGTGTAGGCTTTAAATCCGCAGTTGAAATCGTGGAGGCGGACCCCGGAGGCAGCTCGGGTGGCCCAATTGAAGAAGCGCGAGGGGACGGTCTTGGTCCAGGGGTCCTGACGTAGTTTTTTCCAGCCGGAGACGCATTGGTAGCCCTCTTCAATTTTAGCAAGAAAGGCGGGAATCTCCAATGGTTCGTCCTGAAGGTCAGCGTCCATGGTAATGACAACCTCTCCCCGGGCGTGGTCGAATCCGGTTTGCAGGGCGGCGGCTTTGCCGAGATTACGGCGGTGGCGGATACCCTGAATGGGGGGATGACTGGAGCGAAGCTCCTCGATGATAGTCCAGGATTGATCGGTGCTGCCGTCGTCGACGAAGAGGATTTCGTAGTCTGTTTCAACCTTGGTTTCAACGACCTCACGGATGGCGTTGGCTAGTGGTTTCAGGGTTTCGGCCTCGTTGCAGACAGGGATGATGATCGAGAGTCCGGTGGAGGGTCGCACGGGGGGATGATAGGCGGACCGATGGGTGCTTCGCAAGGCGAAAGGCGGTTTGGGTGGGCAACCTATGGTCACATTTTGGGTGCCTTGAGGGGGGCGGATGGAGGTTGACGGAATAGAAGGGCATCCGCCTGATTGGGTGAGTGAGCGCGGAGTTCAAAAAGCTGCTGATGGTGCTTGGGGGGATCTTCCTGGTGCTCGGAGGTTGGATGTTGGCGATGGGGTACGGGGTTTCCTGGGATGAACCGATTCGCTGGAACGACGGGGACCGAAAGTTGGCTTACTACAAAAGCCTTTTATCGGAAGCTCCGCTGCCAGCTCCAGGGGGTGATTATCCGGGCTTCTACGATGTTTCTTTGGCGGCCTTCCGGGATTTCACCGGGATGGACCTTTTTCCGTCGGCGCGTCTGTGGAATACCTTTTTCTTCCTGGCCGCAGTTGGAGGAACCTTTTTGGTGGGAAAAGAATGGGGCATTCGCTGGGTTGGTTTAGTGGCGGTAGGAGTTTTGCTGGCGATGCCCCGTTTCGTCGGGCACGGGTTTATCAATCCCAAGGATCTCCCCTTTGCGGCGGGTTATATTTGGGGACTTTGGGGGTTGATGCGGTTAGTAGCGCACGGGGGAAGGCGCTGGAAGGATTATTGGATCTTTGGAATTTTGGTGGGGTTGGCCGCTTCATTGCGGGTGGGCGGTTTAGTCCTCTTGGGTTACCTGGTCGGCGTCTTGATCTGTTGGTTGGTCCGCGAGCTGGCGGTACAATGCGGACGGGTTGAGGGGGAGTTGGGAGAGAAAAAAATCTGGATCAAGCGGGTGGTAGGGGGGCTGATGGCGGGAGCGTTGGCGGCTGCGGTGCTCTTCGTCTGGTGGCCCTCGATGCACGGTGGGGGGATGCAAGCGGTAGTGGATACCGGAGCTCGAACGGTTTCTTTTGGCTGGAAAGGAAGCGTTCTCTTTGAGGGGCAGGTATTTCAGGGGACCGAGGTGCCGCGGACCTATATTCTAAAGATGTTGATGGTAACAACGCCGGTTTTGTGGCTGGCTGCGCTACTGGCTCTGGCAGTGGTCTACCTCAGGCACCTGCCTTTCATCTTCGGGATGGGGACTCCTCGCTTCCGGGAAAATCTGCAAACTGGGGTGCTCCTGTTTGCGGTTGGTTTTCCAGTGGCGCTGGTGGTGGTTCAGCGAGCGCAAATCTATGACGGGATCCGTCATTTGCTCTTCGTTTTACCTCCGGCAGCGGTCTTGGTGGGCGGAGCCTTGGTCCAGCTTGGAGAGCGTTTGAGGAAAAGCCTTCGGGTGGTGGGCGGAGTATTGCTGGGAGCCTACCTTCTTTCGGTGATGGGAATGATGTTGCGGCTGCATCCGTATCAGTATACCTACTACAATGAATGGGCCTGGATCAGGGGAAATCCGGCAGAGCAGTACGAGACGGAGTACTGGGCGACTTCCTACCGGGAGGCCACGTTAATGTTGAATAGTCTTCTGGCGGGGATCGAAGCACCCCCCGGGGGCTGGCGTATTGCGACGATCCCGAGGAGGGAAGTCCTTTTGGCTGGACAGGAGCTGGTTTTGTTACCGATGCCTTTGCAAGCAGAGCTTTTTTTTGGGGATGACCTTTGGTGGGTGTGGCCGGAGGATGAACCGGATTTTGCGATAACGACCTACCGATTTGGTTATGCCGAAATGCTTGAAGGGAAAAAACTTTTTTCTGTGGAGCGTGCCGGAGTGGAGTTTGCCCGCTGTGTGGTTCTTTCGGAGCGCGGGATGGAAGCGGTTGGGGTGGCTTTGGAAGCCAGAGGGAGTCGCCAGGCGGCAGAGGTCATTCCTCTTGAGGGGGCAGTGGAAGCCGTACGGTGAAGGTGGCTCCGCCGTCGGGATTGTTGGTGGCCTGAATGGAGCCGGCATGTTTTTCGATGATTTCCCGGGAGATGGCGAGGCCGAGCCCCAGCCCGAAGTCTGACTTGGTGTTTTTGGTGGTGAAGTTGGTCTCAAAGATGCGCTCGAGGAGGTCGGGGCGAATCCCGGTGCCCGAGTCAATGACCTGGACGATGACGGATTCCTCATCAACGGAAGCGGTAATGCGCAAATGACCACCGGTCGGGGTGGCTTGGCAGGCGTTGGTGAGGAGGTTGGTCCAGACTTGATTGATTTCGCTACCGACGACCAGAACTTTGGGAATTTCCTGCAAATCGAGGGATAGTTGGTAGTTTTTGAGGCGATGGTTGAGTACCGTAAGGGTATCATGGATACCATCGCGCAGGTCGAAGAGTTCGGCCTGGGGCTGATCCTGGCGGCCATAGTTTTTCAGACTGACGACGAGCTTTTGGATTCGCTCGGAGGAGAGGCGGATGCTGCGGAGGTGGGTCCCCAGTTCGTAGGTGGCGAGGAGGGACTCGATACGTTGAAGGTCTTTTGATTTTAGAGAGCCTTTTGAGGGAAGTTGGAGGGTGGGCAAAAGATCGGGAGCGAGGCGGGCGAGTCGCCGGGCGAGTGAACGGGGGAGTTCCGGATGGCGGGAGAGGAGGGCGTCGCGTCGCGATCTTTTGTCCTCGGTGGTAGGGTAGGAGGCCTCGAGGCCCGCGAGGAAGAGCGAGAGGTGAACGGGCTGAGGGGGAATGGCGTGGGTGGGGTCGAGGAGTTGGGGGAGGGCTTGATTGAGGCTTTCAACACCTTGGGAAAGAGCCGCGCAAGGGTTGTTAATTTCGTGGGCAATGCCAGCGAGGAGTTGGCCGAGGGTGGCGAGTTTCTCCTGGTGGATGAGCCGGTTGCGGGTTTGCTCGAGGTCGTGGATGGCTTGTTTGAGCTGGGCGTGCTCGCGATGGAGGGCGTCTCCGAGCTCAGCGACACGGACGTTGAGGGAGATCATCCGGCGGTAACGGTTGGAGAGGTTGGAGATGAAGAGGCGATGAATGATCAGACGAACCTCGGGGTCGCGGCGGGTGAGTTGGTCGAGGTCGAAGGAATCGATGGCGAGGCAGCGCACCTCAGTGAGGGCGACAGAGCGAAGGAAGCTCGGTTCGCGGGACCAGAAGGAGGTCAGCCCGAGAAGATCACCGGGGCCAAAGCGATCGACCTCGAGCGAGGGGTTGATGCTGCTGTGTTTGAGCATCTGGACCTCGCCATCGAGAATGACGTAAACGTGTTCATTCTGTTCGTTTTCCTCGACGATGATGGACCCTTGAGGAAAGTGGAGAGTGCCTTTTTGAAGGTCTCCCAGTTTTTCGACGAGGGCTCGCACTCGGTCGGGGACGGTTTGGGGAGCGCCATGAGGAAAGGTGGGGTCAAGGGGAAGCATCTGAGCTATCTGTGGGCAGGTGGGGGCAGTCGGGCTGGAGTCGGCAGTTTCCGTAGAGAATGACCTCTTCGCTCTCGAAGACGAAGTGAGGGTGGGGGGCAATTTTATCGATAACGGAGGGCGTTTCGTCGGGGAGGACAAAGACTTGTTTGCAGATGCGGCAAATGAAGTGGGGGTGATGTTCTCCGCGGGGGTTGGGGAGCTCGTAGCGGGTGGGTTGGCCGGGGTAGTAGACTTTGGCGAGGCGGAAATCCTCGACCATTTCGGAGAGGTTGCGGTAGACAGTTCGCTCGCCAATCCGAGGATGGGTCTGTCTGGCGAGGTCAAGAATTTCGTCAATGGCGAGAGGCCGGTCGGCGGATTGAAGCGCCTCAAGAATAGCTTCTTTCTGCCGGGTTTTTCTTCGGGCGGCGGCTGGCATCAGAGGGACGGGGAAGACTGCTGAGGGTCCGGGGCAGGCGCTGCTGGATTGGATTCCGCTTGGGGGCGAACGGAGCCAGGGTTCTGAAGGAGGGTGCGGAGGTAGGAGAGGTGTTCCTGATAGCGAATCGTGCCGGATTCAATGGAGCCGAGGAGGCTGGTAAAGAGCGCCGCTTTCTGCTGCTTGAGGAGTTGGATGCTCTCTTCGATGGTCCCTTCGGTGACGAGGCGGTAGACCATCACGGTACGTCTTTGGCCGATGCGATGAACTCGGTCGATGGCCTGGTTTTCGACGGCCGGATTCCACCAAGGGTCCATCAGGAAGACGTAATCGGCGGCGTGGAGGGTGATTCCTGCGCCGCCCGCCTTCAGGCTGACGAGCATCACTGCGCTGGAGGAGGTGGTTTGAAACCCTTCGATGACGCTGGCCCGCTCTTTGGTTTGACCGGTAAGGGTGTAAATGCCGATGCCGGGAAATCTTTCCTCCAGGTTCTGGGTGATGCGTTTGAGCAATGGCAGGAATTGACTGAAGACGACGATTTTTCGGTTACCGTAAAGCACCTCGTCGAGTTTGGAGAAAAGCACCTCGAGCTTGCCGCTGGGAGGTTGGAGGTCCGTTGGTTGGGTAAATTCCCTGGGAAGGAGTGAGGCATCACAGCAGGCTTGTCGAAGCCGGGTGAGCAGGGAGAAAAAGTGGATTTGGCGTTCCGGGGCGATGAAATCACCGTTCTTGTCAAACTCGGCGATGGCGCGGTCGCAGAGTTCGCGGTAGGCCCGCCGTTGGGGATCGGTGAGGGGGCAAAGGGAAATGTTCTCGATCTTTGGGGGGAGTTCCCGAGCGACCATCTGCTTGGTCCGGCGGAGCATAAAAGGGGCGAGCTGGACCCGGAGCTCCTCGATGGCCTTTTCCCTGCCCTGCCCCTGAAGGCGGGCGAGGAAATCCTTTTGATTACCGAGGAGACCGGGCATGAGGAAGCGGAAAATGGACCAAATGTCTGAGAGGTGGTTCTCGATGGGGGTGCCACTCAGGGCCACTCGATGAAGGGCCCGAATGGCATAGCAAGCGCGGGTGGCTTTGGCTTCAGGGTTTTTGATTTGCTGGGCTTCATCGATGATGGCGCAGTGAAATTCTATGGAATCGAGAAGATTCCGGTGGCGGCGAAGTTGGGAAAAGGAGGTGACCCAGATGGCGGAAGCATCGGATGAGCGGAAGGGGTTGGCAGCTGAGAGGATCTCGAGGCGGAGGTGGGGAAAAAAGCGCCGGGCTTCTTCGACCCAAACGGAGGTGACGGAGGCGGGGCAGATGATGATTGAGGGCTGCTGCCCCGGATTCTCGAGGGAGGAAAGGAAGGTGAGAACCTGGACTGTTTTTCCGAGACCCATGTCATCCGCGAGAAGTGGGGAGCATCCTGAGCGGGCGAGGTGGAGAAGCCAGGAGACGCCATCGGCCTGGTATTTCCGGAGGAAAGGGGGAAGATAGGCGGGGCGAGTCGGTGGCTTTTGAAGCTGGAGGTAAAGGGCCTCAACTTCGGGGGCGACTTCAAACTCAATGGAAGCATTCCGATAGAGGGAATAGAAGAGGTAGACGGGAATGGCGGATGGAGCGCTCGAGGTGTTTGAGGGAAGCTGGAGACGTTCGACAGCGGCGAGGTGGTCCGGATCAATGCGAATCGCTCCGCGATTTTTCAAAATGACGGTGCTGTCCTTATGGCGCAGCAGTTTGAGGGTTTCGTCATCGCTCAACCATTGGTCGCCGACGAGGACCCGCCACGAGAGCTGGAGACCACGGGAGGTTGATGCGGGAGAGACCTTGGCGATGACGCGGGCTGGCCGGATGCCGTTGGAAATCTCTTGAACGGTGGGGCCGAGGCGGACATCGAAGAGGGATCTCCATTGTTGAAGGGCTCCGTTGAGGAAAGGATGGAAACGTTCGGAGCCTTCGAGGTAAAATTTTTTCTGGTCGGACCGGAATGAAAAGCCGGACTTTTTGGCAAGGGCTGAAAGCCGAATGAGCTGCTCTCGGTGAGCACCGGAGAGATCGGGAGAAACCTTCGGGGAGAGGGGATCGAAGGCGTTGGTGCGGGGGCCGGATGGATTAGACCGGGTGGGTATGCAGACCAGTTTTCCCTCTCGCCAATGGAAGTCCAATCGCAGTCGTTGGGCAGGCGGGCGAAGGGACGGGGAGGGTGGAGGAGCCTCGCGGGTTTCGCGGGTTTCAGGGGAAGGGTTTTTTCCGTTGGTGAGCGGGAGAGAGGTTTCCTGCGGTGTAGAATTGGGGGGCTGAGGGGGGCGAGAGATGGGGGGAATCTCATCGGCGATGAGTTCTTCGATTTCGTAGAGCCCGGCAGCGGCGATGGCGGGGCCGTCAATTTTGTCCGTCAGCGAATTACGGAAGGAAGGGCGGGGTTTTTTCCAATCAATGATGGAATAAGCGTGGGCCGAATGGTCTTCCTGAAACAAGCAGTGGATGATGGCGTGATCCGGCGTGAGCTCGATCTGCCGGACTCGTCTTTCCCGGTAGAGTTTACGGGCGAGGTCTAGAACGGTTGAGGAAAAGAGCGGTTCCCAATCGTCGGAGAGATACTCAAACCATGCTTCGAGAGCTTGTTCGGAATAGAGTCGGTGAGCGTCTCGGTGGGCCATGGACGAGCTGGAGATCGTTCTGTGCCGGTAAGCATATTTACTGCCTGGGCAGGATGGAGTCGGAAACTTTAATTGGTTTTGTCTGTGACGCTGGTGGAGGCAGCGGATATGTTTGACTGCACGCGGAAGGCGATCTGGCGAACATCGCTGGGGCCGGTGTAGTTGACGATGCCGAAGAGTGGGCCCTCTGGTCGGCGAAGTTGAAAGGTTGACTCGTGAATCTGGTTGAGGACGGCATTGCTCTGACGGCTCTCAATGGGAATCATTCTCGAATCGAGAAACTGGATTTTGAAGATCGGATCAATTTCGTTGTTTTCGTGACGGAAGGTGATGGCGATGGAGGAGGTGTCGTCCACCGGGAGCTCGACTTTCGAAACGAGCAGTTTAACCCCGTCGAGGTTGATGGTGGCTCCGGCAGTGAGTGGAATCTCAATGGCGCGTGATCGCTTGGCCTCCTCGCGCATGAGGACGTCGAAGAGTCCGCTGATTGAAAAACGGGTGCCGAGAGCGTTCAGATTGTAGGGGAAGCTAATTTGAAGAAGGGCGGAGGAATCGTTGAGGCGTTCGGTCACGATTCCGGAGATGTCTTTGCCGCTGTAGGTGATTCCGGTCGAGGCTCCCTCGGGTATAACGGTGATTTGAAGAGAGTCGCGGGAAATGCGGCTGACTGCTTGATCCCCAAAATTGCAACGGAAGACCATGACGCACCGGCGGGCGGCAAAGTCATCGCTGTTGATCTCCTCCGTGAGGATGAAGAACTCGCTGCCGAGATGGAAGCCGACCAGTTCGAGGTCAACAGCACGTGTGGAAGGGGCGCAAAAGAGCAAGGCGAGGAGGGGAAGGAAGATGCGGCAAAGGTTCATGGGTCGAAGGGTGGAGGGTTCGTGGGAAGTGGAAGGACCGAGGCTTAAGTCAGACAGTTGCTAATCCCGACGGCAAGCTGCATCGCTCAGACGGAGAGGCGAAGACCATCGTAGGCCAGGCGTACCTCCGGGGGTAGCTCATTTTCAGTGGAATGGTGATCCACGAAGGCGGTGAGGTGGGTAAGGTAGGTGCGGCGGGCGCCAATTTGGCGGGAAACTTCTATGGCCTGGGGAATACTGAGGTGGGAGCGGTGGGGCTTGGGCCGGAGCCCGTCGAGGATTAGGAGATCGGTCTCGCGAGCGAGTTCGACAGCCTCGGGGGGAACGCTGCCACAATCGGTAAAATAGGTAAAACGAGCACCGGTGGAGACCTCTTCGATGATTGTTCCAAGGGTTTGAATGGAACCGTGGGGGAGTAGGGTACTCTGGATGAGGAAGGGTCCAAGCTCCCATGAGGGAGTAGCCTCAATGAGGGTGAAGGCAGGGTATCCATACTCCACTGGGGCGGAGGTAATCGCGTAGGGGAAGACCTGCTGAACCCGTTGGAGGGCCTCGGGAGGGCCGTAGACGGGGAGTGCGACGTTGCCGTTCAGGTTGCAGAACCGCCGCAGATCGTCCATGCCGAGGATGTGATCGGCATGCCCGTGAGTGAGGATGAAGGCATGGACTGCCGGAATGCGATTCTCAAGGCATTGCAGGCGAAACTCAGGGGCGGCATCTATCTGGAGGTGGTAACCAGCCGCGCTGACGTGAACGGATGAACGGGTGCGCCAGTTGCGGGCATCCTGAAGGTCGCAAAGGCCGTCAGCCTGAGCGACCACTGGCACTCCTGTGGAGGTACCTGAGCCGAGAACAACAACCTCCATAGGGGGGCCTTTGAGCGAATCCCCTGGATCAGGACTGTGAGTAAAAATCGTCGATCTTTTTTGCGACGTCGCGGTAGCCGATGTCGGCGGCGTAAACTTCTTTAAACTCGGCAATGGCTTCGTTCTTTTTTCCTTGTGCCTCCAGGGAGCAGCCCAGCTCATAAATTGCCTCTTTTTTCTGGGCGTTCATGACCAGAATCTCGGTCTTAGCGGTGAGGAACTGCTCTGAGGCCAGGTCGTAGAAGCGCTTGGCAAAATAAGCTTTGCCGAGACCGATAACCGCCTGGAGCCGGACCTTCGGGTTTCTCTGTGCGATCTGAAGGTGCTGGATGGCCTCATCCATTTGTCCGGCCTTGAGGAGCAGTGACCCGAGGGTATAACGGGCCCCATAATCGTTGGGGTATTTTTCAACGGTCTCCTTGGCGGCATCGAGTTCGTAGGCGTCAAGTTCCTCTCTGGAGGATTTCAGGGAGGCGGCTGCGTTCTCGTCCTCTGGGTTGGCCTGGAGGGCGGCTTCGGCTTTCAGAATTTTTTTGTTGAGGGAGGCCGTTTTGTAGCGGATTACCAAGCGCTCGAGGGAGGAGTCGGATTTACCGATATCAGTTTGGCGAGCCCGCTCGATGGTTTCGATAGCTTTGTCGAAATCGGAACCCTGTTCGTAGTAGGCCGCGAGCTTTTTGTAGTTATTTACGTCCTCGGGCCGCTCTTCGATGGCTTTGAGAGCATCTGAGATGAGCTCAGTGAGGCCTTTCTCGTCGGTCCGCGAGCGGTTCAGTTGTTCGAGGCGGACGGCCTCGTCGGCGTCCTTGAGCTTGCTGCGGAAGTCTCCTTCTTCCTCCCACTTCCCGGCGTCGAGGGATTGCATGACGGACGCCCGCTTGACGATCTCCTGGGCCTCCCCGTCTCCCGGGGCGACCTTGAGTACTTGATCTGCAGTCCGGACGGCTTTGTCTGGCTGATTGCAATCGATGTAGGCGAGGGCCAGCTTCTTGAGGTTCTCGAGATTATTGGCGTCGATATCACGCACACACTCGAAGGAGTAGGCCGCAGTGAAAGGGAGCTGGAGCTGAAGGGCGGCCTCGGCAATAGACTTGTGGGCCTCTACGCTGGCTGGGTTGGTGCAAAGTTCCTTCTCAGCTGCCAGGATGGTCGCAGCGGGGTCCTTCTTGGCGACCAGCTTCTGGGCTTTGAACAGGGAAAGGCCTCCGAAAAGCGATTTCTTCTTGCCGGCGTTGGCACCGCGCTGGGCCTCCCGAAGGACCTTTCGGATTTCCACGGCACCGGGGAACTTTTCGACCAGACCCATGCAGATGTCGATGGCCTGAGCTGGATTGCCCTGCCGGACTAAACCGACAGCTTTTTCAACTTGTTTGCGGACACGGGGGTCCAAATCTTTGAGAAGGGTATCAGTCATCTTTGGCGAAGATGATCAGGTGTTGGTCAGACGAGTCAACCCAGCACGTCCGGTTGGCGACGCTTTGGGTGCAAAATTTTCGTCGTAAAAAGCCTGGATTCGCTCGAAGATTGCCTCTTCGGAGAGTCCGTGAGGGGTGCGAAGGTCGTCGACGGAGGACCCGTGGTCGACGAACTGATCTGGCCAACCAATTCTCAAGATGGGGGTCTTCGACGAGGCGTCGGCGAGAGTTTCGAGGATGGCGGTTCCGAAACCACCGGTAACCACATGGTCCTCAAGGGTGACAAAAACCCGATGGCTCCTCGCATGGCAAAGGGCAAGATCCCGGTCGATTGGTTTGGCAAAGCGGGCGTTGACTACGGTGGCGGCGATCCCGGGACCGGTTGCGAGCTGATTGGCGACGGAGAGGGCAGTCTCGACCATCGGGCCGAGGGCCCAAATGACAATATCCTCGCCGTCTCGGAGGACCTCGGCCTCCCCGATGCCGATCAAGTTTGGTTGCTCTTTAATCGGGGTGCCCGAGCCGCTGCCACGGGGATAGCGAATGAAGACTGGACCTTGCTGTGCAAGAGCCGTGTGGAGCATATCCGCGAGTTCATCCTCGTGCCGGGGCTGCATGATAACAGCTCCGGGTATTGGCCTGAGGTAAGCGATGTCGAAGAGACCGTGGTGGGTAGCGCCATCGTTGGGAGAGAGCCCTGCCCGGTCCATGCAGAAGACGACGGGCAAATTCTGGAGGCAAATGTCGTGGATGATGGGATCGTAGGCCCGTTGCAAGAAGGTCGAGTAAATGGCGCAGACGGGACGGAAACCCGAGGTAGCGAGACCGGCTGCAAAAAGCACAGCATGTTCCTCGGCAATGCCGACGTCGAAATACTGGGAGGGAAGTTTGTCGCGCAGGTGGCGCAGACCGGTGCCGGAGGGCATGGCAGCGGTAATGCCAACAACTTTTTGGTCCGCTTCGGCTGCTCGCAAGAGGGCTTTGCCGAGGACATCCTGGAAGGGTTCCAGTTTTGGACCGGGAGAGGCGAGGCTGGCACCGGTCTCAATCTCGAAAGGTGAAGTGCCGTGGAATTTCTCGGGTTGGTCGATGGCAACCGGATAGCCCCTCCCCTTTTCGGTGAGGACGTGAATAAGGACAGGCTCGGTTTGTTCCTTGGCAAATTCAAGGTAGTGCTCGAGGCAATCGAGATTGTGACCGTCGATGGGGCCGATGTAGCGCAGGCCTAACTTTTCGAAGATCGAGGACTGGAAGAGCGCATCCTTGGTGTCCCGCTTTACCTTAGAACCGAGACGGACGAGGGTATTTCCGCCGGGGAGACGATTGAGGAGGGCCTCGATGTCATTGTTCAGGCGGTTGTAGACCGGATTGGTAATGAGTTCGTTGAAGTACCGGGAGAGTGCGCCAACGTTTTTGTCGATGGACCACTCGTTGTCGTTGAGAATGACGATGAGTCGGCGAGCAGAGGTGGCAACGTTGTTAAGGGCCTCGAGGGTGATTCCGCAGGTGAAAGCGGCGTCTCCGCAGATGGCAACGACATGTTCGCGGCGGCCGACGAGGTCGCGGGCGGTGGCCATGCCGAGGGCAGCCGAGAGGGCGGTGCCAGCGTGGCCGGCCCCGTAGTGGTCGTGCTCGGATTCGCTGCGGTTGAGAAAGCCGCTCAGGCCGTTGGTTTGTCGGATGCGATCAAAGCCATCATTGTTTCGGCCGGTGAAAAGCTTGTGAACGTAGCCTTGATGGGAAACATCGAAAATAAGGCGATCCGTGGGGGACTCGAAAGCGCGGTGGAGGGCAATAGTGAGTTCAACGACACCAAGGTTGGGGCCAATATGCCCGCCATTGCGGCTGGTTACCTCGATCAGGCGACTGCGGACCTCAGACGCGAGGAGGGGGAGCTGTTCTCTGCTGAGCGCTTTTAGATCGGACGGAGATTGAATGGATTGGAGGAGACTCATTGGATCGGGGCAGGCTCGGATTTGCCGTTGGGTTCGAGTGGTTCGAGGGAACCGTCCTCGCGGAGCTTCTCGATCCGCAGCTCAGCATCGCCGAGCCTCCTTTGGCAAATCTTCAACATCTCAGTTCCCTTGGCGTATTGGTCGATCAAACTTTGGAGGGGGATATCTTCCTGTTCCATCTCTTGCACGGCGTCGTTCAGGGCGGCGAAGGCTTCTTCGAAAGTCAGGGTGTCGAGCTGAAGGTGGTTACTGGCCATGTGGTTAGGCGAAATGGACTGGTTTGAACTGATGATAGCGAGGTTGCCAAATCCTCAAAGGGTCTTGAGACTGCGACCATGACAATAACGGTGAGTGCTATTGCGCTGAGTTGCAAGCTCGCGGCTGAAGTCTTGCTTGAAGCGCTGAATCGAGGATCCGTGCGGCAGGCGAAGGCTAATCCACCGGCCACTGCGGAGGCGGTGATGGGGAGGAGTCGTTTTCAAGAATCCCTTGAGTATACTCTGGCCAAGAGTCGTTTTGGAACCCTGGAGATGTTGGTCTCGACCTCCTGGCTGCTGCTGTTCTTGCTCACTGGGTGGCTGGGAGGATTGCACAACGCGATCTCGGCTTGGTTGGGCTATGGTCCCTGGGGGCAGGGATTAACCTTTTTTCTGGTCCTGGGCATCTTTTCCCTGATTTCCCTGCCGCTGAATTGGTACGAGACTTTTCGTCTGGAGGAGAGGTTTGGTTTTAACAAGTCATCGCTCGGGCTATGGCTGATGGACTTGGTCAAGGGAATGATCCTCTCGGTCCTCCTCGGAGTACCATTGCTGACCCTGATCTTTTACCTCACAGAAGTCTTTTCCGAGAGCTGGTGGATTCTGGGATGGGGGGTATTTTTTGGATTCCAGCTCCTGATGGTGATCGCTTATCCGATGTTTATTCTTCCCCTCTTCAACAAGCTGCGACCCTTGGAAGAGGGGTCTCTGCGGGAGCGGCTCTTCGACTTGGCCCGGCGGACCAATTTTAAGGCTGCTTCGATTCAGGTAATGGATGGAAGCCGCCGAAGTGCCCACTCAAATGCTTTCTTTTCCGGATTTGGAAAGTTTCGCCGGATTGTGCTGTACGACACCTTGATGGAGCAGCTCAAGGATGATGAAATCGAGGCAGTTCTGGCCCACGAAATTGGACATTGGCGAAAGGGACACATTCCCAAGACCCTGCTTCTTTTTGGGTTCGGGTCTCTCGCAGTTTTTTACGGACTCTTCCTCCTGGCGGGATGGCCGGGGTTTGTGGAGTCCTTTGGATTTGTGGGAGCGGGAGCTTCGGAAGTGGAGGATCAGGGATTAGCGGTGGTGGCACCGGCCCTGATGCTGGTGGGACTGCTGGCCGGGGCCTTCACGTTCTGGCTAAGCCCACTAATGAACGGCTTGTCTCGGAAGCATGAATACGAGGCAGACGCTTTTGCCAGAGACGCATTGGGCTCAGCGCTGCCCATGACCAGTGCGCTCCGCAAAATCTATCGGGAGAATCTCGGCAATCTGGTCCCCCATCGACTCTACAGCGCGGTCCACTACTCCCACCCGACGCTTCTCGAGCGCGAAGCTGCTTTGCTGAGTGAAAGTGAAAAAGCAGAGGCTGGGGACGGGCCTTCCCAAATAACCAGTGAACGCTGATTGATGACTATTATTGCTCTTCCATTCGGCTTGCTAGGGGTTGTTTTCTGGTTGGCATTTGGAATCTCACCGCTGGGGAATCCTCAGGAGCGGGAACCAGCCGAGATCTCGATCATGAGTTGGAACGTTTATAACTACTTGGAAATGGACCGGATGACCGAGGACGGATTTCGCCCTGCTTATCCGAAGCCCGAGGCGGAGAAGGCTGCTTTGAGGGCGGTCATTCAGGAGATCGATCCGGATCTTTTGCTGCTGCAGGAAATCGGTGGAGCATCCTATCTGAAGGAGTTACAGCGGGATTTGGCCCGTGAAGGTCTGGAATATGCGCACGGCTTTATTGCGGAGGGGGCAGATCCGGTCCGCAAGTTGGGCATCCTTTCGAAGATTGAGCCAATTGAGGTGGTTGAAATCAATGATCTCAATTTTCACTACCGGGGCGATCGGGAGCTGGTGCGGCGTGGCTTACAGGGGGCTCTGTTCGAGCACGGTGGAGGAGAGCTGTGGGTTTATAATCTGCACCTGAAAAGTCGGTTCACAAACTTTTCGGATGATCCTCAATCCGAGGAGCGGAGGAAAAGGGAGGCTGGGGCGATCCGGGACTTCCTCATCACTAAGCATGGGGAAACCGGGGGCAGTTATCTTGTGATGGGCGACTTTAACGATCATCCCGCGAGTGGCGCGGTAGCCCGCTTTCTCAGTATCGGGGGACGGGAACTGGGGAGACTGATCGATGCAGCGGACTCGCGAGGGAACCGTTGGACTCATCGCTATGCCAAGCACGACAGCTACACGAGGGTTGATCTGGCGGTGGCGAGCGTGAGGTTTCTAGATTTGTTTCAAGCTAAGGGCAGCGTGGTGGACACCTCCGAGGTGTTGGAGGCCAGCGACCACCGTCCTTTGCTCCTGACTGTCAGCGCAATGGCTTTTCGAAATCCTTGAATTCCCCATGGAGGATGGTCATATTGAGGGAATGTCCGGGGCGGCGATTTTGATTGTAGAGGACGATCCAGAGTTTGGGAAGCTGTTGGAAAGCTATGCGGAGCTATCGGGCTATCTCCACCGGTCGGTGATCTCGGCCGGAGCGGCCTTTGACATCATTGGTCAAGAGGCTTTTGACCTGATCATTACGGACTACCTGATGCCGGGGACAAGTGGCTTGGCGATGGCTCGTCGGGTGAGGGCGGCGGGGTACACCCTGCCCATTGTTTTATTGAGTGGGCACCTGACGACCCGGCTCTATGAGGAGGCAAGAAAATCCGGAGTCAATCGGGTGCTTGCAAAACCTTTGACCTTGGAGCTGTTTCGTACTGAGACTGCAGAGGTGCTCGGCAGGTATCGGCTCGGCGAGCGAAACTGAGAGAGCGCATCCCTAGGAACAAAACGGAGCAACCCGATGGCATTATCACGAACCCAGCTACAGATCGTAAAGAAGCTTGAGGAGCTCAAACACCTTTCGGGGGAGCAGGTCGCAGAAATGCAGAGCTCGAAGGAGGGCTACCAAGGGGATGAATTTGACCGATTCCTGATCGAGCAGTACCGAATCAACCACTTTGACTTGATTGTCGGCAAATCGCTTGCGCTCAAAATCATGCCGTTCAATGCCCGGCGTTATTTCATAGGTGAGCGGGCCTTTGAAATCCTCGACAAGGATTTTTGTGAATCGAAGATGGTGTTACCGCTCGGGGTGGTGGGCAACTATCTGGCGGTTGCAATGCACAACCCATTTGATGTCGAGCTGATCGACTCGATTCGCTCGGCATCGGGGATGAAGGTAGAGGTCCTTCTGACCCCAAAAGATGACCTGGTCAGCATCCTCGAGGCCAAGCCGGATACCATCGGTTCAGGTGATTTTGGTGATGTGGTGGACCAGATCGATGCGGCGATGGGCATCGAGGACATTGAAATTGACGAGACCGCCGATGAGGAAGCGGCCCCCATTATCCAGTTGGCCAACCGGATCATAGAGGACGCCTACTATTCGGGAGGGAGTGACATTCACATTGAGCCGTTTGAGGACGAAACACGGGTGCGGGTGCGGGTGGACGGGATTTGTTCGACTAAGCTGGTCCTGCCCAACCGGGCAACCCGGGCATTGGTGGCGCGCCTCAAGGTGATGGCGCAACTGGACATTGCCGAGCGGCGGTTGCCCCAGGATGGCCGCATCATCTTCAGGCAATTTAGCCGCAAGGGAATCGATATTGACCTGCGGGTGGCGACGGCTCCCTTAAACCACGGCGAAGGGATGGTAATGCGGATTCTGGACAAGCAGAAGTCGACCTTGCCCCTGCCGGCGCTGGGCTTCTCGGTGGAAAATCTGGAAACCTATCGGAAGCTTATTCGGAGACCTTACGGGATGATTCTTCACTGTGGCCCGACGGGTTCCGGGAAATCGATGACCCTTTATTCGGCACTCAACGAGATCAACGATCCTGAGGTGTGCATTCGGACGGCGGAGGACCCCATTGAGTACACCCTGCACGGGATCTGTCAGATGCAGATGAACAAGAAGATCGGGCTGAGCTTCGCCAATGCCCTGCGGGCATTTTTGCGACAGGACCCGGACATCATCCTGGTGGGTGAAATTCGTGACCACGAGACCGCTCAGATTGCGATCGAGGCAGCCCTCACGGGGCACATGCTCTTCAGCACCTTGCACACCAATGATGCGCCGTCTTCGATTTCTCGACTGACTGAGATGGAGATCGAACCTTTCATGATCTCGGCTTCGCTCGTATGTATCTGCGCTCAACGTTTGATGCGGAGGGTCTGCAAGAACTGCCGAGTGCCCTACGAGCCGGAGGGAAATGAAAAGGAAATCATCGAAAAGGCGATCCAGTGGTCCGGGCAGATTTATCGTGCCAGTGACAAGGGTTGTCCGGTTTGCGGCGGTAAAGGTTACAAGGGACGGGTTGGCATCCACGAGCTGATGGCGGTGAGTGAGGAGTTGATCAAGGGAATCAACGCACGGCTGGAATCAGTCCGGCTCAAGGCGATCGCCAAGGCCAACGGAATGAAGACCCTTCATCAGGACAGTATGTTAAAAATCAAGGACGGGGTTAGTACGATGGGCGAGGCGCTGGGTACGGTACCTCCGGACATGGAAAAGGACTCAATGCTTGAGCTGGCGAAGGCAGAGCTGGAAGAAGCCCTGGTTTGAATCGGGCGAGAGCATTGCAGCGGGGCTCCTTGAGAACTTGACGCGGCTGGACGAGCACCCGCATGATTTTGTGCTGAACCCCTCTTAATTTATGGAAGACGATACTCGAGCTGTGCTGGAAAAGCAGAAGGCGGAAACCCAAAAAGCGGTCGAACACACGCTGCACGAATTTGACTCCCTCCACACGGGGAAGGCATCGCCGGGGATGGTTGAGGGACTTTCGGTGGATGTTTCATCCTACGGCTCGACGATGTCTCTGCGGGATATTTCGGCGATTACGACTCCAGACGCCAGGACGATCCACGTCCAACCTTGGGATCGGAGCGTGATTAAGGATATTGAAAAAGCCATTCAAAAGGCGAATCTCGGAATCAATCCAATGGTTGATGGAGATCTGATCCGTCTCTCGATACCGGAGCTGAGCCGCGAACGACGGGTCGAGATGGGGAAGATTGCCGGTACTATGGGCGAAGATGGCAAGATTGGAGTACGGCAAGCTCGTAGGACCGCAATGGATACGCTCAAGACCCTGGAAAAGGATGGAGCGATCTCGGAGGATGAGGCGAAGCGGGCGGAGAAAGAGGTCCAGAAAGTTACCGATGATGCGGTGGCAAAGATCGAGAAAGCTCTCGAGGCGAAGCAACAGGATTTGTTGAAGGTCTGAAGCTGGCGCTCGAGTAAATGACCGCGAACCGGCAAGCGATCCGGCGGATCGTGATAAAACTGGGGACCGGCGTCCTCACCAAGGGTATCGGGGAAATTGATCGGGAGGTTCTCCGGTCCGTTTCTGGCGACCTGGCCAAGTTGCGTGCCGACGGGGCAGAGGTGTGCCTGGTGAGTAGTGGGGCAGTGGGGATGGGGATGAAGAGCCTCGGCTTCACTTACCGTCCGAGCGTCCTTGCGGATCTGCAGGCTTGTGCGGCGATCGGCCAAATTCATTTGATGAATGCCTGGAGGGAGACCCTGGGAGAGTGCGGATTGGAGGCCTCCCAGATTCTCCTCACCCGGGAGGACGTTCGCCATCGGGAGCGACACCTGGCGGTGCGTTCGGTGATTGAGCGGATCTTTGCGGCGGGAAAGATCATTCCGATCATCAACGAGAATGATTCGGTTAGCACGGCCGAGATTCGCTTTGGTGACAACGACGTCTTGAGTGCGCTGGTGGCCAGCCTCCTCCACGCTGATCTTTTGTTAATCCTTTCGACTGCGCCCGGGCTGATCGACCCAGCGAGCGGGAAAGTCCAGGTGGTGGTTGGCAAAATCGATGAAAGGATCGAAGCGATGGCGGGTGGAACGACCAGCCAAACGGCGGTGGGCGGGATGGTGACCAAATTGGCAGCCGCCAAGATCGCCAATCGATCTGGCTGCGGCGTTTTTATTGGTGAGGGGCGAAAGGAGGGGATAGCGCTTCGGATGCTGGCGGGAGAGCCGGAGGGAACTTTCTTCGTTCCCGAAGAGACCCGAATCAGCTCGCGGAAGCGATGGTTGGCCTTTTTTCAGCGATCGGCTGGCAGCCTGGTGCTTGATCCCGGAGCCGTGCGAGCGGTCAAGGAAAACGGCCGGAGCTTGCTGGCGAAGGGGATCCTCGGAGTGGAGGGAACCTTCTCAGCCAACGAAGTGGTGGCCCTTAAAGATGCCGGGGGTAATCTGATTGCCAAGGGAATCGTCGCATTCGGCAACCGGGAGCTGCAGGAAATCAAGGGAATGGCAAACCAGGAGATAGCCCTCCGGTTTCCGGACCAGCGCCGTTTGGAAGTCATCCATCGCGACGACCTGGTCCTCAACCACGACTGATGGCCCAAGCCGGGGCGGTTTGCCGGTGTTTTCGATTCAGGACTTGAGAACTCGGGCACCGGGCAGAAGACCCGATACCCGAGCCAATTTACCTACTTGTAGAGGGGGCCGTAGGATTGACAGGCGCGGAAGTCGGCTGCCTCGAGATCTGCAGTTCCGAAGGCCCGCCAGGCGCTGGGGCGGAAAATCCGTTGCTCGTCGATGTTGTGCATGTAGACGGGGATGCGGAGCATCGCAGCCAGGGTAAGGTAGAGGTGGCCGACGTGGCCGGCGGTCATGACGCAGTGGTTGGCTCCCCAATTGTTCATCACATCATAGGTCGAACGGAACGCCCCGCTACCGTTGAGGCGGGGAGCAAACCAGGTGGTCGGCCAGGTCGGGTTGGTCCGCTGATCGAGAACGTCGTGCACTGAATCGGGAAGATCCACGGTCCATCCCTCGGCCAGTTGGAGGCAGGGGCCGAGACCGGCGGCAAGGTTGAGGCGGAGCATGGTGGCGGCCATGCCGCCCTTGGTCCGGTAGCGGGTGCTCATGCCCCCTCCGGGGAAATACTCGGTAATGGAGGGATGCCAAGTGGTGTTGCCAAGGTGAGCTTCGACCTCCTCGTCAGTAACCTCCCAGAATGGCTTGATGGTCGGTGCTCCAGAGGCATCCTTTTGGTCCCCGGTGCCGTCAAGGGCGGCCGGTCCGGAATTGATCAGGTGCAGGAGGCCGCCGGAGGCCGCTCCCTCGAGCTGGTAGCCATGAGCAACCCTTGCAACAGCCTCCGGGCTCCAGTAGGTCCGCAGGTCAGCAAAAATTTGGGCGGTGTGGGTGAGCAGCCAGCCAAAGAGCATGCCAGCCCCGTTAAGGGCGTCGTTCTCGGTAGCCACGATGTAGGGCGCCCGTTTGCCATTCCAATCAAAGGAAGAGTTGAGGATGGCTTCCATGAAGTCTCCGTTGGGGTAGTGATCGGTCCACTGGCGCTGACCTTGAAATCCGGAGGCGATGGCGTAGTGGCCCTGGGCCTGCTCTCCATAGCCCATTTCGGCCAGTTGAGGATTTCCAACCATCAAATCGCGGGCGATGAGGGCCATCTTAACCGAGTCCTCCCATTCGCGGTCCAGTTGCTGGCGGGTCCGGCGGGTAGTTTCGCTGTTGTAGTCCTCTCCCTCGGGGCAGTGGGATTTTACCCAAGCGAGAGCCTTTTGGTACTCTTGGGGGTCGTAGGTTTCCTTGGCCATGCGGCCTACGAATTCGGTCATGTCGATGGCTTCGACGCGCATGCCGAGGTAGTTTTCCCAGAAGGATTGATCCAGGACCGAACCGGCGATGCCCATGGAGGTACCGCCCATGGAGAGGTAGGCCTTGCCGCGCATGAAGGCGACGGCGAGCCCGGCCCGGGCAAAATTAAGAAGCTTCTCGACGACATCTTCGGGGATAGCCTGATCCCCGGCATCCTGCACATCCTTGCCGTAAATCCCGAAGGCGGGGAGGCCCTTTTGGGTGTGTCCTGCGAGAACAGCGGCGAGGTAGACGGCTCCGGGGCGTTCGGTCCCGTTAAAGCCCCAAACCGCCTTGGGACGGTGGGGGTCCATGTCCATGGTTTCGGAACCATAGCACCAGCAGGGCGTGACGGTCAGGCTGAGGCCAACCCCTTCTCGCTGAAACTTTTCCTCACAGGCAGCAGCTTCGCGGACTCCGCCGATGGTTTGATCGGCGATGACGCAGGAAACCGGGCTGCCGTCCGGATAGCGAAGGGTATCCGAATAAAGTTGAGCGACTCTCTGCGCGAGACCCATAGTCTGGTCTTCGAGAGATTCGCGGACGCCTCCGAGGCGGCCATCAATAGTCGGGCGGATTCCGATTTTGGGGAAGGAGAAGGGGGGTAGGCTCATGTTTAAAAGGAGGTTTGCTGGGGAAGAAGAACTTCAGAAAACAAGATGAAGCTTGCTCTGAGGGACCTGAATTATCCAGCCAAATTTAATGCTCAAAGTCCTCAAGCAAAACCATTGTATCCAAAAGTTGGATACTCATTCCTTGAGACAGCCGAGGACTTTGAAAGCTTCCTGACTAAGGTTCTGTTGAAGCCCGGCATGTTCCGGGAGGCTGAGATCCTGGTCGTGGGAGGGAACCATGGCCTTGAAGCGGGCCTCGCCTTCCGGGGTGGCAAGTTCCTCTCCGAAGCAGCGTTTGATAACCTCGACAATGATATTGACCGATACGGAGGCCCCTGGAGAAGCCCCGAGAAGGGCGGAGATACTCCGATCCTCAGCGGTCAGGACTTCGGTGCCGAAGTGGACGATGCCGGCATCTCCGTCTTCTTTTTTGATGGCCTGGACGCGGATCCCGGCATCAATCAGCTTCCAGTCGTCCGGATTGGCTTGCGGGTAGAACTTAAGGAGTTCGCCGAGGCGAGTTTTCATGCTTTGAAGGCCCTGCTGAATCAGGTAGCGGACGAGGGGCAGGTTGTGGAGGCCCACCTTGACGAGGGAGGCAAAGTTATCCAACCGGATGGAGCCAGGGAGATCTGTCCAGCGACCCTCAAGGTGGAGGAATTTGGTCGTCCAGGCAGCATAGGGACCAAAGAGGAGGGCTTTTTTGCCGTTGATGACACGGGTGTCGAGGTGGGGAACTGCCATGGTGGGAGCGGCGCCCGGTGACATCCCGTAGACTTTGGCGAGGTGTTGTTCGACGATTTCCGGCTTATCACATACCAGCCATTGGCCTCCGATGGGAAAGCCGCCAAAGCCCTTGCTCTCTTTGATTCCAGATTTTTGGAGAAGGGGCAAACTTCCGCCTCCGGCACCGACGAAGACGAACCTGGCAGTATTGGTAAAGGTGGCTTTGGTATCCAGATCCCTAACCTTCACGTTCCAGCGACCATCCTCCTTTTTAAGGTCGACGACACGATGGCGGGTGGCGAAGCCACAGCCGGATTGATTCCCGAGCCACTGAATGAGTTTACTGGCGAGGACGCCAAAATTAACGTCGGTGCCACGGTCGACCTTGGTGATGGCGATGGGGGTGTCGTCGCGGCCATTGACGAGGAGGGGGGCGAGTTGCCGGATTTCGTCCCGGTCCTCGGTAAAGGTCATGTCCTTGAAAAAGTGGTGAGCCTGCATCTGGCGGAAGCGGGAGCGGAGGAAGTCAACCTGCTCCTGGCCGTAGACAAAACTGAGGTGGGGAACCGGATTGATGAATTGTTCTGGTTGATCGATCATCCCGGAGCGGACGGCATAGGACCAGAATTGTTTGGATTGCTCGAATTGATTGAAGATCTCAATGGCCTTGGCGACCTCAACCTCGCCATCGGGACCATAATCGGGGGTGTAGCTAAGTTCGCAGAGTCCCGCATGACCGGTTCCAGCGTTGTGCCAGCCATTGGACGCTTCTTCGCCCAGGTTAGCGGTCATCTCGTAAAGCTGGATTTTCAGATGGGGAGCCAGCTCCTTGAGCATGGCGCCGAGGGTGGCAGACATAATTCCGGAACCGATCAGGATGACATCTGGATTTTCGATTTGGTGCGGACTTTTCATAGGGCTGACGGACTAGGATGGCTTTGAGGTTAAGTGGTTGAACCGGGAAATGGCGGACGACCAGGCTTCCTTTTCAGCAGGGAAGAATTCCTTGGGGGAAACGGAGCGTCGGATCAACTGACGCCCCTCGGCGAGGTCTTCTATCCGGCCATCGGCGAGGAGCTGGGCGAGGATGTTTCCATAGCCGGTGGCTTCCACAGGTCCAGCGATAATCGGGACTTGAAGGGCGTTGGCGGTGAATTGATTAAGAAGCTCATCCTGACACCCCCCACCAACAATGTGAAGGGTGGGAGGAGGAGCGGGAGCGTACTGAATCAGCTTTTCCCAAACCTGTGCATAGCGGAGGGCAAGGCTCTCGTAGATGCACCGAATGATTTGGCCTTTGCTTTCTGGAATCGGTTGGCTGGTCTCGCGGCAAAAAGCTTGTATCCTTTCAGGCATGGGGCCGGGGGTACTGAAGCGGGGATCATCGGGATTGATCATGGAACGGAAGGCGGGCGACTGGTGGGCGAGAGGTGCCATGGACGCATAGTCGAGATCCTCACCGTGGCTTGCCCAGTCGCGCCTCGATTCCTGGAGGAGCCAGAGACCGCAAATGTTCTTGAGGAAGCGGATGGTTCCGCCGATCCCCATTTCGTTGGTGAAGGCATCGGCATGGGATTGATCATTGATGACGGGACTTGGCAGTTCGATCCCCATCAAAGACCAGGTACCGCTGGAAAGGTAAGCCGGGCATTTTTCGATGGATGGCACGGCGGCTACGGCGGAGGCAGTGTCGTGCCCGGCGATACTAGTGACCCCGGCCATTTGGAGCCCGGTGGTCTGCTGGGCGGCTTCCGTGAGGGGGCCGAGCGGGGTGCCGGGAAGGGTGACTTCGCGGAAGAGTTTGGCTGGGATGTCCAGCTTGGCGAGGAGATCGGCTTCCCACTGGCGGGTTCGGGGATTGAGGAGTTGGCTGGTGCTACAGATGCTGAGTTCCTGGCGCATTTGGCCGGTCAGCCAATAGCCGAAAAGATCGGGGAGAAAGAGCAGATGTTCGGCAGCCTTGAGGGCGGGGCTCTTTCGTTCAACTTCGGAGAGGAGCTGGAAGATCGAGTTGAAAAACATGAACTGGATGCCAGTTGCCTCGTAGATCCGGCGAAGACCGACGCGTTGATCGGCAAGGTCGATCATGCCGTCGGTCCGGGAGTCCCGGTATTGGTAGGGGACGCCGAGGAGGCGCCCTTCGCGGTCGAGAAGGGCATAGTCCACGCCCCAGGTATCGATTCCAATGCTGACGGGCTGGCCCCGATAGCGTTGAGCGGCAATGCGAAGACCGGTGAGGAGATTTTGGTAAATTCCGGTAATGTCCCAATGCCATCCGTCGGGGAGCTGGATTGGTTGGTTCTCGAAGCGGTGGATCTCCTCAAGCTGAAGGGTGGAGCCGTCGTAGTGGGCAGCTAGGAGACGCCCACTGCCGGCGCCGAGATCGACGGCGAGGTAAACCTTTGATGAGTTGGGTTGGGGGGTTGTCATGATGGGGCAATGGTAACGGGGCATCCCTGGTCGCGCAATTGCTCGACAAATCCGGGATCGGCGCCATCGTCTGTAATGATTAGATGGATATCCCGAAGGCTAGCGAAAAAGTACTCTGAGTGGTGGTTGAGCTTGGTCGAGTCGACGAGCAGGACCACCCTTTGAGCGAGTTGGAGAAGGGTTTCTTTAAAGACGGCTTGTTGTTCGAAGCCCTCGCTGGGACCCCGGTGAAGGTCGAGGCCGATGCAGGAGACAAAGACGTAGTCGAGGTTGTGGCGGCGGAGCATGCCGTAGCTGTCGCCGCTGATGAAGGTATGGGTTTTCGAGTGGTAGGTGCCGCCGGTGGAGATGAGTTCAATTTCTTCGTAAGAAACAAGATGATCGAGCACGGCGTAGGCGTTGGTCAGGACGCGAAAGGGAAGGTCGGGAAGGATTTGGACCAAAGCAAAGGCGGTGGTGCTGCTGTCGAAGGCGTAGGTGCAGCCGGGTTTGATGAGGGGGAGGGCAGATTTGGCAATGGCCTCTTTTTTGGCAACCTCGAGCAAACGGCGCTCGGTAAATGAATGCAGCTTGGGCCGGCCGGTCAGGCTGCTGGCCCCGCCATGGATGCGGATGAGTTGTTTGTTTTCTGCCAGGATTTGCAGATCGCGCCGGATGGTTTCGTCGGTGACCTGAAATTGTTCTGCCAAATCAACGGTGCGGACCGAGCCCTGTTCGCCGAGCAGGTTGAGGATTTGGAGTTGGCGGTCAGGCGCTAACATTCCTGCGATCTTTTGAAATAGCCTGATTCAATGCAAGATTTATGTTGACTTGCTTGGATTATTTCAAAGAAATCGGGTAAAAACCCACATTTCCACAGATTTCATGAGACTCTCTCCCCACCATCGCAGCTTTGTTGAAGATTTGGTAAGGCAGAGTCTGGCCCGTAGTCGGGTTGGAGGTTCGCTGGAGAAAGGTTTGCTCGCTAGCCCAGGCGCCGTTCGGAGGGGGCCCAACCCCCTCGTGATCAACGTGAGTGCTCGGCACTGCCATTTGACTGAAGCCTCGGTGGAGGTGTTGTTTGGACCCGGGCATCGATTGAAGCCGAAAAAGTGGCTGTATCAGGAAGGTCAATACGCTGCCGAGGAATCGGTGACCTTGATTGGTCCGCGCAGTCGGGTGATTTCTAATTTGCGCATTTTAGGTCCGTGCCGAAACTTTGACCAGGTTGAGCTGGCAGCGACCGATGCCATTTCGCTTGGCTTCGAGGTACCGGTGCGAAACTCTGGGGATATTACCGGAACCCCCGGTTGTATGCTGATGGGTCCCGCTGGTTTTCTCCGAATGGAATCCGGGGTTATCCGGGCGGCACCCCATGTCCACATGGCTCCAGAGGATGCAGCTTTTTACGGGGTCGAAAACAAATCCTTCATGAAGCTGGCGGTCGGCGGGGAGCTGGGGCTGACCTTTGACCGGATTTACGTCCGGGTCGATCCGTCTTTCAAACTTGAGGTACACATCGACACCGACGAAGGGAATGCCTGCGGCTTTAGTCCGGACAAGCCCTGTGAGCTCCGAAAGTAGGACTCCCCTGGATTTTTATCAACCGAATCTCCTAACCCACCCAATAAGCAAAACTATCATGAGTGAATCTATCGGATTAATCGAAACTAAGGGTCTGACCGGCTCTATTGAAGCGAGTGACGCCATGGCCAAGGCTGCTTCGGTAACCTTGGTCAAACAAATCTCCATTGGAGGGGGCTTCCTCACCGTGCTCGTCAAGGGCGACGTGGGCAGCGTAAAAGCGGCGGTCGAGGCGGGAGCCGAGGCTGCTACCCGCGTTGGAGAATTGGTGGCTGCCCACGTCATCGCGAGGCCACATGATGACCTTTTGAAGTGCTTCGAAGCGTAAACTAAAAATCAGGGAGACAGATAAAAATGGCAAAACAAGCAATTGGAATGATTGAGTGCAAAGGGCTGGTAAGCCTGATGGAAGCCTCGGACGCAGCGCTCAAGTCTGCAGACGTAACCATGACTGGATACGAGAAGATCGGAAGTGGCCTGGTCACAGGATTTTTCACTGGCGATGTTGCGGCGGTCAAAGCAGCGGTAGATGCTGGAGCGGAAGCTGGACGAGCGGTTGGCGAAGTGATGGCTGTTCAGGTCATCCCTCGTCCTCACGACGATCTCGCCAAATTGGGCACCTGGATTGGCTGAGGGGGATCAATCTGAACCCGGAGCCTGGCCGATCGATTTCATCCGCTCTCCGGTGACTTTTCTACCGTCTTGAAGCATCCACCTGGAATGAAGATCCTGATCGCCAATCTCGGCTCCACCTCGTTCAAGTACCGCTTGTTCGAGATGGGTAGTGCGGAAGCCGAGGAGCTGGCGGGGGGAGGTTTTGAGCGGGTTACCGATTACACGGAGTGCATTGACGGGATGCTGGAGCTCCTCCGGGAGAAGGGGTACCTGGCTGCTGGTGAGTCCCTGGGTGGAGTGGGATTTAAGACGGTGCTGGGGAAAGATCTGAGTGGTTGTGTGGTGGCGGATGAGAAGGTTCTGGAAGCCCTGGCGGGATTTGCCGCTATTGCCCCGGCCCACAACCCGGCCTATGCGGAAGGTATCCGGGCCTTCTCCAAGCGGATGCCGGAGGTGCCGCTGGTCGCGCTTTTTGAGACGGCTTTCTACCAATGGGTTTCTCCGGCCGCGGCGGCCTACGCCATCCCCGAGGAGTGGCGGAAGCTGGGGATCCGCCGGTACGGATTCCACGGAGCTAGCCATAAGTTTGTGGCCGAGCGATCTGCTGAACTGATGGGCCACGGAAAGGTTGTGGAGCGCGTGCGCCGCCTCTATCTGGACGGCCCGGGAGAGTATGAAGGGGCTCCCCTGAGGGTCGTTTCCTGCCATCTCGGAGGGAGCAGTTCGGTTACCGGGATTCACAACGGGCTGGCCATTGGAACGAGTATGGGCTTCAGCCCGCAGAGCGGACTGCCCCAAAATAACCGGGTGGGAGACCTGGATGCCATGGCGCTCCCCTACGCCTGTCGGAAACTCGGGCTTTCGCTCGAGGAGGCGGAGCGCCAATTGACGAAAGAGAGTGGTCTGCTTGGCCTGTCGAGCGTGAGCAACGATCTACGTGATATCCGTGGCGCAGTGGCGAAGGGCGATGCTGGAGCGGCCCTCGCCGTAGAGGTCTTGATCGACAGCATTCGCAGCTGGGTCGGTTCGTTTTTCTTCAAGATGGGAGGCGCTGAGGCCATCGCCTTTACGGCGGGAATCGGTGAAAATGATTTTAACCTTCGAGCTTCCGTGTGCGCTGGTCTGGAAGAGTTGGGAATCGAGATCGACCCGGAGGCTAATGCGGCGACAACCCGGGGGAAAGAAGCATTCATCAGCACGAGGGACTCCCGAATCAAAGTTTTGGTCATTCCAGCCAATGAGGAGCTCGTCATCGCCCGCGAGGTCTTCCGCAAACTGCAGGGCGCCTCAGCTCACTAATTATTTTCAACCCAAAAAATATCATGGCAAAACAAGCAATAGGAATTCTGGAAACAAAGGGCCTGATTGGTCTCGTCCAAGGCACTGATGCGATGCTCAAGGCAGCCAATGTCGAGCTCGCTGGTCCGATGAAAAGCATTGGCAATGCTCTGGTCAGTGCCGTCGTCACTGGTGATGTAGCAGCGGTAAACGCGGCCATCGAGGCAGGCGCCGAGGCGGCTGGTCGCCACGGAGAAGTGGTGAGTGCCCACGTGATTGCCAGACCGCATGAGGATGTCGAGATGGTGGTCCCTGCGCTCAAGGTGACTCCCCGCCGCACGGCTGTAAAGTAAGCGCTGATGTACCTCGGTAAAGTCATCGGCTCTGTCGTCTCGACCAAAAAGGACGAAAGCATGCGGGGGCGAAAGCTCCTGATTGTGCGGCCGATGTTAATCGACCCGGAGGATCCCAGTCGATTCAAGGCAGGCAGCAATACCATCGTTGCGATCGATACCCTGGGAGCGGGGGAGGGAGAGCTGGTAATGTTCGCCCAAGGCAGCTCGGCGCGACAGGCTGAGGGGCTCAAGCAGCTTCCGGTGGACGCGGCAATCATCGGATTGGTGGATACGGTGAGCATTGAGGGAAAGAAAACCTACCAAGCGAGAGATAACTAGAGATTTTAGAACGAATAGCCATGAGCCAGTTAAATGAATCTGCGATTCGAGACGTTGTCGCTGAAGTGATTGCCCAGCTCCGAGCCTCGGGAAAGCTGGAGACAAGCAGCCCAAAGATTGGAAAAGGGAAACGCCACGGAGTGTTTGAAGATGCCGCATCGGCCGCTAGAGCGGCTCGGAGCGGTTTTGAGCAACTATCCAAAAAGGGCTGGGCCGGACGCGCCAAGGTGGTCGAAATCGTGAAAACGATGTGTAGCCAAAAGTCTGAGACGTGGGGCAAGCTCGAGTTTGAGGAGACGAAGATCGGACGTCTCGAGCACAAGATCGCGAAACTGGAAGGGATAAAGAATGTCCTCGGGACTGAGTATTTGACGCCCCACGGGATGAGTGGCGATGCGGGGATCACGATGGATGAATCGGCTCCCTGGGGAGTGGTTGGTTGCATCACTCCGGTGACCCACTCGATCCCGACCATTTCAGGAAATATCGTCAATATTGTGGCGGCTGGGAATGCGGTGGTTTTCAATCCACACCCCGGCGGGGCAGCCTGCGCGGCAACAGCGATTGAGGCCTTCAATGAGGCGATCGAGGCGGCCTTGGGAATCACCAATCTGATTTGCACCGTTGAGAAGCCCTCCCTCGAATCCTTCAACGAACTCTGTGCCTCGGAGGATATCAATTTGCTTTGCATCACTGGCGGACCAGCGGTGGTGGCAGCAGCGATGAAGACGGGAAAGCGGGCTCTCTGTGCCGGACCGGGAAATCCGCCGGTAGTGGTCGATGATTGCTCGGCTCTCGATTTTAACAAAGTTGCGCGGGACATCATCTTTGGCGGGGGGTTCGATAACAACCTCCTCTGCATTGGTGAAAAGCAGATTTTTGCGGTTGGTGCTGCTTATGAAAAAATCCGCGAGGCTCTGGCCAGGCAGGGTGCAGTAATGCTTAATGGCCAGCAAACGGAAGCCATCAAACGGGAGGTTTTTGACATCAAAGACGGCGGCGGGGGCTGTTCCCATGCGGTCTTGAACCGCAAATACGTGGGAGCGGATGCGGCGGTTCTCGGCAAGCTCGCCGGATTGAATTTGGATCCCCGGGTGGAAATGTTGATAGCCGAAACGGAGGCGGATGATCTTTTTGTGGAAGAGGAGCAGATGATGCCCCTTCTCCCCCTGGTCCGGACCAGCTCCTTCGCAGAAGCCGTCAGCCTGGCCAAGGAGTCGGAACATAACTACAAACATTCGGCCATGGTTCACACCATGAATGTTTCGAATATGACCCTGATGGCGAGGGCAATGGACACCAGCATCTTCGTCAAGAACGGACCTTGCACGGCTGGCTTGGGCATGGGTGGCGAAGGCTACATTTCATTCTCCATCGCAACGACCACTGGTGAGGGAATCACCACGCCACGGACTTTTACCCGCTTCCGTCGCTGCACGCTGGTGGATCAGCTCAACCTCTTCTAGAGAGGGGTCATTTTCAGAAAGCGATGATCCTTGCACGCGTAGATGGCCATGTGGTGATCGGTCACGGCCATGCCAGCCTCAGGGGCCAGAAGATCGTCCTCTGCAGCCCGGTTGACGAGGAAGGAAAGGTTACGGGCGGACCATTGGCGGCCATCGATCCGATCGGGGCCGGGCTTCATGCGCTGGTCTTCATCACTACTGATGGGTCCTGGACTCAGGATAGTTTGAAGGACGAGCACTCCCCGATACGCAACCAGGTTATGGGTTTGATTGACGCGCGATGAAGGTTGGAAGGGTGATTGGAACGGTAACCTTGAGTCATGCTGATTCCGGCCTGCGGGGAGGGCGCCTTGTCCTGGTGTCACCCCAGGGGGCGGAGGAGTTGTCTGGAGTCAACCCATCCGGCTATTCGACGGGATCCACCCTGGTAGCCTACGATAATTTTGGGGCGGGGAGCGGAGACCTGATTCTCTATGTGGAGGGGGCGGAGGCCATGCAACCCTTTGATTACCGGACGCCCCTTGATGCCATTTGCGTGGCCCTGATTGATACCCTGAGGTACGAGCCGCCGCCGTTGGCTGTCGCCTGATGTCGCGCATGGACCCCACAAGACTGACTTTCCCACAATCCTAATCTTCGGAAGACAAACCGAACCAATTCCCATCCAAAATGAGCAAACTCTATACCGCAAAAGATCTCGAGAGTATGATTGAACGGGGCCAGTGCCTCAGTGCCCTTCCTTCCGACGCAAAGCTGACGCCAATGGCTCGGGACCTCCTCAGGCAGAAACAAATGGTCCGGGAATCGAGTGGAAAGGAGCAGCCGCTGACGGCAGCGAGCCCCTCCCCCCGTATCCACGAGCCGGTCCTCCCGGATGCTGAATACAACTGGGTTCCGGGAAGCGATCCGAAGACCGCAGCCGAGCTGGAGCGGTTTTTCTATTCTCCGGCCATCCAGACCCTCAAAGAGCGGATCTGCCAGATCGGGAAGCGCATCTGGAGCAAGGGATATGTCGATGGCAACGGCGGAAACATTACCGTGCGGGTCGGAGATAATCTGGTGCTCTGCACTCCGACCCTGATCTCCAAAGGGTTTATGCAACCCGAGGACATCTGCATGGTTGATCTGGATGGGAACCAGGTGGCGGGGACCCGACCACGGACGTCGGAAGTGAACACACACCTCGGGATCATGAAAAATGAGCCAAAGGCCAAGTCCTGCGTTCATGCCCATCCGGTCTACGCAACAGCCTTTGCAGTGGCGGGGGTTACACCACCCTCCTGCTTGATCCCGGAGCCCGAAGTTTTTTTGGGGGAGATCGGTTTTGCCAGTTATCAAACTCCGGGGACACCAGAGAATGCGAAGGAGGTTGGTCAACTCGCGAAAAAACACCAGTCGATTTTGATGCAGAATCATGGAGTGATTTGCTGGGGCAAGGATGTGGAGGATGCGTATTGGAAAATGGAAAACACCGACGCTTTCTGCCACACTGTAACGATAACCTTGCAACTGGGTGGACCTCAGAAATATGGACCGGATAAACTGCGTGAGTTGATCGAGATCCGGAAAAAGTTGGGGATGCCCGACCACCGATTGGACGAGCTGAAGGAGTGTGAGCTTTGCGATTCTGGAGACGTTACGCTCAACACCGCGCCACAGCCTTGTGGGAGCCGGACGCTCGGGCTGCCGGCCTCGGGCGAAGTGGACGAGGCTTTGGTCAAACAAATCACAGACTTGATCATGGCTAAATTATCCTGAAGGGCTCGCTGGTGGGCGGCCGGTTGTTGGGCTCCACGCGTTGGCCTGCCTTCCGTGTCCGGCCGATCGCTTGAACGTGGAGGAACGAGAGCTGACACACTTTTCAACCTGGAGATCTAATTTATGAAGACAAACGAACCTATTCGAGTGGCGGTGACTGGAGCAGCGGGTAACATTGGTTACGCTTTACTTTTCCGAATTGCCTCGGGACAAATGTTCGGGCCGGACCAGCCGGTGGCGCTCCATTTGATTGAAATCGAACCGGCGATGGGCGCTTTGGCCGGGGTAGCCATGGAGCTTGACGACTGTGCCTTTCCCTTGCTCACCGAGATCGTCCAGACCTCAGACCTGGAGAAGGGATTCAAGGATGTGGACTGGGCACTTCTGGTCGGTTCGGTTCCTCGCAAACAGGGGATGGAACGGGCGGATTTGCTCGGGATCAACGGGAAGATTTTCACCGGGCAGGGGAAGGCGATCAACGACCACGCCAAGCAGAGTGTGCGGGTGTTGGTGGTGGGCAATCCCTGCAATACCAATTGCCTGATCGCGATGAAAAGTGCGCCGAAGATTCCGGCTAATCAGTTTTTTGCAATGACCCGACTGGATGAGAATCGGGCCAAGACGCAATTGGCCCAGAAGGCAGGAGTAGCCGTGCGTGAGGTTTCGGAGTTGGGAATCTGGGGAAACCATAGCCCGACGATGTTTCCAGATTATTTCAATGCGAAGATTTCCCGGCAGAAAGTTACGGATGTAATCCTCGATGAGCAGTGGTTGCAGGAAACTTTTGTTCCAACCGTCGGTAAGCGAGGTGCAGCAATCATTGCCGCGAGGGGGGCTTCATCGGCCGCTTCGGCAGCCAATGCGGTGGTCGATACGGTCCGCGATTTGTCCATGCCGACCCGGGGAGATTTCCACAGTGTGGCTGTCCTCTCAAAGGGCGAGTACGGGACTCCGGAGGGCATCATCACCTCGTTTCCGATCCGGGTGGACGCAGTGGGCAACTGGAGGGTGGTCGAAGGCTTGAGTTTGAACGACTATGCGAGGGCAAAGATACAAGCGTCCAACGATGAGCTTCTGGAGGAGCGACGCTTGGCCTTTGGGCAACTCGGGTTGGCGCTTTAGCCTTTCCCGGGGCGTTGCCCGGTCGGGGTAGCGCGAAGGTTGGCGGCCAGGAAGATTAAGGCTTGGCTGGTCATCTCTCGAATTGGCAGTTAGGTTGGAGTGAATGGGCCATCATGAGAGCGAGTCGATTCTCCACAACTTGATCAGGATCAGCGCTGAGATGGCGCCCTATCTCCTGCTTGGTTTTGCAGTTGCGGGCTTCCTCCACGTGGTGATCTCCCAGCGCTGGATCGAGCGCCATCTTGGATCAAGCGGCTTTTGGCAGGTTTTGAAGGCGTCCTTGATTGGGGTGCCGCTGCCGCTTTGCTCCTGTGGCATCATTCCGGTGGCGGCCAGCCTTCGCCAAGTGGGCGGGAGCCGTGGTGCGGTGGCCTCTTTTACGGCAGCAACCCCGCAGACCGGTGTGGATAGCATTTTGGCGACCGGAGGGATGCTCGGATGGCCTTTTGCCGGGGTTCGGGTCCTGACCTCAGTGATCTCGGGGACGGTGGCCGGCCTTTTTGTTGATCGTTTCGGGACGAAAGACGAGGTCAGTGGTGAGGCTTTGGAGACCGGCTCCTGCTGTTGCTGCGGAGCTGGGAACCCCGAGGAGGAAAATCGGTTGTCGGCGGTTGAGGAGGAGGAGGGCACCCCTTGTTGTCACTCCTCCGGCGGGCAGATCACCCCGGCCTCGCCTTCGGCCAAGTTGGTGGAGGCCATGAGGTATGGATTCCTCAAGCTGCCTAGTGATCTCTCTATCTCCCTTCTGATTGGATTGGTGGTGGCCGCTGTAATCACGACCTTCCTCCCACCCTCGACGATCAGTGAATCCCTTCCGGATGTTTACCTGCAGTACCTGATCGCCATGGCAGTGGGCACCCCCTTCTATGTCTGTTCGACGGGATCGATCCCGGTGGCTTTGGGCTTTGTAGTCAGTGGGGTTTCTCCGGGAGCTGCTCTGATCTTTCTGATGGTTGGACCAGCGACCAATGCAGCCACGCTGGTGGCTCTTCCCAGGATCATCGGATTGAGGTCGACGGTTGCCTACCTGGCAGGGCTTTGTGGGGTAGCCTTAATTGCGGCGGTGATTCTCGACGGAGTCGGGTTCCAATTTATGGGGGCGGTGGCCGGGATGGAGATGGGAGAAGCGGTTTGGAAGCGGGGAGCGGCCCTACTCCTGTTTGGTCTCCTTCTTTATCCGCTGGGGAGGCGGCTTCTGCAGCGGGCAAGGTTGGCGGTTTGAATCAAAGGTTGGGGGATTGATGGACGGTTTCTGGAGATGATCCTCCCACCTTCAGAAGGAGGCTCGGAGGGCTAGCCAGAGATTGGTGTTGTCCTGAAATTGACCCCAAAAAGTGGTTTTTGATTTACCCTGGAAGAGATTAGCTCCGGCAGAGAGCGTCCAGGTCTGGTTGAGCCGGTAGGAAAACTTTGGTCGGGCGTAGATATCTTGATCGGTGGGACTCCAGAAGATGAAAAGGCTCAGGGTGAGGTCTTCCTGGAGGGCGAGCTTGGTGAGCCGAAGGGTCATCTGGTGCCGCCATCGGTCGGGCAGAGGATCCTCGGGAGGCAGGGAGGTGCGGAGAGCCTCAAACTGGAGGGTCTCCTCAAGATAGGTCTGAAGCCCGAGGGTGAGGTTGGTCGCGAGCTCTTGTTCGTAGCCGAGCAAGTAGCGGCGCTCTGAATTGGCGATCAGGGGATCGGATCCAGCGGAATCATCCCGGCTGTGGTACCAACCGAACTCGGCATGGGCAATTCCGTTGAGAAGGGGCCCGCGGAGACTTGCTCCGTAGACGGTCAGGGGAGAAAAGGTCGGTTGAAAGAGACCAGAGGGGAGCTGTTGGAGTGAACTGGGACTTTTCCAGAATCCATAATAAAAGTAAGCTGCGGTCTCCCATGAATCGAAGAGTCGGTAGGCGCGAAGAGCAAATTCCGGGCGATCGGGGAGGTCGGCACGAAAACGTTCAGACTTACCCACGCTTTCCCCGGACTGAGGATTGTAAAATGAAATTCGGTCGCCGTCGAGATAGCGGTCAGGGTTAAAACGTGGGGTGGCGACCAGATCGAGGTTGAGCGCGGAACTGTACAGGCCGACCCGGATGGCATCGGAAGGGGCTTTCAGGTATTCCTGATCCCGACCGAGAAAGAAGCTTTTGAAATCTTTGGGAAACAAATCGTTGATGAAGATAAGGTCGCCTGTTCCCCAGGTGGCCACCTGACGGCCGACCTTGAGATCCAGATAGGAACCCGGTCGCCAGTAGGCTGAAACCTCCCGGAGGTCAAGGGGGCCTTCGCCGAGACGAAGGTCGATGGATTGATCTTCTGAAACAGCGTCGGCGAGGAGATCGATGGTGCCACGAAAGCGAAGGGACCCCCTCGTGCGATCGGCAGTGAGCTGAAGGCGAGCCTCGCCGAGGGTGAGGTCGTTCTGTTCGGGGATCGGCTGAGACCGAACACCTCCACGAACCTCGGCGAAACCCGCCATGGTGAACGGTTTTGGCAATGGGAGACGAAGGGGCGCTTCTGAGGCAGGCTTTGAAGCGTCCGACGGAGAAGGTGGAGAGGAAGAGGAGGAGGAGGTCCCCAGTCCGACAGGAAGCGAAGGGAGACCAGGGGATTTTTGGCTGGCTGAATCCGGGTTGGAGAGTCCAGCGGGTAGAGGCGGAGAAGCTGCTGAGAGCGCCCCCTTGATCATCAAGAGCGCAAGAGCAAGAAGCCAAAAACGGCGCATTGGTTGGACGATGAGAAGCTAAGCGAGACCAACCCTCCTAGCGGAGCACTTCGGTTGGCGGATTGCGAAGGTACTGTTCGGTGAAGAGCTTGGGAGGAACCCCGAGGTTATAGCGAACATTGTTGTAGGCGAGGGTGGTAGTGCCGCCGGAGTCGAGATCGCTCATCCTGGCCTTGGTAACGGTGAGAAAACCGCCGATCTCTTCAACTTCCAGCGCTTCGTAGGTCCGGTAAGGGTTGTCCCCGGATCGGTAGTATTCCGTTTTGACCGGGAGGAAGGTGGGTCGGTGGATGTAGGTGATGTAGTAGGCAAACTCCACCGTCTCTGGCTGGCGGGGCACTGAGCGAAGGACGAAGTAGAGATCGTCCTCGCGGTCAAGGGTGTGGTTGTCATCTCCCGGGGCGCGACCAGAGACGTCTTCGTAGAAGAAATGGGAGCCGACGAAGCTGGTTCGCTCATCGGTTGCGGCAATTCGGCGGACAAGGTCAAGAGCCGGGAGGTAAAGCCAGCGTTGATCCTGCGAGCCAGGATTTTTCCAAACCAGAAAAGTAGTTCCGCTGACATCGGCAGGGGCGGTGAAATAGACGAAAAACCGCTGGGGCCCGTTTGGCTGGTCCATTGATTTGCGGAGGAGGGTCATTTCACGTCGACGTTCGCGTCCGCGGGCATCGGTGATCGACATCGTTACCTCGGCCCGGCCGTCATCTCCCTGATAGTAGGCCACGGCAGAGGCTCGCTCAGCGATTTCGTCCGCGGTGAGGGCGAAGGCTGGGGCCCCTCCCCCGAGGCAGGCGGAGAGGACGAGCAAGCGGCGAAGGAAGTAACTTTTGAAGCTGGATGAGGCTGAGTTCATTTGTATTAGAAAAATTGATACAATTATGGCAATTTTGACTTGGTGAATGATTTTAAAAGGGCTGGCAGAAGGGTCAGGGTGACCAGGCCGGCGGTGACGAGGATTGAGGAGATGAGCAGGCCAACGGTCTGGTAGGGGACCAGAGGGGCGAGGAGGAGGGGAAGAAACCCCACCCCAACGACCACGATATTGCGGAAGATGGCGCGTGCGGGCTCCTCGAAAACGATTGGCAAGGCAGCTTCCCAGCTCCCCGTTTGGCGGATCAGTTCGCGACTTCGCACGAGAAAATGGATCGCGTAGTCGACGGCCAGACCGAGGGCGAGTGAAGAAAGAACGGCGACCGGCATGTCGTAAGCCTTACCGAAAAATCCAATCGCTCCATAGATCAGAACAATGGTCGCACTGAGGGGAAGGATGGCGAGGAGCCCCCAGAGGAATGACCGGAAGAGGAGAACCATGAGGAGGAGGACAATGAGGAAGGAGGAGGCGAGGGCCTCCAACATTCCGAGGACCATCTTATCCTGCCAAACCGTATTCACAAAAGTGAGACCGAACCAGGATTCTTGCAGAAGCCATTCGGGGCGGTGGGAGGTGAGGTAGGCGTTGGCGGCCTGGACCACTTCGTTCATATCGCGATTGTCTCCGCTTTTGAGTTGGAGCCAGATGACAGCGTGGTCGAAAGCGGGATTGACCAGCTGGTAGAGGTCGTCGGGACGGTGGCTTCCCTCGAAGGTAAGGAGGGTTTGGGAGACCGCAGGGGCGGAGGGAGGAAGGCGATAGTCGGCAGGGTCACCGGAAATCAACTCCCGGTAGACGGTCTTAACCAGATCGGGCAGGGCAACGGTTTTGCCGACCAGATCCTGGCTTTCAAGCGAAGTTTGTAGATTGGCGATCCAGGAGAGGACCTCGGGTTGTTTGAAGGTTTCCGGATCTTTGGCCTGGAGGCTCAGGTAGGCGGGATAGGTGCCTGCGAAATGCTGGTTGAGTGCCGAATCTGCGAGGCGGAGAGGATGTGTTGCCTGGAACCAGTTGAGGGGGTTGTCGTTGACGACGATGCGCAGGATCCCCAGCGATGAAACCACGGACAGGAAGATGGCTAAGCCGATAACACCTCGATGGTGCCGGAAGGTCCATTTTCCGAGAGAGGGAAGGATTGAGCGATGGCCGTTGGTGGACGGTGAGGGCTTTTTATGTCCGAAGGAGGCGAGTTTGGCTTCGTCGAGGAATAGGACAATGTAAGCGGGAATGAGCAGCACGGTGAGCAACCAGGCGAGGAGGACGCCAATGGCGACGAAGACCCCAAAGACTTGAACCGGCGGGATAGGGGCCAGGGCGAGAGAGCCAAAGCCTGCGATGGTGGTGAGCGAGGTGAAGAGCATGGGACGCCAGAGGTTTCTCATGACGGACTGGATGGTCTGGCGGCGATCTCGTGTTTCCGGGTAGCGGTCGTAAAACTCGGAGAGAATGTGAACCCCATCAAGAACGGCGATCGGCATGATGAAAATCGGGATCATCGAACTCATGATGTGGATGGTGTGGCCGGTAATCACGAGCAGTCCCATGGTGATGATGACCGAAAGCAGGGCGACGAGGAGGGGGGAGATGATGAGGCGGAGATCCCGGAAAAAGGCCCACATGAGCAAAAAGATGAGGCCCATGGCGAGGGGTGCTGAGATGGCCATCTGGATAAACATCTCGACGCCGAAAGTGTCGTTGGCGACCGGCAGACCGGTGATGTGGTACTCGGCACCGGTCTCGGGCAAGGTATCGATATGCTCGCGGAGGAGGAGGGCGGTTTGATAGCTGAGGTCTTTTGATTCGAGCGGAATCTGGAGTGCCAGAGCCCTCCCATCGGTGGAAACCACAGAGCCGCGAAGGATGGGCAAATTGAGGAGCCGATCGCGGACGGCGAGGGCCTCGGGGCGGTCTTGAGGGACGGCTGGCATGATCCAGTCGAAGGCGACAAAGCCGGGTTCAACTTGCTGGATGTTGTCGAGTTTTGAGGGGGCAATCAGTTGGTGCTGCACGACTCCTTCAAGGGAGTGGGCGAGGTCAGTAATCGATTGGATGTTGGAAAGGGTCTCGGGGGTGAAAACCCCATCCGGATGATCTCGATTGATGACGCCGAGGAGAATATTATGATGAATCGAAAATTCTGCCTTGGCCTGGCGGTGGAAAAGACGCGTCGGCTCGTCCTGGGCGAGCATGTTCTCCGGGTCGGTATCCACCTTGAGAGAGTTCAGCAATGGCAAAGACTCGGGAAAGAGGCTTGGTAAGCTGGCGAAGAATAGGACGGAGCTTGCAGCGAGTAACGAAGCTGTAATAACTTTGCGGGGACGGTGGATTCCGAGAGTGGCAAGGCGATAGCTCATGGCGAAGAGGTGGAGAAAATTTCCAGAGCGGGTGCAAAGGGCCGTCGGGCGACCGTCAGGTTTTCGGACCTTCAGAACTGCAAGAGAAAGCGCATCCATCGCGGAGACCGAGCTTTCGCAGGAGGGTGGCAGCTGGACAAAACCCGGTGAACGAGGCCTGAATCATGTTGAGTCCGACAAAGGCCGTAAACAACAGCCAGAAGCCGTGGTGAAGCTGAGAGAGAAGGAGGGACATGAGGATGAAAAATCCTGCGAGGCGGAAGATGGCTCGATCAAGATTGAGGGAAGTGTTTGCTTTTGCTTTCTCCATAAGTAATTTCTAATTTAGAATTTCCTAATAAATGTCAAGTTTTGGAATCGACGATTTGTCCCTCGAGGAATTGTTTGCCGGGGAAAGCCTGGGCAAGGCGGTGGAGATGCTGCGGCTGTTGGCCCACCGAGAGCGTTTGAAGGTGTTGTGTGTCCTAATGCACGAGGGGGAGAAGAGTGTCGGCGAATTGAATGAGAAGGTTGATCTGGGGCAGTCAGCACTCTCTCAGCATCTCTCACAGTTGCGAGGTGCGGGGATCGTAGGAACCCGGAGAGCAGGGCAAACGATCTACTACTCGATCATTCGCGAGGATGTGCAGCGGGTGATTCGGGTTTTGAGGGATGAATTCTGTGCCAAAAACGTGGTATCCAAGGGGGACTAGGTCGGAATTCAGGTAGGCCTGATCCTTCGATTGAAAAACTCATTGGGAAGTTGACCAGGGCGGGCCTCCCGGGGACGCTCACCGGGATGGTAAAACCTTTTTCTGATCAGATCTTCAAAGAGGCCCTTGAGCTGATTCCCGGTGGAGTTAACTCGCCCGTGCGAGCCTTTAGGTCGGTTGGCGGTACGCCATTTGTGACCGCCTCGGCAGATGGAGCCTATCTGGAAACGGTCGATGGGCAGCGATTGATTGATTTTGTCTGTACCTGGGGACCGGCAATCCACGGGCACAATGATCGATTGATTCGAGAGGCTATTGTTGAGGCGGCGGCTAAGGGTACCAGTTTTGGTACCCCAAATCCCTACGAGCTACCGATGGCAAAAATGGTGATCGATAAGGTGCCGTCGGTCGAGCAGGTGCGGATGTGCAACAGTGGGACGGAAGCGACGATGTCGGCGATCCGGCTGGCCCGTGGTTTCACCGGGCGGGACAAGGTGATTAAATTTGAAGGCTGCTACCATGGGCACGTGGACGGGCTTCTGGTGGCGGCAGGATCCGGGGCGCTTACTTTGGGGATCCCGGACAGTGCGGGGGTGCCGGCAGCCTATGCTAGCGAGACGGTGGTCCTACCCTTCAACTCGGTGGAGGCACTGGAGGCAGTTTTTCGGGAACGCGGAGGGGAAATAGCGGCCGTCATCGTGGAGCCTTACCCGGCCAACTGTGGGTTTATTTTACCTGAGCCAGGCTACCTTGAAAGCCTCCGGGAGGTGACTGCGGCGCACGGGACAATCTTGATTTTTGACGAGGTAATGACTGGCTTCCGGATTGCTCCGGGAGGGGTCCAGGAGGTCACCGGGATTTTGCCGGACCTTACGGCTTTGGGGAAAGTGATCGGGGGTGGTCTGCCGGTGGGGGCCTTTGGAGGACGGCGTGAGGTTATGCAATGTTTGGCTCCAGTGGGCCCCGTTTACCAGGCCGGAACCCTGAGCGGCAATCCGCTGGCCCTCGCGGCGGGCCTTTCGGCGGTGGAGCGGCTCGGGCCGACTCTTTATCCATCTTTCGAAGCGGCTGGAGAAGCGATCGCCGGAGCAATTGAGGGTGCCGCCAGGCGGCGTGGAATCGCGGTGCAGGTTCCCCGGGCTGGCTCGATGTTTGGGATCTTTTTCGGGGAGTCTCCGGTGCGCAATGGGAAGGCGGCGACCGCGGCTGACCATCGGACGTACGCTCGATTTTTTCACGCCTGCCTCGACGGTGGGGTCTATTTACCGCCCTCCGGTTACGAGACCTGTTTCCTTTCCACGGCGCATGATGAGGCGGTTGTGGACGAGGCCTGCCGCACTTTCGCTGAGGCGATCAACCGCCTCTAGCGGAGGGGCTGTTCCGCTATCAATCAGGATCTACGGTAGTCTCGACCACCTCCAGCCGTAGAAAGGCAGAGGTGACGGTTGGGTCGAGGGGGAGGGTGGCGGTGACCTCGGAACCTACCTCTCCCGAGCCTTGGTCGATGCCGTTGCTGGTCCAGGTATTGCTCAGTAGATCGGTGGAGCCGACTACGGTATAGGTGAGGGTGGACCGAAAGCGACGGTAGGTTAGGGACAGAACCGGGGGAAGTTCGCTGGTAGCCGGGAGAAGCGAGACCCCTGGCAGCGGAGTCGAGCCTGCGATCATGGGGTGTCCACCGAGGGCATAGACGAGCAGGTTGCTGATCCCGTTGCCGAGGGGAGTATCCGATGGGCCGCGTTGATCTGGTGGAGGAGGACTGCTGAGACCGGAAATCCACTCAGCGAAGGAAGCGGGGGGCAGACTTTCGTTGGCGAGTGCATTGATCTCGGCTGCCGAAAGGGCGCGGTCGTAGATTCGGATCTGGTCGAGAATGCCATTAAAGGGGCGATCGCCAGCGCCGCTCGGTTGATTACCGATCGCTACTGGAATGGATGGAGCCGTGTCGATGATCCCGGTCTGTGAGGTGAAGGCGACGACATCCCCATCGACAAGAATTTGGAGGACGCTGCCGTCGTACCGAAGGGCCACATGGTGCCAAGTCTGGACCGAGATGACCTGATTTGGGGTGAAAAGCTCGGTGGTGCTGCCGCCTGTTTTCAGCCTGGCGCGGAGGCGCCCGTCCGTATGGGTTCCGAGGGCTACGATGTGGTTAGAGGCAGTGGTATTGGAGGCTTTGGAAAAGATGCGGGAGTCGACCGTACTCGCGCCCTCCCATCGAATCCAGGCACTGAGGGTGAGGGCCGGGCCATCCAGTTCAAAAGTAGGCACGGCGACACGCGAATTGCTGCCGTTGAAGGCCATCCCTCCGCCGAGGTAGCCGGTCGTACGGGAGGCGTTGTCAAGGGTACCATCTCGGTTGAAGCCCGAGGTGTCGGGAGTGGTGGGGCCAGAACTTTCAGAAAAGAGCCACTCAGCAATCAGGCCGGCGGTGGGAGTCTGAGAGGGAGGTGGTGAAGGATCGGTGACCTCGATCAGCTGGGTGAGGGAAGCAGTCTCTCCAAGGGAATCGGTAATGGTGAGTCGAGCGACGAACGTACCAATGTTTGGATAGAGGTGGGAGGCGCTGACGCCTGTTTGGTCCTGGATGCCATCATCGGTAAAATCCCAGGCATAGGAAGCGATTGGACCATTGATCGCGTTAGAGGCGGAAGCGTCAAACTGGACCAGAAGGGGTGCGTTTCCAGAGGTTGGGGTGGCGGTGAATTGAGGATCAAGGTCTGGGCCGGAAAGTTCTCCGACCAGAAAGCGGACGATGCGGCGGAGAATTTCGGTATTGTCGCGTTTGGAGATATCGGATCCGGGGCCCGAGTTCCACATGGGCTGGCGGTCGAACATGACCAGGATGTGACCCGAGCCCACTGACTGGAGAGCCAGGCTGGCCCAGAGCGGATTGGAGATGGTAACCCCCTGCGCATCGATGTTCAACCCGCTGCCAGAGATCTGATTGGACGAGCCGAAGGCGATGAGGACCTCTGCCCCCGAGTTGGGGTCGACGGCGACCGGCGAGACTCCTTCTCCTTCCAGGATCAAGGGACCCTCAACGATGGGATGGGCGTTGGTGGACGGTGCAGTGTAGGCACGGGTGCCGCCGCCTTGGTCGACGGTGACCTGAAGCCCATAGGCGGAGGTCAGGTTGTTTACTGCATTTTGGCCAACCGGATTTTTGATACCTACGAGGTTGAATCGCCCGCCGGAAGCCGAGTCGCTATAGGTGAGGAAGCGGCCTCCAGACCTCAACCAGGCGTCGAGGGCATTTTTCTCGGTATTTGACCATATTTTCTGGTGGAGGCCGAAGATGATGCCATCGAACTGATCCAGAAAGGCAGCATTCAGCGTGGTCGTGGCGTCATAAAATTGATCGATTTGATAACCCTCGGTCTCCACCAGTTGGCGAAAGATGGAGAGCCCCGTTGAGCCCGAGTCGGTGAGGAGCATTTGATCATACGGGGCTTCGGGACCAGACGGGATGGCGCCATTGGCTGCCACATCGCCGTAGATATAAGCAATCCGCTTGAGCGTCGAAGGGCCGGGAGTTCCTTGAGCTGTAGCATGATTGCTGATACCGAACAAGATCCCCGTGAATAAGACGGAAGTGAGGAGCCGAAGTTTCATGAGTTGGGAGGAGGTGAACTTTGGATGAAGGAGTTGAGGTGGAGCGATCCGAGATCCATTAGACCCGCCCGGAGACACTCTCGTAATCTAGCACTGGAGACAACCTATTCCGCGAAAGGGAGCGCCACTTTAATGGAAAATTAACTCGTCCATCACTAAGGGGTCGGCTTGAGGCCAAGTTTTATCGAGGTGATTGGGTAGAGGTAAGATGGAGGCGGGCAATCTTTCTTGCCTTTTAGATTTCCAAAGTGTTTGCATGGAGTGTGGTCTGTATTGGGTCATTGACGACGCATGCGCAGTCACGGAATCCCCATACTTCCCCGAATTTTACTTTTGGAATCAAAATGATGCTAGCTGGTTCGCAACCTTCCCCCGGTTTGTCCGGATTGATGCCTCCTGATGAATGGCTGAGGCTACTGCTGGTTGAGGACGATCCCCTTGCCACGCGAACGGTGAATATTGTTTTGAAGAAGGGTTTCCAGCGTAAGGTGACCACGGAATCAGCTCAAACCCTCGAGGCTGCGATTGAAGCCGCGACCTCCCAGCAATTCGACGTGGCACTGCTGGATCTCAACCTACCGGGGACCTCTGGTTTGGAAACTCTGGATAAATTTTTGAATGCGGACACGAACTGTCCGGTGATTGTCCTGACCGGTGACGACAGCCAGGAGAACGGAGTAATGGCCGTCCAGCGCGGAGCACAGGATTATTTGGTTAAGGGTGAGTTCAATGAGAAGGTACTGATTCGGGCCATTCGATATGCCAAGGAGAGGTATCGGCTGGCGACGACTTTAAAGCGCTTGGCAGTTTTGGACGATCTGACCGATCTGTTCAACAGGCGCGGGTATTTTAGCCTGGCGGTAGAGGCCTACACCGGTGCCATTGCGGATAAAGAGGTCCCGGGGGTTCTTTATTTCGACCTTGATGGATTCAAAGAGGTGAACGACACCTATGGTCACGCCATGGGCGATTGGGCCTTGAAGGTCTTCAGTGATTGCTTGAGGCACATCTTCCATAGCGGTGAAATCGTCGCGCGCCTCGGGGGAGATGAGTTTGCGGTTTTCCTTCCGAAATTTGATGAGGTTGTGGTGGAAGATGCCCTGGAGAGGTTAGCAAAAGAAACCCAACGGATCTGTGTGGAGCGGGATGTTCCATTCCTCATCCAGTTCTCCCATGGCATGAGTTCCGATGAGCAGCAAAAGACAGCGGGTGCCGGTTTGGACAACTTGATGCGAGCGGCCGACACGGCCCTCTATGAGACCAAACGCAAACGGGGTAGCAAACGTCGGAAAATTGTTCCAAATTCCTCGCGGAACTGAGTTTTAACCACCTCCGAATTGGGGGTGGGAACGGTAGAGCGGAAAGAGAAAGGTCGAATTTACCGGAACAGCGCCCATGCGCATCCAGCGGGTGGACGGAGCCAAAGACAGGTGATGCTTGCCCTTTTAGGTGCTGAAGGACGTAGCGGAGAGGTTGTCCACGAAATTCACGAAAAGCACAAAAAGGTGGAGCAGAGAGCTAGGA
>DAISIK010000005.1:0-118990 GCA_036822055.1 Puniceicoccaceae bacterium
TTAATCGCCGCGCCCTGAGAGGTGAAGAGATCGGGGTCAAAGGCGGCTTGATCGATCGCAGTCTGAAGGGGGCCCGCCAAACCGAAGGGACCGTTAGTCAATTCCCGATTGATGAAGTGGCTGAGAGATGCAAAAGGAGCGCCGCGGGAGCGGCTTCGCAGTTTGATCTGCTCGACGATCTCCCGTGCTAAACGATCGACGTCGGCGGCACTGAGACTTGCCAGCCCATTCCACCGGTCTGCCGAGGATGAAGAGGTGCCTCCGCCTTGGAGGGAACCCCTGGGAAATAGTCTTAGACTGTCCCCAAGCTTCAAGGGGACGACCTCGCCAGAGTCCGAGACGATTTCCACGTCGCTTTGATTCAAGCTTCCCAATATGGCCTTCCAGGCTTCGACTGAGATCGAATTGACGTTGAACATCCCGGCCATCCCATAAAATTCGGCGACTCGATTGTGCGGCAAGCCCTCGTCGGGGCGGGTTTGTTCCGCCCCGTATGCTATCTCGTCGAGGGCATCAAGCCGTTCCGAGAGCTGGTGGCGCCCTACTGGACGAATGCGGGGATTGAGGGGAGAAGCATCCCAGAGGGAAATAGCCTCGCGCATGGGAAGGCCGACGAGATACTCATCTGGCCCGTAGGGCTTGGAGATTGAAGAGAAGAAATACTGGTCCCAGAGTGCTTGGTTGGAGAGGTAGGAGACGTCAAATTGGGGGTGAACGAGGTCCTTGTTGGAGGCGACTTGCCAGATGCGATCGCGCGGGATGTAGGGCGAGGCGCGAGAATTACCGATAGCGAAGGCTGGTTCCCAAACATGGATTTGCTGGTTGAGGTGTTGGAATTCTCCGAGGGAGGTGAGCGGGCGGGTCGGAACGTCGTAGAGGATGACCTTTGGCTGACCATCGGCAACGGTCAGTCCGGTCCCCCAGTAACTCTTGCCGCTGCTTCCGAAGCCCAATCGAGCGCTGGGTGGCTCTCCGCCATTTGCTTCGATTTCGTTTGCAACGCTCATTCCCCAAGTGGGGGCGATCCGGGCTCCGTTTTTACCGATCGCACCGTTGAGTTCAGGATTGAGAGCGATGGCCCGGGTGGCGTGATGCTGAAAGAGGCTGGTCTGATAGTGCTCACCGAGGGTGGGTTTCATGTAGAAGTCGATGAAGCCCACGTAGTGGCGGTCGTTGAGAAGGTGATCGAAAGAGAGCGCGGGTAGTTTGAAGCTTACGTCGCCGTCAGCGGTGTGTCCCGCCATCCCAGAGAGGAAGTTCTGAGGATAAAGCATCAAATGGCGCAAGCCGGGCGATTCAGTTGAGGTCCGCGAGGGGAGGGCCTGGGTATCTTCCCTCGATAGCAGGTAGGTGAGGATGGCTCCGTATTCTGACATTCTGCCACGCCCGGGCACGGGGGTGGTTCCACGATTCCCGACGGATCCACCATTAAAATCGAAGACATACCCTAGCCATGTCGAATCCCTTACCACAAAAGGCTTGACACTGGAGGCAGTTTCATTCCCCTCCAGAAAGGTCATGGTGAGTCCACCGGAGAACGAATAGGCATTTACATTCTCCTCGAGGACTACGCGGTAGTCGTCTCCGATGGATGTGGTGCTGTTGGCATTGGCAGTGAAGGCCTTGATCTCCCCGGGAAGGAGGGTGATTGGGTCATTGGCGGGTAGACCGGCCCTGGTGACGACCAAGTCCAAGGCAAGGGCAGCATCGCGATTGGGACCTGACAAATCAGCCAGGGTGCCGTTTCCGATGGCCTCTTTTCTGATGTATGAACTCAAGTTGGCATTGCTTCCCCGGTGCCGCGAGTAAAAGGGCCAACCGGTACTCTCCATCGTGAAAGCTGTTAGACCAAAATCGATCCGGAACATAAAAGCGCGGAGGGCATCAAACTCGAGCGCGACGTTGTAGGGATTGTGCACGTAGACGATTGGTTCGAGGATTAGGGTCAAGTCTCCCTCACGCAGAGCAGTGGGGAAGTTTGTGGGGTCTGAATTTGGTCGAATATTCTCCAGACGGATGCTGGCCATGAGGAGGATGCGTACGATCTCGGGAGCAACTTCGGTATTGGTAAAGCGCGGGCGTGGTTTACCGGCCCCTCCATAGTTGTTGGCCCGAGTGCTGACCAGGTCACTTACAGCGGGAGCGAACTTTGCTTCATTGCGGGTCGCTGCTTCGGTGTTGTAGGCACTGGATTCAAACATGGCGGAATGCAGTTCCGGTGCCGTTATGTATCGATTAAACTGATCGACGTTTCGGTTGAAGTAGGCGTTTGGGAAGTAGCCCTGGGCCTTGGCAACCGGTTGGGAAAAGGGATCCTTTACTTTGTGGTGTAGACGGTAGTGATCGCGAAGCAGATCGAAGGTGGGACCCCGGAAGATTGAGTCCTCCTCCATCCCGTCGGGCAGCGTTCCATCGGCCTTTTGGGGACGAAAATTAAAGATCGGTTTGGTGGGGGCCGAGGCGCCCGAGTTATCGGTGACGTATTCCAAGGGCTGCGCCTTGAGGTCGCGACCGAATTCAGAGGCGCGAAAGCTGGCTTCTGACATTTCGAAGACATAAGAAAGGTCCTTTTTCAATCCGCCCTGAACGGGGTTGGTGAAGAGACCAAGGTTATTCAGACTGAGATCGTGGAAGGATTTCCGCATACCCAGCAGGGTCGCAGTTGAGAGCAGCCCGGTGTCGTTCAGGAAGGTCAAGCGTGAACGCTTGGCCTGATCTTCAGCGTTCAAGGCGGTCAAAGCAGGGCCTAAACTGGTGAGGTCTTCAAAGCTTGGTGAGGCCGGTGCTGATACCCTGGACCTCCTCCGTACCGAGGTTAGGGCTATGTCTTCGTCCTCGTCTGGGAGATTTAAAAGAATCTTTTGAGACTCGTCAGAGACCCAGTAAGCGTAGCTGGAGTTTCGTCCGTCTTGGGAGAAACTCACCCGTGGCACAAAGACCTGATCGGCGGGATCCACAACCGAGGTGAGGCCCACCATATGCACTTGGTTGGTCGTGTTGCCGAGGGTCCCATCGGCGGCTGGCTCAACTAGAAAAGTGTCGAAAACCTTTTCGCGATCCTTTGAAAGGGATTGGAGGCTGCCCCCGGAAACCAACCAGGTTTCAAACTGGGGCACCGGGTTTAGGGAATCAAAGTCGCTCGAATTATTGCTCCAGACCCCGAGCCATTTCTTTTTATAGGCGGAAGCTGTGTTATCAGCGCGTAGAAGTTCGGCGTTGGCGGTGACTGCCTGGTCGATGCCCGAACTTTTTTGCAGATCACCGATAGCAATCTGAAGGGCGAAAATAGCGTTCTGTTGATCGAGGACCTTGGCAACCTTGTTTCCAGCGGTTTGCAGATCGGTCCGGAGGAGGGAAGAGATCGAGAGGGAGACGACCAGGATGAGGGCGGCTATCAGGAGGGCGATGGGCAGGGCGGCACCCTGTTTGTTCTCATGAGTCATGGGGGTGAGGGAATCGGAGTGGAGTTTGAAAATGCCGAAGCAGAATGAGCTAGACTTACATCGGTATAAAATAGCCGTAAAGCTTCGAGTGGCAAGGCGGAATAATGGATTAACTGGCCGGGTGAATTTTGAGGGGAATGGGAGCGGGCGGGAGTGGACCGGATGAGTTGCGAAGTTTGTCGAGCATCATGTTGACCGCACGTTGACCCATTTCGAACTCGGGGAGGATGGCGGTGGGGACAATGGTGCCGCAATGGTTTATTGGCCGATCATGAATCCCAAAGATGCCCAGGTCAGAGGGATGGGTAAGGCCCATTTGGTCCATGGCGGCAAAAATCGGCTGGAATTCATTTTGGCCGTAACAAATTACTGCGTCGGGACGCTCAGGCTCCTTCAACCAGGCATGAACATTCTTCAGGCGTTCCGCCGGATTCAATTCGGTTTGTTCCGAGATTATCCGGCCCTTGAGACCAGCCTCCCCCATTGCCCGCTCAAACCCTCGCTGGCGATCGATGATGCTGTAGTGACAGCTTTTTGGATTTCGGCCGGTCGTATAGTTGACGAAGGCGATCCGACGGTGACCTCTCTTTAGTGCCAACTGAGTGAGGGCGTAGGCCCCATTTTCATCGTCGGGGAAAGTGCAATCCTTGGCTTGCTTGGAATTGATCCAAATGGTGGGTAGCTGAAAACGATCGATCAGCTTGATCATGGCTCGGGGAATGTGAGCGTTGTAGTTCATGAGGAGGCCGTCGCTGACTAGTTGATTGAGCAAATCCGGGACCTCCCCCTCATCGGTTAATCGACTATCGGTCAGGTGGCTAACCATCAGGTGCATTCCGGCATCAGCGAGGGCGTGGTCGATGCCAGCGAGAAGACCAGTCGGCAGGATGCTCCGGTTCTCGTGCCGACTCAGAATCAGAGAGAGGTTGCCAAAGCGTCGCTGGGCCATGGAGCGGGCCGCCATATTCGGACGATAGCCCAGTTCCCGGGCGGAGGCTCGGACCTTTTTCTGCGTTTCGATGGCAAAGAGACCGGCTCGCTTGCTCGTCGGGTTGAGGATCTGGCAGACAGTGGGAAGGCTGACACCAGCATGTTCGGCGACGTCCCGAAGCCTGACCGCTCGTGGGGCTGGTGGAAGAGGGATGGAATCTTTAAACATCGATGTCTGATTTTCTGAGTAAGGGAAAAGGGAGGCTGGAAAGGGGACTGGTTCTATTGACCCAGACTCAAATGATACTGGTGAAAGGTTATCGATTTCCCTGGTTGGGTAAAACCTTTTATCAGCTTGTAAAAAAGAACGGAGGTTTCAGGATGGGGCAATTCTATGGAAAAGAGTTCTTTCGATTTGGGTCCGGTTACCGAAGACGGCAGCCCTCCGGGTTGCAGCTTTTTGTGCTGCGCGACCCGGAAGTGGGTATTTGGAGAAATCACCGGGGTAGAATTAGCGGAAGGCGGCCTTTGCGGCGTATCCAATCTATGGATACAGTAAGACGATGAGAGTGGAAAAGTCTTCATTACACGAGCGTTTGAAAAGAGAAGCCCTGGTCGGCCCCTTCAGTAAGACCAGTGATCCGAATCTGATCGAAGCGATGGGCTATGGAGGATTTGATTTTGTGATCCTCGACCTCGAGCACGGCCCCAACGATATCGTTAATCTGGGTAATCTAATTCGGGCGGCTGAGCGAACCGGTCTTTCCGCAGTAGTCCGCGTGCTAACCACAAATCAGATTGGGAGGGCCCTCGACCTCGGGGCTGCGGCGATCCAGATCCCCCATATCTCGACGGCCGAGGACGCCCAAAGAGCTGTCGAATCGGCGAGGTTTGGCCCAATGGGGAAGCGGGGAGTTTGCCGTTATGTTCGGGCTGCTGAGCACAGCTCGATGGAGAAGGGGCTCTATTTTTCGAGTGCCAATGAAATATCGGTGATTGCCCAGGTTGAGGGACGGGCAGGATTGGAGAATCTGGTCCAAATCCTCGAGGTTCCCGGGGTGGACGTTATTTTTCTTGGAGTTTATGACCTCTCGCAGTCCCTCGGATTTACTGGAGAAGTGGAGCGGCGCGAGGTTGTTGACGCCTTAAGTGAAGTTGTACGTCTATGCGCGGCCAAGGGAATCCCGGTGGGGACCTTCGTCGAATCGGTGGAAACGGCGCATTGCTACCGTCAATTGGGGGTCCAGTACCTCTGCTACAGCGTTGACGTGGGTCTCCTCTTCGAAGCGAGTCGGGCAATTTCCACGGCAGTCAAGCGGGCTAAATAAATAAGCGTGCCCTCGGTTGGGGCGGGCGTTGAAGCTGCACCGGGATTTCCGGGCCAGGACTAATTGAGAGGGGACTCCGTCGATGGCGAATTGAGGCGAGGAGGGGCTGCGAAAGGTGATCAGGCCGGGAGGATGGAGCCACCTGTCGGGATCGAACCGACGACCTGATGATTACAAATCAACTGCTCTACCAGCTGAGCTAAGGTGGCCAGACCCTTAAGGAAGCCTTCAACGTATTGGAGAGAGCCTCGTAATGGCAAGCGAAAGATCGGGTGGGTGAAAGAGCCGGAAGGCGGAAGTGAGCCCGGAAGCGGAACCGAGAAATCAGGCTTCACGAGATTGGAGAGCATTTCGTATCTTTTCTTCTAAATCCTCGATTCGAAACGGTTTGGGCAGGACGGCATCAATGCGTGATTTTTGTGGCCAATCCTCAAGGGAGTTGGAAGTCCCCGCTGAAAAACCGATGATGTAGGTTTTTGGAGAGGCTTTTTCCTTTTCAATTTGACGAATGCGTTGGCAAGTCTCGGGGCCATCAATGCCGGGCAGACGGCAATCCATGAGAATGATGTTGAAACTTTGCTCCTCCAAAATCTCGATGGCCTCCTCGCCAGTTGTGGCGACGATGCAATCGATGTCGAGGCTCTTTAAGGAGAGACAAGCCACCTTCTGATTAATCAGATTGTCTTCAACGAGCAGAATTGGGCTGGCTTGGGAAAGTTTCACAAGGCGGAAAGTTGGCGGTTCCAAAAATCATGAGAACACTCTGATTGGGCAAGTGGATTCTGGGATGGTCGGTGAGAAGGAAATATCCGATTGACCCCGAAGGAGGGCGAAATCAAAAGCTGTAGTGGAAAGGTATGGACAAAATCGAAGATAGTCGGAGGGAGGATTTCTTCAGCCCGCAGCAGCGCAAGATTGTAGCCGTTGGCCTGACCTCGGCCGCTCTCGTTGTTATTGCCCTGACCCTTTTCGAAATCTTGAAGCTTGCCCGCAGCGCGGTGATCACCTTTAGCGGGGTGATCTGGCCTTTGGCGACCGCCTTGATTTTGATGGTACTCCTTCGCCCGGCGGTGGATTGGCTGGTTAGCAAGACCAAATGGTCCCGGACAAAGTGTGTCCTCGCCCTCTTTCTGATCGTTGGTCTCTCGGCGGCTCTGGTCGCCAGTATCCTCCTCCCCATTCTGGTGAGCCAGACCCTTGCGGCAATTCGCTCCCTGCCAGATCTGGTTGGAAATATCATCGGGTTTTTTACGGCACAGTTTCCGGATTTGGTTCGCATCATGGAAGAACGGGTTGGTCCGGAACGTACCAGTGCGATCGTCGACGAGACGGTGAGCTGGCTGCAACGAATGAGTGCAACATCCCTTTCCATGCTGCAGGGGGTGGGGCGGCAAATGATCGAGGCCCTAAAGACGGCGACCCTTTTGGGGATTATTCCGGTGTACCTTTTCTATTTCATGGTGGGGAAGTTTGATGCCTACGGAAAAATCGAAGGGGAGCTGGACTTTTTGAAGGACAAGTGGCGGGAGGATTTGATCACCCTGACCAAGGATTTTGTTCGGTATGTGGTAGCGTTCTTTCGGGGACAGATCGTGGTGGCGGCGATCACTGGATGCCTCTTGGCTTTGGGTTTTACTTTGGTGGGGCTGCAGTTTGGTTTTCTTATCGGTCTCTTCCTCGGGGCTTTAAACATCATTCCCTTCCTTGGGACAATCATCGGCCTGGCGACGGCGTTGCCGGTCGCTTATTTCCAGCCGGAGGGTGGTGTTTGGCTGCTGGTTCTCGTTCTTGGAGTCTTTACGATCGTTCAGACCCTTGAGAGTAATGTGATCTCTCCCAAAGTGATGGGCAAGGAGACAGGCCTTCATCCGGTGGCCATTATTGTGGCGATCTTCTTTTGGGGCACTGCCCTGGACGGGATTCTTGGAATGATTCTGGCGGTTCCCCTGACGGCCTTTCTGGTCAGCGCCTGGGAGCTTTTGCGCCGCCGTTATTTGGCAGAAAGCGACCTTTTTGGAAAAGAGCGTAAGGATGCGGTGATGGGGGCAGAAGGAATGACCTCAAGTGGGGGATGAGCCATCAGCTCTACTTGCAATTGGTTCGGTATTATTTCGAAGAAGCAGGCTTTTTAGTGCGGCGCCCCCCGCTGGTGGACTCTCTGCGACATGAAAAGAAAGGGGGCGGAGGCGGGGTTGATCTGCAGATAATTCGGCTGGGAGGCAGCGCTGAAAAGCTTGAGGCCTTTCAGCTCTTCGTCTCCGATTTGACGGCAATTGAGTCGGCGATTGTTTGTGTTCGCGGATGGGGGGCCGGAGGGATCACGGCCCGGATGTTGAAAAACGGGAAAGCGTTTTGCGGGTATCTTGAAAAGAATCTGGTCAGGGAGTTGGCAGTGATTTTGGGCAAGGAATCGGAGGCGACTTGGGGGGCTCCGGAAAGTGGATTGGTGCGGTGTAAACGGATCCTGATTTTGCCGGGCTTGCCCTCTGGCGATCCTCATCGGGAGGCGGCAATCCGGATGTTGCGGGAAGTAGGAGTCGAGCACCTCCTGACCCTTCGTTCGATTATTGAACATTTGATCCAAAAGGCTGAGGGGCTTCCAAATCCTCGGGATCCGGAGTCGCTTCAGCTTTTACATGTCCTCAAGCTTTTCGAAATGGTGCGACCCCAACAAATGGATCTTTTTTCCGAGGTGAGAACACGCTGAGCATGGATTATTGGATACACAAATCGGCGGTGGTCGAGGAGGGGGTTGAAATTGGTCAAGGCACCGAGGTAGGACCCTTTTGTCACCTCCGCAGCGGCTCGGTTCTGGGAAAGGGATGTCGTCTGGAAACGGGCGTTATCCTTTACCCGAGGGTATTGCTTGGCGAAGGAGTAGTCGTCGGTTCCCATGCGGTGTTGGGTGATGATCCGCAGTTTGTAGGTTTTGATCGTTCGATTCCGAGTGGCGTTTCGATTGGCAAGGGAACGGTGGTGCGGGCGGGGGTTACCGTGCATCGGAGCATCCTGCCCGGGGGCGTGACCAGGGTGGGAGAAGACTGCTACTTAATGACTCAATCCCATGTTGGCCACGATGCGATGGTGGGTTCACGGGTAGTCGTGGCGAATGCCTGCCAAATCGCGGGGCACGTTGAGATTGGCGACGACGCCTTCCTCGGGGGAGGTTCGCTCTACCATCAGTTTGTCCGGATTGGCGGCGGGGTGATGATCGCCGGGGGGGCAGTGCTGACAAAGGATATCGCACCACACCTCCTCGCCGGGGAGCGAAACCGGGTCTCTGGTCTGAATCTGGTGGGGCTGAGGCGGAGGGGAGTTTCGGCGGCCTCGGTGCGGGAACTTAAGCGATATTTTCAGGCCTTGATGAAACAGCCGGGTCCGATCGAGGAGCAGGCGAAAGCCATTTTGAAGGAGGGGCAAGCTGTATCAGGAAAAGAAGGACAGGACTTTCTCAGATTCTGTGTTGAACCCTCCCGGAGGGGGATTGCCAAAGGAATTTAGAGGAGCGGAAGAACGGCCCTGCGAACCAGCTGGATGCGTTGGTCGAGGGCTCCAGAGAGGTCGAGGGTGGGGAGTTTTCGAGATTGAAGCTCAAGGGCAAACTTGTGGTGGAGGAGGCTTCGGGTTTCCGGGCCCTCTCGTTGGCCCGGGTCGGCCTGCCAGGGAAGGTCTGGGTGGCAGAGGGCGTAGAGGGAGTACGAACGCCGGGCAAAGGCCCGATTGATCTGGGCCAGGCTTTGTTGAAAGTAGTGTTTGGCGTAGATGATGGATGAGAGGAGGTTGGTGTCATGGATGACGAGCTGGTGCGCCTCATGGCGAGCTGCGTCCTCGGCGGCCAGCTGACCAAGACCGATAGGCAGGAGGTCCTCGGCGGTCAAGGGGCGCTTGACGGTGTCAACGTACTGGCGGACATACTCGGGAGACCAAGGCACCGCTAATTCCTCTGAGAGGGCACGGGCAAGCGTGGTTTTACCAGTACACTCGGCCCCAATCAGCACCAAGGAGAAGAGCTGGGGCATTTTCAAGGGGCAGAGGGCTGGAGCTTTGGCCTCCACTGGAGATGTCCCCAGACGGCGAGGCCGATGAAAAAACAGAACATGACGACGGTGGGGTAGTAGCCTTGGACACCGAAGAGAATGGCGAAAGCGAGGTTGGAGATAATCCAGATGGTCCAGTTTTCCAGATACTTGCGCCCGAGCATGTACTGGGCGAGGAGGGCAGAAAGGGTCGCAAAGGCGTCGAGAAAGGGCAAAAAACTGGTGGTAGTCCGGGAAAGAAGGAATCCGAGAAGGAGGGTTCCGATCAGGAGGATGGATACGATGCGGGCGGGTGAGCCATGGCGTCGGACAGGGATCTCGGCCCTGGAATCAAGATCGGTTCGGGTCCACTTCCACCATCCGTAGAGGCTGAGGGGGATGAAGGCGGCATTGAGGATCATGGCGGCGGGTAGAGCAGCCTGGTAGCTGATGAAGACGTAAACCCCGTAGCAGAAAATGAATACAGGCCAAGCTAGAATCCTCTCTTGAATGCTGAGGAAAACGGCAAGGATTCCAGAGGCCATTCCCACCAACTCGAGGGGGGAGAAGGCGCTGAGAAGGGCAAGGGTAGGACTCGGCATTTCTCTCGGGATGAACAGGGGCTGGGGAAAAGTCGATCAAGAAAAAGTATTTTTAGGGTTGACCGAGCAGGTGCGGGAAGTGAGGTTTTCCCGATCCTTAGGGGTGACCTGGTATGGGTCTGAGACGCCTCCCTGCGCGAGCACAGGGGCGATCCCTTTGAACCTGATCCGGTTGATACCGGCGGAGGGAAAGGAGCTGGTGATTCTTCACCTTGGTCTTTGCCCCTGCGTCTAAGGCCGGATCTCTAACCACCGAATGAGATCAAGATGAAGAATCAGAAACGAACGGTCCGGTCCTCTTTTTGGGCGGGATGCATTTTTTTAGGTATGGGGGCTTCTACCGTAGCTGGGATGGAGGTACCTCTGGCGCAAGTCGGCGTGCTGGAGGAGATTCAGCCCACCATGGTGACCGGAACATTGTGGACGGCGGAGTTGAAGGACACGACGGCCAGCGTCTCAGTCCTGCCGGGGTCCTTTCTGCAGGACGGGCAGCTGGGACAGTTTGAAAATCTTGTCGGTTACCTTCCCAATCTGACCCAAACGGGAGGGACTTCGCGCAGCCGTTACTTTCAAATTCGTGGAGTGGGTGAAAACTCTCAGTTTGAAGGTGAAACGCCGGATTCTGCTGTTCAATTTCTGATTGATGACCTCGACTTTACCGGGATTGGTTCGATCGGTGGTTTGTTTGATCTTGAGCAAGTTGAGGTGCTGCGGGGACCTCAGGCAGGAGCCTTTGGGGCAAATGCGGCTGCCGGGGTGATCCGATTGGTGACGGTTGATCCAAGGCCATTTTGGAGTGGCTATCTGGAAGGGGGAATTGGAAACAAGGGGTTGCGTGAGAGCGGTGCGGCGCTGGGTGGTCCCTTGCTGAGCAGTGATCCAGAGCGCCTCACCTTTCGGCTGGCGGTCCAGCGAAATTTGGCCGATGGATTCATCTCGAATCGATTTCTGGGTCGAGAGGATACCAATGAGGTGGACGAGTTTTTCACCCGATTAAAGCTTCGTTACTTGCCGGGGTCAGACTGGGTTTGGGAAGGGGGCGTTTTTTATGCGAAACTGGACAACGGCTATGATGAATTTGCCCTCTCGGGTGGGGATTTTGAAACCTTTTCAGACGAACCCGGACGAGATGAACAGGAATCGATCGGATTCAGCATCAAGGGTGCGTACGAAGGGGGCAAGGTAGCGCGGTGGACGACTACGACCACTTTTTCAGGGACCGAGAGTGTGTACAGTTTTGATGCGGATTGGACGCCGGAATCTTACCGGGGATTTTTGAAGACGGATCGGAACCGCAACGTATTCACGCAGGAAGTACGGCTCGACTCTCAGGATACCAAAGATGCGCTTGGTTGGCTTGATCGCTGGACGCTGGGGGTTTATTACCGTCAATTGGAGGAGGAGACGGACGTCTTTTACCGTGATGGAGACCTGGGCGGTGGACCTCTGGACTTCGGGGTGGTTGAGGCGCAATCGCGTTTTGAAACGAACGAGGCTGCGGTATTTGCTCAGGGAGCACGTGACATCAGCGAAAGGACGCGCCTGGTCCTTGGGTTGAGAGGGGAGATTCACAAGGTGGACTTTTCCTCGGAGTCGACCGGGGCTGGCTATTACGAAGGGCTCCTGGGGTCGGGAAGGAGTGAGAAGGAGGACTTTCTCTGGGGCGGCAAAGTGACGCTTGAGCATGACCTCTCCCGCCGCCATACCATCTTCGGAAGTTTGGCGAGGGGATACAAGGCAGGCGGGGCGAACAGCCCGACTTTCCGGATCGAGGGGCAGCCCCTGACGTATGATGCGGAGACCCTTTGGAATGGTGAGATAGGGTGGAGAGGGAGTGCCTTTGACGATCGGTTGACCGGAGCGCTGACGGCTTTCTATCTCTATCGCGAGGATCCTCAGTTGAGAGATTCGGTGGGAGCAGGTGGTTTTTTTCAGTACCTGACGGTGAACGGATCGCGGGCTGAGCACTATGGTCTTGAAGCGGAAGGAAGTTGGGATTTCGGGAGCGGATGGAAGGTGGATCTTGGCCTCGGGTTGTTGGAGGCACGGAGGGATCCCTACGATGATCCGGGAGGTCGGGTGGAGGGGCGTCGGCTCTCGAATGCGCCCCGCTGGAGCGGGAACGCACGCCTGAGCTACGACGGGGGGCCTGAGAACTGGTTCGGATTCCTTGGACTGCAGGGCAAGGGGAGTTCCTTCGAATCGAACAGCCATGATGAAAAGCGGAGTTCCTTCGTGACTCTGGATGGAGCGATTGGCTGCCGGTGGGGTGGGTGGACCTTTACCTTGTGGGGCCGCAATCTGCTCGATGAGCGCTATGAGGAGCGTCTATTCTTCTTTGACAATGGAGAAGGGGTACAGCGCTACGAAGCGCTCGCCGACCCCCGCCAGTACGGGGTGAAGGGGCGCTACGCTTTTTGATCGGGGTGGTTGGTCATCTCGCTCAGCCCCGGTTTTGCCAGTGCGGTCAAGCACTCCAGCGTTTATTCGGAAGGGATGATATCACGAAGATAGCGGAAGTAGGCAGAGTCTGCATTGAGGACCAGGGTGGTCTGGCGGCCGAGGGTTTCGGCGTAGCTCTCCAGAGTACGAAAGAAAGCAAAGAACTCGGGATCCTTGCCGAAGGTTTGATTGTAGATTCTGGTGGCCTCGGCATCGGCATTTCCGCGAATGACGGAGGCTTCGCGGGTGGCCGCCGACTGGACCTCGGCGAGGAGCCTCTTGGTTTCTCCGTCGATCTCTGCCGCGCGGCCCTGACCTTCCGAACGAAACTGCTCGGCGATCCGCTGGCGTTCGGCGATCATGCGCTCGAAGACGCGTTGTTGGACTGAATCGACGTAATCGAGGCGCTTGATACGAATGTCGACCAGCTCAATCCCAAATTCAGGAGTGAGGGCTCCTGCGGTGGCAAGGATGGAGGCCACCAACTCACCCCGGCCACTTTTAACTTCCTGGAGGAGGATCTCTTCGTCGCCCTCAGTGACGACTTGAGCACGCTCGAGGTCGGCCTGGGAAACGGCCCAGTCTTTGGAGCGAACGATTTCGACGAGATCGCTCCTGGAGATGATGTCGCGAACGACCGAATCGAGAATGTCGTTCAAACGGGTGGTAGCGCCTTGTTCATTGTTGACCCGCTGGAGGAAGGCGAGGGGATCGACGATTCTCCAGCGGGCGGTGGTATCGACGGAAATGAACTGTTCGCCCCGGGTGGGTATCTGGTTGGGGTCGCCGTCCCAGGAAATCAAGCGTTTGTCGAAGCGCCGGACCTCTTGAATGAAAGGAGCCTTGAAGTGGAGCCCCGGCTTGGTGACGGGCTCGCCGACGGGGGCACCAAATTGGAGAATGATGGCTTGTTCGGCTTCGTCGATGGTGTAGGCCGAGGCATACAAAAGGATGGCGACGATCGGTGTGATGACGAGAAGGGCGACTTGTTTGGGGGAGAGGGTCATTTTTCGGTCCGTGGGTTGGTGAGTGGATGATCTCCGAGATTAAGGAGCGGGAGCGGCGAAGTGCCGCCTTCGTCGAGAACAAAGATCTGACCAAGGTTGGGCAGTACCTTATCAATCATTTCAAGAAAGAGACGGGTGCGGGTCACGTCGGGAGCATTTTGGTACTCGGCGAGGATGGCAGCAAAGCGGGCGGATTCCCCGAGGGCATTGTTGATTCGTTCGGCGGCATAGCCCTCTGCCTCGGCAATGATTTGCTTGGCCTGACCCTCGGCTCTGGGAATGACCTGGTTGCGACGTTTCTCTGCCTCGTTGATGAGTCTTTCCTTCTCCTGTTCGGCTTGGTTGACCTCGTTGAAAGCTGGTTTGACCGGATCTGGAGGGGTAACATCCTGCAACTCAATGGTGCTAATCTGGACCCCGATGTTGAGGCGGTTGAGGATTTCCTGAAGTTCGATCCGTGCCTGGGTGGCGACCTGGACGCGTTTTTCGGTGAGTACATCGCTCCCGAGGCTATTGCCAACGATCCGGCGCATGACTGCTTCGGAAACATCGCGAATGGTCTTCTGGGGGCTGCGGGCACTGTGAATGAAGGCGGAGGGATCACTGATCCGGTACTGAACGACCCACTCCACGTCAATGACCTTGAGATCGCCAGTAAGCATGAGGCTCTCGGCGCGGTGGGAGCTGTCCTTGCGGTAGTCGGTTCGCTCGCGGACGCCGGCCGTTCGAAAGCCAAACTCCTCCTTCAAAACCCGTGCACTGGGGATTTTGACGGCTTGGTCAATTCCGTAGGGAAGCTTGAAGCGCAGGCCAGGTTCCTGGATGGCAACAACCTTTCCGAATCTTTTAACGACTGCCTGTTCCTCTGGTTGTACGGTGTAGATGGAAGTGATGGCACCGAGGCCGATGAAGAGAATGATGAAAGCGGCGGTACCGATCTTGATGTAGCGGCGAATGTCTTCCGGAGAGAGGTTAATCTCAACGTTAACGGGCCGTTTTGGGAAATCTTCAAAAGCCATGGATAGAGGTTTGGTCAGGTTGATGGGCGAGGCAAGAGAAAGCGAAAAATGAGCGGGCGGGTTGATCGGGAACGGGATAGGGGGTGCCGAAACCCTTCGGATTTGACGCCCCGGGTGCTTTGCGGAATGACTGAAAAATGACGAAAGCTGAACGCGTGGCCTGGATAGACGGGTATTTGAACGAGAGATTTCCAAATCCTCCCGTTCCACTCGATCATCGTGATCCCTACACGCTACTGGTGGCAGTTCTCCTCTCTGCGCAGTGTACGGATGTGCGGGTGAACCAAATAACTCCGAAACTCTTTGCCGAGGCGGCAGACCCGGCAGCGATGGTGGCGCTTGGGGAGGACCGTATCCGGGAGATCATTCGCCCGTGCGGACTGGCTCCAGCAAAGGCGCGGGGGATCTATGGCCTGTCGCAAATTTTGTTGTCCGAGCACGGTGGAGAGGTGCCGCAAGACTTGAAGAAGTTGGAAGAGCTGCCGGGGGTGGGGCATAAAACAGCGTCGGTAGTGATGGTCCAGTGGTTTGGGGTTCCGGCCTTCCCGGTCGATACCCACATCTTTCGATTGGCGAGGACCTGGAGGCTTTCCTCGGGAAAGTCGGTTGAACAGACCGAGCGAGATCTGAAGCGCCTCTTCCGCTTGGAACGCTGGGCAGACCTTCATCTGCAAATTATTTTTTTTGGCAGGGAGGTTTGTCCAGCGCGGACTTGCGACGGGGTGAGCTGCCCGATTTGCAAGGTTTGTTTTCCTGAGAGGAAACCATCCCCAAAGGGCTTTCCGAAGGCGACTGGGAAGCGTCTTGGGGGAACTTTGAAAAAGCTACCAGGGAAGATCGAGTCGTTGAACGGAGAGGGGGCCGAGGTCGGATAACCAATCGCTGGCGGACCGCCCGCGAAGGATCCACCGGGGGAGAATCTCGGCCAAGGGAACGAGAACAAAGGCCCGTTGGTGGGCGCGGGGGTGGGGAGCGATGAGCCGGGGGGGGAGATTGACCTCTTGACCTTCAAAGTCGAGGAGGTCCAGATCAAGAGTCCGTGGGCCTTGGAATACGGTTCGCTCGCGTGCGGCAGCCAGCTCAATGGCTTGGCAGAGATCGAGGAGTTGAAGGGGAGAGAGGCTGGTGGCGATCAAGGCCACGCTGTTGAGGAAATCGGGTTGATCGGGGACGGGTCCAACCGGGGCGGATCGATAGAGCGAGGATTTGGCCAGGATCTGGCACTCGGGATGGGCGTCCAAGGAACTGGCCGCTGACCGAATATACTGGTGAGAGTCGCCGAGATTTGAACCAAAACCGATGATTGCCCGGACGGGTGAAAAAGCGGTCGGGTTTGACATCAAGGGTCACGAGAACGTATCAGCTCGACCGCGACAAAATCAAAGATCCCGGGGATGGGAGCACTGGGCTTGCGCACCGTAATGGCGACGGTCTGGATGCGCGGATGTTGAACAAGAACCTCAGTAGCGATGGCATGGGCAAGACCTTCGATCAACTGGAAGCGACGGTTCTCAACAATCTCCTGAATCAAATGGTAGACCAGGCTGTAATCGACGGTTTGGAGCAAATCGTCGCCTTGCCCGGCTAAACGGAGGTCAAGGTAGATGCGAAGGTCGATCTCGAAACGTTGACCGAGTTGGGATTCGGAGGGGAGGACTCCGTGGCGTGCGTGGAAAACCAGATTTTTGAGGAAGATAGAGTCAGCCATGGGGAGAGGCGCGGAGGACTGCCTCGGCGACTCGGACAGCGCGGAGGTTGGGCGTGATGTCGTGGACGCGGAGGTAGCGTACGCCGCTAGAAACTGCGAGGGTGGAAACGGCAAGGGTTCCTTCGAGGCGATTTTCGACCGGTAAATCGAGAACCTTTCCGATAAAGGACTTTCGGGAGGCACCGAGCAGGAGAGGGAAGCCGAGTTGGTGGAAATCCTTGAGATGGCGAAGGACGAGGAGATTCTGTTCGGCGGTTTTTCCAAAGCCGATCCCCGGATCGAGGATGATTTGGTGATCGGCCAGTCCGGCGGCGCGGGCGATTTCGATAGATTGGCCCAGACTGGAGAGAATGCCTTCGATAAGACCGTTGGGATACTCAGTGGTGGCTTGATTGTGCATTAAGACAACGGTGGCCCCGGCCGTGGCGGCAACCGAGGGTAGGAGAGGATCCCGCTGGAAGCCCCAGACATCGTTGAGCCAATCTGCACCGTGGTCAAAAGCGGCGGCAGCAACCTCAGCTTTTGAAGTATCGACGGAGATGGGCACCCGGACGCGTGAGCGAACGGCCTGGAGGACGGGAAGGAGGCGGGCGATTTCAGTTTTGGAATCGACGGGCAGGGCTCCCGGCCGGGTGGATTCGGCACCGATGTCGATCACCTCGGCGCCCTCGTAAACCATGGACTCGGCATGCTCGGCGGCGAGATGTGGCTGATCAAAAAGCCCGCCGTCGGAAAAGGAGTCCGGGGTGGCATTGATGATGCCCATGAGGGAGACCGGTGGAGCCGGTTCGGGGGTCGCCGAGGTCGGGATGCCGATGCTCATTTCACCTCGAGGGATACCTGAATTTCAACGGTGGCATTGAGGGGGAGGCCGGCCACAGCGATGGCCGCCCGGGCATGGCCCCCCTTCTCTCCAAAAACCTTGAGGAGGAGGTCGCTGGCGCCGTTGATGACCTTCGGGCTATCGGCAAATCCCTGCTCGGCCTGGACATATCCGTTGAGAAAAACGAAACGTTTGACGCAATCGAGGTTTCCAATGGCGCGCTTGATGGTGCTGAGGGTATTGAGGCAGGCGATCTGTGCGGCGGTGGTGGCCTCTTCCAAGTCAAATTGGTGGGTAAGTGGGCCAAGCTTCTGGTCTCCTCCAGAGATGATGCTGAGTTGTCCGGAAACGTAGAGGAGGCCATTGCTCCACTGGTAGGGGAGGTAAGATCCTTTTGGGGTGGGGATAACCGGGAGCTGCAGGCCGAGAGACTGCAAGCGCATTTCGAACGTGCCCATAGCTTTTGATTGCCGCAATTGGCATGTTTCGCAAGGATCAATGCTTGGGTCTGATTTTTGGGATGCCTCGATGGAACCAGGTATTTGGGGGCAAGGAGGCAAGCCGATTTGGCTGCCGTCGGCAGAGGCAAGGCTGGGTTTTGGGCAGGGTAATCGATAGTAAACTTGCCTTGACGGGCATAAAGCGATTGAAAGAAGGAGTTTTGGAAAATTTGGAGTCAAAGTCTGAGTCTGGCGAGGAAGATGACGCGCGGTGGGATCGTCCGAAGAGTGGGCGATCCGAAATCCAGTTTTTAGGGGAGCACACCAGAGTGTCGGGAGGGGAGTTGCCGGAATGATCTTTTGGCTGATTCTCGCGGTTGCCTTTACTATTCTCGTCTCAGCGCTATGCTCGATCCTGGAGGCGTTGGTGCTGAGCACCAAACCGACTGAAGTTGAGGACCTCAAGCGTCGCCACCCGTGGAGGGGAGAGAAGCTCGGCATTTATACCCGGGATATCGAGGAAACCTCTTCGGCAATCCTAGGCCTCAACACTATCGCGAACACTACGGGAGCGAGTGTGAGCGGGGCTTTGGCCGGGGTAGCCCTCGGCGAGGGCAAGGTGGCTCTGTTCTCGATCTCGCTAACCCTGGCGATTCTTTTGTTCTCGGAGGTGATACCGAAAAACGCCGGGGTTCTCTACCGAAAGAACCTCCAGCCAATCCTGATTTTTCCCCTCCACGCGGTCCGGTTCCTGATGCGCCCGCTCTCCTTCCTTTGCAAATCCGCGGTAAAGATGATTTTCCCACGGAGACCACAGGCGCAGGAGGCCGATCAGGAAATTATTTTGCTGGCTGAATTGAGTGCTCGGGACGGGGATCTATCGGACTCGGAGCGAGAAATGGTATCGAATGCTCTGAAACTTGACGAGGTGCTGGTCCACTCGATCATGACACCTCGAACGGTAATTACGGCTTTGGATGCTCAAATGACGGTGGCTGAGGTAATGGGGGAATTTCGCAATATACCCTTCGCCCGACTTCCGGTTTATCGGGAGGAGTTGAACGAAATATTTGGCGTGGTGCGAAGGCGGGACATCCTGGCCGCCGCAGCCGAGGGGAGTGAGAAACTGACGATCGAGGAGCTGGCGGGGGAGGTTATTTTCATCCCCGATTCCGCTTCGGCAGATGATGCCCTGCAGACGTTTTTGAAAAAGCACCAGCAAATCGCAGTGGTGGTGGATGAGTTTGGGTCGGTGGCCGGGGTACTAACCCTTGAAGACATCATGGAGACAATCCTCGGCGAGGAGATCTTTGAACATGACGATGTCGCGGTGGATATGCGGGAGTTTGCGCGGACCAAGCGGGAAACTGAAATACGCAACCGGGCAGCAATCGCCACTCCAGCGAGGACGAGTCCAGTACGCGAGGCTTCCCGATTCGATCAAAAGCAGATGGCAAGACCGTTGCCAGAGACCAATGTTGGGGAGGGAGACCCAGCTGATTCGGCCTTTACTCAATCTGGTGAAAGCGTCTCGTGATGCGCTATCTAATACGATTCATCCTGGTTTTTGGCGCTTGCCTGCTGGTGGGTTTAATGCTTGGGCTGGCGGTAATCGGTTTGACCGGGGATGTTTTTTTTCCAAATGCCTCGAGCGAAGGAAGGTTGAAAATAGCGATCAAGGGCGGGTTGATCTTTGGTGGGATTTGGGGGCTGGGGATCGCAATTGTATCCTGTTTCATGCTCGGCCATTCGCGGGCGGGGGAAAAAGAGATTTAGCTGGTTAATGAAGGAAAGACTTCCCGTGTACCTAGTCGGATTTGCGGTGGGCTGCCTGGCGGCGGCCTACCTGTTCATCCGGGTTTCCAAGGATAGAATCCAGCCTGAGCCTAGTGAGTGGATTCAAGTGAGGTTGCTCCCCGATGGTGGCGGAGAGGAGCCTCCCCTGGAGGTGGGCGAAGCGGTGTTTCGACACTTTTTCGAGAGACTCGGTGAGGCAACCGAAATGGAAGTTGTGCTGGTGACCAACCCCGACCGCGAACTGGTTCGGATTCAACGTGGGGTGGGCGACGGCTCGCCCTGGGAAAGGGTTCGGGCGGATGCGCTGATGGTGGTCTCGAAGCGGGGTATCGATGCCGAATTGATGGCGGCGGGCTTTGAGAATATTGGACTGCCGGTGATCGAGATTTTGAAAGCAAACACCTATCTCGTTCGGGTGAAGCCCCTGCCCGTTGATAGTATGGCCCTGGCCTGGTACGAACTACAGCGAAGGGATCGGTACGTTGAGGAGGTGGCCTACGTGGAATTGAGGCAACCGGTTGGGGACCCAGAAGAGTAGGCCGGGCCTTTTCTGACGGCGGTCAACCCAGGCATTGCCACCAGATCATAGCAGGCGTGAGGCGGACGATTGGAAGGCCTCGACCGTTTGCGTTGGAAAGGACGCCTCCCCGGGATCAGCCGGGAGACAAAGGCGGGGAGTGGGAGATGGCCGGGGGAAAGACCCGGAGAGAATCTATTCTTCGATCGGGTTCTCGGAGACCACTTCAAACTTGAGGTCCGCTCCGACTTCCGGATGAACCCGGATGCGAGTGGAATGGCTTCCGAGGGATTTAACCGGGTTGTAGAGGGAAACCTTCTTTTTATCGAGTTCGATGCCAGCCTCTTTAGCCTTTTCGACCAAATCGTTCGCAGTAATGGCGCCAAACATTTTCCCGCCTTCGCCAGTTTGGACGGCAAAGACGAGGGAAAGCTGCTCGATCTTGGAAGCGAGGATTTTGGCGTTTTCCAGCTCGTTCGCCTCGCGGGCAGCTCGGGCGGTGCGAAGGGCCTGGATCTGCCGTTGATTTGATTGGCTGGCCAGGAGAGCAAATTTTCGCGGGATAAGAAAGTTGCGGGCGTAGCCGGCGCGGACTTTCACTTGATCACCCTCGCCGCCGAGGTTTTCGACGCGTTTGAGGAGAAGGATTTCGGTTGTGGCCATAATATATCTTTGGATGGAAACTTGTTTTAGGGATGGTTGGGTATCAGAAGGGAACGTCCTGGTCGTCGAAGTGATCGCTTTGATTTCCGGGCTTGGCTGCGGGAGAGGTTTGGTAGGGGGCGGAGTCTTCCTGGGCGGGGGATTGGGAACTATCCCCGCCGCGCGAACTGGAAAGGAACTGAAAGTTGTCGCAAATGACCTTGAGCTTGGATCGTTTTTCGCCGGTTTGGGATTCCCAGGAGTCCAACTGAAGGCGGCCTTCGATGAAGATGGGGCTTCCTTTGGAAACGTACTTGGCAATCGTTTCGGCGGTCGGGCCGAAAGCATCAACATCTACAAAGGTGGTATCTTCCTTTTTCTCGCCTTCGCGGGTACGGTAGACCCGATTGACGGCCAAGCCCAATTTGCAGATGGTGAGGTTGCCGCTGGTCACCCGCATTTCGGGATCCCGAGTGAGGTTGCCGATCAATAGAACTTTGTTTAGTGAAGCCATGGGTCGAGGGAACTGGCGAGTGGATCGGGTGGCGACGAAATTCAGCTCACCGGGAGGCGAGGATCTCAACGAGAACGCGATCTACGGTGCGGTCGAGCCGGGTTTTCTCATGAATCTGGGCGGGAGCGTCCGGAGGGCCATCGAAAGTGATGTTGAGGTAGATGCCGGAATCGCAACCTTTGCGGGAGGAGCGGACAAAGTTTTTGGTCCCGAGATTCTCGGTTTCGAGGGCTTCTCCGCCGATGGATTGGATCATTTGGCTGAGGCGCGTGATGAGATCGTCGACGCTTCCTTCGTAGGAACGGGTGTCGAGAATAAAGGTGGCTCGGTAGTGGCGTTTGGTAGCAGTCATAGGAATAGTAAAGGTTTAGGGTTTGCGGCGGTTGATGATTTCGGTGGCCGCAGTGGCACCCTTGCTGAGGAGTGTCTCAACCCCTTCAAAAAGGCGGGGGAGGGCCTGTTGAAATGCCTCTTGATCGGCGGGAGAGAATTTACCGAGAACCCAATCTTTTAAGTCTATACGGGCATCTGGGCGACCTCCAATGCCGAGACGGAGGCGGAGGAAACCCTCGCCCAGACGAGCGAGGCAATTGGCCAAGCCGTTGTGGCCGCCACTGCTTCCGGAAGTCCCCAGCTTGGAGCGGCCGGGCTCCAGATTGATCTCATCGAAGGCGACCAGAAAAGCTGAGGATGGCCAGTTGTAGTAACGGGCCAAGGCGGCAAGTGAATCTCCGCTCCGGTTCATGAAAGTGTAGGGTTTCACGAGAAGGATCTTGGTGCCGTTAACATTGATGCCCGCACAATAGGCGAGGAACCGTCCCTCGCGTCGCCAGGTGCCGCCGTAGCGATCCGCGAGGTTTTCAACGAGTTGAAAGCCAACATTGTGCCTCGTATCCTCGTATTCTGGGCCGGGGTTTCCCAGGCCAGCAATGATACGGACGGAGTCGCACATGGTTTGATCAAGCTCACAAAGGGAAGCAAAAAGGATAGGTTTGAGGAAGGACGGCGATTAGCTCTCGGAGGGTTCCTCCTCGGTATCGACCGATGCCTTCGGTCCCGAGGGCGCAACAACCGAGATGACAGGATTGTCGGGATCCCCCTGATAAGTGACACCCTCAAGAACGGGAAGGTCGCGAATGTGGATGGAGTCGCCCGCATGCAAGCGCGAGGTGTCCACCTCGATCTGGGAGGGGAGGTGGCGGGGGAGGCAGCGGATCTCAACCTCGTGAGAGACAATCTCGAGCGTGCCACCCTCTTGCTTCACACCGACCGGAGTGCCGACAGCGTGGACCGGAATATGGGCCAGAATGGCTTCACCTTTAACCAATTCATAAAAGTCGATGTGGGTAATTTTATCGAGTGTCGCATGGCGTTGAACGGATTGAATGAGGGTCCTGACTTCGTTCCCGGACTCGTCTTTGATCATGACAATGTTGGAAGAGCCCGCCTTGCCCCAGAGTTTGGCGAACTCGTTGTGGTTGACGAGGAGGTTCCGAGTCCCAGACTTGCCGTAGAGGACGGCTGGAACCTCGCCGTTATCGCGGAGACGACCTGCGGCCCTGCTACCGGTTGCGGAGCGGGTTTTCACCCCAATTTCAAATTCGTTCATGGTCTTTGGCTCTAGAAATTCACTTCCCTCAGACAGAGGAAACCGAGGAGAAAAACACTCGAAAGTGAATGCTGCAAGGGAAAATTCTATGATCGATGCACATCTTCACCCACAAATGCCGGCGCTGGACCGGTGGATGGCGGCGGGGTGTCGCGCTGCACGAGAGGTAGCCGGAGTTGATTTCTGGATTGGGAATGCGACTGGCCCGGAGGATTGGTCGACCCTGCGAAGGCTCTCTCGCGATGATGAGGGGACGATGGCGATGTATGGACTGCATCCCTGGAAGGCAGCTGAGGTGCCGGAAGGCTGGCAGACGAAGCTGGAGTCCCTTTTGTTGGAGGACCAAAGGGCCGGGATCGGAGAGATAGGGCTGGACCGTTCGAGAAGAGGGATCGATGAAAAAAGGCAGGAATCGGTGTTTCGGCAGCAGCTCGAAATCGCAGTGCGGTTGCAACGCCCGGTTACCTTGCACTGTGTGCGGGCAGATGGCTGGATGAGCAGGGTTTTGCGCTCGTTGCCTGATCTTCCGTCATCGATTTTGATTCATGGGTGGGCGGGTTCGGAAGAGCAGTTGGAAGAGTGGATTGATTTCGGGGCCTATCTTTCAGTTTCCGGGCTCGCTTTGCAGCCTGAGAGGACGAGGTATCGGAAAACAGCCGTGAAGGTGCCCTTAAACCGGCTGTTGATTGAGAGCGATGCCCCTCACCATTTCGGGGTGCCGGAAGGAGAGGTTTTCAACGAGGCGGATCGACTGGCATCCAGTTATGCATTTTGGATGAGGGCAACCTATGTTGGGTTGGCTCGTTTGCGGGAAATTTCTTTTGAAAGTCTGATCAAAATAACAAACCAGAACCTCGGGCGATTTTTATCTTTGCCAGAGGCCGACTAAAATTGAAGTACATCTGCTATGGAAAACCGAATGGGAAAGAGAGGAGTGTCCCGCGATGTTGTTTTATCTAAAAAAGATTCTCGGGTACTTCTTTGATCCTTTGGTAATCGCTCTCGGTCTTTTGCTACTAGCGGGAGCGGCGTGCTATTTTCGCCGTCGTGTCATTAGCGGGGTGGCATTCGGGACGGCGGTTCTGATCCTGTTTGTGATGAGCTATGATCCAGCGGTTCGGTGGCTCTCCCGATCAGTGGAGTTTCCCCCGCTGGAGTTGCCGGAAGCGATTGATGAAACCATCTGGATTGTAGTGCTCGGGAGCGGGGTGGCACACGGTGCTTACCCGACGGCAGTGGCTGGGCTGGGGAGTAGTTCACTGGCCCGGCTGGCGACCGGATTTGAACTTTATGTCCGCTACCCTAGGAGCAAGCTGGTCGTCTGCGGCTATGGACCAGACGACGGGCCCGGATCGGGGGAAATGATGGGCCGGGCGGCGTTGGCAATGGGAGTGGAGCGAGGCGACCTTTATGTTCTTTCGGAGCCGAGAGATACAAGGGGTGAGGCTACGGAAGTGGCCGCTTTACTGGGGGCCGAAGCGTCGGCGGAGCGAGAGGTTTTTCTGGTGACCTCCAGCGTGCATCTAAGGCGGGCCTTGGCCCATTTTCGGGCGTTGGGGTTGGGGGAGGTTTTTCCAGTGCCAGCCGAGCCCTATGCCTATGCCAAACCGTCAGTTCTCATGGTATCGGCACCGACGAGTGGAACCCTGCAACGTGCCGCTGCCCTAACCCATGAGTGGGCAGGGATCCTCTGGGGGTTGATCAGCCTTCAGTTCTCTCTCGATGATCTGAGGTCACCATAATCTTCTTGCAATGAACAAATGAGCATGGTAAAAGTTTGTTCATCATGGAGAAGCTTACCTTCAAGCAGGCGGAAGTCCTGAAGTATTTGAGGCTATCAGCATCGCGGGATGGATTCTGGCCATCGATCCGTGATATTCAGGAGTATTTTAACTTCAAGAGTACAAACTCGGTGATTGGGCATCTGCGCGCATTGGAGCGGAAAGGCTATGTGAGACGCAAGCCGGGGCAGGCTCGGGCCTTTTCTCTGCTCGAGGACGAGGGCGAGGTGCCACTAGCGGCATTGAGAGTGACCAGCATCCCGATTCTTGGATCGATAGCGGCTGGTTATCCGGACCGGGTGGAAGGTGGCGGTGAGGTTGGACAGCTGCAGGTGGATGTGCAGACGGCCCGCTCGCGGAGACACGACGTTCCCGTTTTTGCTATTCGGGTTAGCGGGGACAGTATGATCATGGCTGGGATCGACGATGGAGATACGGTGGTGATAGAGGGCCGGGAGCCTCGGGATGGAGAGATTGTTGCGGCATTGATCGACGGGGAGGTGACCTTAAAGCGTTTCGTGAAGAATCAGGGCGGCTCTCCCTATCTCAAGGCGGAGAATCCGGCTTACCCGGAGCTGTTTCCGATCGAAGAGTTGCGTATCCAGGGAGTTGCTCGGGCAGTGGTGAAGAGTCTCTGATTGGAGCAAGCGGCCTTTGGATTGTTGGCACTCCGGGAGGAGAGATTCGAAGGGACTCTGAAATTTGGGCAGCCGATAGGGTCAGTCTGAGGTGCCGATGTTCGGTTAAGGGAAACTAGGGTCTCCGCTGTGCGATCAGGGGTGGTGCGGGGTAGAGTCCTCCAGTCCCGTCCGGGAATTTCGTTAGTGGGGTACAAGGGTAGTTGGCGGATGGTTAGGAGAGACGTTCGCCAGTTGTTTCCCGCGATGGTTGACTGGAGTTTCGCCGGGAAGGGACGGGAGCTTAACGAGACGAAAGTTGGGAGGTTTGAAAGGCATCATGGAAGGCTTGGAGCACCTTTTGTCCCATGGTTTCTGGAGAATGGTGGCTGGCCACGTATGCTTGGGCGGCACAAACCCTTTGGTCAGGTTGGAAGGCCCTTCGGATGGCGGCGGCGAGAGCGGAAGGGTTGGAAGGCTCGGCCAGCCAACCGCGTTGTTCCTCCTCTCCTATCAATTCCGGAATGCCACCGCAGCGCGTGCCGACGAAGGGGACCCCGTACTGAAATGCCTGGATTCCGGATTGGGGCACACCCTCGTGACCGAAGCTGGAAAGGATCGAGACATCGAAACCCGGAAGAACCATACCAACCTCCTCGAGGTGACCGAGAAAGTGGATACGCGATGCAAAGGGGTGGGCCAGCCTGAGAGTCTGGAGTCGTTCCCTCTGGGGGCCATCACCGAGGAGAAAAAGGTGGTGCTGCGGGTAGGCGGGTGCCAGGAGGGCAAAGGCGTCAAGGAGATCGGGGTGACCCTTCCAGCTCCGAAGCACGGAGACCTGCCCAATGAATCGTGAGTCCACGTTGAGATTCAAACGCGAGATCAGGGACGCTCTCGTGGCCTCTCGATCTATCGGCAACTCAGGCGCAGGAAGACCGGTGGGAATGGAAAGGATGCGATCCGGTGAAATTCCCAAGGTATCAATTAAAGCGATACGAGTGCACTCGGCGGTGGTGATGACCCGGTGGCAGAGAGATCGATAGAGCCAACGATTCTGGAGGCGAGGTTTTACGGGGGTGGAGACGTGGCGATATCGGATGCGGAGCGACCGGGGTCGATAGACGCGCCCCGCGAGAAGTCCGACCCAGCTATCGACGCTGCTGTGGGTAGCGATCACGTCGGGTTTCAATTTACGAATGATTCTCCCGAGGCGGATGGTATCAAGGAGCTGTTGGGATTTGCTAAAGCCGAGGGGGTGGAACTTGACGGTTGAGCGGTCCAATCTACGGGCAAGGCTACTGTGGGCAGGAGCGGCGAGGTGGACATCAAATCCGTGATCAGCGAACCAGGCGGCCTCCGTCAATAAACGGATTTCCTGCCCGCCCCAACCGAGGGAAGCCTCTGTGTGGAGGATGGTTTTAATCGGAAAGTCTCTAGGAGCCAGAGATTGATGAAAAGAAGGGGGCAAGGGGGCTGGGAATTGAGGGTCGGGGAGAGGATTGGGAAATTGATGTTTTGGAAATCTGACGCGGAAGTTGAGAAGAATGGAAGCGGGAGAATGGGGCAAGAGCGGGGGTCGGCCAATTTGAAGGGGAGGCTGGATGGGGCAGAAAGATTTCGATTGCCGATGAATGAAATGCGTAAGGAAATCTGCCTGTGAGACTGACGGTATTGCAGCATCTAGCCTCCGAGGGACCGGGACGAATTGCGACCTGGGCGGGAGCCCGGGGTCATCAGCTGGAGTATGTCCGGTTTTTTGAGAGCGAAAGCCTGCCCCCCATTCAATCAGTGGAGGGGGTGATTCTGCTCGGTGGCTCAATGAACGTTGGGGAGGTGGATCGGCACCCCTGGTTGCTGGAGGAAAGCGTTTGGTTGAGCGAAATCCTGCATTCGGGGAGGATTCCGGTCTTTGGGGTTTGCCTTGGAGCCCAGCTGATCGCGGCGGCCTTGGGAGCGAGGGTCTACCCGAATGAGGAGCCAGAGGTTGGATGGATGCCCGTCTCTTTTGACTGGGAAGCCCTGAACGATTTTTGCGCAACGGATCTACCGCATGAGCTAGCAGTGCTCCACTGGCACGAGCAGACCTTCGAACTTCCGGATGCGGCGAGGCGATTTGCGACCAATGAGGTGACCAAAAATCAAGGCTTCGTCCTGGGTGAGAAACCGGGGAGGGTCCTTGGCTTGCAATTTCACCTCGAGGTCGATGCGGCGATCGTGAAGCGTTGGTTCAACGCGGTGGGCGAGAGCGGGATGGTTGGCCGATATGTGCATCAATCTGAGAAAGTTCTCAGAATGTCGGATGCGGCGGCCGAGGAGACCGAGCCAGTGCTCAATCGACTCCTTGATTGGTGTTTCGAGCAATGATTCTTTTAAAGCCCGCTATGCCAGGGGAAAACGGCCCGTGAAAGACGGAGCCGCAAGAGGGTGATGGGACCCAAGCCTAGAACTTGAAGTGGTATTTCCCGAGACGGCGCTTGATCTCGGCGACGACCTCGTGCTCGGCCTCAATGGTGCCTGCCTCGAAGGTCACTGAGAATCTGACATAGGGCCCGGCCTCGTCCCAGGGAACCGTCGAGATCAGTTCTTCGCGGATGAGCCACTGGCTGAAATCCTCTCCGCTCGAAAAGGTCTGGACTGACCCGCTCTGTTGATTGACGGCCTCCTTTGGCGCGGGAAGGTAAAGAAAAAAGCTGCCAGCGGGCTTGGATACCTGGAAGCCTTGCTCCCTGAGGAGACCGACGAGGAGATCCATCCTGCGGGAATATTTTTCGGCGATTTTTGCGGTGATTTCCGGGTTTTGAAGGGCAGTCTCCGCAGCCTTCTGAATGCCGAGGAATTGGCCGGAGTCGGTGTTGTCCTTAACGTCGCCGTATGCCTTGACGATGAGGGGGTTGCCACAGACGAATCCGATTCTCCAGCCCGTCATGTTAAAACCTTTGGAGAGGGAATGAAGCTCGATGGCAACATCTTTGGCGCCCTCTGCCTGGAGAATGGAGAGCGGCTGGCCCTCGAAGATAAGGGCGGCATAGGCGGCATCCTGAATGATGATGATGTTGTGGCGGCGAGCCCAATCGACTGCATCCTGGAAGAAGGCACGGGTAGCTGAGGCGCCGGTGGGATTGTTTGGGTAGTTGAGGACCAGGACCTTGGATCTCTCGAGGATATCGAGGGGAATGGAGGCGAGGTCAGGGAGGAAATGATTCTCAGCTTTGAGTGGGAGGTTGAAGACCTCGCCGCCGTAGTACTTGGCATGGGTGCCGAAGACGGGGTAGCCCGGAATGGTCATGAGGGCGACGTCACCCGGGTTGATGAAAGCAGCCGGAAGGATGGAAAGGGCCGACTTGGAACCGATGGAATGAATGATCTCCGTCTGTGGGTCGAGGGAGACTTGGAAAACCCGCTCCATGTAATGGGCGGCGACCTTCTTGAAGCTCTCGCAGCCGTTATCCGCATAGCCCCGATTTTCGGGTAGCCGAGAGGCTTGTTGGAGGGTTTCGATGACCTGAGGGAAGGCCATTTCGTCCGGTTCTCCAACGCCCATGTCGATGAGAGGGAGGTCGGGATGCTGGATTTTGGCGGCCTTTTTGGCGCGTTTTATCTTCTCGAACTTATAAATCGTATCGGTTTTTCCGTAACGGTTGCCGCCGATCCGCTCGGCAAAAAGTTCCTGAATGAAAGAGTCTGAGACAGCGTTTACCATAAGTAGCGAAGAAATTGTTTTGCGCAGAAAATCAAAACGAATTTTGTTTTCAAAATGCAGGTGATCACCTCGGTAAACGAAATGCAATCATTTGCCATCGCTCAACGGGCGAGGGGCAAGCTCTTGGGATTTGTGCCGACAATGGGTGCCCTCCACCTTGGGCATGAGGGGTTGATTGCGGCATCCATCGCCGAGGCTGACTGCACCATTGTTTCGATTTTTGTCAACCCGCTGCAGTTTGGTCCCAACGAAGACTTGGCGAAGTACCCTCGGCAGCGGGAGGAGGATTTGGCGACTTGTGAGCGGCTCGGAGTGGATGTGGTCTTCACTCCGGAGGTTGGGGAGATCTATCCGCCCGGTCATTCCACGGCGGTAAACGAAACGTTGGTGGCGGCAGACTTGTGCGGCATCTCTAGGCCAAATCACTTTCAGGGGGTGGCTACGGTCTGCACGATTCTGTTCAACATCACCCGTCCCGACGTGGCATTTTTCGGGCAGAAGGATGCCCAACAATGCGCGGTTGTGAGCAAGGTGATTTCGGATCTCCATCTCCCGGTGGAGCTGAAAATCGTGCCGACGGTGCGGGATTCCGATGGATTGGCCCTCAGCTCCCGCAACCGTTATCTAAGTCCCGAAGAGAGGGCCGATGCCCTGGAAATCTACCGGGCACTACAGGTCGGTAAATCGTTGGTCGAGGGTGGCGTCCGGAGCGTGGACCGGGTGATAGCCGAGGTCCATCACAGTTTACAGAGGATCCACCGTCTCCGGGTGATCTACACTTCAATCGTCGATCCGATGACGATGAAACCGGAGCGGGAGGTGGAAACCGGAAAAAGCCTTTTGGTGATTGCCTGTTGGGTTGATCAGGTGAGGCTGATTGATAATATCAGACTGTGAGCGATTCGTTTGATGCAGTTGTGATCGGGAGTGGAATCGCCGGTTTGTTCTTCTCCCTCAAGGCAGCTGAACGGGGTTTGCGGGTTTGCATCGTAACCAAAAAGGAGAGAGCGGAGTCGAATACCAACTATGCTCAAGGCGGAATCGCTTGTGTGACGGCAGAGGGCGATGACTTTGATCTTCACGTCAAAGATACCCTCGAGGCGGGAGACGGACTCTGTGAGGAGGAGGTGGTGCGGCGGATCGTTCAGGAGGGGCCGGCCCAGATTGCGGCGATCATCAAGATGGGGGTGGACTTTAGTCGGCTGGATGACGGGCGGGTGTCGCTCGGCAAGGAAGGTGGCCACTCCAAACGGAGGATCTTGCACGTCCAGGATCTGACCGGGAAGGCGATTGAGGAAGCCTTGTTGGCAGCGATCGCAGCGCAGGAGCGCATCGATATACGCGAGCACTGGATTGCCATCGATTTCATCACCACCCGAAAGCTGAAGAAGTACGGACTGCAGGGGGCCAGCCAGCGCAATCGAGTGGTTGGTTTGTATGCGCTGGATGCCCGTAGTGGAGAAGTGGTGACGGTGAGGGCAGGCGCGATCATGGTGGCAACCGGTGGGATCGGCCAGGTTTATCAGTACACCACCAACCCTCCCATTGCGACGGGTGATGGAATCGCGATGGCCTATCGAGCGGGAGCCGAGATCCGCAATCTGGAGTTCATTCAGTTTCACCCCACGGCTTTTTATTCCCCCGAGGGTGACCGCTTTCTGGTGAGTGAAGCAGTGCGCGGGGAGGGAGCGATCCTTCGCAACTTGAGGGGGGAAGCCTTCATGCGGAACTATCATGCGCGGGCTGATCTGGCTCCGCGGGACGTGGTGGCGCGAGCTATTGATGCAGAGATGAAACACTCTGGAGCGGCCCACGTCTGGCTCGACCTGACTGTTAGAACATCTGAGGAAATCAACGAGCGTTTCCCGAGCATCCTCGGATACTGCCTGAAGCGGGGGATCGATCCGGCGAAGGAATACATTCCAGTCGTTCCGGCGGCCCATTACCTATGCGGAGGGGTGCGGACGGAGCTTGATAGCCGGACAACAGTGGATGGTCTTTTTGCATGTGGAGAGGCGGCCTGCACGGGACTCCATGGGGCAAACCGGCTGGCGAGCAACAGTTTGCTTGAGGCACTGGTCCTGGCTGGTCGGGGGGCAGGGGCGGTGGAACGTTTTTTGGCCGAAGACGATCGCTATCTCGATGAGTTGCCGGGGTGGCAGGACGGGAATGTGCAGGACTCGGATGAGCGGGTGATATTGGCGCACAACTGGGAAGAACTGCGCCGTACGATGTGGGACTTTGTTGGAATTGTGCGAACTACGAAGCGACTGGAGCGGGCACGGACAAGGGTCCGGATGCTGGCGAAGGAGGTGAATGAGTACTACTGGAACTTCAAGGTTGAGCCATTTTTAATTGAACTGCGGAACATGCTGGAGGTGGCGTCTCTGGTGATTGAGTGTGCTCTCCAGCGGAAGGAGAGCCGGGGCCTGCACTACACCCTCGACTATCCGGAAAAGCTGCCGGTGGCCGAGGATTCGGTGATCTAGCTGTTGGGTTGGTTCACCAGGCCGGACGAGGCTGGTATCGGATTTTTTGATACTGATGCTCGGGAACGGTGAGAACAAAGCGGCTGGGACCGAGCAGGCGGGGAGGCCCGCCCTGGGTAATAACCCGCGGAGCGAGGAGATAGAGGTGGTCCTTGGCCCTCGTAACGGCCACATAAAAAAGGCGTCGCTCTTCTTCGACATCACCCTGGTCGATCGCTTTTTGGAGTGGGAAGAGTCCGTCGGCCACACCGATGACGAAGATGACGGGGAATTCGAGCCCCTTGGCCTGGTGGACGGTGGTCATCCGGACGGCCTGATCCTGCATCTCAACGGAGCGGTGGCTGGTCTCCGAACTCATAAGGGTAAGTTGGACGAGAAGGTCTTCCAGAGTCTCAAACCGACTGGCAAAACCGGCGACACTCTGCAAGTCATCAAGACGCTGTTGCCAATTGTCGTGGCTTTTTCTCAGCCAGTCTCCATACCAGCCATCGATAAGGATTTGGAGGACCGCGTCGGGTGCGGCCTGTTCGCGGATGGCGAGGTCTGCCTGGAGGAGGGTGGCGGCCAGGCTGCCCCATTCTTCGACGACGAGCTTTGGGATTTTGGCCACGCCCTGCGGATCGACGAGGGCCTCAGCGGGTCGAAGTTTTTTCTTCCTGGCGACTTCGAGGAAGTGGCTGTGGATCTTTTCTGCAGTTTTGGGCCCGACTTTCGGGAGGAGGGCCACAAAGCGGAGGAAGGCGGTGCTGTCCTGTGGGTTGGTGAGGAAACGCAACTGGGCAGCCAGATCTTTAACATGGGCGGTCTCAAAAAACCTGAGGCCACTGGTGATATGGAAGGGGATGCCTCGGCGGGAGAACTCCATCTGGAGATCCATGGCATGGTAGTGAGCACGGTAGAGGATGGCGATATCCGACGGTTGGAAACCATCATCAACCAGTTCGTCGATGCGTCGGGCGATAAAGTCAGCTTGGGAAAGGGTATCGGTTGTGGTGATGTAGGCGGGAGGCATACCGGGCTCCCGGATGGCACGGAGTTGCTTCTCGAAGACATGGGCGTTGCCTTGGGAAAAGAGCACCTGATTGGCAAAGTTGAGGATGTTGGGGGTTGAGCGGTAGTTGGTCTCAATTTTGTAGAGAGTGGTATTGGGGTGCCGTTCCGGGAAGGCGCGGATGTTCTCGAAGTCAGCGCCTCGCCAAGTGTAGATGCATTGGGCATCGTCTCCGACAGCAGTAATTTGATGGTGGGGGGCCATTCTCTCGATGATTTGGGACTGGAGCGCGTTGGTGTCCTGATACTCGTCGACGAGGATTGAGGTGAACTTTTCCCCATAGAAAGTTGCGCTCTCTTCGGACTCAGAGAGGAGGCGGAGCCAGAGCTCAAGGATGTCGTCGAAATCGACCACTTGTTGCTTGCGCTTGGCGGCCTCGTAGGCGGCGGCAAACTTGGTGATCGAATCTTCCAGCTCGCCTGCAGTGTAGGCTCGCTCCCGAACAATTTCCGAGAGCGGTCGGCGGGTGTTGCGGGAGAAGGAGATCCAATCGCCGATGAGGCGAGGTTTCGGGTTGTCCTTGTTTTTCTGATACGCTGGGTCGATTTGGTCGACCACGCGTTTGAGAAGAGCTTCGCTATCTCCCTGATCAAGAATGTTGAAGCTTGGTTCGATTCCAATTTTCCTTCCGCTTTGGCGAAGGATTCTCTGGCCGATGTGGTGAAAGGTGCCTCCCCAAAAACGGCTGGAAAAAACGCCGGTAAGTTCCTCGACCCGGCCGAGCATCTCGCGGGCAGCTTTGTTGGTAAAGGTGAGGAGGAGGATCTGGTCGGGTCGGACTCCCTCTTTGAGGAGCCAGGCTACCCGGTAGGTGAGGGTGCGGGTTTTGCCGCTCCCTGCGCCAGCGAGGACGAGGGACGGCCCGAGGGGTGCGGCTACGGCTGAGTACTGCTCGGGATTGAGCTCGTTTTCGAAGTCAATAGTGGCGGCCCGAGCTCGGAAATCTTCGAGGGAGGGGAGAGGAGATGGGTTTTCTCCCCGGAAGGCCGGGCTGTCAAAAAAGTCCATGAGAGAATGATGGGAGGAGGGAGGGCAGGCGGCAACCCTTGGGGGAAATCTGGCCGCCCTGGGCCTAAAGCCGGACCGGGATGCCTCGATTGGCGAGAAAATGCTTGGCTTCGGGAACCTTGATTTCTCCGAAGTGAAAGATTGAAGCTGCTAGCACGGCAGAGGCGTGACCTTCCCGGAGGACGGCGGCGAGGTGTTCAAGTTTTCCGGCCCCTCCCGAGGCAATGACGGGGATGTTAACGGCGTCGGCGACCGCCCGGGTAAGGCCAATGTCGTAGCCCTCCCGAACCCCATCCTGATCCATGCTGGTAAGGAGGATTTCCCCGGCTCCAAGATTTTCCATTTTCCGAGCCCAATCGATCGCGTTGAGGCCAGTGGGACGGCGACCTCCATGGGTGAAGACTTCCCACGAAGAGCCATTTTGTTTAGCATCGATGGCCACCACGATGCACTGGTTGCCAAAGCGTTGGCTGGCCTCGGCGATGACCTCCGGATGCTGGACGGCGGCAGTGTTGAAGCTTACTTTGTCGGCCCCGGCGTTGAGCATTTCGCGAACGTTTTCGACGTTACGGATGCCGCCTCCGACAGTGAGTGGCATGAAGACCTGAGAGGCGGTGCGTTCAACGACGTCAATGAGGGTGGAGCGTTGATCGCTGGAGGCGGTGATGTCGAGAAAGACAAGCTCGTCTGCCCCTTGGCTCTCGTAGGCCTTGGCAATTTCGACGGGGTCTCCGGCATCCCGAAGTTCTTCAAATCGAACGCCCTTGACTACCCGGCCCCCGGTAACGTCGAGGCAGGGGATGATCCGGACACTGAGCATGGGAGCGGGTAGCTTCTACTCGTCGACTAGAGCGATGTCCGGTTCGAAGGCCAGGTGGAGGGTGTAGCGCATGCCGGGCCGGAGGACGAGGGGGTGGTTTCGTGCGAGGGTTTGGAGGTAGTAGAGGCTGCCGTAATAGGTCCGGTAGCGACTGTCGGTATTTACAATCTCGTTTTCCTGCCACTCGGCGAGGAAATCGTCTTTGAGAACCGATGCCCTGAGACCCTCTGGCCCGAGGGTGAAGCTGGTGCCGAGGCGGTAGGAGGAGTGGGGCAGGGAGATCGCGAGCACGTAGCGCATGCTGTCGATGGTGAGGGGGGCTTTCACCATGAAGGTAAACTCGGAAGTGATTTTTGAGCCGAGGAAGGTCCAGTTTACCTTGCAGGAACCGAGGCCCTTGAGGATCTCCTCATCGGCAGTGATCAGCTCCGGCTGTTCGTACCGAAAAAAGAGCGATTTTCTCGGTCCGAGGCCGGTAGTGCATCCCTTTCCGTAGAAGCAGGGGACGATCGATTTGTCCCCGATTTTCAGCTCGGGGACCATGATGGGGAGAAACTGACCGACGGGCCAGTCAAAGATCCCGGGGGCGTGGGGAAAGGTGAGGGAGTCGCAATTTTTCCTGCCCTTGTTGGTGACGAGCGGAAGCTGGAGATGGAGACCGGTTTGAGGGTCGGTGTAGATGAAGAGGCCGTGCTCGCGATTGGCGCTTTTATCGAAACAGACGAAGCGTCCAACTTGTTTGCTGGGCGCGTGGACTGCGTCACCGAGGTTTCCCCCGATGGAGCGGGCGAGGCGAGACCATTGGCTGCAGTAGCGGGCAGCATCGAAGTTTGCCATACGCGAGGTATGCCGCTCGATCGTTGTGCGCTCTCCGTCGCGAATGACGAGGTAGCCCTGTTCCTGCTCGACGTAGGTGACAAAGAAGAAGTGGAAGAGGCTGCGGAGGGTATCAAGAAAGTAAGGTTTTTTATCGGATGTCACCCAGTCATCGCGGAGGGCCTGAAGAATCAAGCTGATGCAGTGCATCTGCCCGTAGGCGCCGATGTTCTCACCGTAAGCCCAGCCGAGGCCATCGGAGCGAACGAGGTCGGGCATGAGTTTGAGATACTTTTCTGAGTGGGTGCGAAGGGTGGGAAGCTTGCGTTCGCGAAGGCCGATGTTGGAATGGAGTTGGAGGGCCTGCCGAATGAAAACAAAGGAGAGGATCCCATAGATATCAAAGGTGCCTCCGATGCCCACGTTGCTGTCGTCGAGATACCCGCCGGAGCTGTGACTGTTGAGCCGCTCGATGAATTTTTCGATCAAACGGCCAGTTTCGTCTTTCTTGGAGAGACCGAAGCTGTATCGGGTGACCGACTTGGCGATGTTGAAGGCTTGAAGGTGGTCCTCGTAGTCATTCCGGGAGAGGAGCTGACTGTCGAGAAGTTCCTTTGTCTCATCGACAAGGCGCTCCCAGACGGGGTTGCGCTCCTTGGAGGGGCCAAAACTCAGGAGGCCGAGGGCGGCATAGGCGATGCCGTTTTCGGAGGACCCGGGAGCGAAGGCTTGGGCAGTGATGGTGCGGGCGGCGAGGTCGACCAGGTCATGGCCCTGGAGGGTGGTCTCATTGGTAGCGCGGAAATACTCTCCAATCGCGAAGGCGGCATGGCCGGGCTCATCGGCGACGGCAGTTTCTCCCGGGTGAGGAGTGAGAGTTCCGTCCTCGTTTATGGCTCCGAGGTTGTTAATAAGGAACGACCGTGCAAGTTCCTGGCACTGTTCGGCAAACGGATGATCCATCCAAATAGGTGGGTGTTGTTGATTGGGTGTGTCGAATCCTTGAGGCTTCGGCGGTTGGTGAAAGAGTTTAGGTAAAAGCGGGATAAAAATGTAAGGCAACCCGAAAAAGCACTGAGAAGAGGGTTTCCCTGAGCCTTCCCGAAACGGGGAGGAAAAAGCCGGGGAGGGCTTGCGGTGGGTAGATGGGAGATCCTCGGTGGAGGGGTCCGGCGGGCTGCTCAAAAATCCGGGATCGAGCCTAAACGGGAATAACGTCGAGCAGTTCTTTGTTAGTGGGAAACTTCTCGAGACGGCCAATCAGTTTTTCGGTGGCTTCGTCGGGACGCATGCCTAGGAGGGTGCGACGGAAGACACCGATTTTCTCGAGTGAGCGAGGATCGATGAGTAGCTCCTCACGTCGAGTGCCCGAGGAGGCAATGTGGATGGCAGGCCAGAGTCGAAGCTCGGCGGTTTTCCGATCCAGGACCATTTCCATGTTCCCAGTGCCCTTGAATTCCTGGAAGATGAGGTCGTCCATCTTGCTGCCGGTATCAATCAAGGCTGAGGCGATGATGGTGAGGGAGCCCGCCTCCTCGGTTAGGCGAGCAGCCGAAAAAAGCTGGCGAGGTTTCTCAAGGGCCCGGATGTCGAGACCTCCGGTCATCGTCCGGCCACTACCACTTTTGGCAGAGTTGTAGGCGCGGGCCAGCCGGGTGATTGAATCGAGCAAGAGGACGACGTCCTTTTTCCCCTCAACCAAGCGTTTTGCGCGCTCAATGGCAAACTCGGCAATTCTGAGGTGGTTTTTCGGATCTTCGTCGTTGGACGAGGCAAAAACTTCGGCGGCGACGGTCCGGCGGAAGTCGGTGACCTCCTCGGGGCGCTCATCAACCAGGAGAACCATGAGGTGGATCTCCGGATGATTTTCGATGATGCCGGCAGCAATGTCCTGGAGGAGGGTAGTTTTTCCCGTGCGAGGTGGTGCGACAATGAGACCGCGCTGCCCCTTACCGATGGGACAGAGGAGGTCTATAACCCGATTAGTCAGGCGCCCGTCTCGAGTCTCGAGGCGGATTTTCTGATTCGGGGTGATGGTGGTGAGGTTGTTGAAGGTGAAGCTCGACCGGGCTTCGTCAAGGCTTCTGCCATCGATCGAATCAACACGGACGAGTTTTGGGTTGGGGAAGCGTTGGTTGACGAGGGCGGTGCCAGTGATGCCAGAGCTTTTGCGGAGTTTGAGCCGCTTGATAAGTTCGCGGGGAACAAAGGGATCCTCGGGCCGGGTTCGCCCGTTGTAGCCAGGGTCAATGAGGCGACCGGAGTTATTTTCGAGAATCTCCAGAATGCCTGAAACCTCTATTTCGGCTGGTGATTGGATTTCTGCCATGGGAATAAATACTAGTTGGTTTCTAGCCCGAGAATGGTTCCGTGGAGCAACATCCAGTTTGGGGCAAGTTTTGTCCACCGAGGTGGGATTTTGGCGACCGGGCGAGAGAGCCTGGATTTGTGGGCGCGGGTGCCACCTTTGCCAAGCAGAGTCGGTCGGTGGACCAGAAGTAGTGGGTCCAGGCAGTCCATTGCAATGGTAAAAATCTGATGTGACGCACGGCGGGGCTCGGGGCGACGGGGCCGGGTGGTTGCCGGATTTGCGGATTGGCCGCAAATAAGGGCTGTCTCGGAAAGCCGTAAGTCGGAGCCTGCAGTCGCTTTTGGTGAATTAGCGATTAAGTGTTACAATGAGCGACCCTGGTCGGAAAGTCTTGTTTTGGGATGGTGACGTTACTAGTTTTTAAATGGCGTTTGAGAACCCTTGCCCCGCTCATGAAACCCAAAAATATTTTCAACCACCCCATAGTCCTGGTGGCTGCGCTGACCATTTTTGCTTCTGCGGTCGAATCTTGGGGGATGTCCCTGATCAAGCGGAGTCTCGCGGAAAGGGCGGAAGTTGCCGAGGCAGTGGTGACTGGTGAAATAGTCCTCGTGCGAGGCGCCTTGGTGGATGGAAGGGTCCACACCCGCTTCACGATCCGAAGCCTGGAGACGATCAAGGGAATTGTTCCGGAGTACTTCGAGGTGATTGCTCCGGGTGGGGTTTATGGATTGGAAGGGGTTGCTGATTCCCGGCTACCGGAAATTGAGGAGGGTGCTGCCTACCTCTTTTTGATTGATGTCGAGGATGAGCGGCTGGTCTTTCATGAATCAGTTGCCGGGGTGAACGAGATTCGCGAAACTGACCTGATTTTGCTCCGCGAAGTGTGTGCGGATCTGGTGGGCGCTGACCTTAGCCAGTTTGCGAGGGATCCGATCTCGGTGCGCCGGGCCGTCACTGAATCGGGGCTGATTGAGCTTGACGGAGTTAGGCGGTTTACCCTTCCGGATCAAGGCATTCCGATTCCGGTGGTGGCAGACACTTCGACCCTTCCGGCTGGTTTGAGCGAAGCCCAGGCTTTGCAGGCGCTCCAGAACTCCCTGGAGGCTTGGGCGAGTATTTCCTCGCTTCGTTTCGAGTTTGTGGGAACAGAGGTGTTTCCAAAGTCGGCTATTGATTACACATCGAACGAAGGTTCGGTTATCCGGGTGCAGATGCATGACGACTTCCTCGATATTGGGCTAAACAGTTCAACCCTTGGGTTTGGGGGAGCGAGTTTTTTTATTGATCCTGGTTTGGGGGCTACGGTGGATGGACTGGCTTTCAATAGATCGAATTTTGGTTTTGTGGTGTTGAACCACCGGGCTGCATCGATGTCTGATCCGGCTACTTTTGAGGAAGTTTTGGCGCATGAACTCGGGCATGTGATTGGCTTGGATCACAGCAGCGAGGACACCAACGAGACGGACCCCCTCCTCGCAGAGGCGATGATGTTTTTTGAAGCCAAAGCTGACGGACGTGGTGCAAGTTTGAATGCGTATGACATCGATACAGTCCTCAAAGCGCACCCGATGAACACACCGCCCTACGGATTCAATCGGGTGCTCTACGCGATCACTACACCGGGCAACAGCCTCGCCAACCCAAACGCAAATAGTGTCGTTCTCTCGGCGGGAGATCTCGACGGAGATGCTTTGACCTTTATCGTTCAGAGCCAGACTACGAGCAATGGCACGTTTTCGGTGGTCGATGGGCGGGTGTTTTTCCAACCGTCTGGCTTCTTTAGTGATACTTCGGTCGGAGATCCAGCTACTTCCTTTTTTGCGAGGTTGATCGCCAAGGCTTGGGACGGGGTTCATCTTTCTCCTCCGATTGAAGTGAGGATTGCCGGTTTTCGCTCGGATACGAGACCGGTTGGTGCCCCCGACGGAATCCCTGACTCATGGATGCTGGCAAACTTCGGGAGTATTGATGGGGCGAGTGCGACAGGCAATTTCGACGGTGACCCGTACACAAACTACGAGGAATACCGGATGGGAACCGATCCTCGGGACCCGAACTCGAGATTCAAGATAACGGAGATTTCCCCGGGTAAGTTACAGTGGACGGCTCAGCGCTTTGATAGCTATTTAATTGAGTCGACGACGGATTTTGTGGTGTGGCGATTCGAAGCCCTGAGGACGGAGACGGACGGGGACGGGCTTCTGGAGTGGTCGGAATTCCCGGGGGTAGACGGGGATCCGATTCGGTTCTACCGTATCTTGCGGATCGACTGACATTTTGGGAAATACTTCCGTGGGGAGGGTCGAACCGATGGACTTGAAGGTTTCCTCCGGACTATTGAGTTGAGTTGGAGCCGTGCGTCGGGATGCTTTGAGAGATGAAGTTTTATCCCGTCGTCGCTCTCTTTCTGGGAATTGTTTTGGGATTTTTGATCGGGTCGGGTTTATCGCGAGTTGATTCAGAGTCCGGTAGCGTCCAGAGCAAAGGTGAATTGGCGTTTAAGGCAGGGGGTGAACCAAGGGTTGTTGACGGAGCGGAGGAGCGGCAAAGTCGGGGGCTAGAGATTCGCAGTGGGTATCTGGGCGAGGAGGAAACCGAACCGGAGTTCGAGGATCAGACTTCAACGCAAAGAATCCAGTCACTGATGGCGGAACCCATTTCCCTGGCGTCGATTACTGAATTGAGCTTGCTTGCCCAGAGAATTGATGGGGTAGAGCTGATCGGTATTTTAGAGAATTTGAATTCGTCCCGTGCGGATAATACGGCCCAGTGGGTTGCGGTGGCGTTAATGCACCTGGCGGTCGCCGAGTTGGATCGAGAGGAGGCTTTTCATGTGCTGCAAATTGGTGACTTTGATGAGCAGACGAAGATTTCTTTAAAAATTGGTATTTTTAACCAGTGGGCAACCGAAGAGCCGGAAGCTGCTTTTGGAGCAGCCCTGTTGGTTGCGGATGAGGACGAGCGGAGGGCCTTGATCTATGCAACCCTCCAAAGCCTGGCACAAGTTGATCCGGGGAGAGCTTTGCTGCTTCATCAGGAATCCGGATCTGTCGACAGGGGCATCCTGGCAAACATATTTTGGCATTGGGGTCAGCAGGACCCCCAGGCAGCCGAGATTGCTGCATCAAGGCTCCCTGAGGAAGAGCAGGAGAGGGCCTACAGTAGCCTTGCGTCTGGATTGGCGCGCGCGAAGCCGGAGCTAGCACTGTTGGTTCTGGAGCAAATCCAGAACAAGGAAATCCGTAGTCGAACTTTAAACCAAATGGTTCAGCACAGTTCGCGCCAGGATTTTGGTTTTGCCTTGAGGCTGTTGGAAAGTATCTCAGACCCTTATGAGCGATCCGAAGTGACGCGGGACTCTATTTACATGCTTGTGCAAGCGGATCGTGAAAAGGCAGTTGAACTTGTTGAAGGGCTGATTGATGGCCGACCCAAGTGGGAGGCTTTTCAGAGGTTAGTCCAGCAGTTTTCGCAATCAGATCCGCGGACGGCTGTCGAGCTGGCAGAGCAAATTCCCTATGGAAATTACTACCGATCCGCATTGGCATCGATAGCCTCGAATTGGGTGGAGGTCGACGCTGAGGCAGCTTTGCAATGGGCAGCCTCACTACAGACTGGCGAAGTCCGTGATCGCGTCTATGAAAACATCTTCAGGCACTTGGTTAAGTCTCCGGACGAAGCTATTCAGTGGATCAATGAATTCTCCGGGGTTGAAAAAGTTATGCTCATTGAGCAGATAGCGCAGGCCAAAGCGGCTAGGGATCCGCAAGGTGGGCTCCAGTGGATCGAGACCCTGGAAGACGGTGAACTCGCGGAAAAAGGGCTGCTGCGTTTCTTGCGAACCTGGGCTAATAATGAGCCAGCGGCTGTGGTTGCCTATCTCGAAGCGAGCGGGCAGAGGGATCGAATCCGAAGTGACCTCAGGAGTGTGATATCTACGTGGGCCGGGCGAGATCTTCCCGCCGCGCTATCGTGGGCCAATGAGCTGGAGAACGGGGCTTTGCGAGATCGTTCCATGGAAATGATCGCTCGGGAGTGGCTCTCTCAGGATACCTACCAAGCTTCGAGGTGGATTGCGGAGATGGAGCCGAAATCCACGCGAGAGAGGTTGGCAGGAATTCTGATTGATCGGACCTACCGCTCAGACCCTGAATCGGCTTTTCAGTGGGGATTAACTCTGGAAAATGATTCACAACGAACGCGGCGCTTCAACAAAATCCTCGATGAAATGGTGCGGCGTGGTAATCGCGACCGGGCGCTTGAATTGATCGGATCGGCAGGTTTTCCGGCTGAGTTACACTCAAATCTGGTCGAGAGGGTGTCTGATCCGGCTCGGCGGTAGGCTGGATTTCTGAATTATTTCCCTGAGGAGGAGGAGAAGGTTGGTGGATGAGGAATATTTCATTGCAGAAGCTCGGCGGTAGGTGCCGAGGCGATAGGATCGCCACCAGAAATATGCGCCAAGCGGGGGGCTCCTTATCCTCTTGACTTGATCGTGCCGGTTTGATTTTTTCTTCAGTTTTCATTTTCCCGAATTTCTTCGTCATGGCACAACCAAAGCGCAAACAATCCAAACGCCGCAGCAGGCTCCGTCGTGGGGCCAATCGTTTCAAGGCACCGAATTTGGCTGTCGATCCGACGGACGGTTCGGTCTACCGGCCACACCAAGTCAACCCGAGCAATGGAATGTATCGTGGTCGGCAGGTGATTGAGGTCGAGGACTGAGAAACTGATGGTGACCGGATTTTTTCCGGTTGCTCATTCTCATGGGTGAAGGCGATAGAGCCCAAACCATCGCTATCGATGCGATGGGGAATGATCTCGGTCCTGAAGAGATTGTTGAGGGTCTTCGGCTCGCCCTAAATAGTCTACCTGCTGAGGGCCGGGAAACTCGGTTTATCCTTTTTGGTGACGAGGATTTACTGCGACCCATCCTGAGCGACGCTCACTTGCTTGATGACCGTCGGATCGTGATCCACCCGACCACAGAGGTCATCTCAATGGATGACAAGCCGCTGGTGGGTCTAAAGAAAAAGACTGATGCTTCGATGGTGAGGGCCATCGAAGCGGTTCGCGAGGGGGTTGCCAACGCCGTCCTATCTTGTGGGAACACGGGTGCCTTGATGGCCGGGGGCACGCTGCGGATCCGTCCACTGGGTGGGGTGGAGCGCCCGGCACTGGCCACCATCATTCCGACTCGACACACTCGTTTTATTTTGTTGGATGCGGGTGCCAATCCCGATGCGACGGCCGTCCAGCTCTGTCAAAATGCGATTCTGGGGAGTCACTATGCACGGGTGGTGCTGGGGCGGGAGCGGCCCAAAGTGGGGCTTTTAACCATCGGGACAGAGGAAGGGAAGGGTGGCAATCGAATCAAAGAAACCCATGATTACCTGAAGAAGATCGATGACCTGATAGACTATCGGGGCCTGATTGAGGGATTTCAGGTTTTTGAGGACCGGGTAGACGTGGTGGTGTGTGATGGATTCGTGGGCAACATCGTATTGAAGGTTTCCGAGTCTCTATTCAAAATGCTGAAAGGATATTTGAAGGATGAGTTGGCGAAAAATTGGCTTCGCCAGTTTGGGGCTTTGCTTTCGGTGGGCGCTTTCAACGAAATCAAGCGAACACTCAATCCATCGCAGTTCGGTGCCGCCCCCTTACTCGGATTGAGGGCGCCAGTATTGAAGGCGCATGGTTCGTCGACGCGGGATTCGATTGCCGGGGCGATCCATGTGGCTCTTGACACCGTCCGGCTGGATATGACCGAGCGGATCCAGGAAGATATCCGGACGATGAATGAACGAATCCTCCCGGTGGAGGAAGAGATTTGATTGAAAGGGATGTGGTGGATGCCCTTATTTCTAAAAGTTTAGTCTAGATTTTTTAATTTCAGAGGTATCAGTCTTGATTATGGAATCTAGCAGACCATCGATCACCGTACTGGGGACGGGATCATATGTCCCCGCCAAGGTAATGACGAATTCCGAACTTTCGGAGATGGTCGACACCACCGATGAATGGATCACGAGTCGGACCGGAATCAAACAAAGGCGAATAGCCGCCTCCGGTGAGTGGGCGAGTGACCTGGCGACGAAGGCTGCCGAGAGGGCACTTGAGGAAGCGGACCTAAAGGCGGAGGAAATTGACCTGATCGTCCTGGCAACCCTTTCCCCGGACATGATCTTCCCGTCGACGGCCTGCCTGGTACAGCAGCGGCTTGGAATACCGGGGATCCCTTGTTTTGACGTCGGAGCGGCCTGTAGTGGTTTTGTCTATGCTCTGGAAACGGCGCGGTCGCTGATGTTGAGCAATCCTCGCTACCGTCGGGCCTTGGTTATTGGAGCGGAGCGGATATCGTCCTTTCTCGACTGGACCGACCGCACGACCTGTGTGCTATTTGGAGATGGTGCGGGTGCTTTTGTGCTTGGCCGGTCGGAGACCCGCGAGGTTGGCATTCTCGATTGTTTGATAGGATCCGATGGTTCGAAATGGGACCTCATCCACATGCCGGGAGGTGGCTCCACGCTTCCGCCCTCGCCAGCGACGATCGAAGACCGCAGCCACTTTTTAAAGATGAATGGTCGGGAGGTCTTCAAGCTTGCGGTACGTGAAATGGAGCGTTGCGCACGTGAGATCCTGGCGGCTAACGGATACGGGGTGGAGGACGTCGATTGCTTCATTCCACACCAAGCCAACATGCGGATCATTGATCATATGGTAACGCACATGGGAATCGACCCAAAGCGGTTGCCAAATAATCTCCAGAATTATGGGAATACCTCTGCCGCCTCGGTCCCATTGGCGATGGATGAGGCAGTTCGTGCTGGTCAAATCCGTGAGGGGTCATTGGTGTTGTTGGTGGCATTTGGAGCAGGTCTCACTTGGGGAGCTTCCTTAATACGTTGGGGAACCTAACCTGCTTCTAATTTTACAGCTTGGGGGGAACCCTGATGCTTCTTAAGTTTTCTTACCGGTAATCGAATGCGTATTTTTACACTTTTACTCCTTTTTGGAGCTGTTTCTCCTTCGTTGGCGATCAGCCTCAACCCACTGGATTGGTTTGCCGAGGTGCCCGAGAACTTTGCCGAGCCAACCGCTGAAGAAGTTTCTGCGGCCGAAGCGCTGATGGAGAGTGCAGCCCAGGCCGAGGAAAAAGGGAAGATGCGGCGGGCCATCCGTACCTGGAAGAAAGTGACCGACGACTATGGAAACACTGCGATGGCTGCGGATGCCCTGTTCTACCGGGCTTCGGCCCTGATGGCTGGTGGGGATCGCAAGGGAGCCTTCGAGGTATTTCAAACCTTGGTCAATCGATATCCGGGGCATGAACGGTTCGACGAGGTGATTGCCGCCCAGTACGAAATAGCGGTGGGCTTCATGGATGGGGAGCGGGGAAGGATCCTCGGGTTTTTGCCCGGTTTCAAGGAGCCGAGAACCTCGATTGAATATTTTGAGGTTTTAATTCGAAATGCGCCCTACAGTTCTTATGCCCCGACCAGCTTAATGAACATCGCCCTGACGGCGGTTTCGATCGGTGACAAGGAGTTGGCCATTGATGCACTTGACCGGTTGATTACTTTCTACCCCCGGAGCTTACTTACGCCGGACGCCTACTTCACCCTTGCCCAGATTTTTGCAAGTCTGATCGATGGTCCTTCATATGACCAGGGCACTACCCTGGAGGCGATGAACTACTACCAGGACTTTTTAATTCTTTTTCCGCAGAGTCGCTTTGTGGAGAACGCGGAGTCTGGCTTGATGCAGGTTAGGGATATCCACGCCAGGAGTCGGCTGGTGATGGGTGAGTACTACTACGTGCACGCCAAGAATGACGAGGCGGCCAAAACCTACTTCAATGCCACGATAACGGTGGCCCCTGAATCCGAAGCCGCTGACTTTGCGCGGGAACGCCTGGCTCGGATTGAAAACGGTGAACCAAGGCCATTTTTCTCTTCTAACGTGAATAACGATCGCCTGATGGACTCCGTGGATAGTTTCTTCAAGGAACGTTGGGAGGCCTATGATGCAGCCGACGCGGCGGCTCAAGAGGCAACCAGGGTGAGGGATCGGAACCCCTTTTGATATTCGAGCCTTTCAGCGGAGTAGCTCGCCTATATGGGGCAAAAGGTCTGGCTCGGCTCCGGTCATGCCATGTGATGGTGGTTGGCTTGGGCGGAGTTGGCGGATGGGCGGTTGAGGCACTGGCCCGGTCTGGAGTAGGGACCCTGACCCTTGTCGATCTCGACGAAATCTGCGTTTCCAATCGCAATCGTCAGGTCCATGCATTGGTCGGCCAGGAGGGTAGGTTAAAAACGGAAGCGCTGGCGGAGCGAATTTCCAGGATTAACCCCGACTGTGAGGTGAAGCTGGAAAATCGCTTCATGACGGCTAATTCGGTCGATGCGATTCTTGGAGATGAGGACGGGAGAGCGACTGCGGTCATCGACGCCATAGATGTCGTAAAGCACAAGATGATCCTCCTTTTGGCCTGTCGGGAGAGGGGGATCCCTCTGGTAGTTTCCGGGGCTGCTGGTGGTCGACGAGATTCGACTCAAGTGAGGTCTGGAGACCTTTCCCGGACTGAGAACGACCCAATTTTGGCGACCATGCGCAAACAGTTGCGGCAGAAGCATGGCTTTCCGAGAGTTGGAAAGGGAAGGTTTGGCATTCGTTGTATTTATTCTCTGGAGCCTCCGATTTATCCCACAGAGGACGGTGAAGTGAGTTGCAAGGCCGATAGCCGCACCGGGCTTCGGCTCAATTGTGATTTTGGATACGGAAGCGCGACCCCGGTGGTGGCGGCCTTTGGAATGGCAGCGGCGGCTGAAGTTTTGGCAGAAATTGTTCGGGAGTGATTGGGTGGACGATTTTCTTGGCGAAAGGTTCGAGGGCCTAAACAGAGGCTGGGCAGGAACCTCAGCCGTGGTGCATTGCACTTGAGTTTTCAGGGGGATTGAAGTGTTCTCGGGGTTTATGGTTTTGGAGACAAAGTTGCGGGCGGGGAGTCCGGGTTGGGGATCTGGTTGGTTGTTTTTGCTGGGGGCCAGCTTCCTTGTATCCTGTTCTTCCTTCAAAGATGAGTTTCGACTCAAAGAAGAGGATACAGCTTGGGTAAATGTTTATCTCGAGGGTTCACCTTTTTCCAGCAATGCGGGGGTTTCCTTGGTTGAGCTTCCGATGAGCGGGTCGGAAATCCAGATTTTTGATCGGCCGGTACTTCAGACGACAGATTTTGTTGGGGCTCAGGTCGTCCAGGTTCGTTATGGTTTGGCTCTTGCCTTGTCTTTGACCAACCGGGGCAGGCATCAGTTGGCCCGGGTATCGGGCGAAAATCTCGGATACCGGTTGGTCTTGGCGGTCAACAGCGAGCCGGTTGGAGCCAGACGAATTGACGGGATGATTCAGGATGGAGTCCTCTTCACCTTTGTCGAAATTGACGATAGCGAGCTGGAGGAATTAGCCCGAAAGATCAACCGGACGATTAATTATGCTGCCCGCCGCGGGAAGTAATTCCCCCATGAGCCGGTTATGGCTGGTAGCCCTTTTTCTTTTTCAAGGTCTACACCTGGTGCACGGAGACGCCCTGCCGCTAGTTTGGCCGACTCCCAATCGAGCTTTTATCGAGGGCAAAGGAGGGGATTTTTACCTGCAACCAACGGCCTCGGGAAGACTGGAATCCGCCCTTTTCGGTTGTGTAAGGAACGGCGGGAAGCGATTCCATGAGGGAATCGATCTCAAGCCGCTTCAGCGAACAAGTACCGGCGAAGCGGCGGATCCGATCTTTGCCATTTCCCCAGGGAGAGTAGTCTACATCAACAGTTCGGCGGGGCGGAGTTCTTACGGGAGATACATCGTTCTTGAACATCAGCATCGGAACGTTCGCTTCTACAGCCTCTACTCTCATCTTGCCCGGATCGAGGAAGGTTTGGTTGTCGGAAGAGAAGTATTGGCAGGAACTCGAATCGGCACGATGGGCCGGTCAGCGGGAGGGTACTCGATTCCGAAGCATCGGGCGCATTTGCATTTGGAGATCGGTTTGCAACTATCCTCAGATTTTGAGCGCTGGTTTGAGCGCTCGAGTCCGGGATCGATAAATCATCACGGAAGGTGGAACGGATTGAATCTGGTGGGTTTCGATCCTCTGGATTTTTACGGAAAGGTTATGGAGGGGATGGCAGTCGGCGTGGCGGACTACTTGACGCTGGTACCAGTGGCAGTAGAAGTACGCTATTTCTCAAGCCGCTTCCCTGATCTTCTCGAGCGTAGCCCCGGATTAATTACAGGAGGAGCGGGGTCTGGAAAGCGGGTTGCGTGGGACATCGGATTCACCTGGTTTGGACTGCCGGTTCGGTGGACTCCGCGATTTCAGGGCGAGGGGCTCGAAGAGGCTCCCACCGGTACGTTGAAGATTCTCAGAGTTAATCCTGGAGAGGTGGAGAAAGCTACCTGCCGATCAATCCTTATTCGAGACGGACAATCTTTTCGGATCGGCGAAGATCTGAGGCGTTACATTGCAATCCTGTTTTGATCGAGAGGACGTCCCTTGGATGAGTTACCGGGAACCGCATCCAGATTCGACTGATCCGCATCGTGAGTTAATTCGGGGAGATGTTGGAGGGATTCCGAAAGGTAGTCTGGGACCGAGAACTTCAGACGGTAAACGACAGACTGGTCAGGGTGAATACCGGAAAGGAGGAGGCCGTTCTCTTTGATAAACCGCGCCGGGATCACGGCGACTACCTTGCCGTTGAGACCAGCGAGATTCATGACGCGCCGGAAATCGACATCGATATTATCCATGTCAACAATGGTGTGAGCGCTCATTTCGTGACCCAACGAGTCTTTCTCGGTAACGATCGCCGAGGTGAAATCTATGGAGATGGCCCGGAGGTTGCTTGGGATGGGTAAGGTGCCTGGCTGAACTTTTTGAGAGTAAGCCCCCTTTCGATAAGCCTCGATTAGCGGTGCAATGGTGGAGGGAATTTGGGATGCATCGGTCCTGCTGGACTCGAACCGGGTGGCGATGATTTGGTGGATGTCCTTGAAATCCGCTGTGGCGATAGGGACCCTTGGGGGTAAATCGGCAAGCTTATCGTGCATTCCTGCGACGAAGGATTCGCACTCGGTTTTGCTCCAACGCATAGAGTCGAGGCCGGAATCGAGAGCGAGTTGGTACCCGGTGGCGTAAAGTTTGCGGTCAACAACTTCAGGGGCGAGGGGAGGGCTGGATGAGGTAAGATCCTCTGGGGTGACTTGTGAATCACTGATGTAGCCCGCGAAGAGGTATCCGAGCCCGAAGGATGCTATAGCGGCAGCGTAGATGCGGATGTTCATAGGTTTGAGGTTGGAAGCATTACCCAGGGTGCCGCGAATTTCACAGCAGGAATTAGGATTTCGGAGAGGTGGAGGTGGTTTTTACGATCTCTTAAATATCCCATTCAAGATTTGTGACATCTGTGCCAACCACCGTGCCATTGTGTGACAAAAAGTGTATCTCAAATGGTTCGATTGGCTTTGATCGTGCCTTTGAACTGCCTTGATTTCGAATTAAAATACTGAACACCAGATACTTAAAGAAAGATTCCGGGTGTTGGCAGGTTGTTTGCAAGTGGTTGGGCATGGGAAAAGTATTAGGTATCGATCTTGGGACAACGAATTCCTGCATGGCAGTCATCGATGGCGGTGAGCCATTGGTGATTCCGAATTCCGAGGGTGCACGTACCACACCCTCAATTGTGGCTTTTTCGAAAACCGGCGAGCGTCTGGTAGGACAGGCAGCCAAGCGGCAGGCCGTGACCAATCCGCACAATACCATTTATTCTGCCAAACGATTGATTGGGCGGAAATTTACTGAAATCGCGGAAGAGGCGAAGAGCCTTCCCTACAAGGTAGTGGAGGGAAAGAATGGCGATGCCTACATTGAGTGCACTGTGGGTGGGGACGTTCAAAAGTATGCGCCAGAGCAAATCTCCTCGATGGTCTTGGCCAAGCTGAAGGCTGATGCGGAGGCCTACCTGGGCGAGCCAGTTACCCAAGCCGTGATCACTGTCCCGGCATACTTCAATGACGCCCAGCGGCAGGCCACCAAAGACGCGGGAACGATTGCCGGGCTTGAGGTCCTGCGAATCATCAACGAGCCGACTGCTGCCTCCCTAGCTTATGGCCTGGACAAAGAGGGCGACAAAAATATCGCTGTCTTCGACCTCGGAGGAGGGACCTTCGACGTCTCGGTCCTCGAAATTGGTGATGGTGTATTTGAGGTCAAAGCGACAAACGGAGACACCCATTTGGGAGGAGACAACTGGGATGATTTGATCATTCGGTGGCTGGCGAACGAATTCAAGAGGGATAATGGCATCGACCTTTTGAGCGACCCGATGGCCAAGCAGCGGCTTAAGGAGGAGTCTGAAAAGGCTAAGATTGCCTTGTCCTCGACCCAATCGACCGACATCAACCTTCCCTACATTACGGCCGATGCGTCTGGGGCAAAGCACTTGAATGTCACCCTTTCCCGAGCAAAACTTGAGCAAATCTGCGAGCCGCTCTACGACCGGGTCAGTGGGCCTTTCCGGGCTGCCATGAAGGATGCTGGTTTTTCTGCAGCGGATATCAATGAGCTGGTCCTCGTCGGGGGGATGACTCGCAACCCGAGAATCGTTGAAATCGCTCGCGAACTCGGTGGCCGCGAGCCCCACAAAGGCGTCAACCCAGATGAGGTGGTGGCGATTGGCGCTGGTATCCAGGGTGCAGTTCTGAAGGGCGACGTGAGGGATGTTCTCCTCCTTGATGTGACCCCCCTGACGTTGGGGATTGAAACTGCTGGAGGGGTGGCGACTCCAATGATTGAGCGCAACACCACCATTCCGGCTAAAAAGTCGCAGGTTTTTTCGACCTATGCAGACGGTCAGACCGCCGTCGACGTCAAGGTGCTTCAGGGTGAGCGACCGATGGCTGCCGACAACAAGCTTTTAGGGAATTTTTGCCTGGAGGGTCTTCCGGCCGCTCCACGAGGGGTTCCGCAGATTGAGGTGACCTTCGATATCGATGCCAACGGTATCTTGCACGTGACCGCAAAAGACCAAGGCACTGGCAAGGACCAAAAGATCACCATCTCGGGATCCAGTGGCTTGGATAAAGATGAGGTTGAGCGTCTCAAAAAAGAAGCTGAGTTGCACGCAGAAGAGGATCGCAAGCGGAAGGAAAAAGTTGAGATCCGCAACGAGCTCGACTCGATGGTCTACCAAGTAGGCAAGCAGATCAGTGAGCTCGGAGACAAGGCGCCTGCAGGATCCTTGGAAGGTATCCAGTCCATCCTCACTGAGGCTAAAAGCGCTTTGGAAAGCTCTGATTCAAAAACAGAGGATCTTAAAAAGCTTCGTGATCAATTGATGGCCCAAATGGCCACGCTGGCTGGAATGGCCCAGGGGGCTGGTGGCGATGACAGCCCCGAGTCGGATGCGACCCCCGGCCCCGACTCCGCCAAGTCGGACCGCGGGATGCAAGACGATGTAGTCGATGCTGAAGTCGTCGAGGATGACAAGAAATAGTGAACTAATTTTGCCTCGGCCAAGTGCAGTTTTCGGACGGTTTGGCAAAGGCACAACCCAAACGATCTAAACCTAGACATAACTTATGAGCGTAAGAATCAAACCACTCGGAGAACGGGTACTCGTTAAATACATCGACGAGGAAGAACAAGTTCGCGGCGGGATCATCATTCCCGATTCTGCGAAAGAGAAACCTCAGGAAGCCGAGGTTATTGCTCTCGGTACGGGCAAAACCCGCGAAGATGGATCCAAGGAACCATTTTCAGTCAAGGAAGGCGACAAGGTTATTCTCAGCAAATATGCTGGAACCGAAGTTTCCCTTGATGGGGAAAAATACACGTTGGTGCGCGAGGACGATATCCTCGGCGTCGTAAGCTGAAATCCAACCCAAAAGAATAAATAAGAAATGGCTAAACAATTACTATTCAGCGAGTCAGGGCGCAAAAAAATCCTCCGCGGGGTCGAAACTCTCGCAGAGGCGGTCAAAGTGACCCTCGGACCTAAGGGCCGGAATGTGCTCATCGACAAGAAGTTCGGATCACCGACGGTAACCAAAGACGGGGTAACGGTGGCCAAGGAAATCGAGCTTGAGGATCCCTATGAAAACATGGGAGCGCAAATGGTGCGCGAAGTGGCCTCCAAGACCTCTGATCTTGCCGGTGACGGTACGACCACTGCCACGGTACTGGCTGAGGCAATCTACCGCGAGGGGATGAAAAATGTGGCGGCTGGCGCCAATCCAGTCTTCATCAAGCGTGGGATCGACAAGGCCGTCGATGCTGCAGTTCAAGAGCTGGCTAAGAACAGCAAGCCGGTGAGCAGTCGGGAAGAAATCCGGCAAGTGGCAACTGTCTCTGCGAACTGGGACCATGAAGTCGGTGAAATCATCGCTGACGCCATGGATAAGGTTGGCAAAGATGGCACCATCACTGTCGAGGAAGCCAAGTCGATCGAGACGACCCTCGACGTGGTTGAAGGGATGCAGTTTGACAAGGGTTACCTCAGCCCCTACTTCGCGACCGACATGGAAGCGATGGAGGCAAGCCTCGAGGACGCCTATATCCTGGTCTTCGAAAAGAAGATCAGCAGCCTGAACGATGTTTTGCCTCTGTTGCAAACGGTGGCGAAGTCTGGGAAGCCTCTTTTGATCATCGCTGAGGACATCGAAGGCGAGGCTTTGGCAGCCCTGGTCGTCAATAAGATCCGTGGAACGTTGAATGTCTGCGCCGTGAAGGCTCCGGGATTTGGCGATCGTCGCAAGGCGATGCTCGAGGATATTGCGATCCTGACCGGTGGGCGGTGCGTCACCGAGGATCTCGGCATCAAACTGGAGAATGTTCAGATTGCTGACCTCGGGCATGCGAAACGCGTGACGGTGACCAAGGAAAACACCACCATCGTGGAAGGAGCCGGGAAGTCCTCGGACATCCAGGGCCGGGTCAAACAAATCCGTCGTCAGATCGAAGAAACAAGCTCTGATTATGATCGCGAGAAGCTCCAAGAGCGTTTGGCAAAGCTTGCTGGTGGAGTTGCCGTGGTCAATGTCGGCGCTGCTACCGAGTCTGAAATGAAAGAAAAGAAGGCTCGGGTAGAGGATGCCCTCCATGCAACTCGTGCAGCTGTCGAAGAGGGAATTCTTCCCGGTGGCGGTGCTTCCCTGCTCGCTGCCTCGAAGGCAATCGAAGCAACCGTTCTGGAAGGGGAAGAGGCAATCGGGGTATCAATTATCCGCCGAGTGATCGAAGCTCCGCTCCGTCAACTCTGTGCCAATGCTGGCGTAGAGGGGTCTCTAGTCGTGCAAAAGGTTCTCGAGAATCCGTCGATCGGATACAACGTTGCTACTGGTGAATACGTGGATCTGATCAAGGCCGGGATTGTGGATCCTGCCAAGGTAACCCGGACAGCTCTGCAAAATGCTGCTTCGGTAGCCGGTCTGCTCCTGACCACTGAGTGCATGATCACAGACATTCCGGAAAAGGATAAGCCCGCCGCTCCGGACATGGGTGGCATGGGCGGTATGGGTGGCATGGGCGGTATGATGTAACCCGCCGACGCTTGTTTCCTAATCCATTTGAAAAGCGCAGGGCTCGGGATTCATCCCGGGCCCTTTTTGTTCATAAACGGCCCAATCGGTACGTCGTTCGTGGTTCTCCGTTGGTAGAGGCGGGCGATCCGTAGGTAGTGAGTCCAACGGTTATGGGGAGTGGGTCTTTTATTGGGCGGAACCGTGGTCTTTGACGGAAAGCAAGAACTCCGAAAGCACCGACAGGAATAGTTCCGGTTGTTCAAAGTGCGGTGCGTGTCCGCACTTAGGAATGGTCCGATGGGAGGCAAGTGAATAGCTCCGGGCGATATTCCGGTTGATTTTAGAGTAGTCTGGATCGTTTTCCCCAGTCACAAGAAGGAGCGGTCCTTGATACCGCGGAGGCTTGAGCTTGAGGAACGGCAGGAGACCGGGGGAAAAGGCTTCCAAAGCGCAGGCTAGACCTTCGGCGCTCTGTTTGAACCTGGTATCCAGAATGTGCTTACGAAGGATTGCAGGCGCGTTTTTCTGGGATGCAATGAGGGGATTCTTCTCCCATTCAGCGTAGAATTGAACGGGACCCAGCGCGCGGATTTTAGTGGCTCGGGTAGCGTCTTCACGCAGGCGCTGACCACGCTCAAGCGCTTGTTCCAATCCGGCCGACGCTCCGATGAGGACCACGGCGAGGAAATGGTGAGGGTAGGACTCGGCCAGGTGAAGGGCGATCCTACCACCCATTGAATAACCGACGAGGATCGGAGGTGTGGGTGCAGTCGCTGCGAGGGTCGCCAACCAGGAACAGAGGATGTTTATGGAAAAGAGCCGATGGCCCGAGTGAAGATTGCCCAATTTCCCATGGCCAGGCAGATCCGGACTAATCAGACGACCGATCGGGAATTGCTCTGCAAAGGTGTCGAAGAGGAAATCCCAATCCGAGCCAGCGCCGAAAAAACCGTGAAGGGCAAGGATGGGAGGGCTGGGATCCGAAAAATCCGGCGAATTGGGTGAGATGGATACGCTCATCAACGCAGCGATGCTCGAATCAGCTCGTCGGTGGAAAGAGCGACTTTTGAATTCTTGATTGCCCGGTCCACGGCCTTGGCCGCCTCTGCTTCCCGGTATCCCAATGCAACCAGGGCCAGGACGGCATCGGTCTGGGCTGAATTTAAAGGAGCGCCTCTTTCGGGGGTGGCATCTCCGGAAGGAGCGAGAGAAGAAGCTGGCAGACTGCCCCGAAGGTCGACGATGAGTCGCTCGGCAGTTTTTTTTCCGATCCCGGGACACTTTGAGAGGGTAGTAACATCTCCCTCGCGAATAAGTGTCGCGAGGGCTACGGAATCGAAGTGGCTGAGTATCGAAAGGGCTAGTTTTGGGCCGACTCCGGAAACCTTCTGAGTGATTTTCTGGAAAGTATCGCGGTCCTCTGGTCGATGAAATCCGTAGAGTTCCTGAGCGTCCTCGCGCACGACAAAGCTGGTGTATAACTTTACGGAGGAACCGATGGGCGGGAGATTTCCGGCGGTTATCAAGCTGATCCGGACGAAGTAACCGATTCCGCCAACCTCGACCACGGCGCTCAGCAAGTCGACGTCGGAGAGCTTGCCTTCAACGAAAACGATCATTGCTCGGGAGTTGATGAAGTGAGCCCGAGCACCTCCCGCATGGAGTAGATGCCTGGTGAGGGGGTGGCTTCGAGGAGCCATTTGGCTGCCTGGAGAGCCCCGAGGGCGAAGATGCTACGATCGGTGGCGCGGTGGGTCAGCTCCAACCTCTCGCCCGAGCCAGCAAACCAAACCGTGTGCTCACCGACTATGTCGGCGGCGCGAAGGGAGTGAACGCCAATTTCTTCACTGGTGCGGGCTCCGGTGATGCCATGGCGCCCGTGGCGCAGCTGACTATGGTCGAGGTTTCGTGCGGCAAGGATCGTTGAAAGAAGGTTCTCAGCAGTGCCCGAGGGCGCGTCAACCTTGTGCTGGTGGTGAGCTTCAAAGAGTTCGATCTGGTAGGAAGAGGGCAGAATACGAGCCGCATTTTCGACCAGGTAGAGGAGTAAGTTTACGCCGATCGAATAATTTCCAGCCCAGACGATCGGGATCCGGGAACCGAGTGCCTCGAGAAGGTGTCGCTCGGAGTTCAGGTGGCCAGTGGTCCCAATGACGAGTGGCAGATGGTGAGCCGCGCACTGTTGGGCGAGGGGTAGGGTGGCTGCATGGTTGCTGAAATCGATGGCGACATCGCAGGCCGAAAGGCCCTCAAAACCGTGGTGTTCGAGGTCTCCGGAGGCCTCAATAACCAGGTCTGGATCCGAGGCAACAGCAGCAGAAATGGCCTGCCCCATCCGTCCGGTGGAGCCATTAAGAAAGATCTTGAACATGTTGATTCAGGGTTAGGTGTGGAACTAGGTGGGCCGTGTATCAGAAAAATAACTACTTAAGTTCCCGGTTGCGTATCATCCCAAAAACAAGGCTAAAACCGAGGATGGCGGAAAGAAGGAAACCAGCAACTCCAATGGCGGAGTAGCCGTAGACCAGTGGTTGAAGTTCCATGTTGATGACCGTCGACGAGCCGATGATCAAGGAGCCGAGAACGATCCCCACCGTGAGACGGGAAAAGCTGACACTGATGGTCCGTTCCAGGTGATGGGTATCCTTGAGGGAAAGGTTCAGAGCAATGTCCTCATCTTCAATGCGGCGAAGAATGCGCTGAGCGTCGCCGGGGATTTCCCGAAGGGTTTCGAGGGCCACAAGGGTCTCTCGGAAGTTGTCTCGGGCCAAGGTGAAGGGATTCCAGCGTTCGAGACGAAGTTTATTCGCAAACGGTTTGGCGACCTCCCAGATATCAAAATCTGGATCGAGAAGAAGTCCGGTCCGCTCGACTGACATCACCGATTTGGCGAGTAGGGCGTAGTCCGAGCTGATAGAGATGCCGTGTGTACTGAAGCAGTAAAGCAGTTCGAGACCAACAAAGCCCACCGAACGGGTGTCGCCGACTACCGAGTGTTTTCTCAAAATGAGGGCGATGTCTTTCTCAATTCTGGAAAGATCGAGTCGTTTGTGGCGGCTGCGGCCCATTTTGACAGCAACAAGGACAACCTTTTCGGCGTCGCGGGAACCGATGGCGGCAAAAAAGTCGGCAAGGAGATACCGCATCTCGCGGGTAAGTTGGCCAGCCTGGCCCCAATCGAGAAGGCAGAGCCGATGGTCCGGGGTAATGAGGATGTTTCCTCCGTGAGGATCGCTGTGAAAGAATCCTGAAACCACCACCTGTTCAAAGATCGAGGATCCCCCGGAGTGGGCCAGGCGCTTGCCAGCCTCGGGATCAAGGACCGCTTGCTCAGGTGAGACTCCGTCCACCCATTCTGTAACGAGGATGCGGCGACTTGAGAGTTCAATGAAAACCCGGGGAGCGAAGACGTCCTTGTGGAAGCTGTTTAGACTATTGAAAAGAGTGGCGTTACGGGCCTCGCGGCGGAAGTCGAGTTCCGCCAGTAGATCCCGGCGTCCCTCTTCAACGAGGCTCGGCAGGTTGAAGTGGCGCAAAGTCTCGATCCGCTCGTGGACCTGCTTAACCAACCAGCCGAGAATATCGAGGTCTGCGAGAATGGTTTTCTGGATACCTGGCCGCTGGATCTTTACGGCAACTTCCATGCTCGTTGAAAGTTGGCGAGTGCGGTAAACTTGGCCGATTGATCCAGCCGCGAAAGGCTCGGGAGAAAAGGGGGCGAAGATTTCTTTCGGGTCGGTACCTAACTCTTCGAGGAGAACGGGATAAATTTCCTCGAAGGGGACTGCATCAACGTGGCTGCGCAGTTTTTTCAGCTCCTCAACGTAGGGAGCAGGTAAGATGTCCGGGCGAGTGCTGGCAAATTGGCCCAGTTTGATAAAGGTGGGGCCTAGTTCTTCAAAGGCCAAACGGACCCTCTCTGCAGTGGTTAGCTTTGAGGTGTCGACCTTGAGCAACTTGCGGCTGAGGTAGCCGAGAGCGCCGATCTGAGAGACTACTTCTTCAAACCCCCACCGCACGAGAGTTGAAAGAATCTCTCGGGTGCGGTTGGCATTGGCGATAAAACTAAGTGGGCGCAAGGAACCAGCTCGAGACCGTCAGGACGGCTAGATAACGGGGGAATCGCCTGAATCGCCGGGGTTCAAGGATGCTTTGAGGCTGGCAAGCTCCGTCTCAAGACTCAAGATACGCGCCTCGAGGACTTCTACTCGAGATTTGGAAGCGAAGTTTCCTCTTTCCATCGTTTCTTCGACTAGATTCCGGAATTCGGAACGAGCACCTTCAAATTCATTTTTCCCGTCTTCGACGACCTTTTTGAGGGTCTCCTCGGCTTCTTCCTTGGAGATGCGCCCCTTGGAGACCAATTCGTTAAGGGAATTTTCGAGGGCTTCTTTGGTAACGGCAGTGGCTCCAACCCCGGCCAGGATAATTTTTTTGAAGGTATCGATCATTTCTCATTGATAGTTTAATCAACAATTGAAGGCAACCCCTAGTTGAGGGAGGGATAGCGAGGATTAGGGGGATATGAGAAAGCGCTTGTCTTTGAAGATCAAAGGCTGATTCATGGGTTTCTATGAAAAATTCGGTATGTTTGATTGCTATGGGCTTGTCCCTGGTTGCTTGCTCGAAATCGGATGTTGAGTCCGCGATGGAGGAAGTCTCAAAAGAAGTATCCCAAACGGAGACGGTAAAGGGTCTCTCCGAGCAGGCCACCGGCGCTGTGGATGCCCTTAAAAGCGAGGCGGCTAACTTTGGCGACTTGGGAGGTCTTCAGGATTCTCTGAAGAAAGCAGTGGGTTCCCTTGAGGGGGCAGACTTTGCTGACCGTATAGCGGTTACGAGCCAGCTTGGAGATCTTGCTACCAAGGGAAGCTCGATGCTTAACAATATCATGTCGCTCGCTGACAAACTCCCTGCCGGGGTTAAGTCGAAGGTGATGGAGTTGGTTCCAAGCCTGCTTTCAAAATTTGGAGATCTGCAGGGCCTGATCGGACAGGTTCCGAACTTGGCGGAAGGTGCATGGCCTGACCTGAAGGCAAAGTTGCTCGAACAGGGCGGTTCTTTGGTCTCTGGCCTCGGCAATCTCAAGGATCTGCTCTAGTTCCTCTCGATTCGCACTCCTGGTTTGGCCGGAGCAACAGGGCCGGGCTTGAGTTCAAGCCCGGCCTTATTTTCGGTGGCCGGCAGAATGGGGATTTCATTGAACCCCGCCTCGCTACTTAACGGAGGGGCCAAGTGTAAAAAAAGACACCAGAATTTACCCGGTGTCTTTTTTGTTTTGATGGATCAGCGGGTTTTACATCCCGGGATTTAGATTGCTGAGAAATTCAAGGTCTTCAGCCGAAAAGGTGGTACCCAGGCTGACGCTAGCTTTATCAACAGATGCGGTGAGCTGTTCCATGAATGAAGGGAGTTTCCCGAACTGCTGCTGAATTTGGCCTTTAGCCATTGCGATGACCAGTCCGTTCAAAAGACCCTGGACGGTCAAGGCGTCGTTTTCATTGGCCAGCTCCAACGCCACCTTGATCTCGAGTGAGGAGTCAGCTGCCATGGACATACCAATTGCCTGGAAACCGACGAGGGCAGCTGCGCCCGGGAAGGGCATTTGGCCGCCTGAAAGTCCTTCCTTAAGTTTCTCTTTTACACCGTCGCTTGCGACAAAGGTTATCCAGCCGTCTGAGTTTGGAAGCATTGAAGATCCGCGTTCAACCAAAGATCCGGAGGCTCCGGCCAAAGTTCCGGTTGCAGCTGCAACGACTGAGCTGCGGTCACCAATAAAAACCAATGCGCCATTTTCTCCCGACTCGACAGCCGCGTGGAAATCCGGAGCCATTGGCTGTCGGGGAATTTCGATGAAGTCGATGCCGCCGCGAGTTTCAATTGTGAGATCGATTGCTTCACCATTCTCAGCGGCGATTGCTTCGAAAGCCTCTTTGATCTGTTTTCCGGTCAGGGGCTTGTTCACCTTGATGGAGGCGAGCAAGAAGCCGTTGTCAAAGTCATCTTCGCCCAGAGCGATTAAGTTAGTTACTGAGAATGAGGCTGAGACGAAATTCGTCCGGGAAAGGCCCGTAATTTCCTTAATCTTTTGCCCAATTGGCCCGAGGTCTTCAAGGTCTTGGACTTGATCGGGGTATTTAGCTTCGAAGAGCTGGTTGATCTTTGAATCGCGCAAGGCTTTTAAGTCAAAGAAACCTGCCAGCTCAGCGTCAGGACGAATCCCGCGCATTGCGCCCGCCTGATCAGTGCCAGCGCTTGATTCAAAGCAACCAGTCAGGCACGCAATGGCAGTGAAGGGGATAATGAATGGTAGGTGTTTCGGAAGAATACTCATGTCAGGATTATTTCAAGTGTGATGAGAACCCTTCGAAAGCTGTCGAAAGATGAGTCGAACTGAAAGCTCAAAATTCGAGAGAGTTCGGGAATAAAAAAATACCCCGAAATCGGGGTATTGGGGAGCATTAAGGCAGACTACGCGCTAATTGACACCACGAAGTTATCTGCCCATTCGTTGAAGCCGTCTTCAAAATCTACATCCAGATCGGTCCGATCAAAGATTTTTTTTGCGCCCGACTTTAAGAGTGCCTCCTCGAGTTTTTTCCCGCAACCACAGAACTCATCGTAGGAAGTATCCCCGAGAGCGCAGACCGCGAACTCAAGATTTGGCAGGTCTCCAGCCTTTTGATCGTAGACCCCGTAGCAGAATTCCTCGGCGTCATCTGGAGGATCGCCCTCGCCCCAGGTTGAGATGACGATGGCAACCCTTTCCTCATTCTGAAGGGACTCAGCCGGGTAATCAGCGAGGTCCTGAACCTCAGTTTCGATTCCGGCAGCCTGGCACTTTTCGGAGAGGGTGTTGGCGCACTCTTCAGCATTACCAGTCATGGTGCCGAAGAGGATTTTCAGTTTGTTACTCATAGTTTGGTGAATTTAGCTTTTTCTTTCGTGTTAAGATTGCAGTAGAGAGCAAATTTAGGCGTTTCGGCGGGATTTTACGAATTCAAGAACTTTTTGGTCATCATCTCCAGCAGCCCAGACGACCCTGAGGAACTCTGAAGGCTCGATGTTACTCTCCCGGAGGAACCTGCGGTCACCGCCGCAGCAGTACATGATCTCGGACGGAAGCTCACCTGCGAGTTTGCCTCTGGCTTTGGGAAGAATGCGCGGCAGCCAGGTGATGCCATCGAGCTGGGCGTCCTTGGCAGGAAGGTCATCGACAGCAATCTTAGCGGTTGACGGCTCGGAATGCTGAATATGAATAAAGTAGTCCCGCCGGGCAGCGCAAATGAGGAGGAAGGTTCCGAAGTCAGGTTCGCCCCCGCCTGCAAAATCTTCGACGTAATCATAGACGTCCATCGGACCAAGACCCACGGAAGCTAGAAGTTCTAAAGTCGCGGGTTCAAAGTAGGAGCCGGGTTCACGGTTCCCCGCCTGATATTTTTCCAGTGCAGCGGTCCAGATCTGGTGAAGCGCGGATGAAAATTTATAATTATCCATAGGTTTGGTTTAGGGTGATCGGTTAAAGAGCCAACCCTTAACTTGGATTATCAGAAAATCAAACCGAGTGGATAAGTGGAGCTTTTGCTGAAAAGCTGAATGGCAGAAATGGGAACCATGGGCTGGGCATTTTAGCGGCTTTCCTATTGGTCAGAGTGGTATCGACCGGGCTTGATTGAGGGAGGAGTCAGGCGTGTTGGTCTCGAACTAGCGGATCGCCAGAGTGCTTCGGTCGTTTTCTCCCTGATCCAGAGGGGCTTCGATCCGACCCTGAGATCCATCCTCGGATGACCTGAGGGGACGAGGCTTTCTCAGGCAATTTTGGGGTAGACGGCTTCGGTCTCTGGATCGAAAAAGGCGACTTTTTCCGTCTCGAAGGTGAGGTGGACGGTATGGCCGATCTTGAAATCGTGGGTGGCTCCGACTCGGGCAATGAAAGGTTTACCCGCTAGGGTTTTGAGGTAGAGGAAGGTTTCTGCACCCATGGGCTCCGAGACATCAACGATGGCCTCAATGGAGTCAGTGCCAGCTTGATTAGTCACGTCAATATGCTCCGGGCGGATGCCGAGGACGATGTTTTGGTCTCGGCCTGACTCGACTTGGCTACGAAGGTGGGGATTGAGTCTATACTTCATCGCAATCTCTCCCTGGTCGTTCTTTTCGATGAAGTAGGTTTCCTCTCCCTCGGTTTGGCAGGTGCCATGGAAGAAGTTCATCGGAGGGCTGCCGATGAAACCAGCGACAAACATGTTGGCGGGGTCGTTGTAGATGGCCAATGGGGTATCGACTTGCATGATGTTCCCATCCTTCATCACGCAGATGCGGTCGCCCATGGTCATGGCCTCGACTTGGTCGTGGGTGACGTAGACCATGGTGGCATCGAGCCGGGCATGGAGGCGGGAGATCTCAGTGCGCATCTGCACCCGCATCTTCGCATCAAGGTTGGAGAGGGGTTCGTCGAAGAGAAAAACATCGGGTTTACGGACGATGGCTCGACCGACGGCCACCCGCTGTCGCTGGCCTCCGGAAAGTGCTTTGGGTTTGCGATCGAGCATGGATTCAAGGCCGAGAATTTCGGCGGCTTCGTCGACCCGGCGTTTAATCTCTTCGCGGGGTGTTTTAAGCAGTTTGAGACCGAAAGCCATGTTATCAAAAACGCTCATGTGGGGATAGAGCGCATAGTTTTGAAAGACCATGGCGATGCCCCGATTTTTAGGTTGGACGTCGTTCAGAATGCGATCTCCTATTTTCAAGACTCCCCCACTAATCTCTTCAAGGCCGGCAATCATCCTCAGGGTGGTTGATTTGCCGCAGCCGGATGGGCCGACGAGGACCATGAATTCCTTGTCTCGGATATCCAGATCAATGCTTTTGACGGCGTGGAATGCGTCCTTTTTTCCGGGGCTGTAAATTTTATCCAGCTTGCTGAGCGTTACGGTTGCCATGATTTATCGTTTAAATGGTCGGGTTGGGGAAAGAAAAGGAGGTTGGACTGTCTCGTGAACCGGAGGCGGGGGCTAGGTAATTTAACCTTTAACCGCTCCGGCGGAGAGACCGCGGACAAAAAGCTTCATGGAGAAGACGAAGAGGAAAAGGAGGGGAACGGAAGCGATGGCGTAACCTGCCATCATCTGTCCGTACTGTTTGACATATTCTCCATCGAGCCGGAAGAGCCCGACGGGGATAGTCAGAAGCTCGTCGTCGCGGAGGAGGAGGAGAGGCAGAATAACTTCGTTCCAGGTGCCCAGAAAGTCGAGGATAACGGTAACGGAAATGATAGAGGCCGAGAGGGGAAGGACGATGTGGCGGATCTGTTGTAGGTGGCCAGCGCCATCAATCTGCGCCGATTCGAAAAGCTCCTTGGGGATGTCCTCAATAAAGTTGCGGAGGATGAAGATCCCGGCTACTTGGCCGCTGACCGAGCCCATGACGACGAGGGCCCAGAGGGTGTTGGTCAGGTTAAGGGCGACGAGAAGGTCGAATAGAGTCACCAGTGAAGCGACGGTGCCGGGGAGGAACATGGTGGCCATGACCAGGTAGAAGATCACGTTCTTGCCGGGGAAGCTGTAGCGAGCTATGGCGTAGGAGGAGAGGAGGACGATGACCAAAGTTATCGAGGTGCTAAGGACCGAGACGAAAATGGAGTTGCCAATATAACCGTGGACTGAATCCCAGGCGATTGACCAATTGGACCAATTCCATTGAGAAGGGTGGTCAAAGAACCATGGGTTGGCGAGGTACTGCTCGTTACTCTTAAAGCTCACCACAATCATGATGAAGAGTGGGAGGAAGGCGAAGAATTGGATAAAGAGGAGGTAGCCGATCTTTAAGCCTTCGGCAGCTGGATTGATTTTTTTTGCCATTCGATTAGTCCCCAGAGTAATTATTTTTCAACTTTGACGTAGCGCTGGTAGATGATTGTCAGGGTCAGGATGACCACAAACATGACCATTCCAAGGGCACAAGCGTAGCCAAAGCGCCCTTCGGCAAAGGCCGAACCGAACATGTAGAGTCCGGGGACCATACCGACATTTCCCGGACCTCCATCGGGGCCGAGGAGGATGAGAAAGGCCTCGTAGGCAGTGAGGGTGGATATCGTCATGAAGATTAAGTTGATCCGCACCTGAGTCATGATCAGGGGAAGCTCGATTTTGAAGATCATTCCCAAAGGCGTGACCCCATCAAGCTCGGCAGCTTCGTAAACATCTTCGGAGATGTTCTGGAGGCCTGACAGGTAAATGAGGACTCCAACGGTTCCGACCCAGGGGAAGCCCCAGAATAGGAGAGCTGGAATGATGAGATTCTGATTTCCGAGCCAGGCGGGGGTTCCCATGTTAAACTGCTCCGTGGGACTGGTCCAAATTTCTCCAAAGAGGACGAAAAAGGAACCGACCAAAATGAAGCCGAGACCGATTTTTGAGAGAGCGGGTTTGCCGGTAAAAAAGTCGAACTTGGTCCGCACCAGTTCAAAGAGAGCAAAAGAGGCCAGCATGAGGAGGGGGAGTCTCCAGAGCTGTTCCCAAAAGATGGCAAGACCGGCGATGGTGAAGAGAGTCCAGAGAACCCAGCCCGAGCCAAGTCGGCGCGCAAGCCAGACGCACCACGCGATGAAAAAGATGGTCCCGACGAGACCGAAGGTGGGGGTGGAGAAGGCGCCGGACATTTGTGCGAACCAGATAGCAATGGGCCCGAGCAACTGGACCGTGTAGTCCGACCAACGTTCATGGCCAAGGTTTTTGCGAAAGCCGGAGAAAATGACTAAAGCTCCAAAGAGGAAAACGCCACCCAGGCTGCCGATGATTGGATTGATCAGATTGGCAGTGATCGGGCTCAGAAAACCAGCGACCTGGGGGAGAGCAGTATCCAAATAATTGAGGAGCTGCATCCCGCCAGTGGCATTGAGGAATCGGTTGAGGAGACCGAAGGAAGGATCATAAAAACTCTTCCAGATAAGGAGCCAAACCATCGAGGGGATGATCATGGGTACGACAAAGGAAACCTGAAAAACGTAGCGAAGTCCCCGGTTGGCTAGTCGGTGGAGGGCGATGGCGGCGAAGATGCCGGGCCAAAGCTTGAAAAGGTTTGCAACGAGGATGATGCCGACAAGTTTAAACGAACTCCAAAATATGGGATCTGAGAAGGCTTCCAGATAGTTTTGGAAACCCACTGGATCTTGGACAAAGGGTGGATTCCACCGAAAGAATGACATGATCACCACGTCAATTTTCGGGTAATAGCTGAAGACGAGGAGGGAGAGGGTGGTTGGGAGAACCAGCAGATAAAGGGAGGTGTAGAGCTTGGCCCGGTTGGCAATGCGACTTCGCAGGGCTTCGGCTTGGTGGGGAGATTCGGAGGAATTCATTCGGAAAACTAATTGCGGCCGGGGAACTCTTTGCCTTGGTGAGCTTTGTGCCAGTGGAAACGGATGGCGATTCCCTCGTCGGTGGTTAGAGACTGGAAGGAGAGGGTTTGTTCTTTAATCTTTTTACGGGGGTCTTTATCTGGGTCGAAAAGAATATTGAAGGTTTGAACGCTCAGGGAACGGTCGAGGGAGCGCGACTGATCACTCTGGCTCTGCCATTCGGTGAACCAAAAACTCATGATTCCAAGGCGCTGATCGGAGAGAGTTTGGGAAAACCTCTCGATAAAGGTTTCGTACTCCATTTCGCGCGCAATGAGAAGGGCGGTGAGTCCCGACCAGGATGCTCGAATTGAGGCCTTGGCGTCATCAGGGCTGAAAGCCCAGCTGTTTGGGTAGCCTTCAATGATTGGCCTGAATTCCTTGAGCAGCTCGTTTGGTTCAGCCTCGAGGACCGATGGAAGCCAACCGGTAAGTTGGTTCACTTCCTCGTTAATCCGAAGGGAGGTAGCGAAGCGCAGAAAATCGACAGCCCACTCGGGATTTCTGGACTGCCGATTGAGGGCGAATCCAGCGCCGCCCATGTTTTGCGCCATTTCCGTGAGGGGAACGATCAAATCTCCCCAGCGCTCGTCTGGAGCGGGCATGGGAGGTGCCGAAATAGCCAACTCAAAGACGTCATCGGGATTATCGCGGTTTTCAACGCCAAAGACAATTGGGCCGACGTCCCAGGCACCTGCAGCAAGAATGGCGGCATCGCCAAGGACGAAGCGCCGCATCGCCTGTTCCCGATCAAGGCCGGTGTAGCCGACTGGAAAATAAGTGGAGGCGGTTTGAGCAAACTTGAAGTACTCCTTGAAGGCGTCATCGCGGAGGGATACAGCGTCCCGGTAAAGCCCATCAAAAGCTTCCAGAGGTGAGGTTCCGGGAATGGCGTCTAGATCAAGCTCAGAGCGTATGGAGGCGAAGAAGTTTGGGCGATAGCTTTGGGAGACGTCGCTCGGGGGATAGTTGCTCCCTGAGATGGGGACGAGGAAGGATATCGATTCTTCCACAGCGTAGGCTAGAACCGCTTCGCAGTAGAGCATGAACTGCCCCATGGTTTGGGGGATATCGTCAGTTTGGAGCCAGGCTCTGAGTTCTGGGCCGTCTCTCAGGAATCCGGAAGGGGCTACCGGGTCTTCGGAAAACCAGCAGGCCTGGAGCCATTCTGGATGGGTGTCTTGAGTTACCTGACTGTTTAAAAACTCCTTAACCTTAGTGAGGATCGACCGGTTATAGAAGAGGCGACCCCGGCCGAGGTTGCAGAGCCGGATGGAGAAGTAGCCGTCAAGGGCCGGGTCATAGGTGCTTTCCATCCCGTCGACAAAGGTGTCCTTCCAAGGGAGTTTGCTGTAACGCTCGATTTCCTCTGGGGGAAGGAAGCCGGAGAGAAAATCGGCTGTATTGTAGGGATTGGGCTCGAGGATGAATTCATCCATCGCCGAATAGAATTTGGCGGTGTTGGTTCCGCGAATGAGTCGGGTTTGCCCGTACTGCGCCAAATCCGGAGCAGTCCCCGCGATCAACTGGACATTCATGAACTGGTTGTAAACCTTATCGGCGACGGGAATTTGTCTGATGCGGACGCCAGCTGCTTTGACGTGGGGAAGCTCCTGATATTTCCGAATGGCGAGGTCCAAGCCCTCGCGGAATCCAGGTTCGAGCTGCCAATGGGCGATGGTGACGATCACTCCGGATCCAGAATCGCGTCCAGACTTTTGGCGAATTTCGGCAGAAACGGAGATGAAGCGGATGGTGCTAAAGAGGAAGGCTATGAGGACAATTGCGCCAGCGATGGCGTTGGAGCTGAAAACTTTCATTGAGTGAGGATTCGGTCAATAGATTCGATACGGTCACCTGCCGTCGATTGGAACGGGCTGCGCGGGAATTCGCTGATTATTTCCGCGTAGAGTTCCTTCGCTCTCGCAAGCTGGTTAGCCGCTTCGGCGAATTCTGCCATTCGCCAGAGCAGTTGGTCTCCTCGGGAATCGGGCATCAGCTCCTTTTCACGGGCAAGGTCAAAGTGATGAAGCGCTTTGAGTGGGTCTTCGATGTATTCTCCGTGAAGTTGCCCGAGGTACTTGTGAGTAACCGCTTCCCAGCCAGGGTGTTCGACCTGCTCAAGCACTCTCTCAAGTATTTCTACGGCTGCGGCGTAGGATTCAGTCTTGAGTTCCTGAGCGTAGGTTTGAGCCAGGCGCAAAGAGGCTTTGTAGATAAATTCAGGTGAGAAGTCCTTTCCGCTGATTACCTGATTATAGTAGGCGCGAGCGCGATCGATATCGACAACGTCTCTGGCAAAATCGGGGACCTCGTAAATCCTTCCAAGATCGATGAGTGCCTGGGCGGCGAGGTCTCGATTGCTCGACTGAGAAAGTTTCTCCAAAATGCCAGTGGCGAGGGCGATGCGAGCCTCATCGGGGGGAGTTTGATGCCAGCTAGCCAGAGCCAGGGCATAGCTTCCCATCTCCTCCATTTCGCTTCCCGGTGCCCAAAAGGGTTGCGCACGGGAAAGATCCCGGAAGGCGACTGAGAAATCAAAGGCCCGAAGGTTCTCAATTCCCCGATTGGTTAAGGCTGCAACGGCCTCGGGATCATTGGAGAGGTTTGCGCGGAAACAGCCTTGATAGAGGAAGCAGCTTAAGAAAACGGATGGGAGTAAAATCTTTCGGCAAAAGGTCATGCTGGGGAGCATTTAGAGGAGGTCTTTCAGTGCTGGCGCCAGTGGCCATTCAAACTTGGAGTCCAAATCTTTGAGGAGAGCGATTCAACCTTAATCGACTTGAATCTAACCTGTTATTTGTTCTGCTGATTGAACCCTTTCGGAGAATTTGTCGAAGAGCAGCGCTGCTGGGTGCCCCCAGTGGGAACCGCGATTGGCATACGGCTGGAATTCGGTCCGGGCAAAGGCAGCAAAGAGCCTGTTTTAAAAAAAAGAGCCACCCGGTTGGGTGGCTCTTAGAGCAATGCTAGTTGAGCGCGGTAACTCAGGCGCGGGCGCGACGACGGCTCAAGCCGAGTCCGAGGGCGAGGAGACCAACGAGAGCACCGAAGGAACCTGGCTCAGGAACGACTCCGGGGGAACCAACGTCGAGTCCAGAGGCTGCTTGGAAGGCTCCAAGGGTACCGGCAACGGCAAAGGTATACTCGGGGCTGGTTGGGTCGGAAACACCGTCCCAGACCAGGGATTGATAGACTTGGGTTCCACCAGCGGAGAGACCAGCGTGACCACCGAGAGAGGGAGTGCCTCCTGTTTGATTGAATCCACCAGCAGCGTAGCTGAGGGAGAGGACGAGATTGTCAGCGGCATCAAAGATGTTCACGGCGTCATCCTGGCCGAGACCGAGACCGGAGCCGGAGTAAGTTACCACTTGAACGGTGTCGGGGATGCCCCACCAGGTACGGAAGGCCTCTGCCGTGAGGTCCTCGACGAAGACGATGGATTCGCCGGCTGCGATCGAGAGTTCCCCAAAATTGAAACCAACGGCTGGGTTGTTGGAACTGTCGTCATAGGTCCAGCCAGTCAGGTCGACCGCGCTGTTCCCGAAGTTGGTGATTTCGAAGAAATCCTCGCCACTGGCGAAGTTTTGGTTCGATTGGATTTCAGTGATCAGGAGGGTTCCTGAGGCAGAGATGGCAGCGAGAAACGAGCCCGCTGCGATGCTGATTAGTGATTTTTTCATGACGTGATTGATTGTTGATTCTTGGTTTATTCGAGGGGTTTTCACTAAGGGCCACAGCCTCGTGTTAGGCCCCTCGAATGGGCCTAGGCTGATTCGTTGTGGCTTGGATTCAAGAAGCTTATTGTGACTTTTGTGTTACAGGAGGAAGTTTGGCGGAACCGGGTCGAAGATTAAATTTGAGTAATTAAAACCCGAAGGAAAGCTTCGCCGGAAGTGGTAGGCGAGACATGTCGGAAGGTCACCCACTCGTAGCCGCTCGGTGCGAGGGGAAGGCCTGGTGGGTTGACTGTTGGTTCGACCGGGGCCGTCCAATCGATCAAATTGGTGGAACCCTGGACGGTGTAGGTAATGCCATCGACGCTGTAGGAAGCGCCGACGCTGGTACCGCCAACCCGACGAAGGAATGTAATGGTGAAGTGGTCGTCTCCGGTGCTCGGATCAGCTGCCCGCCCGGCAAGCAGATCAGGCCGTGAAGCGCCCGAGGCGGGGTTCGACCCAAAGGCAAACTCCACGAGCTGGTTGGCATCGTCGCCGTCGGAATCGGCGGTGGCGAGGAGGTTTGGGCCACTGAGACCGAAACTGGTGAGGAAAACTTCGAGAGGCGAAGGGCCGGAACTGGGAATGAACGGGGAGAAGTCCTGGACATCCAATCCACCATTCCACTCATTGGGTCGGCCGAAGGTGCTCGTCGATCCGTCGTCGTAGCCAAGGACGACGGGGGGACCATCGTCTGCTGCGACGAGGGGTGACACGGTGGGTCGTGGGTCGCCCTCGAGTTCGAAGACCTCGGTCGAGGAGATTCCGGAAAGAGGGGCGATTCCTTCTCCTACGGGTCCGTAGACAGGAGTGCCGAAAGAGTCGCGGATAAGGAACCAGGTATCGTCATTGGAAATCGCGATGCCGGAAACCTCACCGGTCCCAGAGTCAATTTCGTACCCGTTGAAGGCTTGGTCGGTGTAGTCGATCAGGGCACTGTCCCCGATCCAGATATTCGACCAGATCCATCCTTCGGTGTCTAGGTTATCAATGGCCTCCCAGGCGGTGTCGAGACCTCCCTCGCTGGAACGTTTTTCCGTAAAGGTCAGGATGGTTCCGTTGGGGACGGCGGCCAGGCGCGAATCCTGTGAAAGGACGATGGTGTCTCTTGGAACAAACGGGAAACTGGCCTGATCTGCGATCTCGATTTGCCATCCGCGAAGGTCAACCGAACCGGGAGCTCCGTTGCCGACGACAACGAGTTCGAACCAATCGCCACCATTACCGGAAACACGCCCAAAGACCGGATCGGAAGCGGTGCCTCCATCTTCATCGGCAGCGGAATCGCCACCGTTGAGGAAGCTGCCCGAGCTGACGGCGTTGTACTCGTTGAGGATAACGGTAGCCGTTGCCGGGTGGACGTAGAGGGAGAACGTTTTTATGGCGACGTCGGTTCCATCGGAAACAGCCACCGTGACGGTCTGTAACCCGAGGTCCCCTGAGGTGGGGATTCCCTCCAGCAAACCGAGGCCGCCACCTTGATCTGTGAGGGAGAGCCAAGATGGACCAGAGGTTAGAGTGAGGCTAAGGCTGGCACTGGCATCAAAGTCTTCTGCGCTAATGGTCTGGGAAAAAGTCTCTCCTTGGCGGGCCCAGAGCGGGGAAACAAAGGTGAAGTAGGGTATGCTATTTACGGGGCTCGAAGAGGCATAGGAACTGAAGTCCTGAGTGGTTGAACCCGCGGACCAAATATTAGGAGCCCCAAAGGTACTGCTTGATCCATCATTGTATGCTCCGTCGAGGGGGTTGGCACTCGGTGAGGGATCTTGCTCCAACTTGAATACCTCGGTGGCACTGACTCCACTGGAAATGAACTCCTCACCGATCGGGCCAAAAATGAGGTCGTCCAACGCATCGAATAAGCTGATACGCGTATCGTTGTTACTGATCGGAAAGCCGGTTCCAAAATCGCTGGCTGCCTGGTCGACAAAAGTTGGATCGGTGACGAGGATATTGGTCCAAGCCCAGCCGCCCTCGGGGGAGAGATCGTCGAAGCGGTTGATGCGGTGGATGCCAGTATCGAGGCCGCCCTGGTCGAAGCTGGTCTCCGTAAAGGTGAGAATGGTGCCGGCCCGAACTGAGCTCCAGTAGCTGTGTTGGGAGAGAACGATTGATTCGGGGGTGCCTCCGTCGTCAGTAATTTCAATCCTCCAGCCGCGCATATCGACGGTTGATTCGGCGGTGCCATCGCCGACCACCACAAGTTCTATCCAATCGCCCCCATTGCCCTCAACGGGGCCCCAGAAGGGGTCAAATGAGCTGCCGTTGTTGAGCAAGTTGTTTGGTGCAACGGCGTTGAATTCGTTCACGAGTACCGGGCTGGTCTCGTGGAAGACATAGAGGGTAAAAGTGAGGGTCGAGGCCAGGTTTCCGTCAGAGACTTGAAGGGTCACCTCATAGATTCCTTCGTCACCGGGCTCGGGGTCGCCGATGAGGTCGTCTTCGTTGACGTCAAAGTTCTCTACCCGGAGCCAGGATGGTCCACTTAGAATGGAGACCGTGAGCGAGTCTCCCGGATTAGGATCGTCGACGGTAATGAAGGCCAGGTATTCGTCAAAACCTGTGGTGGCGACCGTCATGAAGTCGAGTCGGTTGGTCGGTTGCCAAGTGAAAATGGGGGCAGAGTTTGGCGTGCCGGTAGCAAAGGCCTCAAAGATCTGAAAACCGGTTGCGGTCGCGTTGGGCTGGCCGGGACTCGATTCGTTAGAGTCTGTGTAGTTAGCACCGAAGGGCGAGACCAGGGGAGAAGGATCATCCTGAAGAGCGAATCGTTCGGCGGAGTTAACCCCGCCGTTGGAGAAGATCCCCTCCCCGGCGGGTCCAAAGACCTGGTTGGCTGAGCCATCGAAAACGCTTACCTTGGCATCTGCGTTGGAAACGTTGAGTGAACCCGTAGTGCCGCTTGAGTCGAGATAGGTGGTGTCTCCGATCCAGAACTGGGCGGAGGCCCAACCGGCGTTCTCGAGAAAGTCCTGAACTGATGGGTTGGTATCGAACCCGCCTGCACCGGCGTTATTGGCGCTAAAGAGCAGGATCGTTCCGACCTGAACTTCTTCCCAGAAAGGGTCAGTGGAGAGGGTGATTTCGCTGGATCCATCGTCGTCCTCCATCTGGATGGACCATCCGCGCAGATCGACGGTCGATCCCGGGGTGCCGTCTCCGACGACAACGAGTTCAAGCCAGCTGTTATCGGCGTTGTACTCGTTGAGGATAATCGGCGATGGAAAGGGAAAAACCTGAATGGAAAAGCTGATTGTGTCAGTTCCGTCGAAGGGGGTATCGGAGACCTCCACGACCACGGCATTGGGGCCTGCATCGGCAGGGGTGGGGATCCCCTCAAGAAGACCTGTGCCATCTCCGTTGTCGGTCAGGGAAAGCCAACCGGGGAGGGATGGTGCGCTGAGGGCGAGGGTGCCTCCGTTGGCATCGCTGGCGTTCAGCGGAAGGGAGAAGGTTTGACCGGCGAGAAGGTTTGTATCGTCCTGAGTGGTGCTGAAGATGGGGGCTGGTCCAAGGGTTCGAAAAGCGAGAAAGCTCTGGAGCGAAGTACCATCCCCCAGGGGGTTTGGAGATCCAAAGGTGCTGTTCGTGCTGTCGGTGTAGCCTGAAGAATTCGGGCTGATTAAAGGGGAGGGAGAAGCTTGTAAGGTGAAGACCTCGCGGCTGTTTACTCCATCGCTCGGGCTGATACCCTCACCAGCTGGACCAAAAACAATGTTTCCAATCGAATCGCTGATGGTAATTTGGGTGTCATCGTTGGCCACCGTGAGTGAGGTGCTCGTGAGGCCAAGGTTTATGTAAACTGCATCCCCGATGTAAAAATTGGAGGAAGCCCAGCCTTCGGAGTCGCGTAAATCCTCACGATCAATGGAAGTATCGAGGCCACCCTCGGAAGTGTTTTTGGCGGTAAAGGTGAGGATAGTTCCCGCAGGAACGGCAGCCCAGTACGGGTGGTTGTTCAGGACGACCGCGCTTGAGCCCTCATCAGTATCTTCGATACCGATCCTCCAGCCCTGCATGTCCACGGTGGAACCGCTTGTGCCATCTCCGACAACGACCAATTCGAACCAGTCCCCTCCATTGCTAACGACGCGGACGAAGAAAGCATCCGAAGCGGTTGAGGCATTGAGACCGTCTGCGTCCAACCAGCGCCCTTCCCGAACGGCGTTGAATTCATTAAGGATGACTGGGAAGGTGGTCCCGGAGAGAAGATGGGCTCCGAGAAGGATGGGGAGCAGGAAGCGAGAGGCGATTTGGGATTTCATGGCAAGGCAGAGTTCCTTCTTGCATTTGGAAATTGAGACAGGGAGTCAATGAAGCGAAAGTTACGATTCGGTAACGGGGCGTCGCGGGGTGGCTATTCGACCGCGCGGGAGAGCGGTCAATCAGAACTCGCGGAGGGTTCCTCGACCGGTGGGGTATCAAGGACTGCACGTTCCTGGGAATCGATGAGGTGGAAAGCCTGAATGCGAAAAGATCCGGATCGTCGAGGCGGTGCGAGGACGACCAGATTTCTCTCGCCCGATCGGAAGGTCCAGCGGTTTTGAAGTACTTTGCGGAAGCTATCGCCCCGGCGAACGGCGAGACCGACGATGACCGGTTTGCCCAGTTGGTCGTGAAGTGAAAAGGGGCCACTGAGTCCCGGTCCGAGATCGAGTTCAACGACGTCGAGAATCCCCACCAGCGGAGCATTGGTGAAGTTCAGAAAGGAAACGGTGTTGTCGGGAATGCGATCGAAAGAATCGTTGATGATGGCAAGCTGGAGTTTTTCGGTATCCGGATTCTCAGAACCGTAAGTTGGCAGGACAAAAATGAGGAAAGGCCCCGTCTCGGACGGAATGTCGATCTCTGCAACTGGAGCATAACCTGCCTCAAGCGAGGGATCAGGGCTGAAGAAGGTTAACGTTGGAGGGCCTTGGTAGGTGAAATCCTCGATCGAACGCTGGAGGCGACGGAATTTCAGGGGAGCGAATTCACCGGGCTTCGTTTGATAGTGAAGATCCTCTAGGATGGCATCGGAGAAAAGGGGATAGGTGCGGAAAAGAAAGCGGACGTGGCCCTCCTCAAGGGCCAAGACGGGGCGAAGGGCCAGTCCAGAGAGGAGGGCGATGAAGATGAAACCGAGGCGAGCAATCATGATCCGGTGAGTTATTCGGTGCCGGTTTCCGGATTCCAGCGGTAATCCAGAATCCGAAAGGCACGTCCAAGTTTGGCGTTGAGAGAACTGAGGTCCGCCGAAGGGGCTTCGGGAGGGTTAGCCACGGAATCGACAAATTCGTGCCTGCGAACCACAGTTGCTTCGAGACGATGGCGCACGATTGCCCCATCTGGTGCGGCGAGCTCCCCAATCGTGTAGATTTTAAAGGTATCGCTCCGCGCCGCCAGAACGGGGGCAACCAATTCGAGCAGATCCCCCTCGCGCAAGTAGAGAACCGAGCCGGGGGTGATGTCTTGATTCACTCCAGAGTCGGCAATGGCCTCGCGAAGGATGCCGCTGTCAAGGAAGCTCGAGATCGAGCGGAATGGTCCACTGGTGAGGTGATGTTGGCGAACTTTCGCGGCGATCGATTCGGAGAGTCTTTGGAGGGCTTTGGCCCCGTCGCTACCATCTCCACCGAGCCACCGAAAACCCTGCCCAAAAAGAATCTGCTGTTGCTGTTTGAGACCGTTGAGTAGAGCAAATTCGGGGTCGGAGAGGTGGGCCTGTTTTTCGGGAAGGGGAGCGCCGCCATTGAAGGGGTGACGAAAAAAGACTCGCTCGAGAGCCTGGCTGCTGCCCACGCCTTGCTGGGCTAGTCGGCTTTCCCAGTTGGGTATGTTTTGGGTGAGAAGAGCAGCCCAGGCTTTCGGAGAAGTAGAATTTAGGTTGAAGCTTCCCTCGATCCAGACGGCCTTGGCCAAATCCGGTTGGCGGGCCAATTGCCCCATCCCCGATGGATCGGCGGGGCGATCCCACCCGGAGGCGAGGAGACCCTCGTCGAGGATTCGGAGGCGATGATTGGGGAGGGGAGGAAGCGGTTCGTCCTTGGCCCATGAGCGATTGCGCGGAGTTGGCGAAGCGGGGACTTTTGAAAACTCATCTCCCTCCTCGGTCGACCCGGTCAAAAAGTAGCGGTCGAAAATCTGGTTCCATTTTCCGCCATATTCCGAGCCAATGGCGTAGGGATTCTTTCCCACGAGAGGGAGTTGACGGAGGGCGGCGAGGGAGACGGGGGGGCGATTTGGAAAATCAAAGAGCCGGAAGCTTCCGGACGGCCCACTGCGGTTCAGGGTCTGTGCCCAGAAGGGGCTCTCCCCATCGTCGATCACACTGAAAGCCGTACCGCTGCGAACGGCCAATTCGGCATCGCTCTCGACGTAAAAGAGCCTGGCGACCTCGGGGTCATCGAAATCGATGATCGGATGGCGCAGGTCAACCCGCTCGGAGAGCTGGCCGAGGATGCCGGGAACCTCATCCTCGTTTTCGATTTTGAAGTGGTAGGCGAATCGATAATCGGCTCGGTTGTATTGACCGCTTTGGGCTAGATAATACTCGGCCCCCGAGAGGATCATATCGAAGGGAGCAAAGGGGACGTTGCGATACTCCATGACGAGGCTTCCTGGGTAATCCGGGGGAAGGAGGCCGTTGCGATCGCTATCGCCCACGAAGCGCTTGAGTTGGATGTTTAGCTTGGGGGCAACGGGTTGTCCATTTGTATCCACACTTCGGATACGAACGATGTGGTTTGCTCCGTAGTCGGCTGGTCGGGATCCGCGGCCGGGGGCCCATTCAGCCCACCACTCCTCCCCACTCTGGCTGGTGAGCAAACGCGAAAGTCCGGTGGCATCATCCCGGGCATCTGGCCACTCGGCATGGTAAACCTGCCCGGGTTGCATAATGGCACGTGGAGGCCGTGGCTGGGAGGTCTCAAGGACCAGCTGAAAGTTATAAGAGAGTTCTTCCCGCCGATTGTTGGTGTTGGCGTTTCGAATGTTGGGGAAGGGGTCGGTACTGACGACGAAGCGCCGCAGGGGAGGGCTGCTGCCGTCCCAGGCGGGGGGGTAGAGCGACACTTCTAGGTGTTGGGTGCCAGTAACGTTGATGTAGTAGATTCCGTTGTTGTACTGACGGGAATGGATGCGAAGGGGGAAGCTGTAGGGGTTCCAGAGTTGAAAACCTCCGTAGTAGCGTAGCCGATGCTGTCCATCGCGGCCTTCATTAAAGACAGCCCCATAAATTTTCATCTCGGTGATGATCGGCAGGAGGCTGTCGACGAACATTCCGTCGATGGTGGCAGGTGGGGGCAGGGTTTGGTTGCCGGGGGAGAGCACGGTCCAGTCCTCCGGGTAGCGAGCGGAAATGGAAGGATCGACATCCTCGCGACGAAGGGCGGCCGAACTGGGCCAGGACCAATCTGGTCCCGGATCGAGGAATTTACCGAGGACGGCAGCCGCTTGGGGATTGAAGAAACTTTCCTGGGAGAGGGCGCTGGAACCGCTGGTCAGGTTGAGCTTGAGCCCGCCTTCCGGCCGGGTGGGAAGCCCGATGCTTAATGGAGTAAGGTCGTGAAAATGAGTTTTGAAATCGGAAGCGGCGGAAAAGAGCTGAAATTGCTCGGGATGGCGGACCTGATCGACCTGCGGGATGGAATAAGCGTCGAGATCGAAATCCGGGAAAAAGATCTCCGATCTGGGTCGGCGGGCCTGCAGCTGGGTCAGGACAAAGGCATCTGAAGGATTTTCCGGTAGGAGTCCCCGACCCTGGGATTGGTTGGGACCCGATCGGTCAGGTATGGCGAAAGAGGCTTTGGTTCCCTCGTCCGAAACGTACCAGGCGAAGCGCTGATTATCGACCGAGCCGGGGATCCAGGCTGCCATGACATCGATGGTGGAGGCTCCGTTGGTGGCGAGGATGTCGTTGGTGGATTCGTACGATCCGCTGCCAGAAGAGAAAGCCTCGCCTCCCGAGATTAGCCAGCCCTCTTTGGCCCCACCGATACTCCGGGACCAATGTGCGGTTGGTGATCCTGGATTGGCGCCGGAGGGGAGGGTGGCGGCGGCATCAGTGCCGAGGGAGGTCTGCATTTCTCCGAGGGCGATGTGGAGGGCGAGTTTGGCTACGAGCTGGGCTTCCAGGTTTTGAGCGAGAGATTGGGAGGAGCGGATCCCGGACCGGCTGGCGGAGCTGATGGCCATAACCGAGATGAAAACCAGGCCGACGAGGGATAAGGTAATGATCAGGGCAAAGCCTTGCTGCCCGGGCTGAACCGCAAGGTGCTGAGAGAGTCTTTGATGCCTGGCGCGCATAAATTTTCTTGAATTTAGGGCGGAGTCTTGGAGGAACGGAAGGCTTAGGCTACACCTTCAGTGTTACATTTGAGTGACGTAGGGGGGAGGGCGGGGCTACCGATCAAACCTTGGGCTTCCTCTGAATGGCAAGGAGGACAGCGGAACTGAGGAGAACGGTCAGGGTGGCCATGACCATGGCGTTGGAGAGGTTGCCTTGGTCAAATTCATTGAAGAGGTAGCTGCCCACGGTCTCGACTCCGGGGGGAAGGAGAATGATGGAGGCGACCCAATCTCGCATACAAACGACAAAGGTAAGGGCCCAGGCCACGAAGAGGGAGGGCCGGAGAAGGGGAAAAACGACCATGCGAAGGATTTGGAACCGGTTGGCACCGAGGGAGGCCGCTGCGTCTTCGAGGTTTTTGCCAACTTGACTCATGCCCGCACTCCCGTATCGCAGGGCGTCGCTTTGGTAGAGGGCCAGGTAGGCGAGGAAGAGGATCCAAATGGTGTTGTAAATCTCGAGGAGAATCCAGGGAGCGTTCCATGCCATGATGAAAGCGATAGCCACCACGATATTGGGGACTACTCGGGGTAGGAGCCCGAGAACGTCTGCGAATCGACTGGTGGGTCCAGGGTAGCGAAAGATAGCGTAGGAAGCGATTCCCCCGACCAGCGTGCAAACGGTGGCAGCTCCAACGCTGAGCAAGAGGGAGGTCTGGAGGGCCTCTACCCCGCGACTATCGGGAGCGAAAAAAGCGATGTAATTGGCAAAGGTAAGACTGGGGAGGGCTCCAGCGTTCCAGGACTCCACCAGGCTGGCAAAGACGATTGCCGCATTGGGGATGGCTACCCCGATGGCGAAGAGAAAGCCGAAATAGAGCCAGGCAACGACCTTTTGGGATGGGCTGAGGGACTTTTCCCGGATGGCTCCGATTCTGGAGCGAATGAGGGCCTGGCGGGAGAGGATACGATTACTCAGGGTGACGAGGAGGATGGCAATAACGCAGAGGAGACCGGAAAGGGCGGTGGCTAGAGGAAAATCGATCGGCCAACTGGTGACGAGATGGTAGATTTCGGCTGGGAGAAGGGGTAGGTTGGCGCGGGGCCCGAGGATGGCGGGAACTCCAAAATTGGCGATAGCCTCGAGGAAGACGAGGATACCAGCGTTGAGGATGGCGGGAAGCAGGAGGGGGATGAGGATCCAGCGGAGGACTTGGCCGCGGGAGGCTCCGAGGCTGGAGGCGGCGTCTTCAAGGCGATTGGGTAGGCTGCGGAGAATGGCTTCGGTGGCGAGGGCCACGGCACCAAAAGAGACGATGGCCATGACGAAAGTTACCCCCCAGAAGCCGAAGAAAAGGTCCCGAAGCCACTCGGGAACCCCCAGGGGAAGGGAGTCGGCAAAACCTCCCTGCTGCATGACAAGGATGTAGGCAAGGGCATTGATGTAGGCCGGTGCCATGACCGGGATGAGGAGGATGATGCGGGCGACGGGCTTGGCGGGTAGGTTGGTGCGGGCGAGAAGCCAGCCCGCAGGAATGCCAAGAACCCAGGAGACGACGGTGGTGGCGGAGGCCCAGAGGACCGAATTAACGATCATCTGGAGGATGTCCTCGGTCTGAAAGATGCGGAGATAATCTGACCCGAACCCTTCCATCGATCCGAGGTGAAGGTTGGGAAACAAGCTCTGCAGGAAGAGAAATCCAACCGGGTATCCAACGGTGATGAGGACAAAACCGATGCCGAGCCAGAGAGGCCAACGGTTGAGGATGGAGCGAGCGGAGAGTGTCATAGCTTGCCCTTAGTCGATTCGTGCCCTTTCGATTTCCCTTTGAAACCTGCGAAGAACCTGAGGCATTATCTCGACGGCTTGGCCGACGTCCTGAGGCATAACGACGAAGGTGCCGAGCCCGCTGCGCAGGGGTGAGAGCGGCACATCGGTACGGGCCGGAATCAGGTGGACGTCGGCCACCGCCTGCTGCACCTCCAGGGAAAAATAAAAATCAACGAATTGCTCAGCAATGGCTTTGCGCGGGCTGGAGGCCAGGATGGCAATGGGCCGATTGATGAGGGGCGCGCCGCTCGGTGGGTAAACCATACGCAAGGGTTCGCCGCGGGCGATTTGACGAAAAACAAGATAATCCACAGCGGCGAAGACGACGTCAAAGGCGCCAGTGTTGAGACCGCTGAGCGCCTGATTGTTGGCACCACTAATGGTCAGGCCAGCACGCCGGGCATGGACAAAGTCCACCCACCCAGAGACCGGATGATTTTCAAAATAGGCGAGAACAAAGTCAGCTGAGGATCCGGATTGGCTCGGTGAGGGCATGACGGCCCGTCCCCTGAATGATCCGTCAAAAAAATCGCCCCAGTCGAGACTCTGGTTGGGGTAGGAAGCGGCGAGGGCGAGACCCACGGCGGCGGAGCTGGTGATGTGGTAGTACCCCTCCGGATCGTGTATTTCTGCAGGGGTAGCGGCAAGATTGGCGGGGGTATGCGGGTGGAGACGGCGGCCTTTTTTAAGAACTTCGGCTGCCACCTGACTGGCAAAGAGGACCACATCGGCTTGGGGGTTCCATTTTTCGGCCTCAAGTTTCGCCATCAGGCTGCCGGTGGTGGCGCTGGAGAGTCTAACCGGGATGCCAGTTTCGGCAGTAAAAGCTGCGCAGGCTTTTTCAGCGATGGATCGCGGACCGGAAGAATAGAAAATGAGGGCCTCCTGGTCTGAGGATTTTTGGCAACCCGTGAAGATGAAGAGAGGGAGGAGACTCACCAGAAAAACCGAGACAACTCGCGAGAGCCCACGGTGAAGAGGAGGGACGGAATTCATTCTCTGGTGTAGTGAATGGCCGATGGGTCGAGGACGATAGAAACTGGCGTCTCCGGGGACAGGGATTGGTCGGCGACCCCGGTGAGAAGGAGACCGCCGTCGGTCTGGCACTGAACCTCAAAACGCTCTCCGTGGTATTTACTGCGCAAGGCGTTGCCAGAGAGGTGGACCAAACCTTCGGTGGTTTGACTGTTCGGTGTTGGTGTTGGTGATGGGTGGATGGATACGAAGGAGGAGCGAAGGGTGGCCCACTTTAAGCCGGGTGGATCGATGGGGCGATAAGGTCGCAACCAAGGTGACTCAGGGCCCTCGATGGGAAAGACATTTGCCACGCCGAGGAATTTGGCGATCCAACTGGTTGCCGGTTGGCGGTAGAGGGTGGTGGGCTGATCGAGCTGAACGATTCGACCAGCGTTCATGACAGCGACTTTTGAGGCAATGGTGAGGGCCTCGGTCTGGTCGTGAGTAACGTAGAGGGCAGTCATCCCAAAGTTGCGGATGAGCCCGGCAATTTCATCCCGGAGTTCTTCACGGAGGACCGCGTCGAGGGCGCTGAGGGGTTCGTCGAGGAGGAGCAGCTTGGGCTCGACAACGAGGGCGCGGGCAATGGCCACCCGTTGTTGTTGCCCGCCGGAGAGGGAGGCCGGGGAACGTGGACCAAACTTATCCAGGCCGACCCGGGCTAACATCTGAGAGGCTCGTTCCTCGCGCTCAGCCCGGCCTACTCCGCGAAGCTTGAGGCCAAAGGCAACATTCTCGCCGACCGTCATATGCGGCCAGAGGCTGAAATCCTGAAAGACCATGGAGAACCCCCGTTCCCGGATGGGGAGGTTGATCCTCTCGGCCGGGGAATCGAGGACTCTCCCGTCGCAGGTTACTGAACCGCGGTCTGAAGCGAGGAGGCCGGAGATGATGTTAAGCAAGGTGGTCTTGCCACAGCCGGAGGAACCGAGCAGAGCGATGCAGCCTCCTTTTTCGAGTTCGAAAGAAACGTCGGATAGAACTGTCGAATTGCCAAAGCTTTTTGAAACCTCCGAGCATCGAAGAAAGTCGGTCATAGAAAGCTAGCGAAAGGAAAGGACTCTGGTTGAACAATCCTTTCAATGGTTACGACTTTGTAACCTGCTCAGGCGGACAACTTCTGAGTCTTGCAAAGGGAAAAAAACCTCAGCTTGATGCATCTCATGCAAGAAAAAGCCCGTTTGGTGGTAGTTCTCCTAATCGTTTCGATGGTTTCGGGGGCCTGGGGGAGACCCTTCTTTTACGCCTATGTTGGCGATGCCGTTTCCGGTCTGGGAGCGATTGAGGTCGATGCCGAAACGGGAAAATTCAGTGGCCACCGTTCGCTTGCCGAATTTCCAGTCTCTCTGGTGCCCGACAAGATCCGGTTGTCTAAGGGGGGTATGGTGGTGGGCGTATCGCTGCAGGGTGGAAAGGACGGAGCCTATGCCATCCATAACCTTGAGACCGGTGAAAACTTGAAGCTCCTCGCTCTGGATTTCGAACCTGTTGAACACCGGGGTTTTGGAGACTCCTTTTTGGTGGCGGGTTCAAAGGGACATTTGGTGGTGATCGATGCCACTACGGGGCGGGTCCGGGCGAGCTGGAACGCGAGGGAATCCCTCCAGCCGTCTGGACACAAGGTTGAGGATATTCAAATCAGCAGAGATGGAAGCAAGGCGGCCCTCAGCTTCCAGAAGGACAGCAGCAGTGGAAAGCATTTGGGAAGCCGCCTGGTGTGGATTGATCTGCCAAAGCTAGACCACTGGGTCGATTTGGAGATACCACGCTCCCGGCCGGATCTTCACATGGAGGGCACTTTGAAAGAAGTGGGTCCAAATCCAGAGGTCATCCGCCTCGAGGAAGAAAGCAACACCATCTTGATGACCCTCGATCTTTACGGGGCGCTCTGGCTGGCAGATCTCAATGCGAGTCTGGAGGGAAAATGGCGGAATACCACGATGGTACCGACGGCGCAGGACAGGGGTTGGGGAAACTCCTTTCCCGACCGTTTGGGGAGGTTTACCCACAACGGGGAGGGTTACTATCTCGTGATCAATGCCGGAGATGATACGGGCTTCGGGATCTTCCGGTTGAGGGATCGCAGCTTTGTTGGTTTTCAGGACAGCTTGGTGGGGGCTGAAGAGCCGATTTATTTCCCAAAGTCTGAGCGGATCGCGACGGCTGTTTCGGGAAAAGTTAAAGTCCGGGGAGAGGGTGGCTTAAACAAGTTTTACGAGCCGGATTATCTGATGCGCATCTTTCATATTGATGAATGGAACGGAGAGGGACCGCTGCCGGAGACGGAAGTTGGACTACCCGGAGTAGCTTCGCGGATCGTTGGCCTGTTCGGAGAACGTTCAATCGCGCTGCTGGCAGTAGACGGCGAAGGCCATGGGGGAACCTCGTGGGCGCTGGTAACCGTGGATGTGGAGACGGGAGAAATCCTCGATAAAATCGAAACTCTGGGCATGGTCACCCGGCTTGAGTGATGGGGAGGCGAGGCTCCCGGCGGCGGTCAGGCTAGTGATTGACGGCGACGTTCCAGGGCCGCAGAAAGCATGGAAAAAGCCTTTTCGGGCCCTTCCATGAAGCCCGGAAATCTGGAGATCCAGCGAAAGATGGTGTCGGCATCGGCGGCCGGAAGCAGGCTGGGAAGCGCCGCCAGGTGGTCGAGTTTCAGAACGAGATCCTGGGCCACCCGCTGGTAAACACGTTCAATCACTGCGAGGGAGTCCTCCGATGTGGCGCCAGGTGCCGGGGCACCGCTTTGCTGCCTGGCATCTCGATAGAGGGCGTGAGCCTTGAAGAGGAGGGTCTCGGTGCGCGGGTAGAAGCTGGTCATGAGGTTCCATGGATCGACCTCCTGATCGCCGTTCTTACGGAAGTCGGTACGGAGCAGGACCGATGGAATATCAGCGCACTTGGCAAAGACGAATTCAACGACGGTTCCGGAATCGAGGTCGGTACCATCAAACTGGAAAACGGCGAGGTCGGAGGTTAGTAATTCGAGGAGATCGGTGTCCCGGATTCCGATCGGGCTAGCCTCGCGAGGCTCAAAATCCTGGGGCAGCTTGGGTCGGTAGCTGCCTTGGGAAAGACGTTCGACGGCTTGGGCGAGGAGGACGTTACCGGCGAGATCCTTGGTGTCAAAAAGGTCTCCGGCAAAGTAGATGGTCTTGGTTTGCATGGATCAGATCAGTGCTCGTGCTCGTGATGGTGGTCGTGATGGTGGTGGTTGACCGAGCAACATTCGTGGCAATCAACATCATCCTTCCTCGGCAGGTAGGGGAGGAAGTTTCGTTTGAAGTGGTGACTGGTGTCCGGCCTCGCCTCCCCAGTGGGATTTTTCAGAGCCATGGCGAGGTGGCGAAGGTCGACATCGGTAACGAAATCAAGCTTCCGATTGATGTCGTTGATTAGTGGATACATCAGGCTGCCTTCGGCATCGGTGTGACCGATCCCGAGAGCATGTCCTAGCTCATGGGCCAGGGTAGTCCTCAGCTCGTCGAGGTTGGCGAAGTAATAGACATCTATCCCGGTGCCGTAATAGACCCCTTGGTCCATGGAGCGCGCACTTCCGTATTCCCGATTATAGCTGAGCCGTACCCTCTCGTAGATTTCCTCTTTGCGGCGCACTTCGGCTCTGAGCTTGTCAGAACCGAGGCGGCGCTGATTGAATTGATCGGTGAGACGGTTGATGGAATGCCGCTCTGCTTCAATCTGCTCCCGTTGTTTTTTCAGGGCTTCGTACTCCTTTTGGGTGAAGGGCTCTCGTCCCTCGTTCCAGGTTTTGACGCGTTGCTCGTAGGCGTCGCGTTCGCGAATAAAGCGCCTTTGAACCTGTTGGATATGCTGACTTTGCTCTCGCAGTTCATTGGTGAAGTTCTCCAACCGGCGAATGGCTCCGGTTAGCTCGAGATGGTAGAGATCGACGGTGGCGCGGGCCTCGCGGCGCTTCTCCTCGTGAAGGCTGAGGGGACCATAGAGGATATTGATTTTGAAGGGTGAGGTTTTGGAGTATTCGAAGAGGTTGCGCCGAGCTGGTTTCTCCCACATGCGTTCGGCCTCTTTGAGTGCCTTGAGAACTTCGGTTTTGGTGATCTCGTGCCTCGGATCGATGGTTCCGATGGAGTACCATACCTTGATGTCGGATTGGAGAACGATCGGTTGGGCATCGCCTTGGCGAGCATGAACGAGAAGTAGGACGAGAAAACCACAGACCAATCGAACCCAGCAAAAGTTGTTTAGCCGCCTTTTGGTTGGTTGATCGAGAAAACGTTCTGGAAAATCTTGAGGAGCCATGTTTTTCTGGGAGTTTTCCGTTTTCAAACTGAACTAGTTTTTTATGTCAGGACATAGCAAGTGGGCGACCACAAAACGCCACAAAGCCGCGATTGATCAGAAACGCGGCAAAATCTTCAGCGTGATTAGCAAGGAACTCAGTCTCGCTGCCCGCGACGGGGGTGCGGACACCAACTTCAATGCCCGCCTGCGGATGATTGTTTCCAAGGCAAAGGCAGCTAACATGCCGGCTGATAACATCGAACGAGCGATCAAAAAGGGCTGTGGCGAGCTGCCCGGCATGATGATCGAGCAGCTTACCTACGAAGGCTATGCACCGGGTGGGGTCGGCGTAGTGGTTGAGGTGACGACCGACAATAAAAACCGCAGTGCTTCTGAGGTGAGATCGACCTTCACCAAGGGGGGAGGTAATCTGGCGGGAGCTGGAGCCCTCTCCTTTACTTTCAAGCGATCGGGGCAGTTTCTTTTCGACGCGACAAAAGTAAAGGAGGAGGCACTGATGGAAACGGCGATCGAGGCTGGAGCTGAGGATGTGCGCAACGAGGGAGATCACTTCGAGGTCTATTGTGAGGTGACGGACTTTTTCGCCCTGAGTTCTGCCTTTGAGGAGGCCAAACTCAGCCCTGAGAGTTCTGAGCTGGTTTACGTGCCAATCAGCACGGTGCCAGTCACCGATGCCGAGGTCGCCAAGCAGGTTCTGAAACTAATCTCCAATTTGGAGGACCTCGAGGACACCCACGCCGTATACTCCAACTTCGATATCGACGATTCCTTGCTCAGCGAGGCTGGCAGTTGAGGCGAGCAGGCCCGATGTCGATTCCTCCGGCCATCCTACTCCTCGACGGCTTCAACCTCGTCTTTCGGAGTTTCTACGGTATTCGTGAATTATCGCGATCGGATGGATTTCCGACCAACGCGATCCACGGGTTTATCAAAACCGTATGGAAACTCGAGGATCTCTACCCGGAAGCTCTTCCGGTAATCTGTTTCGACAAGGGAGGCGATCAGGAGCGGGAGGCTCTCCTCCCCTCCTACAAGCAAAACAGGGCCGAAATGCCCGAGGATTTGGGGCGCCAACTTCCCCTTATCGAGAGACTGATCCGCCTTCTCGGGATCCCGCTCTATGAGCTGGAAGGGGTGGAAGCGGACGACTTGATTGCAACCTTGGCACGGCGGTATCGAGAAGCGGGTGCCGAAGTGCTCATCGTCAGTGCGGACAAGGACCTAGCCCAATGTGTTGGCCCGGGGGTCTCGCAGCTTCTCCCTCCGCCGACGGCCAACCCAAAGCTGGGATGGCGAACCCTTGATCGGGACGGAGTGCAGGATAAGTTTGGGGTGCCGCCCGAGTTAGTGGCTGAATACCTGGCTTTGATTGGAGATACCTCGGATAACATTCCAGGCCTCGCGGGGGTGGGTCCCAAGACGGCAGCCAAGTGGCTGGGAACCCACCATTCGCTGGAAGCAATCATTGAACGGTGTGGGACGCTGAATCCGAAACGATTTCAGCAGGTCGTCTTTGACTCGGTGGTCCAGTTGCGCGCAAATCTCGAATTAACCAAGCTGCGCGATGCGATCGAGCTTGAACACATTCCGGATCGGCGGGATAGCATTGATCTGGAGTCCCTCGGCGACTTTTTCCGGGAGATGGAAATGACTAGAACTGCTGAAGAGGCCAGGCGGCGATTTGATCAGCGGACGAGGACCTGAATTCAGGAATCCTCGGCTGGGTCTGGCGTCTGTTGGTTACCGTTTTCGACAATTCTCCGAATGGCGGTCCCTGGTTTGGGAGGATGGGCAGCGCTGAGTGCCTTATTCAGGAACCCGCCATCCGGGATTGGAAAGCCGTGCTCCTTTGCTTCCTCTTCGGTTTCCGCAGAGCGCAGCAGACTGCCCAGATTCCCCTCCATCAATCTTTCGAGCGGGTCGATCTTCAGCCATAGGGAGGTGATCACCTCATCGAGATCGGGATCTGGCTGAGAATCGTTAATTTCCTTTTCCAAACGGTCGCTTTTTTCCTGAAGATAAAGGACAGCCGAGCGCGTTTCGTTCAAATGATCGGAAAATTCTGCCATGAAACGCTCAGTGGAAGGATGTAGCGGGGTGATTTGCCTCATGCGGAAGGCGACCTCGAGGTAGCCTGGAAGAACCGCCAGAACGACGCTGATGGCGGCGAGGAGGCAAATGGCGGAGGCCAGCAGGGGGGTGAGCAGTCCTTCGAAATAAAAGAGGAACCAGAGCGCCATTGAGCCGAGGACAAGGGCTCCAAGGTAACTGAAGAGGCGATGAAGCTTGGGTGGTTGCGCTGGTTTGAAACGTTTCGGTAGTGGTTTTTTGGAGGCGGGTGCTCTGGAGGTGTAAGCGATCCGGGGCGACGAGTCGTCTGAATGAGCAGCTTGGGCCATCAGTTGGTGGTTTGATAGTATCCGACTTTCCGATACACCTTGGAAAGGGTCCGGTTGGCTCGGGCCTGAGCTTTGGCAGCACCCTGTCGGAGGATTTGTTCAAGATGACCTTTGTCTGCCATCAGTTCGCGGTAGCGATCCTGGACTGGCTCGAGGGTGGCGATCACGGCATCGGCAGCTTCCGATTTGAGAGCGGCGTAGCCTTTTCCGGTAAAGGCGGCCTCAAGATCCCCGGTTGAACGACCAGTCAGGGAGCCAAGGATTTCGAGGAGATTGGTCACGCCGGGTTTGTCCGGGCTGCGGCGAATTTCGCCATCGGAGTCCGTCACGGCAGACATTAGTTTTTTTCGAAGCAATTTCGGCTCGTCCAGAATGAAAAGGGTAGAGTTCGCGTTCTCATCGCTCTTGGACATTTTCCGGGACGGCTCCTGGAGGGACATAATCCGCGATCCGGTCGGGGCGATGTGAGCTACTGGAACCGTAAAGGTGTCTGAGTAAACCCGATTGAAACGCTGGGCGAGGTCCCGGCAGAGTTCGAGGTGCTGGCGTTGATCATCTCCGACCGGTACGCGATCGGCATTGTAGAGCAGAATATCGGCAGCCATGAGCACCGGATAGAAGAGGAGACCGGTGTTGAGCATGGCGCCCGGGCGAGACCCTTGGTGAGCGAAGCGAAGCTCCTCTTCATCTCCTTCCTTAATTTTGAAACCGAGACGGGCGGCTTTCTCCTTAAACTGGGTCATTCTCTGGAGGTCGCCGATCGGGGTTAGGCAGCCAAGGATCCAAGCCAGCTCCGCATGACCGGTAACGTGAGACTGGATGAAGAGGGTGCTCTTCTCAGGGTCGAGACCGCAAGCAAGGTATTGAGCGAGACAGGAGAGGGAGTTGCTTCGCAGATGGGCTGGAACGTATTCTGCTGTAATGGCGTGCATATCAACGATCCCAAAGAAACTCGTGAACTGGTCCTGCATCTCTGCCCAATGGCGAATGGCACCGAGAAAGTTTCCGAGAGTAAGGAGCCCCGAAGGTTGTGCGCAGGTGAGAATGACAGGTGCTTGCTGGGCTGCAGATGGCATGGTTTTGGTTACGAAGATGTAAGGTTTATGATTGCAGAACTCCTTTTGCCAAACAATATTCAAGCGTTTCAAGCAATAGATCACTTCATCTCCGGTGCTCGTCCACTCCATTCTACTTTTCTCAGGGGCCGCACTAATTTCATTTCCTGAACATTATTTCCACCGTGTCTCATACACTCTTATCTGAAGAAGAAGTGGCTCGCCTGAAGGAGTCCCTTCGTCGCTGTCCAGCTGGAACCATCGAGGCTGTTATCGCTTATCGACAAACTGGCGATGCTTCAAAGATTCCAACCATTGTAAATGGCATCATTGAGCGGTACCTCGAGCCTGAAGCAAAACCACTGGTTCGCTCCGGGGACGAAAATCTCCGACTTCTCGAAGACCTCGGGGTCGATTCCCTGACCATGATCGAGATCGTCATTGCCGTTGAAGAGACCCTGAACATCTCCTTTGAGAATAATGAGCTGCGGGAGTTGGTGACGATTGGGGACGTCAGGTCTTACATGGATAGCAAAGCGACCGGAACCCCGATGCAAAAGCGGGCGGAATTCCTGAATTTTGAGCAGATAGCGGCAAAGCTTCCCCAGCAACCTCCGTTTATGTTCGTTAACCGGGCAAAGATCACCCCTGAATCGGCGGTTGGGGAGTATCATATCGAAGGGAATGAGTTCTTTCTGGAAGGTCATTTCAAAAACAACCCGGTTTTTCCGGCTTCGATTATGATTGAGGCGCTCGGGCAGCTCGGAGTCCTTTTTCTTTTGAGTTCGGAAAATAACGGTCTGGAGGACCGGATCAATCCGGAGAGCGTCTACTTTACGTCCTGCGACGGCATCCGCTGCCATCGAGTCTGTCGCCCAGGGGAAACGCTGCAACTGGAGGTGAAGCTCAAGCGTCTTCGCCACCCGGTCGCCACTTTCGAAGGTACGATAAGCGTAGATGGCGAGAAAGCTGCAGTGGCTGAGGCGATCACACTCCTCTACGACTTTGAGCACGAAAGCACCGAGACAGTGGAAATGGGTATGAATGGTTACCGGGGTGAGCCGCTTTCAAACGGAGTACACGCTCGATAGCCTGAGCTGGGCAGGATTGAGCCGGAACGGGAAAGCGGCGGAGCAGGTCCCTTTGATATTTCAAAGATCTTTGATCAGCTTTGCCTTGGGCAGTCCTCACTGCCTGTCCCGTGACCGTTAGCGGAATGAGGGACCATCGCGAAGTTGAGGCGTCTGCAGCGGGGAACGGTCTTCGCCTTCGGCTGTTGTTTACTACATTTCCTTTGCTTACCGAGACCTTCCTGCAGCGGGAGCTACGCGCGATCCTTGCAGAAGGGGTAAAGCCTGAAGTTTGGTCAATTTGGAAGGGTGGCGGTACCTTCGAAGGGGTAGAGGTGGCCCGGTTCCGACTGGTCGACCTTTGGAAACTCGTGATCGAGCTTCCCTATTGGCTCCTGCGAAAGCCTGGAGAGCTGACTGGCCTTCTCAAATCGTTCCGTTTTGGAGGACCGGCAAATTTTCAGAACTTCCAAGAGAATGCCCTCGGTTTGGCCTTCGGAATCATTCAAGCAAGGAAAAATGCGAGATCTGGTCTGCAATGGACTCACGCGGCCTGGGCTACCATGCCTGCGACAGCTGCTCTGGTGATCCATCGCCTGACGGGGCAGCCCTTTTCGATGGGTGCCCACGCCTATGATATCTTTCAGGGAGGTGGGGATTGGGTCCTCAAGGAGAAGGTGAAGGCTGCGGCTTTCATCCATACCTCGACCGTGGGAGGGAGAGCCCACCTGACACGGCTGGGGACAGACCCCGGAAAAATTCTTCTTTTAAGGCGGGGTCTGCTCCCCATGCCGGCGTGGAAACCGTGGCGTCCTCCCACCGATGGGCTTTGCATCGTGACAATCGGCAGGCTGGTAAAGAAGAAGAACCTGGGTCTTTTTCTTGAAGTTATTGCCGACCTGCGAGGGCGAGGAATCAGGGTGGTCGCGAGGGTGATCGGCGATGGGCCGGAGCGAAAGTCGCTAGCTGCCAAAGCCCGCGAGCTAGGCTTGGAGGCTGATGAGATTTTTCTCGGAAGCCAAACATCTGAGGAAACCCAGCAGTGGCTTGCCGAAGCTGATTGCTTCTGTTTCACGGGGAAGCCAGCACCCGACGGGGATCGTGATGGGCTGCCGAACGTCATCCCCGAGGCCATGGCTCTTGGGGTGCCGGTTGTGGCTTCGAGTCAACCAGGGGTTGGAGAGGCGATCACGGACGGATACACTGGGACGATCGTTGATTCCGAGGAGGCCGGGAGGTGGTCGGAGGCGATCCTCCGCCTGTTTCAAAATCCCGATTTGGCAGCGCGAATGACTGCGCAGGCGCGAGCCTGGGTGGAGGAAAATTTTGACGCTCGAGAGCAAGTTCGCATCCTGCTCGCAAGAATGAAGGAGCAGGCCGCCGTTTTCACTGCGTGATCAAGCGCATCCTAGTGTCCCGTCCAGACCGGTTGGGAGATCTTGTAATCTCGACCTCGGTCCTGCGTCCCCTGCGGCTGGCCTTTCCCGAGGCACGAATCGGAATGCTTGTTGACCGTGGGCTGCGAGACCTTTTGCGGGGTCATCCGGGTATCGATTGTTTAATGTCGACCCTTCCATTTCGTCGGAAGGATGGCTTGATTCAGCAGCTAGCGGCCTACCGAAGGCGTTTGCGCCGGGAAAATCCGGATGCAATGGTCCATCTCCAACCGAATCCGGTCCTTCACGCAGCGGCCTTACTAGCGGGTATTCCGGTAAGAGTCGGCTATCGGAAAAAAGGGGGACGCCTTTGGCTGAATCGGACCCTCCCGGATCGCCGGCACCTCGGCCTGAAGCATGAGGCAGCCCACAATTTTGATTTGCTAGAGCTGATCGGGGTCGAAGCTCCTCGTTCCCCGGAGCCTTGGATCGAGGGCAGTTTTCCATCCTTGTCAGAGCTTTCGGCGAGCCGTGGCTGGAGTTGGGCGGCAAATGGCTACGCAGTTCTCCATCCCGGCGCCTGGGGAAACAAACCGCGATGGCCCGCCGTTGCTTACGGAAAACTGGCGGGGGCCTTGGTTGAAAAACACAGACTGCAAGTGGTGATTGCGGGCGGCGGGAAGGAGGCGGAGAGCGTCACGGAGATTCGGGAGGCGGCTGGTTGCGCCGGGAGGCACCTTATCGATCTCTGTGGAGTGACAACCCTTGAGGATTTGGTGGTTCTTCTCCGTGATGCGAGGCTGGTGGTGGCTCGAGACACCGGGCCAGCCCACCTCGCTGCTGCTTTAGGAACCGCGACGATTATCCTGATGGGTCAATGCGATCCAATCCATTCGCCACGGCGGTGGAGTCCGCTCGGCAAACGGGCACTGACGGTGGCACGCGATTTGGCGCGGATAGGGGGCGAGAGTCGGGAGGAACGATGGAGCCGCTGTTTCAGCGCGATCACCGTTGAGGAAGTGCTCTCAGCAGCAAGTCACCTCAAGGCGATTTAGTCGAGCAGCCAGTTGAGCCCGGCAGCTCAGTTGTACTTTTTAAAGATGACCGAAGTATTGTGCCCCCCGAAGCCTAGATTGGTGCTCAGGGCGACGCTGATCGGGCGAACGGTCTTCTCATTCGGAGAGTAGTTGAGGTCGCAATCCGGATCGGGAGTTTCGTAATTGATGGTCGGCGGAACGGTCCCGGTCTTGATCGCCATGCAACAGGCCGCTGCCTCGATCCCGCCGGCTGCGCCGAGGAGGTGACCAGTCATCGATTTGGTCGATGAAACAACGAAATCGTATGCGTGCTCGCCGAAGACCTTTTTGAGCGCCAGGGTCTCAAACTTGTCGTTGTACTTGGTGGAGGTGCCGTGAGCGTTGACGTAGTCGACCTCGGTTGGCTCGAGGTCAGCATCGGCAAGGCTATCGGTTAAAGCGATCGACAAACCTTTGCCCTCCGGGTCTGGCATCGTGATGTGGAAGGCATCGCAGCTGGCGCCGTAGCCTACGATTTCGCAGTAGATTTTAGCGCCACGAGCGAGGGCGTGTTCTTGGCTTTCGAGGACCAAAAGTCCAGAGCCCTCTCCCATGACAAAACCATCGCGGTCGGCGTCAAAAGGGCGACTTGAACGAACGGGGTCGTCGTTGTACCCGGTGCTCATGGCCTTCATGGCACAGAAACCGGCGTAGCCAAGTATGGTGATGGCGGCCTCGCTGCCTCCAGCGATCATGACGTCGGCGCGGCCGTTGCGGATCATGTGGAAGGATTCACCGATCGCGTGCGAGCCGGATGCACAGGCACTCACTGCGGAGAAGTTGGGACCGCGAGCTCCGACCTCAATGCCGACAACCCCGGAGGCGATGTTCGCAATGAGGGAGGGAATCATGAAGGGTGAGACTTTTCTTGGGCCCCTTTCAAAAAGAGTCCGGGATTGGTTCTCGATGGTCTCCATTCCTCCGATACCTGTGCCCACGACAACTCCAAAACGGTCTGGGTTGCCAGCCCCTTTAGATAGTCCAGCATCGGCGAGGGCCATTTTGGCAGCGCCAACGGCGAAGCGGGTGTAGAGATCGTTTCGACGGGCCTCTTTCGGATCCATGAATTGCTCGACCTCGAAATCCTTTACCAGCCCCCCGACCCGGGTGGGTACGAGAGAAGCATCGAAGCGGTCAATGGCTACAATACCGCTGCGGCCCTGACAGAGGTTATCCCAGAAGCTTTCGAGGGTGGATCCGACAGGCGATACCACGCCGATGCCGGTAACAACGACTTTAGTTTTTTGATCGGTCACTGAGCGGAGGTTAGGCCCGGGGGGCCAAAAGGAATGGGAACGGAGTTCCTGGAAGGGATCAGGCGCCCGCCTTATTTTTGATGTACTCAACCACGGCGCCAACGGTGGTCAGCTTCTCGGCATCCGCCTCGGGAATTTCGCCGTCGATTTGATCCTTAAATTCCTCTTCGAAAGCCATAATGAGCTCAACAGTGTCGAGCGAATCAGCGCCAAGGTCGTCAAGGAAGGATGCCTCTGGGGTAACCTGCTCCACATTCACATTGAGCTGGTTAACAATGATTTCTTTTACGCGTTCTTCAATTGTATTCGACATGTTGATTGAGTAGTTGGAAAACCGAGAAGAGGATCAGATGACCATACCGCCGTCAACGGTAAAAACTTTTCCCGTAATGTAACTTGCGGCGTCTCCTGCCAGATATGAAACCATCGAGGCGATTTCCTCAGATCGTCCGAATCGCTTGAGAGGGATGGCTTTCTTGGCCTCGTCCTTCACTGTATCAGGTAGGACGTCGGTCATATCCGTCTCGATGAATCCCGGAGCCACGACATTGACGGTGATGTTCCGCGAAGCCAGTTCCCGGGCGAGGCTCTTGGAGAAGCCGATCATACCGGCTTTGGCAGCGGCGTAGTTTGCTTGTCCGGCGTTGCCCGAGATCCCAACAACGGAGGAAATGTTAATGATGCGCCCGCTGCGGTTGCGGGTCATGGGGCGAACGAGACCGTGGGTCCAGTAGAAACAGCTGTTGAGGTTGGTCTCGATCACGGTTCGCCAGTCAGAATCGGACATTCGAATGAAAAGGCCGTCGCGAGTGATTCCGGCATTGTTGACCAGTACCTCAATGCCCCCGAGTTCGCCGAGGAGTGCTTCGCAGGCGGCGGCCACGGCGTCTCCATCGGCTACGTCAACAGCGAGTGCGCGGGCCTTTCCTCCAAGGGCGTTGATTTCTGAAACAACCCCGGCTCCCGATTCGAGGGACCGGCTGACGCAGATCAGATCGAAACCATCCTGGGCGAGACGGAGGGCGATTGCTTTTCCGATACCTCGGCTGGCGCCGGTCACGAGGGCATATTTTGTGGGAGGAGTTTCTGACATAAATAACTTAGGTGGTGGCGAGGGCCGAGTTGCGATCCTTAATAGACATCTTTTTGATAGCGCTTGTCCGAGCGAAGTTTTTTAACGTAGGCACCAGCCTCTTCGGGGGTAAGATTCCCATGCTCGGCTACGATCTGGTGGAGGGCGGTGTCGACATCCCGAGCCATCCGGCTAGCATCGCCACAGACGAAGAAGGAGGCTCCTTTTTCAAGCCACTCCCATAACTCCCTGCCATTTTCGCGCATTCGATCCTGCACGTAAACCTTCTGTTCCTGGTCACGCGAAAACGCCGTATCCAGCCGATGCAGTGAACCATCGGAGAGGGCTGCCGCGAACTCTTCCTCGTAGAGAAAATCGGAAACCTGGTGTTGGTCTCCAAAGAAGAGCCAGCACCTTCCCGTGCCCTGGCGAGCCTTTTGCTCTTGAATGAAGGACCGGAAGGGGGCCACTCCGGTGCCCGGGCCAACCATAATGAGGTCGGTTTGAGGATCTGCTGGAATCCCGAAGTGAGAGTTGCTGATGAAGACGGGCACCCTCGGGTCGTCAAGGGTCACGCGATCGGAGAGCCAGGTTGAGGCGACTCCTTCGCGAGATTTCCCATTCGTCTCGTAGCGAACCACCGCAACGGTGAGGTGGACCTCGTCCGGATAAAGCATGGGGGAGGACGCAATGGAGTAGAGCCTTGGCACGAGCCGTCGGAGGAGGGCGACGAGCTGGACGCCAGAGAGACGGACCCCGGGGAACTCGATGAAGAGGTCTAGGTATTCCCGATTCTCGAGGTAGAGTTTGGTGGTTTCAGCGTTCTCTTTAGCCAGGAGGTCGGTGAGGAACTCTTTCTCGCTTTCGCTGGAGGTGGTATCGAGAAAAGTCTGGAGGGCTTTTTTGCTGGGTGCTGCGATTGCCAGATAACGGGTGAGAGCCTCCCTCAGGCTGACCGGCTCCTCAACCTTTGGCACCGTAACCAGTTCTTCGGGATCAAAGCCCCCGGCTGTGATCAGGGCCTCGACGGAATGCGGGCTGTTTTCGGGAAGGATGCCGATGGAATCCCCACAAGTGTAAGTGAGCCCGCTGCCGGTGAGATCGACTACGAAATGGCGGGTATCCTTGGCCGAGCCCTCGCGGTTGAGCTTGCGGTTTTCCCTGAGGGTGGCGAGAAAGGGTGCGTCTTTGGTATAAACTGGCATTTTAATAATCAAGTGGCAGGAACAATCTCAAAATCAGTACGGTTAATGAGATGGTGGTCAAAGGAAACTTAACTTATTCGTTTAATTCTGTTTGGCAGGTGGTTTGAAAAATATGGCTGAATTGATCAGGGTGCAAAAGTTTCTATCCCAGCACGGGGTATGCTCGAGGCGGGAAGCGGAGCTGGCGATTGAGTCCGGCGAAGTCAGGGTAAATGGCAAAGTCGCCCAGCTCGGAGACAAAGTCGAGGAGACTAGTGACCAGGTCTTTTTTCGGAATCGGCGCATTCTTCCGCATCGGGAGGAGCGGCTGGTAATCGCCATGAACAAGCCGCGTGGCTATATCTGCAGCCACGATGATCCCCACCATGAGAAGACAATCTTTGATTTGCTCAGCTCACCCCATAACCGGCGAAAGCTGCTGATCGCAGGACGCCTGGACAAGGACAGCGAGGGCTTGGTCATCCTGACCACCGATGGGGAGTTTGCCAACCGCCTGAGCCATCCGCGCAACCAGATCGTCAAGCGGTATCAGGTGAGGCTCAATCGCGCTTTCGTGGCCTCGGACATCCGCGAACTCCTCAATGGGAAAAAAGTGGACGGGGAGTTTTTGCAGGCAGACCGTGTCATTCCGGAAAATCGCCCGGGGAGCGCAGGGGATCGCATCGAGATCCATCTGGGACACGGGAAAAAGAGAGAGATACGGCGGCTGCTGGAAGCCACGGGTTATTTGGTTAAACGGCTCAAGCGGGTTCAGATAGGATCCTTCAAACTGTCGCGACTGCCGATTGGAAAGAGCAAAGTGCTCTCAAAGGATGAAATTGAATTGCTGTTCGAGGATCCGAGGGCATGATCGAGCAAATGGTTTTGGGTCGGTTTGTTACGCTAGCTATACTCTCCACGCTTGGAATTTCGGTATTTGCCGAACCTGTGGTGGTCCACTTGAGGCCCAACGCCCAATCTTTGGTGCTCGGCACAATCGACACGCGGGACGCTGCTTTCGCCCAAGCCACCCCCGTGGATGAGGATGGGAAATGGTTTGAGACGATTTACCAAGGTAACTTTGCCGGATTTGTGGAAGGGTCCTTCCTCGGTCCCGATGGGCGAGTCAAAATTGGAGCACAAGTTTACCTCACTCCATCGCGGGAAGGGGTGAAGACCACGGTGGTGGAGGAGGGGGATCAAATCGTGGTCAACTTGATCGATCGATGGGTCGAGATCACCTATCGGAAGGCTCTCCCTGCTTATTTCAGAAAGCCGGCCCAACCAAAGGGGACGGAGTCACCCTCAGACTTCGCAGTGACGGTCCCGAGGACATCCGAGACCGGGGCATTGGTGCTTCCGCCGGTCCCCCGGGCAGGTCCACCCGCCCCGGCTGTCGAGGAGGCATCGGTCATTCTCGACCCGGAGGAGGTTTCACCGAGTGGGCCAGACAGCGAGGAGCAGGATCCGGACCCTGCTGTAGCGGCTCCTGTACCGGAGCCTGCGCCACCAGTCCAACCCGTGACGCCGACCGCAGTGGTTGAACCAGCGACCGAGGAGATGGACACCAGCGTCGCGACGGTCCTGAGCGACGAAGGACCTTCGAGGGTAGCAGGTCCGGTGGGTGATAGCAGCCCGGTACCAGTTCCTTCCCGAGGTGCGGCCATCTTGCCGGTAGATCCGATGGACCGGCGTGGTGCGGGCGCAACGATCGAGAGAGCCACGGTGGCGGGCGTCCCTGAGGTCGAGAGTAACCGACAGCCAGAAATCAGGCCCGCAGTTGGTCTTTCGCGCCGGTTTGATGGACGGGTTCGCGAGGTAAAGTACGTCTTCAGGCAGCCTCCCTACCGCTTCGAGCTCCGCGACTACAACAATGAGCACGTTGCCTTCCTGGACCTGGAACGAGCCATTGTGCCGAGGTACTCTGACCTGCAGAATTCCGTCGTGGTGATCTTTGGAACCCTGGAGGCAATTGGGAATAGTTCGCGGCGGGTGATCCGTGTCCAGACGATTACACCACGGCGTTGAACGGGATGCTTGGCGATTTCATCATCCGCTCCGACCTTAGTTCGCCATCGAGGGCCACGCTATGATTGACGGTTCAAAGGAGGGTTCCAAAATCCTCGACGGAAATTTTTTTGCCTCAAAAATCCTGGATGAGTTAAAAGTGGCAGTTGCCTCCCTCGAGGGTCGACCGCCGAGGGTTGCCTTCATCCGGGTAGGTGATGATCCAGCCTCGGTTTCCTACGTGAAGAAGAAGCAGACGACGGCCCGCGGCATCGGGGTGGAATCTGACCTTCACTTGCTCGACAAGGGAGTGAAGGAGGAGCATTTGCTCCAGTTGATTGATCGGCTGAATCAAGACCCTCTCATCGATGGGATCCTGGTCCAGTCGCCGCTCCCGAAAACGATTGGTGAACAAACGGTCTTTAACCGTATCCTTCCAGCCAAAGACGTTGACGGGTTCAGCCAGATAAACATCGGGAAGTTGGTGCAGGAAGATCGCACCGGGATGGTTGCCTGCACACCTCTCGGAATCATCGAACTTTTGCGGCGTGCGGATCTCTCGACGCGTGGGAAACACGTGGTGGTCGTCGGGCGCTCCTTGATTGTTGGAAAGCCGCTGGCTCTTCTGCTGACAGGTCGAGGTGAAGTTGGCGATGCAACGGTTACGGTTTGTCATTCCCTCACAAAAGATTTAGCCTCGATGACGAGGCAGGCAGACATACTCATCGCAGCTGTCGGACGACCCGAGATGATTAAAGGTGACATGGTAAAGGAGGGTGCAGTGGTGATCGATGTTGGGATTAACCGGATTGAAGATCCCACCCGAGCAAAGGGCTATCGATTGGTCGGGGATGTCGATTTTGAGGGAGTGCTCCCCAAGGCATCGGCCATCACCCCGGTGCCCGGTGGGGTAGGTCCCTTAACGGTCGCGATGCTCATGATGAACACTCTCAAAAGCAGACAGAATTCAGTTTAGTGAACGACTTCCTCCAACAACATAAAGATGTGAAACCGCGCTCGCTCGAAGGCGAAGTGGTAAATTCCCCTGATGACGGACCTCCCGATGGGCCAGCAACCTACGACGGGCCGAGACTGGCCCACCGAGGTCTCCGTTTTTTGGCCTTTTTGCTGGATGCAACTCTCGTGGTGGCCCTTGCCGTATTCATAGTCGGCTACGTCCTGTGGCCAACAAGCTTTCCAGGAGCGAGAGAGGAGTTCGTCGAAATCTTTCGGATGGCAGGCGAATTGGAAAGCGAGGAGGCGAAAAAAAGCCTGTTCGATGAAATGAGCGACAACATGCGCCAGGCACTTTTATTTGGCCAGTTGCTTTTTGTAGGGACCATCTGGATTTACTTCAGCGCGAGCCTAATTGTTGGCCGGGGAACTTCTTTGGGCAAGGCCGTCTTCCGACTCCGTGTGGTGAGGGAGACCGGAGAGCCCCTTTCGACCCAGGTGGTGGTCTTCAGAGAGGGGTTGAAGACAGCCTGCATTGTGGCTCCCGTCGTGATTTTTACGATTCTCGCGTTCATTCCTATTTACTTTACGGCATTGCGAAAATCGTTCCCGGACATGATTCTGAGAACGGTAGTGGTGCACGACTGAGTAGGCGATGGTTCAGGACCTTGTGGAATCCCCTCGGCAGAGTTGGCTCGGAAGATGAAGGTGAGCGGTTTTACTTTTTTAAGGAACGCCTCAAGCCTCGGATATCCCTTCATTCAGTCAATCCAGTCGATTCTTCCTCTGGTGGATGAGTATGTGATCTCTCTCGGGCCCTGCACGGACGACACCCGAGAAAAACTACTGGCCCTCGACGATCCTCGTATCCGAATTATTGATACGCACTGGAAAGAGGCGATTCGGGGAGATGGCGGGGTTCGCGGATTTACCTATGGGCAGCAAAAGTCAACGGCCTTGTTTAACTGCAGTGGGGACTGGGCGTTCTACCTGGAAGGGGATGAGGTGGTTCATGAGGAGGACCTCGAAGAAATTCGAGCTGCGATGCTCCGGTATCAGAATGATGACCGAGTAGAAAGTCTGGTCTTTGACTACCTCCATTTCTATGGGAATACCCGTACCCTTTCGTGGTCACCGCGTTGGTATCGACGAGCACCTCGGATCATCAAAACCTCGATTCCAGTCTGGGCTCCCAAGGGTTTGTTTTTCATTGTGCTGCAGAGTCACAAGAGGGGCCGGTATCCTCGAGCTGCGCACTCCGGGGCGAGGATCTTCCACTACGGATACGTTCGCACCGAGGAGGAGTATCGCCGCAAAGAGCAGGAAACGGAGGTCTTTTGGAAGGCAGACCCAACTGCTTTGGGGCACAAGGTTGACATTTCTTATGACGAGATTGACGCCCGCTCGCTCCGGAAATACCTCGGGACCCATCCAGCGGTCATCGATGGTTTTTTCCCTGAAGCAGAGGATATTTTCCAGGCCCAAAAGGACCATAGCCTTACCAGCCGGGAACGACGTCATCGGCTTGCCCTCCGACTGGAGCGGTGGTTTGGTTTTGAGATTAACCACAATCACTTTAGCTGGGCGCGGGCAGATTCCGGGAGGCGCGCAGTTCATCGCATTGAGCTTGATCCGCCTTTGGTTAGTCGGCGGCGATGAGGGCGGTGGTCGGTTAGGGGATTGATGTCAAGTTTCGATCGGGAGCGGTAGCGGCGGTTCTCGAGTTCAGAGATTGATGGCGCAATGCGTTCCAAAAATCGTTTCGAAATCGACAAGTTGTCATTGCCCTTGAATGGCTGAAGCCTAATTTCGGCAAAAATGGACTGGTTGATCGCAATTGCTCTCCTCTTCCCTCTCGTGGGGGGCTTCCTCGTCGCCCCGCTCGGTCGGGTGCTGGGAAAGCACATTGGATGGCTTGCCTTGGGTTTCCCCGTAGTATCCTTCGCGTCGATACTCGGAGCGGCGGTCGTTGGGGGGAGCCAGCCTTCACAGATCGTGGAGTGGTCGTGGATCCCCAGTTTGGGGATCTCCCTCAGTTTTTTGGTCGATGGGCTATCATTGATCTTTGGGTTGATCGTGAGCGGAGTGGGCATCCTGGTTTTTTTCTACGCCAACCGCTACTTCCACGGGAATGAGGGGAATCTGAACCGGTTCTATGCCTACCTGACTCTCTTCATGGCGGCGATGCTGGGCACCGTGTTCTCCGATAATCTGATTCTTCTTTTCATCTTCTGGGAGTTTACCGGGATCACCTCGTTTCTGCTGATTGGGTTGTTGCACAACAAGGAGGCTTCTCAGGCGGGGGCGCGAATGGCGCTGCTGGTCACTGTCTTCACGGGCCTTTTCACGTTGGTGGGGATCATTTTGGTTGGGTTGCTATCGGGTACCTACTCACTGGCTGAGCTAATGCAGACTGATCGTCTGGGCGGACTCGACCCATTCTTTGTCAACTTCGCCCTCTTTCTTATCCTTTTGGGGGCCTTTGGAAAATCGGCTCAGTTTCCGTTCCACTTTTGGCTTCCAAGGGCAATGGAGGCTCCGACCCCGGTCAGTGCCTACCTGCACTCGGCAACCATGGTCAAGCTGGGGGTCTTTCTTGTGGCACGCCTCTTCCCCGTATTTCATGAGGCGGCTCTTTGGTATCCGCTGGTTACACTGGTTGGCTTCGGGACAATGGCATGGGCAGCTTTCCTTGCGTTGCGGTCCAACCAGCTGAAGGCGATCCTTGCTTATTCAACGGTCACCCAGCTGGGAGCATTGATCGGCTTTTACGGGCTGAGCGCCCATGGGGGTGTTTTTGCCGACTTTTTTCACATCCTCGATCACGTCTATTACAAGGCCGCCCTCTTCATGATCGTGGGGATCATAACCCATAGCACGGGAATCAAAGACATCCGTGAGCTGGGTGGATTGAAGCAATCGATGCCATTGATGGCGGTGGCTGCGGGGATTGCTTGTGCCTCGATGGCAGGTTTGCCGCTGACCATGGGCTTTGTATCCAAAGAACTGTTGCTGGCGGATATGACGGATGCCATCGCGGCAGGTTCAGCGGTTGCCGTCTTGGCCCTGGTCCTTTTCTCGCTGGCAGTTTTTTTCAAAGTCGCTTTTACCGCCAGGTTTTTCTTCCAGATTTTTACTGGGCCGGTGCCGGAGGGCGTCACGGCCCATTTTCACAAGCCGGGTATTTTACTCCAGTTGCCGCCCCTGATTCTCGTTGGGATCAGCCTGATCCTTGGCTTGATTTTGCCATTGGCAGGAGGGCTTCTGGATTATTTCACGGTCGCTGGTCTTCAGACCAGGGAGAGCTATCTGGCCTACATTCACTTCAATATCGATCTGGTCATCAGCCTCCTTCTTTTGGCTGCTGGTTACTGGTTATACAAAAGAGGGGTGCGCGATGGGTGGACCTGGACCTACGTTCCAAAATTGATGCGATTCGATCTTGGCTTCGAAGCTTTCCTCAAGTCATTCAACCGGTCTTGCGTCGGAATCACCAAGTTTGTCCGCTCTGAGTCTCCCACTCAGTACCTGACCATCATTCTGGGGACCATGCTGTTGATTCTCGGCGGGTATCTGGTGCAAACTTTTGCTTCCAACAGTGGTGGGGCCTTTGAAATCGGAGCTTGGAGCGCCGACATTGCAGTCGCCCGAGTCTTCGCGGTTGTTTTGATCATCATTGCTTGTTTGGGGGTGGTTTTTGTTCGCCAGTGGACCACTCAACTTATCTTGCTTTCGATTGTCGGGTTCTTGATCACCTTTTATTTCGTACTCTATCGTGCACCCGATCTTGCCATGACGCAGATTCTGGTGGAGGTGGCCACCCTCCTGCTGATCTTGCTTTTGCTTGGGCGTTTTCCGAAATCGGCCCAAGAGAGGGAAGCTCGGGACCGGAAGTTTGGATTCTCGACCATTCCAAACCTCTTGATTTCCGGGGGTATTGGACTCGTCATTACAACCAGTATCCTGATCATGAATGCAGTGCCGCCAGAAACCCGCCTGGGAGATGCGATTCTTGCCCAAACCTATGATTTGGCGGAAGGGACTAATGCGGTGAATACAATCCTGGTGGATTTTCGCGGGTTGGATACCTTGGGGGAAATTGCGGTTTTGCTGATTGCGGTCCTTGGCTCGTTGGGTCTTTTCTTTAGGTATAAGCGCACCGACCGGGAGCGGCGTCAGCGCGCATTGGGAGCCCCCGGTTTTGGGATCTTTCACAAGCAGCCGAGGGAAGGGGAGGATCAGCCATGAAGAATCCGGGCTCTTATCTTTTCCGTTCGGCGGCAACGATCTTATTCTTCCTGCTCAACGTGATGTCACTCTACCTGCTCTTGAGAGGGCATAACCTCCCTGGGGGCGGTTTCATCGCTGGCCTGGTCAGTGCCGTTTCGATCATTCTTATTGGGCTGGCTCGCGGCTTTGAGGAGATTGAGAAACTCCTTGGGATTGACCCGTTACGGATGGCCTCGATTGGCCTCCTGATCGCCGTCCTTACGGCCATGCTACCGTTGCTTGGATTCTTTCCTGGAAACGCCCTCTTTGAACAAACTATGTTTCATGTGAACACGGGTGCCTTAATGGGAGAACTTCATTTTGGCACAACCCTGCTTTTTGACATTGGCGTTTTCCTTGTCGTGGTGGGCATTGCGGTAAAGGTAGTGATGGTTTTTGCCCGTTCTACTTCTGGAGCCTTCGCCCTTCCTGCGGATCGCATTCCTTACTACGCCTCGTCGATTGAAAAACCGGTTGAGGAGCGTGCGGACAGCGCTACGGAAAGGACTGAAGATGGTCGTTGAAACCGCGATACTGGTGGGGTTTTTGTTTGCCACGGCAATTTACCTGATTCTGCAGACGAGTTTTGTCAGGGTGCTTTTTGGCGTCGTTATCCTGTCCAATGCAGCCAACCTTTACCTCTTGTCGACCTCTGGTGTCCCCGGAGATCGCCGTGCACCGATCGCTCTCGACTCCGAGGTGCCGATGATGGATCCGATTCCACAAGCCCTAATTTTGACGGCGATTGTTATCGGTTTCGGGGTGATCGCCTACTTCGTGGTCCTTCTCTATCGGATCTTCCTCGACCACGGAACGACCAATGCGGCTGAGCTCTTTGCTGAGAGCAGCTTCCCAGAGGAGGATCAGCCCGAGGAGATGCCGCAACCTGAGTCAAAGAAGGGAGGCTCTAAGCAATGAATCTGGCTGCTGTTCCTTTCCTTATCCCGTTCATCACGGCGATTCTCTTGCTCGTGTGGAGGTCCTCCTCTCCTGCTCGGCGGATCTTCATTGTCAGCTCGGTCATCGTCCAACTCGGCATTTCACTCTCCTATGTTTGGCTGATCTACGAGTCTGGTGAACCGTTGGTCCTTGCCGTTGGGGGTTGGCGGCCTCCGCTGGGCGTCGTGCTGGTGGTGGATTTGCTCTCGGCGATCATGCTTAGTTTGTCTGGTCTGATGCTCCTGGGCGCGGTCCTCTTCAGGTACTTCACCATATCGCCCCTGATTGAGCATCCGCTACGCCAGCCGCTTCTGCAGTTTCTGGTTGCCGGGATCAATCTAACCTTCATCACTGGCGACCTATTCAACCTGTTTGTTGCCTTTGAGATCATGCTGATCGCTTCCTATGCCCTGTTGAGCTTGGAAGCCGACGACTGGGATATCAAGCAGGCCTACCCCTACCTGGCCATCAATCTGGTTGGAAGTGCGCTCTTCCTTGCTGGGGTTGGCTTTGCCTACGGTATTTTTGGGACCCTGAATATGGCCGATATTGCGCGGTTGGCTGCTGCGGCTCCCGACGATCCTCGGGTGATGTTTCTCGGGCTCTTATTGGCTCTGGTTTTTGGGGTCAAGGCTGGCATCTTTCCCCTTTATTACTGGCTGCCAAATAGCTATCCGATTCTACCTGCCTCGCTTGGCGCGCTCTATGCCGGGATGTTAACCAAGGTGGGGATCTACGTCCTCCTCAGAACCTTTGCGACGGTCCTGCCTCATTCTTTGAGCGACGTCCACTATCTGTTGGCTTGGGCTGGTGGGTTGACGATGATCTTCGGAGTCCTCGGTGCGATTTCGAGAAACTTCATCCGCGGCATCCTTTCCTACCATATTTTGAGTCAGATCGGCTATATGGTTCTGGCAATCGGTCTCTTCACTCCGTTGGCGATCGCAGCCTGCATCTTTTATATTATTCACCACATCATCGTTAAGGCGACCCTCTTCCTGATTGGGGGAACCGTGATGTGCTTGAATGGGACGGATTCGCTCGACCGAACTGGCGGATTGTGGAAGGTTGCCCCGATCCTCGGAATTGCCTTTCTTATCCAAGCCCTTTCCCTCGCCGGGGTCCCGCCCCTGAGTGGTTTTTGGGGGAAGTATTTGATTTTTGTTGAGGGTGCCCGACTCGGGGTTGAATCCGGGGGTGCCGATTACTTCATTCTCGTTCTCCTCGGGGTTATTGCAGGGATTCTAACCCTCTACAGTATGCTGAAGATTTGGATGGGGGCATTCTGGAATGATGCTCCGGCCGATCACCAGCCGCGCTTGCACGATCGACGCTGGGTCTGGATGACGATGATTATCCTCTTTTTTTGCGGGATCTCACTGGTGATCGGTTTTGGAGCAGAAATCGTCATCCGTGTTTCGGTAGCAGCGGCCGAGATGGCTATGGACCAAGCGGGCTACATTGAAGCTGTTCTATCGACAGAAGGAAAGGGGGTGGCACCGTGATGCCCTCACTCCTGATGAACTTGGCGATTGCTCAGATCTGGCATCTTTTGATGGGCGGAGGCGTTGTCGGATTGGTACTGGGCTTTGCTTTCGGCTTCGTTCTCCTGAGGTCTTTCAAATCGCTCCTGCGGAGTGACGAATACGTGCGGAGATTGGTGAACTTTTTCAGGTTCTTCCTGGTTTTTATCCGGCAGTTTGTCCTGTCGAACCTAGTTCTGGCTCGGGCCATTCTTTTCAAGAATTCAAATACCCTCGATCCCAACTTTTTCACCTACAGCCTGGAAGGGCTGCGGAGATGGGAGATCTTTCTTTTGTCCCAGTGCATCAGCCTGACACCCGGGACGACCTCGGTGCAAGTGAGTGAAGACTTCAAAACTTTGATCATTCACGGCTTTGATGTTGATGAGCCTGAGGTGATGCGCCGGGAAATTGACGAGACCCTCAAAGCCGCAATACTGGCCTTTTCACGATGATCGAAACCCTTATCTATATCTCTGGACTCGTGCTGGTCGTAGCGATTGGACTGGGTCTTATTCGGATGTGGCGGGGCCCCAGCATTCTCGATCGGCTCCTTTCATTTGACCTCATTACGACGGCCACGGTTGCGATGATGGGGATTCTTTCGATTTTTTGGCAAACTGATGTCTTTCTCGAGTTGATCCTCATCTTCACCATGTTGGGCTTTTTTGGCGTGGTGGTGTTTGTTTTCTATCTGGATCAGCGGTTGGAGGACTTCTCCCAGATTGATGAAAAGGAGCCGAAGCTACCCGAGAACAACACTAACGAAGGAGGGGAGGGCTGATGGAGACCTTGCGAATGATCCAGGAGGTGGTCGTAGTGTTGCTGGTTTTGGTCGGTTCGATCTGGATTTTGATTTCCGGAATTGGCTTGATCCGATTGCCAGACATTCATTGCCGTTCGCACTCTCTCGGAAAAGCTGCGACGATGGGGATCACCTTGGTGCTCCTCGGAGTCGGGCTGAGCCTCGGGTTTGAGGAGGCTGGGTTGAAGGTCGTCCTGGCGATCGTTTTTCAATTTCTGACCATCCCGATAGCCGGGCACCTTTTGCTCTACCTCGCCTATCGCAAGAATCATCCACGCTGGCGGGAACGTCCCGTCGACCAAGGACGGATGGAAAGTGAATGAGCTACGAAATTGACCTTGGTGGCCCACAGAAGACGGCGTCGCTGTCGTTTTTTCGCTGGGCCATCATCGCAGTCCTTCTGGTTTTGACTGCGGGAGTCTGGGCGGTATTTTGGCAATTGACGTCCGAGGACACCAGCAAACCAGAGGATGAATTGGGCTCAGCGCATTCCAATGAGCGACCAGACTCAAACGGAGGACTGGCGGCGAATCGAAAAGTTGAGGTTGCTCTGACTTCAGGCGATTCGATTGCTTTGCGGCGATCTGAGATTGAAGCCACGGGGGCATTGGCGGGAGTCGATCAATCGAGACCCCAATCCTTGGTCGGAGAGCAAGAAAATACGGTTCAGGGAACTGCTCCAGCGGGAGAATCCGAGTCGGAAGTCAGCTTTGAGGAGGTGTGCAAAAACCGTTTTCTATGGCCGCAGCGGGTGAAGGTATTGAAGTCCTTGGCGCCGGCGGTTTTGTATGAGGGAATCCAGGTATCGACCTCCACGGTTGAGGCAGGCCGGGAATATTACCTCTTGCGGGTCAGCAACGGAGGAGTGGCGCTCCTGGTCGATGGAGAAGAGGTCCATCTGGCCCCGGAACTGACGGATTTAATGGAGCGGGTGCAAAAGGACCGAAAGCTTGCTCGAGAAGCATTCGAGATTGAGCAGCGCCGCCGACACGGCAACCGCTAGTCTGGAGAAGCGTGGGTCGGAGAGCCCGTGAGCGGAGAGTTCGGAAAGGATATACGAAACTTACGAATGGTCGGGAGCATAGAGCTGAGAGTTTAATTCGGAGAGTCGGTGGCCGAGCGCTTTTAGGGTGTGGATCGAGTCAGAGAAAGCGTGCTGGAAAAGGTTGTCCACGAAATTCACTAAAGGGTAGGGCGTAGGGCTCAGGGCTTAGAGCGTAGACCATGTTGGTGGAGGTCGAGAAGCTGATCGGGCTCGACATAGGGAACAATTGAGGAAGCTTAGCCCAAGTTTCTTATGGTAGGCTGGGAAAAGGCATGGAAACAAGGGGGTGTTCCCGATTCTGAATCACGTGAGACCCGGAGACGCAAAGGGATCGTGACGAAGAAGGTCCTCCTTGAGGTGATAGGCTCGGGATACCGCGCCCATCCGGGTGGAAAGCTGGATAAGGTCGGCGGAAAGGACGAGAAGAAACTGGATTCTAAAATCCTCGTCAGGGACGAACGGAGGTGAGTAGGATTAAAAGCCAATGGTGCGACCTTTTTGCAGTGGTCTAAATGCTTCACATTGCCAATTCAAAACCATTGACTCGCCGACTTCTGACCGAAAGCGCCGCTTGGGAGCATGGCGGAAGAACCAGTTCAACGAGCTCCGCCACTGCTCGACCATCTAATCAGCCGGTTTACGCTCTGCAATCAACGTTTCGACAAAAGTCCGCGCCGTTTCCACGGTGGCTGGTTCATTTCGCTTGGCGAGATGGCTAAGAAACCAGTGTTTCGGGTGAGCGGCGCTGGACAGGCCTGGGATGGGCCCAAGGAAACCAGGAGGGAACTGTGGTAATCACTGCCCCATCGAAGATCCCGCCGGGATCGCGCAGGACCGTCCAGCCCACTGGGGCGGATGCAACCATCCCGATTCAATCTGCAGGGTAACCACTCACCCCCCCAAATCCACCATGGTCGAATCCACCGCCGCTACCCGGAGAATGCTGATTGTGAAACGCTTACGAGACGTTGCTGGAAGTTCCGCCGATGCAAGCACCTCCCACCAATTAGCCTGAACTGGTTACGGTGATGAAACTCGATAGGGTTTCCGATCTCACACAAGACAAAATATAGGTGATTGGACTCGTAGAAAACCCCGGACCGGTTCCTTTTGAAGATGGAATGTCCATTCTGAACGCGGTCAGAAAAGCTGGAGGTTTAAAGCGGAGAGCCGTGGTCGGCAAAGAAATCGTTGTTACCAGCCCAAGTCGTAAAGTGAAGTAGCGCTATGCTGGGATATCCGGATCTTTCAAAAAAGAAGAGTGAGAATCTTTTTATAATTCAATCCTCATCGCTAAAGGAGATATAATCTAGGTTGCCGAACGAGTCCTCTAGGAAATACAACCAGTCGGAGGTCTCAATTCCGTTCGTACGTCCCTCGGTCACTCCTTGAGACTCCTCGACGTTGGCTAGGTCAGAAAATCTTGCGAATCAGCTGAAAAATCCTAATTTATTATCTTATGAGTGTTACGGAAATACAGAAAATGACTCCAGTAGAGCGACTTAGCACGATGGAGGCGCTTTGGGATGCAATGTGTCATGAGGAAAAGGAACCGACCTCGCCCGACTGGCACGGTGAACTCCTAGACGCGCGGCGCGCCAAAATTGCCTTAGGTGAAGCAAAATTTGTGTCCCTTGATGAGGCAAAGAAACGAATCCTAGGATGAGCCGATTCTCTGTATCGATGGTTGGGGAAGCCGTTGAAGACGTTCTTATCGGCAAACAATTTTATGAAGAACATGAAGCGGGTGTTGGTGCTTATTTTGCTACATCGGCATTAGCTGACATAACCTCACTTAGTATATACGCTGGAATACACTCAGTTCATTTTGGTTATTTTCGCTTGTTGATGAAGCGGTTTCCATTCACGGTGTATTATCGAAAAGAGCAGAATCTGGTCGAGGTGATTGCAGTTCTTGATATGCGGAGGGACCCCAAAACCCTTCGCTCGATATTGGCCGAGCGGAAGAGCCAACAAGGCGCTGGTATCAACTCCGAGTCGCTGCGCTCCTCTCCGTAATACAGCTCATCGTTAGTGCGCCAAGCGAAGCTGGGCGCTTATTGTCTGGTGAAAGTCCAGGCGTTTCAAAGTAACAACCATACAGAAACTACCGAGTCTTGCGCTGATGACAGCTATGCGATTAAAAAGATGGCCGTCCCTGAAGACGGAACCCGTTGGGGCGCCCGGGAGGGGACCGAAGATCATTTAGAACCGATTTCCGGGAATTGGACAACTACGCTGACAGGGAGGGACCCAGAATTGCTTTGGAGTGATCGGAAACTCGGGTCGTCTCTGGCATTATTGGAGCGAGGCACGGAGGATTATCTTCCGAGCCCTGAATCGACATAGTCAGAGACTAAGCTTCAACCGGACGGGCTTTAGCCAGATGTGGAATGCGCTCGCCATCCCGAACCCGCAAGTCGTAGAAAAACCCTGTCAACGAAACCACACGTGGAAACTCTCCTACAGATGAAACCCACCTCGCCAACTCCACTGCGCGACCGCTCAGAGGAGCCCGGTGCGGGAAAACCGCACGCCGGGATCTGCGAGGGGGCTAGTCGGCAACAGGCAGCCTACCTTGATGCAGATGATTATTGAGATTCCCTGCGTTTTGAACATTCTTTAAACCATGACGACACTTGAAGAACAGGTTATGAAACTAACTAAATTGCAGAAAGTTAGCCTTATGGAGAAAATCTGGGCCGATTTTTCCCAAGAGGGAGATTTGTTCGAACCTCCGGAATGGCATGCCCGAGAGCTGGAGGAGACAGAATGTCGACTCGTGGAAGGAAAAGAGCATTTCGAAGACTGGACGGAAGCTAAGCGGAAGCTGCGTGAGTCGTGAGGCTTCGGATTCTCTCGGTGGCCTCGCGTGATCTCCTTCGGGGAAAACGTTTTTATGAGAAGCAGTCGGAGGGACTCGGCGACTATTTCTTGGACTCTCTTTTTTCGGACATCGATTCCCTGATTGTTTATGCTGGAATCCACCGAAAGTTCAGGGGGCATTTTTGCCTCCCCTCGAAACGATTTCCCTACGCGATTTATTATCGGATTGAATCTGAAGAAATTCGAATTTTCCGAGTGATCGATTGTCGACAAGATCCTTCGAGTACCGCTCGTGCCCTTCCCATTCGCGAACCAAACAGTGGTGGCAACGGCTAACGCCGTGCCACACTTTTATATTCGTGCACCAAGCGAAGCTGGGCGCTTGTTGTCTGGTGAAAGTCCAGGCGTTTCAAAGTAACAAGCAGACATAGACTACAGAGTCTTGCGCTGATGATAGCTAAGCCATTAGAAAAATGGCCGTCCCTGAAGACGGAACCCGTGGGGGCGCCCGGGAGGGGACCGAAGATCATTCAGAACCGATTTCCGGTAATTGGACAACTACGCTGACAGGGAGGTACCCAGAATTACTTTGGAGTGATCGGAAACTCGGATTGTCTCTGGCAGTATTGAAGCGAGGCACAGAAGATTATCTTCCGAGCCCTGAATCGACGCAGTCAGAGGCTAAGCTTCAACCGGACGGGCTTTAGCCAGATGTGGAATACTCTCGCCATCCCGAACCCGCAAGTCGTAGAAAAATCCTATCAACGAAACCCCACGTGGAAACTCTCCTACAGATGAAAACCACCTCGCCAACTCCACTGCGCGACCGTTCAGATGAGCCCGGTGCGGGAAAACCGCACGCCGGAATCTGCGAGGGGGCTAGTCGGCAACAGGCAGCCTACCTTGATGCCAAAAAATGAGTTGCTTAACTTACTGAATGTGGTAATCTTTTTCGGTGATCACTTCTTTTGCATGTCGTGAGACCGAAAAGATTTTCGAAGGCCTGAGAAGCCAAAAGCTACCTTCAGACATCCAATCAAGAGCGAGGAGACGACTCATTCAGCTAGATAATGCACAGAACATCAACGACATGAGGATTCCTCCGAGCAACCATCTGGAGAAGCTATCGGGTGATATGGCTGGATCTTGGAGTATCAGAGTGAATCAACAATGGCGTCTTGTCTTCCTTTGGGAAGAAGGGAACGCCACGGAGGTAAGAATCATCGACTACCATTGAATAACATGAATAACGAATTAATTCCACTTGAGAATTTTTTTGCTGCCACTCTCGAAGAGACGCTGGATGAGTGGCCAGCAACCATGACCCAAGTTGCCATGGCCACAGGTATTCCACTTCCGCATCTTTCGGGAATGAAGACCGGTAAGCGGCGCTGTACTCCCGAATACGATCTACGAATGAGTCGCTACTTCGGCACCAGTCGCGGATACTGGATGCGACTACAACTCGCTTATGACATGGACCGAACCCTACGCATGAAGGGTTCTGAGATTGATCGAAGTGTTCACGCAGCAGCAGGATAACCTCAGGCCAATAAGACGCTTCGTGCAACCCGCTAGCAGTGGCGGTGTTTGGGGCGTCCTTTGTAGTTTGAACCCTCACCCCGAGTTCTTCTTCCCCCGAGACCGGTAGCGGGCGCCCGAGCTCCACGTCCGTGCGCCAAGCGAAGCTGGGCGCTTCTTGTCTGGTGAAAGTCCAGGCGTTTCAAAGTAACAACCAGACAGAAACTACAGAGTCTTGCGCTGATGATAGCTAAGCCATTAGAAAAATGGCCGTCCCTGAAGACGGAACCCGTGGGGGCGCCCGGGAGGGGACCGAAGATCATTTAGAACCGATTTCCGGGAATTGGACAACTACGCTGACAGGGAGGGACCCGGAATTGCTTTGCAGTGATCGGAAACTCGGATCGTCTCTGGCAGTATTGGAGGGAGGCACGGAAGATTATCTTCCGTGCCCTGAATCGACGTAGTCAGAGGCTAAGCTTCAACCGGACGGGCTTTAGCCAGGTGTGGAAGGCGCTCGCCATCCCGAACCCGCAAGTCGTAGAAGAGCCCTATCAACGAAACGCAACGTGGAAACTCTCCTACTGATGAACCCCACCTCGCCAACTCCACTACGCGACCGCTCAGAGGAGCCCGGTGCGGGAAAACCGCACGCCGGGATCTGCGAGGGGGCTAGTCGGCAACATCTAGTTCTACTCTAATGGTAAAAATATAATGCGCAATCGTAGTCAGAAAGCTTTTGTAGCTCTAGGAATCGTTCTGCTATGCGTTGTCGGCAGTGCATTTTTTCTATTTCGCTATGCGAGCGGCCCATTCGAATCAGTTTACTACCAAGTGTTCGAGGCTGCTAGGTCGGGTGATTTTCATCAAGTGAAACGGCTTGTTGACAGGGGTGCAGATCCGAGTGGAATAGCGGATTACTTGCAGACAAAACCGTTCATGGAATTCACTTCACCACTAATGGTTGCAGTGAGCCGGAGAGAATTTGCGATGACAGAGTATCTTTTGGATGCTGGCGCTGATCCCAACTTAATTGAAGGGTTGAATTGGTCCCCATTGATGGAAGCCATCGAGCAGAATAATAGTGAGAGCGTCGAAGCCTTACTTCGATTCGGTGCCGATCCCAAAACGGGATATGGTCAGGACGACTCAGCTGGACAACATGCCCTGCGACGGAACAGAGAGACTCTTGTTTCTATTATCGAGAAATATATAGAAAGATAGTTCAACAATGCGATCCATCTCGTTCGGGAGACGTAGAACCTGCGTAACTCAGCGTATCCATAGGCTTTAATTATTATGTCCCGATCAGGCGGTTGACAAGTGAGCGGGATATAACAAGTCGGTCGCAAAATCCTCAAGACGGTGAAGGGCGATTAGTCCTCATCGCACGATTTCTTTGAGCAACTCCGCAATCAATTCCGTTGCCTTACGATGTCGCAAGAGCGGCGCGCCCTGCCCGGCGTAAAAGAGTCCGTCCCGGACTTTGTCACCACCAGCGTTCGCCAGCTTGAGCGGGCGGGTCAAGGCACTCTGCAACGGGTAGCCGAGATGCGTTCGACTGAGTTGTTCCAGCTCCTCCAATGCGGGCGTGACAACAAATCGGGCCAGGCGGCCCGAAACGCAGTTGCTCAGGCGCGTGCGGCGGGCCGACGGGCTGAACAGGAACTCCTTGTGCAGCGGAGGCGCACCGGATTCCTCGCAGGCCAGAAAGGCCGTGCCGACCTGGACCGCTCCGGCGTCGAGTTTCAATGCAGCAGCAACTCCCGCAGCGTCGGCGATGCCGCCCGCTGCGATGACTGGGATCTTCACTGCCGTCACCATCTGCCGCACCAGGGCCAGCGTCCCATGCAGTGAATCCTCCGCCGGACGCAAGAACGAAGGTCGGTGCCCGCCCGCCTCGAAGCCGGTGGCCAGCACGAAATCCACTCCTGCGGCTTCAAGTGCTTGTGCCTCATCCAGCGTGGTCGCCGCGCCGATCGTCCGGATTCCGTGTTGCCGACATTCACTCAACATTTGCCCATCGGGAATGCCAAAGACAAAACTGAAGACGGGTGGCCGCGCCCGCAAAATCGCCTCCATTTGTCGCCCGAAGTCGATCATCTCAGGCGGCATGAAAGAAGGAGGCGCGATTCCCCGACATTCGAAGACAGGCTTCAGCTCATCCGCCGCCCGCTCGAAATCTTCAGGCTTCGCATCCCGTGCACGGGCATCCAGGCTGTCCACCCACAGATTCAGGGCAAACGGCCCGGCGGTTCTTGCTCGAATCCCGGCAGCCACGTCCTCGATCTCACCGGGAGTCAGCAAATGCGCCCCGTAAGAGCCCATTCCGCCCGCGTTGGAGACCGTCGCAGCAAGTTCCACCGTCGACAATCCACCACCGAACGGCCCTTGGATGATGGGGTGCCGAATACCGAGCTTTTGGGTGACAACGGTATTCATGGAATCTTTGTCATTGGGTAAAACGGTCCGTGATCACCACCTCCTCGTCCGGGAGGCGTTGGCCGCGAGGCCAGACCGGACTGGCCTGCTTGCCGATGGCCAGCATGAAGCTGAGCGCATGATCCTCCGGCAGGCGGATCAGCTTGGCTACCGCCTCGGCATCAAAACCGATCATCGGACAGGACTCATAACCCAATCCCCTCGCGGCCAGCATCAGCGTCATGCCCGCAAAGGAACTGGATCGTATCGCTTCATCGCGGATCAACTGCGGCTTGCCTTCGTAGAACGGAGTAATCGCGGGCACCAGAAAATCCTGCACCTCCTGCGGGGCATGGGCCCAGTAACGCTGCGGGTTCTTGGCATGGGCCTTGAGATCGGCGCAAAGAATCACCAACAGCGAGGCGTCGGTCACCTGCGACTGATCCCAGGCCACCGCCCGGATTTGTTTCCTCAGATCCGGATCGCGCACCAGCACAAACCGGTAGTTCTGCATATTGAATGAACTGGGAGCCAGCTTCGCCAAAGCGATAAGCCGGGCAAGCTCCTCATCCGTCATGCGGTGATCGGGGTCGAAGTGTTTGACCGACCGGCGCGTTTCAATGGCTTCGTTTACATCAAGAGATTGTTTTGTCATAGGTCCATAGGATGGCGTATTGATTACTTTTATTCACCTAGTTTCTTGCAGTAATTTTAGAATCTGGTTACCTTCCGGTAACCCGTTCACTATGGTCCCCCGTCGCAAAAGCAAAGTCCCGCCCCCGCCCGAGCACTGCCCTCTCGGTGAATGCCTCAGCATCATCGGCGGTGCTTGGACACCCAACATCATCTGGTATCTGGAACGCGGCCCGCGCACCTTCAGCGAGTTGAAGAGCGATTTGAAAAATGGCGGCAAGGGCATCTCTGCCAAGGTCCTTTCCTCACGCTTGAAAAAACTGGTGGCTGACGGCGTGATTCTGCGCACCGTCCAACCCACCTCCCCACCCACCGTCGAATACGCCCTCACGCCCCTCGGCCTCGAACTCAAACCCGCCATCGAAGCCATCGTCGCCGTCGGCCACCGGCTAAAGGAGAGGCGGGGAAAGTGACACCACCAACACGCCCCGATGTGACACCTTGAGAACAGGCGCTTGGCGTTTATTGACAAAGTTCGCCAATATTGGCTATATTTACTGTATGCCAAGTACCATCAATCTCTCCCTGACCGAAGAACTGCGTGCCTTTGTAGATCGAAACTGCGGCGATCAGGGTTTGTATGCGACTCCCAGCGAATTTTTTCGTGATCTGTTGCGGGAGAAAAAGGAACGGCAGGAAGCGGCAGCCATCCGCGATGGGGTTTTGGAAGGCTATAGGGATCTGCTGGAAGGCAGGAGTGTGGAATTTGAGGGCAGCCTGCACTCTGCCCTCGACGAAGCCAACGAGTGCGAGCAATCCGGCTGGTAAGTGTTGACAGGTAAATGAAGGTTTCGCTGCGATTATCCCGCCGTGCCGTTCTGGACATTCAGCAGATCGAGACTTATTCGGTGGAAAAATGGGGTGCGAAAGTCGCTGCCGAATATCTCAAGAGCATTGAGGCCGCGCTGAATTTATTGCGGGAGGATCCCTCGTTACTCAGGGCCAAGCCGGAATTCTCTCCGTCCCTGAGTTTTTACAGGGTTCGGCAGCATTTTCTCGTATGCGCCACGTTCGAGGACCAGATTTTTGTTCTGACCGTCAAACACGGAGCGATGGACCTTCCCAACCGAATCGCGGAAATCGAGCCGCAACTCCATCGCGAGGCCGCGATGCTCCATGCCGCTTATCAAAAGAAGCGTCGGCCTGGTGCTGGCTGATGAGGGGAAACCATGGGCCTGACCATTCACTACCAAGGCGGGATTGACCGCACGGACCTGCTCTTGAAGCTGATCAACGAGCTGGAAGACATCGCCGTGGCGATGGATTGGAAATCGTAGCGGGTCGATGAGGGCGTGAGGGCCAGCCCGATCCAATTTTCCGGGGTATCACATCCGCCCCTCATCGGCTTCTACCAAATGCAGAAGTGTCGTAATGTCCGTGCGGTGGGACAGGCCGTAGTCGGCTTTACGTTTTTGAAACCAGGCAAGCAGGGCTCGGTCAGTGGCATCGGGACGGTCGGCCAGCCATTGGTTGAAGCAGACCTTTTCCTCTGGGGACTTGGCGACATGCGGCCGCAGCCAGCCGATGATGGCGTTGTCGTCGCGCAGGTCGCGCACGGCGGCAGCGAAGCCTTCATGGCTCAGGCCGACCTCGGCCAGCCACAGGCCGTCGGTGCGGGAGCCGAGGCACTCCACGTAATCCGGCGGTAGTTTACCACGCTGGTTCAGTCGGATTTTATCGATGTAGCGAGGCAGCCATATCCAGCCGTCGAGTTGTTCGAAGGCACCGCGCAGTTCCTGAATTTTCATTGGAAATTTTCGTCCGGTTACTTTCGCAACTGCGAGAGAAAGGCGTCGATTGTTCGACGTGAGTCTTGAGCGGCCTCGGGATCATAAGCGAGGGGCATTTTGAATTTTTTACCGACAACAGTGGCTTCGGGTTTGGTGAAGCTGTGCTGCGCGCCAGGATAACTTGTAATGGTGAAGGGTGCCCCTGCTGTCAGCATTTCCCGCGTGAATTTGAGCACGGTTTCATCATTCACCATCGGGTCCGCTGCCCCGTTGAAAACATGGATCGGGCTGCGAATCGTCCCCGGCTTGGCGGTTTCGTCCGAGTCGAGAATGCCGTGAAGGGTGAAGATCCCCGCGACCTTCAATCCTCTGCGGGCATTTTCCAGGGCCACTCGCCCTCCAAAGCAGTAGCCGATGACCACGATGCGTTCGGGATCCACACCCGGCTGCTTTTTCAAGAACTCCAATGCGGCCTCGAAGCGCTCATGGACGGCTCCCGGCGTGGTGAGCACTTCGGTGACCAAGGCCGTGGCCTGATCTGGATTCTCTGCGAGTTGACCGTCGCCATACATGTCCACGGCCAATGCCACGTAACCGAGGTCAGCCATATCATGGGCCACTGTGCGGGCATGAAGGTTGAGCCCCCACCATTCGGGAAGGATCAGCACGGCGGGACGTTTGGTAGCCACGTCCGGTGAATGAGCGAGAAAGCTCCGGTGTGTCCGGTCGGCGGAGGGGTATTCGACTGTTTCTATGACTTGGGCGTTCGCGCCGAAGATGGTGCCCAGAAGGGCCAGAATGGTTGTTACGCATTGGGTTTTCATGATTGTGGGCTGATCCAGAGAGTGACTTTCTCAAACAACCGCTTACGGAGCGGGTCGAGGGCTTTGGATTCGTCCGATGTGAACAGTCCGCGCACCGCATCGGCGGAGGGGAACGACAGCACGGCGATGTAATCCGGCGGGGTGTCTGAGCGCAGAGATTGCAGGGCGGTGTGTCTCGCCACGGCCTTGCCGCCCGCAGCCGCGGCCAGGGGGCCAAAGGCTGCCTGGTATTCGGCGGCGATGTCTTTCGTGTCGGGTTTCAGCCAGGCTTGAACGATGAGTAGCACGGGCGAGGGTTCCTCCGCCTCTGACACGTTGGTGGCGAGGCAAAATACGGCCAGAATGAGTGATAAGTGGTTGAGTTTCATATCGTGTTTGGGGGGTGTCACACAGAGCCACAGAGGTCACAGAGTTTTTGTCTTTTCCCCTGTGCCCCCCGTGCCTCCGTGTGAGCTCGTCAGCTTTCTTTGCTCCAGCGATGCCCTTCGAATGGCGCATCGAGCGGAGTCTTGGCAAGGTGGTTGGTGTAATTGCTCAGAGTTTTCAGCGCCACAATGCTCAACACATCCAAGGCATGGCGACTGGTGTAACCTGCCGCCAAAAACGCTTCTTGTTCCGACTCAGGAATCCACCCGCGATGCTCCAATGCCGCCAGCGCGAAGCGCACCAGGGCGGCTTGTTTGGGATCCGATGGCTTTTCGCCACGGCGAAGTTGCTCCACGGTTTCGGCTGGGACCTGCGCCATCCCGGCGACCATGCTGTGCGCCGCGACGCAGTAGTGGCAGCCGTTGGCCTCGCTCACGGCAAGCATAACGATTTGTTGCTCCTGCGGCGTCAGCGCACCGTGCTCTTTGAGTTGCTTGCTGATGTGGAGGTAGGTCGAGATGGCCACCGGCGACTCGGCAAAGACGGCGTAGAGATTCGGGAAGAATCCGTAAACCTGATTGACGGCGTCGATGGTGGGCCGTGATGCCTCGGGGGCGGTTTCTTTGGTGTGAAGTGTGAATTTCATGTGGAGGTTGTCTTTCTGTGTTTTTGTTGTTGGTTCGTTGCGTTTGGTTAATGGGAACCGAGGGTCTTGAGTTGTTCCTCCAGTTCCGAAATGCGTTGTTTAAGGGGAGCGGTAACTTGCTCTACCTCTGAGGCCGTATAGCGGGGCGTGATGTACTTCGGGCAGTTCCAATCGTAGGAAACCACGTCGATGAGAAAGACCCGCTCGACGACTTTTTCCGAACCGTCCGGCGCGAATCGGGTGACCAACTCCGGATGCTGCCGGGCGTCCTCCACGCGTCCGTGACCAAGTATCTTTAGTCGTTCGCGTCGCGGATAGTCCATGAGGAAAAGGGAAACCCGATCCGCCTGCTTGAGATTGCCGGTGGAAATGAGTTGGCGATTGCCTTTGAAGTCGGCGAAGGCCAGTTGGTTGGGCCCGGCCACGACTAGAAAGCCCGGCGGACCGCCCCGGTGCTGAAGATACGGCCAGCCATTGCTGGTGATGGTTGCCATGTAAAAGGAGTCGCGGGATTCAATGAAAGCCCGCTCATCCACACCCAGCGGGTCGGTGTCCGGCTGGGGTGGGATGACTTGGGATCGCCCGTAGTAGTGCTGCTGTTCGGCAAGCACTTCGGGCGTGAACAGAGTTTCGAGGTAGCGTCCGGCCATGGTCGTAGAGAGTTTGGAGGCGGGCGGGAATGAAGCTTTCCAGCCTTCCCGCCCGCGTTCCAGTTAAGATTAGAACACCAGCGTTACCCAGCCTTCGGCAAGGTAGCGGCGGATGCTGGCGATGCCGGGCGTGCCGGCCAGGGCGTGATCCTTGACTTCCGGAAGCCCGCACGCGGCCACACTTTCGCTGGCCCCGAACACGGCGGCGCAGCCACAGGAGGCTCCGGTGATGACCGGACGGACGGCGTTGTAAAGACCGTTGGCCGGGTGATTGAGTTGGCTCAGCTCCGCAGGCCAGCGGGTGCCGGCACCGGAGAAGAGGACGTTGACTTCGTCGTTTTTCTCTTGGGCTTCGGAAGCCAGGGCCAAGGCGTTGAAGACGCGTCCGAGTGCTTCTTCCCCGTTTTTGGGGTCCGAGGTGATGATGAGGGCGATTTTCATTTTCGTTTTCTTTCTTGGTTGGGTTGTTGGATCAACACCGCTCAGACTTATAGACTGATCGGTATAGATTAGACTAAAAAAAGAGCGGTTTATTCCAAGGCTTTCAAAAATGTTGGGAAAAGAGCGTTGAGCGTCGCCGGAGGGGTGCCAACTTTGGCCAGGGTGCGCAAGGTGCCCAGACTGGCACTGAGATAGCAACCGAGGGTGGCGGGATCAGTGGAACGGGGGATGGAGCCTTCATGCTGCCCCCGCAACACGGCTTGTTCAAAGAGGCGGTTGAAGACGCCAAGGCCCTGCTGTGTGTCCTCATTGAATTCCGGATGCCGCTGGCCGAACTCTGAGGCGGTATTGATGATCAGACAGCCGTTGGCCCTATTATCTCTGGCTTCACAAACAGGAATGGCCATGACTTCCTCGATAAAACCTCGTGCGGTTTCGGCTTTTAGTAGGTTGCGCCCCAGTTCCTCGGCCATGAGGTCGGTGTAACGCTGCAAAGATTCCCGAAAAATGGCCTCCTTGCTTTGAAAGGCGGCGTAAAAGCTGCCTCGCGAGATTTCCATGGTCTCCAACAAATCCTCCAACGAGGTCTCCTTGTAACCCTTGCGCCAGAAAAGCCGCATCGCCGCATCCAGCGCGGCATCGCGATCAAATTCACGGGGTCGTCCAAGGCTCATGTTTTATATATAAACCGAAAGGTCTTTATGTCAAGGGCTTATAATCCCAGTTCTGAAAGCCCGGAATGTTCATCGGGCCGGCGGCCTTGCGGCCAGAGGAATTTTCGATCGTCAGGGGAGATGGGCAGATCGTTGATGCTGGCGATGCGGCGGCGCATGAGACCGTGCTCGTCGAATTCCCAATTCTCGTTGCCGTAGGATCGGAACCAGTGGCCAGAATCATCGCGCCACTCATAGGCGAAGCGGACGGCGATGCGGTTGTCCGAAAAGGCCCAGAGTTCTTTGATCAGACGGTAGTCCAGCTCGCGATTCCACTTGCGGGTGAGAAATTCCACAATGGCGGCGCGGCCTTGGAGAAATTCCGCCCGGTTGCGCCAGAGGGAGTCCGGCGTGTAGGCCATGGAGACCTTTTGCGGATCACGGCTATTCCAGCCATCTTCAGCCAAGCGCACCTTTTGCGCGGCAGTGTCGAAGGTGAATGGAGGGAGAGGGGGGCGTTGGGTTGCTTCGGACATAATGATCTGAAGCTGGAGGAAGGCGTTTATTCCCGAAGCCGTCGAATAAGTTCATCGAGAGTTTCCAGGTGCTGAAGATTCGTGCCGTCGGTGACGAGAGTCCATTGGCTTCCGTCGGAACGGA
>DAISIK010000005.1:119090-120155 GCA_036822055.1 Puniceicoccaceae bacterium
GTCGGGCCGGAGGTCAGGGCACATAGGTTGCACTGGTAAGCGGAAGGCGAAATCAGCTTGTGCGTGCTGTCGAAGAGCGCTGAGGCCAGACCTCAAAGGCGCTTAGTTAAGGTCAGAAGCAGCACTCCAAGGCTCTTTCCAAACAGGTGCGAAACCCCGAAAAATTGCTTAACTAAGCGCCATTGACGTTTGACCCCAATGGCGGTCCTTGGCAGGACGGCGGCTATTACGGGAAGGCGGCTAAAGGAAAAGCAGAGCTTTTAGAGGCTAGCTCAGCAGGTTTCGCAGTAATTCGGCGAGGCCTTCACGGTCGAGTTGGTGCCCAGCCACTTCGATCAACGCTTCGTAAACAGGCATCGTTAGGTCGATCGATGTTTTGATTCCGTTGAGCTTGAGGAATGTCAATGCAGCGGCAACAGCCGTTCGCTTGTTCCCATCGATAAAGGCTTGGGCTTGCGCTATGTGGAAGCAATAAGCAGCAGCTAAATCGAACAGGTCGCCGTGGGCATACCAATAAACGTTTTGCGCCTGGGCAACCGCTCCTTCAAACAAAGAGCGATTCCGCATTCCATCAGCACCGCCGTAGAGTTCGAGGCTTCGCTTGTGGAAGGCTTCGACTTGCTCAGGCGTCAGGAAAACAGGATCACTCATTGAGCCAGCTTGCGGAACAACTCCGGGTGTTCGGCAAAAACTTCTTCAGAAGCTGCTTTAGCGGCATCGTCAGACGCGTAACGAACCGGAGTTGCACTGTCCTGGCGGATGAACTCAACGACTTTACCTTTCTCAGCTTGAGGCAATCGCTTGTATTCTTCGATGATCTGAACCGCGTCCATAGTTTGCATAGGATCGGTCATTTTTCCGGATTTGCCAAGTCGCTTTCTTCCGCTTCCTCGTCGTCGATCTCGGCTTTCAACTCGTTCAGGGTGGTGTTGCTGAGCTTGGCGGAACAGATGGCGGATGGCGAATTGCGAATTTCGGATAAGGGTAATGATCTCTGAGGTGCCCGATTTGGGATCGCGCGGAGGCGCGGAGACGCGGTGGGGTTGAAACTGAGAAGGTCGTCCT